>JBAQQB010000240.1:0-8084 GCA_049306275.1 Saprospiraceae bacterium | reverse complement strand
CAACACACAACTCTCCACTATTTATTCCCCTTATTATGATCCGCCAAAAACTTCTCCAACCCGATATCCGTCAGCGGGTGGTTGAGCATGCCGAGGATGGAGGAGAGGGGAGCGGTGACCACGTCGGCCCCTGCCAGCGCTGCGTCGACGATATGGCGGGCGCTGCGGATGGAGGCGGCCAGGATTTCGGTTTCAAAGCCCTGGATAGCGTAGATCTCGGAGATCTCCCGGATCAGGTCCATACCGTTCCAGTTGATGTCGTCGATGCGGCCGACGAAGGGGCTGAGGTAGGTGGCGCCCGCTTTGGCAGCCAGGATGGCCTGCGCAGAAGAGAACACCAGCGTGCAATTGGTGCGGATGCCGTGCTCGCTGAACCAGGAGATAGCCTTTATGCCCTCTTTGATCATCGGCACCTTGACCACGATGTTGGGGGCCAGGCTTGCCAGCACCTTGCCTTCTTCGATCATGCCCTGAAAATCGGTGGCGATCACCTCCGCGCTCACATCGCCCATCACCATGTCGGCGATGATGCGGTAGTGCTCCAGGATGTTGTCTTTCCCAGTGATGCCCTCTTTGGCCATGAGGGAAGGATTAGTGGTCACCCCGTCGAGGATGCCCAGGTCTTTGGCTTCCTGGATTTGTGCGAGGCTGGCGGTATCGATGAAAAATTTCATAGCAATGTTGTTTTTTGATGCGTAAAAATAGGAATAAAAAATCAGGGGGCGCCAGCTGGCGCCCCCTGATTATAAAATCTTCTTCCGCCGAAGGCGGAAAAAAAGAAGGTGAGGAATCATATCGCACCGCTCAACTTCTTACCCTTGCTCCGTTTCCGGCCTGGGGGGATTGGGAAGGAGCTGGTCGTATGACCCTCACCGGGCGCAAAGGTAAATTAATTTAGTGAAGGGTGAAGGGGGAAGGGTGAAAAAAACTTGATTCAATGTTAAGTTAGTGTTAACTTTGGGTAAATTAAAGGTGAACAGAAAATGAAGAGCTGGTTTTGCATATTGGGAGGATTGCTGGCGGTTCTGGGTTTACAGGCCCAGGCGCCGGTCGCCATGCTGGACTTTGGTCCGGTAGCGGCCGCTTCCCGGTTTGCGGAATTGGAGGAGAGCTCGGCCTCTTTCGACCTGCACGGCGGACTGATATTCGTCAACGCGGTAGTGGACGGGAAGCTGGGACGCTACGTGATCGATACCGGAGCGCCGGGTCTCGTGCTCAACCAGGCGCCGCAGGAGGGAGGTGATTGGTCGGGCAAGGGCGTCACCGGCTGCGTGGGAGTTGAAGAAACCATGGTAGATTATTTCGCGCTCGGCAACGCGCGTTTTGCCCATCTCAATGCCTATAAAGTAGACCTGGCCTATCTGGAAAAAAGCCTTGGCTGCAAAATCGACGGACTGATCGGCTACGAGGTGCTTCGCGAGATGGAGCTGGTGCTCGACTATCCCAACCGGACCATCACACTGCTGCCGCTGCGCAAATCTGATCCTTACCAGGATGAGCGGCAAGGCTATCTCGACTTTTTCCTGATCAACCACATCCCTGTGGTCAGCGGCAGGCTGGGCAAGAAAGATATTTTGCTGGGCGTCGATACCGGCGCGGGCGCCAATGTGCTGCGCATGGCGCTTGGCAAGTCGTTCGAGGCTTCAGCTTCCGGCAAAAACAGGGTACGGGGCACGGACAGCCAGGTGAAAATGTCTTCCGTAGTTAAGGCGCCTGTTGATATCGATGGGTATGAAGGGGAAGAGGCGCAGGAATATCTGGTCATGGATCTTTCCCACCTGCAAAGCGACCTCGACCGGCCCATTGACGGCCTGCTGGGCTTCCCCTTCCTGCAGGATGGCAAGTGGTCCATCCATTATGGGCAGCAGCGGATTTATTTCTGGAGAAAATAGGATGTTTTATAATGAATCGAAGCTTTTTGAGCGCCTGAAGCGCTCGAAAAGCTTCGATTCATTTTAATTATTCATTGCGGCGCAGCCGCAATACCACTATTAAAACCGGTGGCTCAGCCCGAGGCTAAACGCCCTGCCCGGGTTGATGCTGTTGAACACCTGGCCTTCCGCCTGGAAGGACTCATAGGTGCTCTCCAGCCTGTCGTTCAGGATGTTGGCGACGCGGAAGTCGATGGTCGTGTTTTGCTCCTTGCCGATCTTTTTGTTCAGGCTGAAATTCAGGCTGTGGAAGGGCTGGAAGTAAATGTCGGGGAAGAGGCCCGCGCCCACGATCGACAGGGTCTGGCCTTTGACGTTGTAGAAGAAACCGGCGTCGAGGCCGATGCTGGCGTTGGCGTAGCTCAGACCTGCGTTGATGACATAAGGCGCCTGGCCTGCCATCTGGCGCTGGTTGGTGATGGTTTCTCCCGTTTTTTCATAGGTTTTACGGCTGTTGAACTCCGTATCCGTCATGTCGATGAACGACTCTACGATGGTAAGGTTGCCGTTGATGTTGAAGTTGGTCAGGGCGGAAGAGATGAAGCCCAGGTCTTTCCTGAACTCGAACTCAGCGCCGTAGACGCGGCCGTCTCCTACGTTGCGGGGCTGGAATTCGGTGCTGGTCTGCTGCTCGGGGATGCGCACCAATTCGATCGGGTTGTCGAAACCCTTGTAGAAAGCGCTCACCGAGATGATCTGCCCGCCCGGCATATACATTTCCCAGCGGAAATCGATGTTGTCGATGCGGGTCTCGGTCAGCTGCCCTTCCCAGTCGTTGTAGGTGAACAAGCTACCGTTGAAAATACGGTTGGTGATGGGGTCTAGGATTTGGGCGAACGACAGTTCCTTAAATGAAGGCCGGGCGATGGTCCTGGAATACCCGAGGCGCAGGTTTTGGTCTTCTGTCAGGGAGTAGATGAGGTTGGCGGTGGGGAAGAGGTCGAGCGAGTTGAGCACCACTTCGTTGTCGAGGTTGCGGCCGTTCTGAGTGTCGCCGCTGGCGTAGCGCTGGTCGCGGCCGGTATGCCTTTGCACGTAGTTTTCAGCGCGCAAGCCCAGTATGGTGTTGAGCTGGGGGAGCAAGCGGAACTCGTTCGACACGTACAGGCCGGTGTTGTTGACGTTCGACTCGTAGGCGTTGGGGTTGGGGAAGTTGTTGCCCGACTGGTAGTAGATGCTGTTGGGTTTGTTGGGGTAGATGTTTTCAGGGTTCAGCACGGTGGTGGGGTCGGGATTGTCCCAGGACTGGCCGCCGAAGAACTGGATGTCGAAGAAGAGGATCTCGTAGTCGCGGTATTTGAAGGAGTGGCTGGCGCCAAATTTGAGCTTGGCGTCCTGCCCCATGAATTGGTATTTTTTTGTGATATCGATCCGCCCCATGGCGTTGATCTCGCTCAGGGAGCGCCAGATGCGTGCCGGGTTGCCGCCTGCACCTGCCACGAAGAGGGTATCGACGGGCGTGAGGGTGAAGGCGGTCTTGCGGATATCAGGGTCGTTGGAGAGGGAGAGGGTGGGCGACACGCGCCAGTCGATTTCCCAGCCCGACTGCTTGAGTACGTGGAGGCCGCTGAGGTAGACGTTGGTGAGCGAGCGCTGGTTGTATTCCAGGTTGTCGGATTCGGCGATGTAGCCCGACTGGCCGACCGCTTCGCCGTCGTTATCGATCCGGAATTTGCCGGCGCGGCTTTCGCCGTTCTGGAGGTGCATGGCCATGAGCCGGATTTTGGTGAGCTGGGTTTTGTAAGCCAGTCCGGCGAGCGTGCCGATGAGCACGTTGCGTTCGCCGAGTTCGCCGGTCTGAATGGTGGCATAGCGCATTTCGTACTGGTCGGGATCGATCAGGCGCTGGTATTCGCCGAAAGTGACGTCGTCGTAGTATTTGTAGTCGGATTTATAGCCGAGGGAGAAGATGTAGCCCAGTTTGGGGTTTTTCTCCGCATTCTTTTTCAGGTTGATCTGGTTGCCGAGGGAGATGCCCGCGCTAAAGTCCATGGGACTGGTCTGGCGGCGGGCGCCGAGTTCGGGGCTGAAGCGGCCGATGAATTCGGTCACCTCTTCCTTGGAAGCGCCGCTGATGGGCGTGGGGATTTTTCGGGCTTTGGCGCCTTCGGGCAGGGCCCTGGTTCCGTCGTCGAAGCCCAGGAAGTCGGTGCTGCCGCCGTTATAGGTGAGGTAGTCGGGGTTGAAGTGCATGTCGGGGTTGTAGGTGGTGCCGACCGAAATGCTGAAAATTTTCTTTTCGGGAAAGTCTTTGGTCTGCACGTTGACCAGGCCGCCCGTGAAATCTGCGGGCATGTCGGCCGTAAAGTTTTTGCTGACGACGATGTTGTCGATCAGGTTGGTCGGGAAAATATCCATTTGCAGGCTGTTCTTGTCGGGGTCCAGGCCTGGGATATCCATGTTGTTGAGGGTGGTTTTGGAATAGCGGTCGCCCAAGCCGCGCACGTATACGTATTTGCCGTCCTCTACCGATACGCCGGTCACCCTTTTGGCGGCCTCCACTGCGGTGGCATCGCCGATCATCTCCATTTTGGCCGAGGAGATACCGTCCATCATCACCGCTGATTTTTTCTTCACGGTGAGCAGGGCGATCTCGGTCGTTTTGATGGCCTCGGCAGTGACGATCACCTCTCCGAGGTTTACCTGGTCTTCTTTCAGGCGGATCTCACCCAGCAGCGTGACTTCGTCGGGTTTGAGCACTACCTTCGAGATGGTCAGGGTTTGGTAGGAGATGTAGGTGATGGCCAGTTCGTACACGCCGGGGGCGGTTTCAATGGAGAACTGGCCGTCGAGGTCGGTGGCGGTACCGGTGGAGGTGCCGGCGATGACGACGTTGGCGCCGATGATAGTCTCACCGGTGGCGTCGTCAATGACCGTTCCGCGAACGATGCCGCTTTGGGCGAAGGAGAAAGAGGCGAGGAGGGAAAGGAGTACTGCAAATACGAGTTTCATAAAAAAGGTTGATTGTTTGCCAAATTAACTTGCTGTAGGTATTCACCGCAACGAACGAGACGGACGCCACGTATTAGTCACGTAGCGTCCGTCGCGATCTTGGCGGTGAGTTTTTTAGTACACACCAGCCTTGGAAGCCCAGGTCCAGCCAAACCCGGAGGTATTGGCTTTGGGCGAGCCGCCGGCCGTTACCCCTGTGGGAACGTCGCCGTTGACATAGTTGCCAAGGTTAGCCGGATCTACGTCGAATTGGATGCCTTCGAAGGTCACGCCTGCAGCCGTGACGCGGTTGATTTTCTGACCTTCCTTGATGCCCGTGAAATACAGGTTCTTCAGGGCAACGATGGAGTTGTTGTCTACGTTGATAAGGTCTTCCGAGGTGCGGTCGTCGTTGGAAGCGATGATCGTACCGTTCTGGATGGTATGACCGGCAGCATACGTGCCTTCCGGACCGTCGAGTTCGAAGCAGTGGCCGGTCGGGGTGATGACGAGGAAGTTGTCGAGGGTACCTGCCCAGGACTGGTCGGTGTCGACGGCGTCGTCGCCGACGTTCCAGGAGATCAGGTTGGTCACGTTTACGGCGCCGCCGAAGAATTCGATGCCGTCGTCCTGGTTGGCTACGATCTCGATGTTTTCGATCACCGTACCGGAGCCCACGCCGCCGAGGGTCAGGCCGTTGATTTCGTTGCCTGCACCGATGTTGGCGCCGCCGTGGCGGATGGAGATGTACTTCAGTACGCCGGAGTTGTCGGCATCGTCGTTGCCGCCGTACAGACCGTTGGGGTCGGAGGTCGGGATACCTTCGATCTGTACTTCGCTCACGTCGCCGCTTTCGTTGGAAGCGGAGATGCGGGCCTTGCCCAGCACGAGCAGACCGCCCCAGAGGCCGTTGATGTCCGGGTCGAGGTTGGGGCTGGCGAAGTTGCCGGCAGCTACGTCTTCCGGAGTGATCTCGTCGGCTACGGAGGTGAAGATGATCGGGGCGGTAGCGGTGCCTTCAGCGATCAGCTTGCCGCCGCGGGCGATGAGCAGCGCGGTGGCGTTGGCGCCGGTGCCAGCCTGGCCCTTGATCACCGTACCAGCTTCGATAGTGAGGGTTACACCGTTGACAACCGTGATACGGCCGCCCAGAACGTAGACTTTGTCCTTGGTCCAGGTCGTGTTCTCGGTGATGTTGTTGGTGATGACAAACTCGTCTTCAATCGGATCGATGATGTCATCGTCGTTGCAGGCCGTGAGGAAGAGGCCGAAAGCGCCGAACAGGAGTGCGAAAAGATGAAACTTCATGTTTTTTACTTTTTTGGTTAGAAAGTGCAATAGATTTATTGTCCTTTGATGCTGCAAAGGAAGTGCGGCGAAATAAACTATGGGTTAGGACTTGATTAACTTTTGGTAAAGAATGTTAAGCCTGTGTAAAGGAATGGGCGGATAACTTTTATTGGCGTATTTCCAGCCCTTTTCCCGGAAACCTTTTGTACCTTTACATCCCGTAACAGAGCCAATGGAAGGGGGCGTCCCCTCCCAAAATTTTGCATCCTATGAGTAAATATATCTTCGTTACGGGCGGCGTTTCCTCCTCTCTCGGTAAAGGTATTATCTCCGCATCCCTGGCCAAATTGCTTCAGGCCAGAGGGTTTTCCGTCACCATCCAGAAATTCGATCCCTACATCAACGTAGACCCCGGCACGCTCAACCCTTATGAGCACGGCGAGTGCTACGTCACCGACGACGGCGCCGAAACCGACCTCGACCTGGGCCACTACGAGCGCTTTCTCAACAAGCCCACCTCTCAATCCAACAACGTAACTACGGGGCGCATCTACCTCACCGTCATCGAGAAAGAGCGGGCCGGCGATTACCTGGGACATACCGTCCAGGTCATTCCCCACATTACCGACGAGATCAAACGGAGAGTGCAGTTGCTGGGAGCGAACAACCAATTCGATATCGTCATCACCGAGCTGGGCGGCACGGTGGGCGACATCGAGTCGCTGCCCTACCTCGAAGCCCTGCGCCAGATGCGCTGGGAGCTTGGGCCCGACAATTGCCTGGTCATCCATCTCACCCTCATTCCCTACCTCAAAGCGGCCAAAGAGCTCAAGACCAAACCTACGCAGCACTCCGTCAAGGAACTGCTCAACACCGGTATACAGCCCGACATCCTGGTCTGCCGAACCGAATACGCCATCAACATGGACATCCGTCGCAAGTTGGCGCTGTTCTGCAATGTGGAAGTCAGCTCGGTCATCGAGGCCATCGACGCAGAGACGATCTACGATGTGCCTTTGCTCATGCTCAAGGAGCGCCTCGACGCTACCGTCATCTCCAAACTCCGCCTGCCCGACCGCCGCGAACCGGATATGCGGGTGTGGAAAGAGTTCCTGGGCAAGCTGAAAAACCCGCTGCATTTCGTGCGCATCGGATTGGTGGGCAAGTACAACGAGTTACAGGATGCCTACAAGTCCATCCACGAAAGTTTCGTCCACGCCGGCGCCGTCAACGAATGCCGGGTCGAAGTGGTGCCTATCCACTCCGAGCAGCTGGAATCAGACTACGAGTCGGTGGAGAAAAAGATCAAAGGGCTCGACGGCATATTGGTGGCGCCGGGTTTCGGCGAGCGCGGCATCGAAGGCAAGATACAGGCCATCCGCTACGTGCGGGAAAACAAGGTGCCCTTCTTCGGCATCTGCCTGGGCATGCAGACCGCGGTGGTCGAATTCGCCCGCCATGCGTTGGGGCTGGAAAACGCCTCCTCCACAGAGGTCAACCCCAAAACGCCCCACCCGGTCATCGATATGATGCCCGAACAGAAGAAGATCAAGACCAAAGGCGGCACGATGCGCCTGGGCTCCTACGATTGCGAGATCAAAAAACAGACCCTCGCGGCCAAGGCCTACAAGAGCACCCTGATCAAAGAACGCCACCGCCACCGCTTCGAATTCAATAATGCCTATCTGGAGCAAATCGAGAAGGCTGGCTTGGTGGCATCCGGCCTCAACCCCGAATCCGGACTGGTGGAGATCGTCGAGCTCAAAGGCCATCCCTGGTTCCTGGGCGTGCAGTTTCACCCCGAGCTCAAGAGCACGGTCGAAAATCCGCACCCCCTGTTCGTGTCGTTCGTTAAAGCCTGTATGGAACACAAGAAATCGATAGCGGAATGAAAAAAACGTTTATCGTTGAGCGTTTATCGTTTACGTAAAC
>JBAQQB010000239.1:0-2098 GCA_049306275.1 Saprospiraceae bacterium | reverse complement strand
GAATAGAATCCCCTTTTTTATTTAGGGATTCTGACCTCATAAGTCTTCTTCTCCTTATTCGTCAGCTTGAAATCCCGAAGCCAGGGGTTGTAGATCTTGAGCATGCGGTAGTCGGTCTGGTTAGTTTTCGCAAAATCACCCCAATTCTCTACCGGACCGTTGACTTCCACGACCTTGTAGCGGCCGAGGGGCTGATAGAGCTGGTCTTTGGGAATGGAGAAACCATAATTCTCAGCATCCAGGATGATTTCTTTCATGGCGACGACCCGGAAGATGTAGCGGGAGGTCTCTTCGTTGATGTTGAGCTGGAAAAAATTGTCGGCGCGCTGTTCTGCCATTACTTTGGCCAGGCTGGCTCCGCCCATATTGTAAGCTGCCGCCACGAGGATCCAGGAGCCGAAACGCTTTTTCAGCGCTTTGAAATGAGCGCAGGCCGCGCGGGTCGACTTCTCCAGGTGATAGCGCTCGTCGACTTCGTCGTTCACCTCCAGGCCATATTCCCGGCCCGTTTCCCTGAGGAATTGCCAGACCCCTCGCGCATCGGCCGAAGAAGTGGCCTGCCTCAGACCGCTCTCTGCCACGGCGAGGTATTTGAAGTCCTCCGGCACCTCTTCTTCCTTCAGGATCTCTTCGATCACGGGAAAATACCGGTTGGCCATTTTGATGGCCAGGATGGTGCTGGAATGGTAGAAGGCATTGACCAGCAATTCCCGTTCGAGGCGTTCCGCCACATCGAAATTATCGACAGGCAAGGCCTCGCCTGCGAAGGCATATTCCTTTTTGGGATCGACGACCGGGATGGGCTGGTGGCTGGGGGAAAAGCCCTCTTTACCGTCGCCTGTTTTGGAGGCGAGCAAAATGAGGATAAGCGCCCCGGCGAAAGCGCCGGCGAGGATTAGAAGGGTATTGCGGGATATCATGCGCAAGTCAGGATTTGTTGAGCACGCGGGGACGTTTGAAAATGGGCACGGTAGAGCAGGGCTCGCCAAACATGATGCTCTGTGCATAGGGGCGCAGCTTTCTGGTCAGCTCGACATAAGCCGCTGGCGGCACCGGCTTGTCGCCGCAGCCCTTGACGACCACCCGCTGGTCCTGGTAAACGGAAGCATCGACCTGATCGAGGGCGCGGTTGATCGCCATTTTATAAAACTCCTCTTTCGTACCCTGAAAAATGGTTTTGGCATAGGGCTCTGCATAGGCCGTCACGAGCATGAAGGCCCAGGTGGGGATAATTGCGTCGGTTGAGCAAAACACCAGCAGGTTGACGCCCTGATACTGCGCCCAGTCGTGCGCCTTGAGCGCCTCTCTGAACTCTTTTTCCTTGAGTATCAATTCCATGAAGAGATAGCCCTTCAGGTCGAACGATACGACGGGCTCTGCCGGGAAGAAATTTTCCAGGTTGATGGTAATGATCCCGCTTTCAGCGACGCGGTTGATCAGGGGTTTGTCTTCATTGCTCATATCCTGTATTTTACTCTGCGGGCTCTTCGAGCGGCGCTTGTTCGCCGATCTCGTTGTCCCCGTCGGCGTCTTTGAAATCTTTGGGCTGCGGCAGGTCCTTGAGCGATTTCAGGCCGAAATAGTCCATGAATTTCTCGCTCGTACCATAGAGCAGCGGGCGCCCGGGCCCTTCGCTGCGGCCCACAATAGTAACAAGTTCTTTTTCCAATAGTTTCTGCATCGAATAATCGCAGTTCACCCCGCGGATCCGCTCCAGGTCTGCCTTGGAGATGGGCTGCTTGTAGGCGATGATGGAAATGGTTTCCAGCGCCGCCTGGGAAAGGCGCTTCCTGGTGGTCTGCTTCAGGTAGGTAGCTACCGTGTGGTGGTAAGCCCCCTTGGTCATGAAGTGGAAGCCGTCGGCGATTTCGACGAGTTCGAAAGCCCTGTCGCTGTTCTGATACCAGGCGGCCAATTGTTGCAAGGCCTCCTCGATCGCCTCTTTCTCTACAGGCGTCTCCAGGGCCTGTTCCAGGCAAGCGTGGATCTCTTCGCGCGATACGGGTGTATCAGTGGCGAAGATGAGGGCTTCTATATGCTGTAGTAACTGTTCCACAATCATTGTTTTTTCGTTTATCGTCGATCGTTTATCGTTTAC
>JBAQQB010000238.1:0-62597 GCA_049306275.1 Saprospiraceae bacterium | reverse complement strand
ATAAACGCTCAACGATAAACGGACTTCGTTTATAAGCTCCCAAAACTAATCGCATTTCTTTCCTGGCAGCAGTGACAAATATCACCCAAACGAATGATTAATGTCATACGAGTGTCACGACAGGCGGTTTTAATTTTGATTACCCCTCTGTTATAATATTTTGGAAAACAAACAAAAAACAGCGCTGTTATGCCTTTCACCACGACAAAACGTCCTACCTACTTTGAAGAGCTGAGGGACCGGGGTTACTCGCGCCGCGATTTTATGAAGTTCTGCACCATGATGGCGGCCTATCTCGGCCTTGAGACCAGCGGTGCGGCGCAGATCGCGAAGACGCTGGAGAACACGCCACGCGTGCCGGTTATCTGGCTCCACTTCCAGGAATGCACCTGCTGCAGCGAGTCGTTCATCCGTTCGTCGCACCCGATTGTGGCGGATATCGTGCTCGACAAGATTTCGCTGGACTACACTGAGACATTGATGGCCGCCTCGGGTCATCAGGCAGAAGAGGCCATGCATGCTACCATGGAAAAATACAAAGGGGAATACGTGCTGTGTGTGGAAGGGTCTGTGCCCATGGGCGCAGACGGGGTGTATTGCTGCATCGGCGGCAAATCTTCTTTCGATATTTTGCAGGAATGCGCCGAAGGCGCCAAGGCGGTCATCGCCTGGGGCAGCTGCGCCAGCAATGGCTGCGTACAGTCTGCCAAGCCCAACCCCACGGGCGCTACGCCGATCCACAAGCTGATCAAAGGCAAGCCGATCATCAAGGTGCCGGGCTGCCCGCCGATCGGAGAGGTGATGGCCGGGGTACTGGTACATATTATAACGTTCGGCCGCCTGCCGGAACTCGACCGGGTGGGCCGTCCGAAGGCTTTTTACTCGAAGCGCGTACACGACACCTGCTACCGCCGTCCGTTCTACGACGCCGGCCTGTTCGTGGAGACCTTCGACGACGAGAATGCGAAGAAAGGTTACTGCCTGTACAAAGTGGGCTGCAAGGGTCCGAGCACCTACAACGCCTGCGGCGTCATGCGCTGGAACAACGGCACGAGCTATCCGATCCAATCCGGTCACGGCTGCTTTGGCTGCAGTGAAGAGAACTTCTGGGACAACGGGCCGATCTACCGGCAAATGGCCAATTTTCCCGGATTCGGAATAGAGAGCAACGCCGACAAGATCGGTATGACCGCCGCCGGGGTGACGGTCGCCGGGATGGCGGCCCATGCCATCGGCACCAACCTGCGCAAGGGCAAGATCATCGGCAAGTATATCGATCAGGGCAAGGAAGCCGAAAAAGAACTGTAACCTTCTTTTCTAACCTACATTCTCTTGAGTCATGAGCCAAAGAATCGTCATAGATCCCATCACACGCATAGAAGGCCACCTGCGCATCGAGGCCGACATCAGCGACGGCAAGATTGCCGACGCATACAGCTCCGGCACCATGGTGCGCCTCATCGAAGAAATACTGAAGGGCCGCGACCCCCGCGACGCCTGGGCCTTCGTCGGACGGGTCTGCGGGGTGTGCACCACCGTGCACTCCCTCGCTTCCGTCCGCTCCGTGGAAGACGCGCTGGGCATCGTCGTTCCGCCCAACGCCGAAATGGTGCGCAACATCATGTTCTGCACCCAGTACATGCACGACCACGTGGTGCACTTCTACCACCTGCACGCCCTCGACTGGGTCGACATCGTGTCGGCGCTCAAGGCCGATCCGAAGGCTACTTCCGACCTGGCCGAGAGCATCTCCCACTGGCCGAAGAGCTCGCCGGGCTATTTCTCCGACCTGCAAAAGCGCCTGACCAAATTCGTCGAAAGCGGGCAACTCGGCATTTTCGCCAACGGCTATTGGGGCCACCCGGCTTACAAACTGCCGCCCGAGGTCAACCTTATCGGCGTGGCGCACTACCTGGAAGCGCTCGAATGGCAGAAGGAGATCGTCAAGGTGCATACTATCTTCGGCGGCAAGAACCCGCACCCCAACTACCTCGTCGGCGGTATGGCCTGCGCCATCGGCCTCGACGACGTCAGCGGCATCAATGCCGAACGCCTGGCGTATGTGCACCAGCTGCTCAAGGACGCCAAGACCTTCATCGAGCAGGTGTACATTCCCGACTTGCTGGCCATCGCGCCGTTCTACCTCGACTGGGGCGCCATCGGCGGCGGCCTGGGCAGCTATATGGCCTATGGCGACCTGCCCACAAACGGCTACAACGACCCCTCGAGCTTCAAGTTCCCCTCCGGCGTTATCCTCAACAAAGACATCGCCAACGTCATGGATGTCAACCTGCGGGAAGACAGCGAGGTGCAGGAATTTATCACCAACTCCTGGTACGACTACGAAGGCGGCAACGACGTGGGGCTGCACCCCTGGAAGGGAGAGACCAAGGTCAACTACACCGGTCCGAAGCCTCCTTACCAGAACCTCGACACCAACGCGAAGTACAGCTACCTGAAGACCCCGCGCTGGAAAGGCAACGCCGTGGAAGTGGGGCCGCTGGCCCGCGTGCTCATCGGCTACGCCCGCGGCCGCGAGGACTACAAGGAGGTGGTCGACAGCGCGCTGGCCAAGCTCAACGTGCCGGTCACGGCGCTCTTCTCCACCCTGGGCCGCACGGCAGCCCGAGGTCTGGAGTCGGTGCTGGTGGCGCAGTGGGCGCTGGAGTTCTACGACCAGCTCATCGCCAACCTGCGCAACGGCGACACGCGGATGGCCGAAATGGAAAAATTCGACCCCTCCAAGTGGCCTGCCGAATGCATGGGTGTAGGTCATACCGAAGCCCCGCGCGGCGCCCTGGCGCACTGGTGCGTGATCAAGGACAAGAAGCTGGCCAACTACCAGCTCGTGGTGCCTTCGACCTGGAACGCCAGCCCGCGCGATAAGGACGGCAACCGCTCGGCCTACGAGGCAGCGCTGATGGATACGCCGATCGCAGACCCGGAGAAACCGGTCGAGATCCTGCGCACCATCCACTCGTTCGACCCCTGCCTGGCCTGCGCGGTACACTTGTATGACGAAGACGGCAAGCATATCAATCAAGTGAAGGTTTTGTAAAATGAACCGGTATGAAAACAGGTGAATCCAAACTCCTTCGCCGCGTGTTCGTATGGGAGCTTCCCGTGCGATTCTACCACTGGTTGAATGCGATTGCCATTCTCGCCCTCTGCGTGACCGGTTACCTCATCGGCGCCCCGCCCGCCCTGCAGTCGGGCGAGGAAGCTTCGTTCAGGTACCTGTTCGGCACCATCCGCTTCATCCACTTTGCGGCGGCTTATATCTTTTTCTTCAACTTCTTATTCCGCCTCTATTGGGGGTTCGTAGGAAATAAATACGCCAACTGGAAGAATTTCATCCCGACCAGCAAAAAGTTCTTCAAGGAAATGTATGATGTGATCCGCATCGACATCCTGTTGAAGAAGAACCGGGAGCACCTTTCGGTGGGGCACAACGCCCTGGCAGGCTTTATTTACTTCATGACCTTCATCGCCTTTTTGGTACAATGCGTAACCGGCTTTGCCCTTTACGCCGATATGAGCACCTGGTGGTTCGCAAGCCTCTGGGCGCCGATAGCCGATATTTTCGGCCCGAATTTCCACTTGCGCAATTGGCATCATGCGGCCATGTGGTTCTTCATCGTTTTTGCCCTCGTCCATATCTACCTCGTGTTCTACCACGATTACGTGGAAGGACGCGGCGAGATTTCCTCCATGGGCGGCGGTTGGAAGTTCATCGAGGAAGACGTCTTCCAGAAAGAACTTGAAAAAGAAAAGGAAGAAGAAGTACCGGCCAAATGAAAACCAATAACTCCTTTGCAGAAGAGATGGCTGGCGAGCCGGAGAAACGAATCCTGATCCTCGGCATCGGCAATTTGCTGATGGGAGATGAAGGCTTCGGCGTTCACCTCGCCCGCCGTCTCGCAGAGGAGGAGTGGCCCGCGGGCGTCGGCGTGGAAGACGGCGGCACGGCAGGTTTCGTGCTGATGAACTTCCTCGACGACTACCCCACGGTCATTCTCATCGACGCTGCCCTCGAACCCCAGCGGGCCGGGCAGTGGCGGCTCATCCAGCCGCGTTTTTCCAAAGACTATCCCAAGGCGCTCAGCACCCACGACATCGGGCTCAAAGACCTGCTCGACGGCCTGCAGATACTGGGCCGCATGCCTAACGTCTACCTCTTCGTTGCCAGCGTTTCCGACCTTCAGCCCCTGCATATCGGGCTTTCGGAGGAAATTGAAGGGCTTTTGCCGGTAGTGGGAAAAGAAATACGTAATTTGGTAGCAAATATGTTGAGAGTTGAGAGTGGAGAGTGAAGTGAGGCCGAGGCAACAAAGTTGCCTCGCGGTCGCTCCACACTCCACTCTCCACTCTCCACTCTAAACTCTAAACTCTCAACTCTAAACTCTAAACTCTAAACTCTCAATAATGGTCCCCGACTTCCTTATCCAAATCAGAGACTTCATCAGCCAGCCCTGGCCCTGGTATGTGGCCGGGCCGATGATCACCCTGACCATGTTCCTGCTTATTTGGTTCGGCCGCGAATTTGGCATCTCGGCCAACTTCCGCGTCATGTGCGCGGCCGACGGCGCGGACGACTATGCCGATTTCTTCAAGTTCGACTGGGCCTCCCAGGGCTGGAACCTGATGGTGGCGCTGGGCGCCATGTTCGGCGGCTATATGGCGGCGCACTATTTTATTGGTTCCGATGGCGACGTGGCCCACATCTCGGCGGCAACGGTGCAGACGCTCAACGAGTTTGATTATTTCAAGGGGAAAATTGTGGAAGGGCAGGTGCCCATGGCGCCCGATTTCTACTCCTGGGAAGCACTCTTCACCTGGCGCGGCCTGCTTATCATCGCCGGCGGCGGCCTGCTGGTGGGCTTCGGCGCCCGCTACGCGGGAGGCTGCACCTCCGGCCACGCCATCAGCGGCATGTCGGCCCTGCAACTGGGCTCCCTCATCGCCCTCGTCGGGTTCTTCCTCGGAGGGCTGGTGATGACGCATTTGTTGTTTCCGCTTATTTTTTAAACCCAACAACCAAAAAAATGAAATTAAGCAAATTCATCCTCGTCGGAATCTTCTTCGGGATTGTTCTATATAAAGCGGAAGCGGTATCGTGGTTCCGGATCTTTGAAATGTTCCACTTCCAGTCGTTCCACATGTACGGCATCATCTGCTCGGCCATCGCGCTGGGCATAGGGGTGGTGCAGTTGATCAAGTGGCGGCACATGAAGTCGATCGAAGGGAAGGAGATCACGTTTACGCCGAAAGACAAGACGGTGCCCCGCTACCTGATCGGCGGATTTATCTTCGGACTGGGCTGGGCGCTGGCCGGTATCTGCCCCGGGCCGATGTTCATCCTGCTGGGCAGCGGTTATACGGTGCTGATCGTGTTTTTGGCGACCGCCATGTTCGGAACATTTTTATACGGGCTGTTGCGAAAGTACCTGCCCCATTGAGGAAATCCCGTTTATCGTTGATCGTTTATCGTTTACGTAAACGATCAACGATAAACGATAAACGCTTTTCACAATGCCACTCCAGGCATCCGCTATCGACCTGCCGCTCCTGATCCGGGAGATGTCCAGGATTATCGCCGATGTGGAGGAACGGGAGCATGCGTATCAGGAGTTGCTCGACAAGGTGCAACCCCACTATTACGAGAGCGCCCGCAACCTGCTCCACTATCTGGCGCTGCGCACCTACGACCTGCGCTGCTTTCAGGGCCAGTTGTCTACCCTGGCCATTTCATCCATCGGCCACTCGGAGGGGTATACCCTGACCAACCTGAAAAACATCCTGATCATGCTGCGCCTGCTCAACGGAGAGCCTGTTGAGCACCCGCTGGAGCAGATGGTCAGGCCCCTGCACTACCGCCGCAGCCGCGAGCAGCTCACCGAAAACACCGCCCGCCTCATGGGCGAGTGCACGCGCGAGAACTGCACCAAGATCATGGTGACCTTCGCCACCGACTGCGCCTACGACTACGACCTGGTCTACCAGCTCATCCACGCCGGTATGGACGTGGCGCGCATCAACACCGCACACGACGGGCCCGAGGAGTGGAGGCGGATGGCCGAGCACGTGCGCCGCGCCTCGGCCGAGCTGGGTCGTCAGTGCATGGTGTATATGGACCTGGCCGGGCCGAAGTTGCGCACGGGGCCGCTGCGCACTTTCGTCGGAGACCACGATCCGCATATCCTGCTCTTCAAGGGCGACCTGATCGAGCTGGTGTGCGAGCCCATGCTGGGCATGCCGGCGCAGAGCTCGGAAGACGGCCGCACCTTCCGGCCGGCCCGCATGTCGACCACCATACCCGAGGTGTTTGATATGGTGAAAATGGGTGAAACGGTTTGCTTCGACGACGGCAAGATCAGGGGCAAGATCGTCTATATCGGCCCTGAATCGTTTACCGTAGAGGTGACCAGCGCCAGCTTCAAAGGCGTCAAACTCCGGGCCGACAAGGGCATCAATTTCCCGGATACCGACCTGCGCCTGCCTCCCCTTACGGCCGACGACATGGACCACATCAAGGTCATCGCTTCGCTGGCAGATATCGTGGGCTATTCTTTCGTGCGCAAGCCCTCCGACGTGCAAACGGTGCTGGATGAGTTCCGTAAACTGGGCAGGCAGGATATCGGCCTGGTGCTCAAGATAGAGACCAGAGAGGCTTTTGAGAACCTGCCCCTGTTGCTGCTCACGGCCATGCAGTGCCCCCGCACCGGCGTCATGATCGCCCGCGGCGACCTGGCCGTGGAGATCGGCTTCGAGCGCATCGCCGAGGTGCAGGAGGAGATCCTGTGGATATGTGAGGCAGCTCACCTGCCCGATATCTGGGCTACCCAGGTGCTCGACAAGCTGGCCCGCAAGGGCATCGCCACCCGCGCCGAGATCACCGACGCGGCGATGTCGTCGCGCGCCGAGTGCGTCATGCTCAACAAAGGCCCCCACATCGTCGAAGCCGTCAGGACCCTCGACGACATCGTGCGGCGCATGGCGCACCACCAGTTCAAGCGCCGCAGCAGGCTCCGGCCATTGGGGGTGGCGAAGTTGTTTTGGGAGAAAGCGATGGTTTGAGTTTATAAGTTTATGGGGTTAGGAGCTTAGGCCACTAAACTCCTAACCCCATAAACTCATAAACTATTAAAGGATTTCTTCTGTTTCCTATCTTTACCACATATTCCCTTTTGAAATGAGCAAACACAAAACGCGGTGGATTGCCCTTGCGGGCATAGGCGGCTTGATCGTCATTTTTGTATTGTATCGAATGGGCGTTTTCGGGGGCAAGCCCGGGGAGCCCGAGCCAGGCGCTGTGGCCGTACCTGCCGCGGGACCGGGAGGCGGGCAGGCCCTGCCGGTGGAAGGATATGTGGTGCAGGCCGAAGTGCTGACCGACTATATCGAAGTGAACGGATCGGCCATTCCGGAAGAGGAGGTGCAGATCACGAGCGAGATCGCGGGGAAAGTGGAGGAGATATTATTCGAAGAAGGAAAACGGGTGGAGAAAGGCGCGGTGCTGATCAGGCTGAACGACGAGGAACTGAAGGCGCAGCGCGAGAAACTGGTCGTGCAGAAGCGACTGTCGGAAAAGATCGCAGGCCGTCTCAAGGCCTTGTATGAGAAAGAAGGCGTGAGTTTGCAGGAATACGAAGTGGCGGAGGCGGAAGTCGACCGCTACGATGCCGAGGTCAAGCTGATCGACGTGCAGTTGGGCAAGACCGTCATCCAGGCGCCCTTCAGCGGGGTGCTGGGTTTGCGGACGATCAGCAAGGGGAGTTACGTTTCGCCGGGCACACCCATCGTGCCGCTGGTGCGCGTCGATCCCATTCACATTCAGTTTTCCATTCCAGAAAAATACAGCGGAGACCTGAGGGAAGGCGGCAGGATCACCTATCAGCTCGCCGGTCTGGAGGGGAGTTTCCCCGCCACGGTGATAGCGCGCAATCCCAAGATCGACGCCAACACCCGCAGCGTCACCTTTGAAGCAACGGCCGCCAACCCCGGCGGGAGGGTGCTTCCTGGTGCGTTCACGCTGGTGAAGGTGCAGCTGAAACAATTCGACAAAGCCCTGCTTGTGCCTACCGAAGCGGTGGTACCCGAGCTGGGCGGCAAGAAACTCTACCTCTACCGCAACGGAACCGCCCAGCCGGTAGCTGTAGAAACGGGTATCCGCCAGGCCCGCTCCATCCAGGTCACCGAGGGCCTCCAGCCCGGAGATACGGTCATTACCAGCGGTATTTTGCAGCTGAGGCCGGGGATGAACGTGAAATTAGTGAAGGGTGAAGAGTGAAGGGTGAAAAAAGAATAATATGAGTCTATCTTCCGTAAGTATCAGAAGGCCGGTGCTGGCCACAGTGATGTCGATTGTGATCCTGATTTTCGGGTTCATCGGGCTGGCATTTTTGGGTATCAGGGAATACCCTAACGTGGATGCGCCGGTGATTACGGTGAGCACGAGTTATCCGGGCGCCAACGCGGATGTCATTGAGTCGCAGATCACCGAGCCATTGGAGGAGTCGATCAATGGGATCGCGGGGATCAGGACGATGACTTCGGTGAGCCGCGACGGGCGGAGCACCATTACGGTGGAGTTCAACCTGGAGGTGGATTTGGAGACGGCGGCCAACGACGTGCGCGACAAGGTGTCCAGATCGATCAGTAACCTGCCGCCGGACGTCGACCCGCCCATCGTGTCGAAGGCCGACGCCAACGCGAACCCCATTATTTTTCTCAATATACAGAGCGACAAGCGCTCCATGCTCGAGTTGACGGAGATCGCCGACAAGGTGTTCAAGGAGCGTTTGCAGACCATCAACGGGGTGAGCGAGATACGGATTTGGGGGGAGAAAAAATACGCCATGCGCCTGTGGCTCGACCCGCAGAAGCTGGCGGCTTATCAGCTGACGCCTTTGGACGTGCGCAGCGCCCTGCTGCGCGAGAACGTGGAGTTGCCTTCAGGCAGTGTGGAAGGCGAGTTTACAGAGTTGACGGTGCGCACCACCGGGCGGCTGACCACCCCGCAGGAGTTTAACGACATGATCCTCAAGGAGGAGGGCGGGAATATCGTGCGTTTTCGCGATGTGGGCTATGCCGAGCTGGCGCCTGAAAACCTTCGCACCGTGCTCAAGCGCAACGGCGTACCCATGGTGGGCAATGCTATCATCCCGCAACCAGGCTCCAACCACGTGGAGATCGCCGAGGAGTTTTACCGGCGTCTGGACCAGATCAAAAAGGACCTGCCGGAAGATATCAAACTGGGCATTGGTTTCGATACGACGAAGTTCATCACCGAGTCCATCACCGAAGTGGAGCAGACTATCTTCACTGCCTTTGCGCTGGTGGTGCTGATCATTTTCCTGTTTTTGCGCGACTGGCGCACCACCTTCATTCCCGTGGTAGCGATCCCGATTTCGCTGGTTGGTGCGTTTTTCATCATGTACATCGCCGACTTTTCGATCAACGTGCTCACCCTGCTGGGTATCGTGCTGGCGATCGGCCTGGTGGTCGACGACGCCATTGTGGTGCTTGAAAATATTTATGCCAAGGTGGAGAAGGGGATGCCACCCTTGCAGGCGGCGCTGGTAGGGTCGAAAGAGATCTTCTTCGCCGTGATCGCCACCACGGTCGCGCTGGTCGTCGTGTTCATGCCGGTGATCTTTTTGCAAGGCCTCACGGGGCGCTTGTTCCGGGAGTTCGGCATCGTGCTGGCGGGGGCGGTGATCATATCGTCGTTTGTTGCCCTCACCCTGACGCCCATGCTCAGCGCCCGGATTTTGAAAAAACGGGAGCGGCAGCCCGCTTTTTACCGGCTCACCGAACCGTTTTTCGTCGGGCTGACCAATGCTTATCGCAACAGCCTTGCCTGGGTGATGCAGCACCGCTGGTTTGCCACGGTGGTCATTCTGGGATCGGTGGCCATTATCTACTTTCTGGGCCGTACGCTTCCCTCAGAGCTTTCTCCTTATGAAGACAGAAGCCGCCTGCGCTTCATCTCCTCGGCGCCAGAGGGGGCTACTTTCGAATACATGGATGAGTATATGACCCAGCTGTTGACCATGGTGCAGCAGGAAATCGACTCCACGGAACTGGACGGGATCACCTCGGTGACTTCTCCAGGTTTTGGGGCCTCGTCTACGGTCAACTCGGGCTTCATGTTCGCCATCCTGACCGACCCGGCGTTGCGGGAGCGCTCGCAGCAGGAAATCCTGGACGAGATCACGCCCAAGGTGCAGCAGTTGACCGGAGCGAGGACCTTTGTGGCCCAGGAGCCATCGATTGGCGACCGGAGAGGAGGCCTGCCGGTGCAGTACGTCATCCAGGCCCCTAATTTTGAGAAGCTGAAAGAGATCGTACCCGTTTTCCTGAAGGAAGCCCGCAAAGACTCGACATTCAACTTTGTGGATGTGGATTTGAAGTTCAACAAGCCGGAAATACAGATCGAGATCGACAGGCAGAAGGCGCAGGATTTGGGCGTGTCGATGCTGGACATCGCGCAAACGCTGCAGTTGGGATTGAGCGGGCAGCGCTTTGGCTATTTCATCATGAACGGGAAGCAGTACCAGGTGATCGGGCAGATCGAGCGCGGCATGCGCAACGAACCGGTCAACCTGCGCTCCCTGTACGTGCGCAACCGCCGCGGCGACATGATACAGCTCGACAACCTGGTCAGGCTCAGCGAGCAGACCAATCCGCCCACGCTTTTCCGCTTCAACCGCTTCGTGTCGGCTACGGTGTCGGCGGGTCTGGTGAAGGGCAAAACGATAGGCGATGGTATCGAGGCTATGGACGCCATCGGCAAGCGGGTGCTCGACGACACTTACCTGACTTCGCTGGCCGGGCCTTCGAAAGACTTCGTGGAGAGCTCTTCCAGCCTCGTCTTTGCCTTCCTGCTGGCCCTGGTGCTGATCTATCTGGTGCTGGCTGCGCAGTTTGAAAGTTTCCGCGATCCCCTCATCATCCTGTTCACCGTGCCCATGGCTCTGGCCGGGGCTGTACTGACGCTGTGGTATTTCGGGGAGACCCTCAATATTTTCTCCCAGATCGGCATCATCATGTTGATCGGTCTGGTGACGAAAAACGGCATTCTGATCGTCGAGTTCGCCAACCAGCGCAAGGCTCAGGGCCTCGCCCGCTTCGACGCCATACAGGACGCTGCCGCCGCGCGTTTCCGCCCCATTCTCATGACCAGTTTCTCCACCGTGCTGGGTACCCTGCCCATCGCCCTGGCCCTCGGCGCCGGCTCGGAAAGCCGCGTGTCGATGGGTATCGCCATCATCGGGGGGCTGGTCTTCTCTACCATTCTTACGTTGTATGTGGTGCCCGTTATTTACTCCTATCTCTCATCCAGGCATGCGAATGTGGTGGATGTGGAGGCGGTGTTGGCGGGGGCGGAGTGAAGAGTGAAGGGTGAAGAGTGAAGAAAAATTCCTTCACCCTTCACTCTTCACCCTTCACCTTTTCATCACCTTCAACGCAAAGCTCCTTCCCATTCCACTCATCGCCAGGTGTATCCAGATTCTGCAGAGTTCTTCGAGCAGGGGCACTTTGTCGTCGCCGCCGAAGTCGTAGCAGGTGAAGCCGGCGTCGCGAGCGAGTTGCATGGCGGTTTGTTTGGCTGCCTGGCTGCTGCCTGCGGCGAACATATCGGCGGGGATATCGCCGTAGAGGGGGTTGCGCATGTTTTCTGCGCCGGTGGAATTGAAGCATTTGGCTACTTCGGCCCTGGTGATTTGCTGGAAGGCGTCGAAGGCGTTGGCGAAGGGTTCGGGTTTGCGGAACACCGAGTTGGTGGTATCGATGAGGATGCGGCCGCTCAGGTCGCCGAGTTGGCGGGCCAGGTCGGCGGTGAGGTGGGCTGGGATGGCTACGACGATGGCGTCCGTGCCCAGGATGCTTTCTTCAATGGTGGTAGCTGAAAAGGCCGGGTTTTGAGCCAGGAGGCCTGCGACTTTCTGGTCGTCGGGCCTGCGGGCGCCGAAGATGATCTGGTGGCCGGCGAGGGCCCAGCGCTGGGCGAGGGCGGAGCCGACGTTTCCGTGACCGATGATGGTGATTTTCATAAAAAGTATAAGTTAGCGAATTGATGAAGTAGCGTTTCTCGTCGATCGGTTATCGTTTACGTAAACGATAAACGATTTTAAAAAAGGTATCCTTGCTGTGGCACTAACTTCTCCGGCAGGTTTTCTTCGCCAAGCATTTCCCGCAGGTCGCGTTCGATGGTGTTGCAGAGGGCGGTGAGGGGCACGTCGGTGACGAGGTTTTCGAAGGGGTCTTCGTTGGCGGCGCCGGTGCGTTCCATGATGGTGAAGACGCCCGAAATTAATACAGAAATCGGAATGATCAGCCAGGAGAGGCCGGGGGTGGAAGCGAAGAAGCCCAGGAGGCCGAAGGGCAGCATAGCGGCGAAGAGCAGGACGAAGAGCCGGGTGAAGAAGTCGTATTGCCGGGGGAGGGGCGTGTTTTTGATGCGCTCGGAAGCGCCCTGGTAGTTGGCCAGGGCGAGGAGCTGGCCTTCCATCTGGAAGCTGTCGAAGCCGCCGAGGGTTCCGTTGGCCATGGCCTGGTAGATTTGGCGGCCCATGAGGAGTTGGAGGTAGTTGGGTTTGTTTTGGGCTTTGTGCAGGAGGTTCCAGTCGTCGGGCGAGAGGAAGGGTTTGAGTTCATCCCATTTTTCTTCCCGCCGCAGGTGGAAGCGGAGGGCATGCACCCAGGCGATGAGCTGGTAGACAAGGCGTTGCTTGAAGGCCTCGCTGCGGATAGCGTCGTAGTTGGGTTGGTGGCTGTGGGCATCGGTGAAGGTGATGACGAGGCGGCCGAGCACGCGGCTGGAGTTGACGATGCCGCCCCAGATGGTGCGGGCTTCCCACCAGCGGCCGTAGGCCGAGTTATTGCGAAAGGCCACGAAGATGGCCAGGGCGGAGCCCAGCACGCCGATGGGGGTGAAGTTGAGGGCCAGTTCGGTGATACCGGCCAGGGCGAAGAGGGTCCATACGGCGAGGGCCCAGGCCAGGGCGAAAAGCACCTGGTTTTTGATGTAGCCCCATACTTTGAGGGGGTGGAAATTTTTCTTGACGATCATGTTTTGCGGAAGCGGGTTTTTCCGGCAAAGTTGACCTCAAATGCGCCATTTGTCACTATACAAACAGAAAAGTATGATACATACTTTTTAGAAAGTATCATCTTTCTTGCGGCCCATGAGGCGGGTGCGGGGGTAGGGGCGTTTGGCGAACATGAGTTTGAGGCGCATCCAGATGATATCCCAGAGGAGGGGCACGAGGGTAACGACCCAGATGAGGAGGTAGATGAGGAGGAAATTTTTCTGTACCCAGGGGATATCGCCGAAGAAGAACCCGCCAAGGGTGAGGGGCAGCACCCAGATACAGCCGCCGATGATGGTGTAGATCATGAAAGGCCGGAAGGTCATTTTGCCGACGCCGGCGACGAAGGGCACCATGGTGCGGATGACGGGGATGAACCTGCCGAGCACGAGGGCCCGGCCGCCGTGTTTTTCGTAGTACTGGTTGGTGCGGAGGATATGGTTTCTTCGGATGAGCCTGATTTTTTTGGCATGCACGAGTTTTTCGCCGATGGTGCGGCCGATGAAGTAGTTGGAAGTATTACCGAGGATAGCAGCGCCCAGGAGCAGTGGAGCGGTGTACCAGATATCGAGTTTGCCGGCTGCGGCGAGGATGCCAGCGGAGAAGAGGAGCCCGTCGCCGGGCAGGAAGGGGGTGACGACGAGGCCCGTTTCGCAGAAGATGATGAGGAAGAGCAAGGCATAGGTCAGCGGGCCGTAGCGGTCGACGAAGTTGAAAAGTACGGTGCTGGTGTCGAAAAATATTGCCAGAAAATCTTCCATAGATTGTTTGAGGGTAGTGACCTTTTGGGAAAAATCAGTCTTTAAACTGAATTTTTTCAAATTGATGAACGCAATCTTGTGGATTTTTCGGAAAAAATTTGCAGATTCGCCTTAAATTTGTTAAAATTTTTAACATTTAATAGTAATCAAAAGGAACTATGAAAAAGGTATCAGTCATTTTCGCCTTGTTGGCAATGGTTTTCGCTCTTTCTTTCACCGCTTGCCGCAACACCGGCACGGAAGCTACTGAAGAGAACACTGAAGAAGCTGCTCCCGCTGAGGAAGCTGCTCCCGCAGAACAAGCTGCTCCGGCTGAAGAAGCTCCGGCAACTGACGCTGCTACGGAAGGCGGTCAGGAACAGTAATCACTGCCTGCTTGAAATGAAAAGGGCGCTGGGTAATACCCGGCGCCCTTTTCTATTTTAGCCGCACATTTTCGCCATCCGCTGCCGGGCTCGGGAGAGCCTCATTTTGATGGCCGATTCGGAGAGGCCGAAGCGGGCTTCGAGGTGGTGGATGGATTCTTTGTGATAGTATTTGGCGAGGAGGAGTTCGCGGTCCATTTCGGGTATCTGGTCGAGCACGACCTGCATTTTTTGAAAGAGCAGTTCGCGTTCGAGGGCGTGTTCATGTTCTTCGGGGTCTTCCGATTCTTCGGTGGTCAGGGAGGCGAAGTGTTGTGCCTGGGAGTTGGCTTTGACGTGGTTGATGAAGCGGTTGCGGGCGATGCGGAACAGCCAGGCGGTGAAGAGGTCGGGGTTGCGCAGTTCGTCGAGGTGTTCGGTTATTTTGAGGAAGACGTCCTGGGCGAGGTCGAAGGCTACTTCGGGATTTTTCGCCATGCTGAGGCAGTAGTTGTAGACGCGGTCGAAATAGCGCTGGTACAATTCGCTCAGGAGGAGGGGGTGATGGTTGCGCTGGTAGGTTTGTACCAGCTGCGAAACAGGGATGTCGTGCAAATTCGCTGGCAGGAGGGTAGTTTCCGTGTGCATGGCTGTTGATTGATGGGTCAAATGTAGAAGACCCCCTGCTCCTGTGGCAGCGTGTGAAGGCGTATTTTTGAAAATACGTGAAAAGGCTTATTTCTGCGAGAAACTCGCAGATCAGGAGTTGATCAGTCCGAGGCGCATGGCGTTTTTGACGAGGCCTGCGGTGTTTTTGACCCCCAGTTTTTCCAGCAGGTTGCGCCGGTGGGTATCGACGGTGCGGATACTGATGTAGAGTTTTTCGGCGATCTCGGAGTTGGAGTACTCTTCGGCGATGAGTTGGAGCACTTCGAGTTCGCGCTTGGTCAGTGGTACGCCGGGGCGTTTTTCCAGCACTTTTTTGCCGCCGTGCAGGTAGTGGAGCAGGGTTTGTGAGACCTGCTGGCTGAAGTAGGTATCGCCGGAGGCGACGGTGTGGATGGCGGAGATCATTTCGCGGCTGCCCGCGTCCTTGAGCAGGTAGCCGGAAGCGCCGGCTTCGAGCATTTTGATGATATAGCTGCTTTCGGAGTGCATGGACAAGGCAAGCACCTTAATATTGGGAAAGCGTTTGAGGATTTTTTCGGTGGCCTCAATGCCGTTGGATGCGCCCATGGAGATATCCATGAGGATAACCTTGGGCTGGAGGGCCGGGATTTTCTCGAAAAGTTCTTCTTCGTTGCCGGCTTCTCCCACGACCTGCATGTCTTCTTCGTTATCGAGGAGGGAGATGATTCCGTCGCGGAAGATTTTGTGATCGTCGGCTATGAATACGGTGATCATGGGTTACGGTTTATATGGGATATCGATGGTGGCGACCACGCCCCGGCCCGGGCGAGTGTCGAGCGAGAAGGCGCCGCCAAGGAATTTGACGCGGGTTTGGACGTTGCGCAGGCCGATCCCTTCCGAGTGGTTTCGCTTCATGGCTTCCTTGTCGAAGCCGATGCCGTCGTCTTCGACCATGAGCAGGATGCTGTCTGGATGCTGAATGAGCTGGATGGTGATATTCTGGGCTTTGGCGTATTTGAGGGCGTTGTTGAGCAGCTCCTGGGTGATGCGGTAGAGGCTGAGTTCGGTGTTTTGCTCCAGGCGCTTGCTGAGTCCGGAGTGAAAGAAATGGACGTGCACCTGTCCGCCCTCATCGGCTTTCTGGCAGAGGTTTTCCAGCGCGGAGACGATGCCGAAGTCGAGCAGCACGCTGGGCATGAGTGCGTGCGACACGCTGCGGATCTCATGCGAGATGGTATGCAGGAGTTCGGTGACGTTTTTGACGCTTTTCTCGAGTTTGGGATCTCCGGGCGGTATTCGGTTGTGTACGTTTTCGATATTTAGCCGGAGCGCTGACAGCAGCGGCCCGATGCCGTCGTGGATTTCTTTGGCCAGGCGGTGGCGCTCCGATTCCTGGCCTTCGAGTACGGCGTCGAGGGCGGCGAGCTCCACTTTCTTCATTTGGGTCAGGTCGTTGGTAGTGAGCAGCATGCCCTCCCGCAGCGGTCTGCCGCGGAAGTTGAAAAAGCGGTTATCGAAGGGTAATTCGGTCAGGTCGAAGAAAAACGTGTTGTCTTCATACACCCGGGCGATTTTTTCCTGCAGGAGGGGTATGTGAGAAAGCCAATGCGCCAGGGGTTTGGAAGGGAGTATGGTTTCCTGCTCCTCCAGTCCGAGATGGTCGAGGGCTTGTTTGTTGAAAATTACGGCAGCCCCTTCCGCATTCAGCGTGATAATGCCGAAAGGGGAGCTGTGAAGGATGGAACTGAGCCATTCCGAGTCCTGTACAGGGGCTGTTGGATGATGGTTCGGCATGTGCCGGCCGTTTTTGTATAGACCCGTTTTGCGGTGCGGGTCACATTTGATAATAAAAACGCTGCGAAGCGGGAATACGTTTTATTTTTGTTCCGTATTGGAGGTGACACCTCGCTCTGGTTTGGTTATCAGTCACTTAGGAGGTGACACCTCCTAAGTGCTTAGCAGCCAGGTTGATACAAGGTGTCACCTCCTATGTGGTTGATAATCAAATAGAAAGGAGGTGACACCTCGATAAGTAGTTGATAATCAAATCTTAATGAAGCGCCTCGTATTCTTTCCCATCCTCCTCCTTCTCTCCTGCGGCCCGGCAATGGAAAGAGAGCAGGACCTGTCCCGGCTTTCCTGGCCCGAAATAGAGCAACTGGCCCAGGGTAGCACGGTGCAGATGATGATGTGGCAGGGCGACCCCCTGATCAACGCCTATATGCAGGAGTATGTGGCTAAAGAACTGAAGGAGCGCTACGGCATTGAGCTCCGCATCGCCGGAGGACAGGGGAATATCATCGTGCAGAACCTGATGGCGGAACTACAGGCCGGCAAGCAATCAAGCGCGCTGGATCTGCTGTGGATCAATGGGGAGACTTTTTATCAACTGCGGCAGATCGACGCCCTTCATGGGCCCTGGATGGATTCGCTGCCTAACGCGGCTTTTATCGATTGGGAAAACCCCTTCATCGCACTGGATTTCCAGCAGCCGGTGGAAGGGTTCGAGTGCCCCTGGGGCAATGTGCAAATGGCGATCATCTACAACAGCACGGAGATGCCCACACCGCCCCGCAATAGGGCGGAACTGGCGGCCTTCGTCAAGGCCCATCCCGGCAGGTTTACCTTCGATGTGCATTTCACGGGACTTACGTTCCTGAAAATCCTGCTGATGGACATCGCCGGGGGGGCGGAGGAGCTGGCAGGACCTTTCAACGAAGAAAAATATGCGCTGCACAGCGCCGCACTGTGGGAATACCTCAGGAACATCAAGCCTTTCTTGTGGAAAGAGGGCAAGACCTTCCCCGAAGCTGTGGCGCCCATGCACCAGCTTTTCGCCAACGGGGAGACCTGGTTTACCATGAGCAACAACGACAGCGAGGTGGATAACAAAATCGCCCAGGGCGTCTTTCCGGCAACGGCCCGCGCCTACGTCTGGGAACCCGGCACGATACAGAACACCCACTACCTTGGCATCCCGCGGCTGTCGGCCAACAAGGCGGGCGCCATGGTGGCGGCCAATTTCCTGATCTCGCCCGAGGCTCAGCTGCGCAAGCAGGACCCCGGGGTTTGGGGCGACGGCACGGTGCTCGATATCCAGCGCTTGCCGGAGGAGTGGCGGCAGCGCTTTCAGGTACTGCCGCCGCGTCAGTACGCCCCTTCGAGGGCCGAGATGCAGGAGAGGGCCCTTCCAGAACTGGCCCCGGAATACATGATCCGCCTGGCGAAGGATTTCAGGGAAAAAATCATCGAAAACAGGGAATGAGAGCACTGCTCTGGACCATCTTCCTGGCCCTGGCCGTCCTGCCCCTGCTGGCGGGCTGGGCTTACGCCGGGGCTTACAGCCTGGGGCTGACCGGACTACTCAGCCAGGGCTTCACCCTTGAGCATTGGAGGGCTGTTTGGTCGGATCAGGCATTCTGGCAATCGCTGGGCTTCAGCGCCTGGGTGGCGGCGGCTTCGACCGGCATCGCTACCCTGCTGGCGCTGGCGGCCGCTATTGCCTGGCAGCGAGATTTTCGCAAGGGCTGGCTTTCCTACGCCGTCTACCTTCCGCTCACGGCCCCGGCCATCGTAGTGGGCTTTTTTACGTTTCAATTGCTTTCGAAAGGGGGCTTTCTCTCCCGCCTCAGTTTCCACCTGGGGCTGACGGACAGCCTGACCGCTTTTCCCGAATGGGTTAACGACCCGCTGGGCATGGGAATCATCGCCGCGCATGTGTGGATGGCGACGCCGTTTTTCGTGCTGCTTTTTGTGAATTTTTTCGAAACAGAACAATTGTCACCGCTGGGGCAAGTCGCCCGCACGCTCGGCGCGGGGCGGGCGCAGGTGGTCTGGCGGGTCTTCGTGCCGGTGCTGCTTCGCAAAGCCTCTCCCACCCTGCTTTTGTACGCCATTTTCATGGCCGGCGCCTACGACATCCCTCTTCTGCTCGGGACGCAGTCGCCCCAGATGATCAGCGTGCTGGCCATTCGCAAGCTGCAGCGGTTTGATTTGGGGGATGTGCCACAGGCTTATGCCATCAGTTTCTTCTTCGTGTTGGTGGTGGTATTCCTGATCTTTTTTCTCAAAAAACAAGAGGCGAAATGGGCACAAGATTGATCAGGCGCTTGTCGCAGGCGCTGGCGAGCGCCCTTTGGGTCCTGCCCTTCCTGCTCCTGCTGGTCTGGTCGGCAGGGCGGCAGTGGCCCTTCCCCGCCTTGCTGCCCCGGGAGTGGACGCTCGGCTACTGGGCCGCCGCCCTCGACCCCGGTGGTGCGCTGAGCCGTAGTCTTTGGGCTTCGCTGCTACTGTCTTTGGGCGTGGCGCTCACGGCCACCGCGCTGGGCTACCTGACCAGCCGGCAGATCGCCCGGAGTCGGCGGAAGCGGCGCTGGCTGCTGCTGGCCTATTTTCCTTACGCCATGGCGCCGGTCATCCTGGCGGCCTGTTTGCAGTATTATTTTCTGGTAATGGAATTGTCGGGAAAATGGAGCGGCGTTTGGCTGGCCCAGCTCTGCATGGCCTATCCCTTCGCCGTCATCTTTTTCTCCGGCTTCTGGAACCGCCGCCTCCAGTCGATGGAGGATCTGGTGGCCACCCTGGGCGGCACGCCCCGGCAAGCCTTCCGGATGGTGTTGCTGCCCATGTCGCGCAGCGCACTGATGGTCTGCTTTTTCCAGACCTTTCTCATCTCCTGGTTCGAATACGGCCTGACCTCCCTCATCGGCGTAGGGAAAGTACAAACCCTGACGGTGCGGGTATTTCAGTATGTCCAGGAGGCGAATATCTTCCAGGCGGCTTTAGCTGGTTGCCTGCTTTTCCTGCCCCCACTCATCCTGTGGTGGCTCAACAAAAAATACCTCTTCCGCACCAATAACCCAACAACCTGACCTATGTTCCTGACGATCCGCAACATCCACAAATCCTTCGGCGCCGAACAGGTGTTGACTTCGCTGTCGCTCGAACTGGAAGCCGGGCGTATTCTCAGCATATTGGGGCGATCGGGCTGCGGCAAGACCACCCTGCTCAAGATCGTCGCCGGACTGGAAAAGGCTGATGCCGGCGAGGTCTGGCTGGATGGAAAGTCCCTCGACCCCTTGCCTGCCAACGAGCGGGGCGTGGTGTACCTCTACCAGGAGCCCTTGTTGTTTCCCCATTTGACTATTTTTGAGAATGTGGCTTTTGGCTTGCGCCTCCGCAAAACGCCTTCAGCCGAGCTCGGGCAGCGGGTGGAGCAACTGCTGGAGGAGTTGGAGTTAGGGCCTCATGCCCGCAAGATGCCGCATCAGCTGTCGGGCGGGCAAAAGCAGCGGGCGGCATTCGGCCGTGCGCTGATCATACAGCCGCGGTTGCTGCTGCTCGACGAGCCCTTCGGCGCGCTCGATGCCGAGACGCGCGCCAGCATGCAGGACCTGTTGAAGCGCATCGCCAAAGATCACCACATCACGGCCCTGTTCGTCACCCACGACCTCAAGGAGGCCGTCAGGATGGGTGATGTGTTTGGGTGGATGCAAGGAGGGAGTCTGAAGACCTACCGGGATTTGGCGGAGTTTTGGGGAGAGGAGGGGACGGGGTTGAAGGAGGAGTACCGGTTTTGGTCACAGATGACATCTCTAAAAGATGACATCTTTTAGAGATGTCATCTGTGTTAAACAATTTTAACACAGTAATTATTCTATAAAACCAATAATCGCCGTCATCCGCCCCGTCACGCCCTTTTCCTTGCGATGGGAAAAGTAATCCTCATTGTGCAACACCGTAGAAAACGGGGATATCTCTAAGTTTTTTCTCAAAATGCCGGCCCCTTCCAACTGCGCCGCATTGGCTCCTTTCAAATCCACGAAGTACTTGACGGAGGCTTGGTCGAAGCGAGTAAATGGGGTGTCGAACTGCTTTCCCACCTCTTCGCCCACTTCGTAAGAACACTCATCGATGCAGGTACCGACATAGGCCAGGCAGTCGCCGGGGGCTGTGCCGAAATGGTGCGACATAGCCTCCACCGTCTTCTCCACGATGCGCCCCGCCGTGCCTTTCCAGCCGGCGTGGATGGCGGCTACGGCACGGTTGACGGGGTCGCAGATCAGGATGGGCGTGCAGTCGGCGATGGTGACGGCGACGAAAACGCCGGGGCGGTTGGTCATCAGGGCATCGAAGCCCTCGTAGCGGCCCGGGACTTCAGCCAGCAGTATCTGGTCGCCGTGTACCTGGTGGGAAGAGGCGACCTGAGACTCGGAAATGCCCAGCGAGGCAAACAAGCGGTCGCGGTTTTCGCGGATGTTCCCCGGGCCGTCGTCTGTGTAGTAGCCGACGTTGAGGGAATGATAGGGAAAAGGGCTGATCCCGCCGTGCCGTGTGCTTTCGGCGGCGATCAGCCCTTGTATTTTTTGGAAAATGGCCGGTTTCCGGCTAAGCTCCATCAATGCAACGACAATTTTCTGGTATAAACCCCCTTCTCCGTCCGCAGCGTCAGCAAGTAAAGTCCGCGGTTCCAGCCGCCCGTATTCAGGGTCAGGCTGCCACGCTGCTCGCCATGGGCCGCCAAACGGCCGCTGATGTCGCGGATTTCGTAGAAAAAGGCCTTTTCGCCCTCTCCCTGGATGGTCAGCTGATCCTGCACGGGGTTGGGGAAGATGCCGAAGCCTTCGGCCTCCAAATCGCCGGCGCTGGAAGGGCCAATGACTACTTCCTGCGAATGCGTGGTGGAGCAGCAGTAGTTCTGCGTGGTCAGCGTAATGGTGTAGGAGCCGGGCTGTGCGTAGACGTGCTCTTCGGGATAGCGCTCGTCGGAACTCGTGCCGTCGCCGAAATCCCAGTGCCAGGAGGTGGCGTAGCGCGTTTTGTTTTCGAGAAAGACCGAATTGTCCTGCACCTGCATGCTGAAGAAGGTGTTGGGCTCCACCAGTCCCGGACCGCAGAGGCTCAGGGTGCTGATGAACACGCCGGAGTCGAAAATCTGATCGCCCACGTCCGACACGGCGATCTTGACGTGGTAGGTCTGGCCATTGGTAGATGCGAAGGTGGCGGGCAGCACGGTGGTCAGGCCGTCGAGGGAGATGTGCTGGCCGTTTTGCGCCTGATAGTCGACGAAATAGGCGTCGTTCAAGCCGGCGTTCACGTTGTTGATCGCCACGGGCGTCGAGGTGCCGGGAACGAGCGCGATATTGACCATGTTCGCGGAGGAAGTTTCTTTTATAAAAAAGGCGAAAACGTCGTTCAGCGATGTGCCGACGTATTCGGGGTATTCCTCCGAGCCGAAGACGTACTGAAATTCCAGGTCGCCCTCATCGCTGACCGTAATGTCGAACTCGAGAATGGAAGCGTCGAAGGTCGGGTACATGGCGAGGGCTTGCAGGTCGGCGTCGCCGGGCAGGCCGTTGTTGGTGTTGCTGAAATAGCTCACCTCGTTGATCAGGTCGCTCACCTTGCCGGTGGAGATCACGATGCCCGCGTTGACGCCCAGGTCGGTACCGGCGGCTTCAAAGTAGCCGATCATGGCCGGGGTGCCGTTGAAGGTGACGTTGGAAGGGGTGACGCAGGAGTTGCTGAAAAAGTCCGTCACCATCTGCTCGGCCGTGAAGCTGGTGTCGATGAAGAGTGCGGACTGAGCGCCGCCAAAGGCGGGCAGGAAGGCCACAATGGCCAGCATGTAGAGGTTTTTTTTCATGGAAAGGGGTGTTTTGCGTGAAGAAGTGCCTAAATTACGAAAAATTGTACTACCGCACATGTTTTCCACGCTTATCTCCGCAAAAGAGGTTCTCGCCCACCTCCACGACCCCGATTGGGTATTCATCGACTGCCGTTTTTCATTGCAGGAACCCTCGAAGGGGCGGGAGGAATACCTCGAAGGCCATATCCCCGGCGCTTTTTACGCCCACCTTGACGAAGACCTCTCTTCGCCGGTCATCCCCGGCAAAACCAGCCGGCACCCCATGCTCCCTGTCGATCGCATGGCCGAACTTTTCTCTTCCTGGGGTATCGACGAAAAGGTGCAGGTAGTGGTCTACGATTTCAAGGGCGGCGGCATGGCCGTGCGCCTGTGGTGGATGCTCCAATGGCTAGGCCACGAGGCCGTCGCGCTGATGGACGGCGGCTGGGCAGACTGGAAAGCCCTCAATTACCCCGTTTCCGTAGCTGCTCCCGAACGGCAGCCCCGGCAGTTCAAACCCCGTCCGCAGGAGGGCTGGACCATGGACGCCCGGCAGGTGGCCGCCGCCAGCCAAAACCCCGATTTCAGGGTCGTCGACGTGCGCAACTACGAGCGCTACATCGGGCAGGAAGAGCCCATCGACCCGGTGGCGGGGCATATCCCCGGGGCCATCAACATTCCTTTTATGGAGAATGTGGATGAAGACGGTTTCTTCAAACCGGCAGAGGAATTGAAGAAGAAATACAATGATAAGCTGGCCGGCGTGCCTGCCGATCACGTCGTCTTTTACTGCGGCTCGGGCGTCACCTCCTGCCACAACATCCTGGCCATGCGGGTGGCGGGCCTGGGGCACGCCAAATTGTACCCCGGCTCCTGGAGCGAGTGGATCACCGACCCTTCGCGGCCAGTGGCTACCGGCGCCTGACCAGCCCGTCGTCGAGCAGTTGCCGGAAATGCTCCGTCAGCGTTTGTTCCATCGGCCTGAACTCCAGTCCCAGATCGGATTTCGTATAAGAATGATCGAAGGCCAGCGGCTTGCCGAAATGCCGGCTGATGAACTTGCGGTCGAGGGTAAACAGCGGCCCGACGAGCCACATGAACCACTTCGGCACGATCCGGCGGGGGAAGGGGTAGGCTTCGCCAAAATGACGGCGCAAGACCTCGGAGACCCAGATCATCGAGTGCGGTTCATTGACCAGGATATGGCGACCGCTGGCTTCTTGCCGGCTGGCCGCCAGCACATGCGCCTTCGACACGTCGCGGATATCCACCATGCCAAACCAGATGTCGGCGGTGCCGGTGCGGTAGCCGCCATTGCCCATCAGCCGCATGAACTGGATGCTCTGGGAGTCGGCACGCGGCGTGAGCGATGGCCCCAGGATGAAACCGGGGTTGATGACCACCAGATCCCAGCGTTCCTGCGCTTTGGCGATCTCCCAGGCCTTTTGCTCGGCCAGCGTTTTGGAGTAGGAATAGGACTGGTAGCCGAGGGAGGACGTCGTGTTCCAGTCTTTTTCGGTAAATGCCGCCTTGCCCTCCATGTCGGAAGCGTCGCTGTAGATCGCCGCCACGCTGGAGGTCAGCACGACCCGCCTGACGGAGGGCGTTTCGTTGGCCGTTTGCAGCACGTTGCGCGTGCCTTCCACCGCCGGGCGGACGAAGGTCGTTTCAGGATCCTTTGGCTCTCCGCTGAAAAAGGGGGAGGCGGTGTGGGCCACGACAGTACAACCCTCCATCGCTTCGCGAAAAGAGCCCGGCGCGAGCAGGTCGGCAGAGAAGAGCTTCAGCTTGCCGGGATATTCATCGCTCATCTTGTGCAAATGGGCGGCTTTGGAGGGATCGCGCAGGGTGCCATGCACCGTCCATCCTTCTTCGAGAAAATGTTTGACGACCCAGGAGGCCAGGTAGCCGCTGGCGCCCGTGATACAGACCTTTTTTTCTTCTGACATGAATAGGGTGTTTTTTTGAGAAACTCTCTACCTTCCAAAAAAAATGGCACGCGGATGAAGCGGATGCTTCGCAACGCGGATTTTAAAACGTTCATCATGGCATCACGGTTTTTACTTTGGCCTCTTTTCGGTATGTTTTTTGGCGCTTGCTCTACCCCCGAACCCGAGCTCACCCCTTTTCAATCCGTCGACCCCTTCATCGGAACGGGGGGGCACGGGCATACCTACCCCGGCGCTACTGCGCCCTTCGGCCTGGTGCAGCTGAGTCCCGACACAAGGCTCGAGGGTTGGGACGGCTGCTCGGGTTACCACTTCACGGATGAATACATCTACGGCTTCAGCCATACCCACCTCAGCGGCACCGGGGTGCCGGACTACGGCGATGTGCTGCTGATGCCGGGCACGGGCGAACTGCGTTTCCACAACGGCGCCGGCGGGCAGCCGGGGTACCGGTCTTTGTTTCGGAAAAATACCGAAACGGCAGAGCCGGGGTATTACACCGTTTACCTCGAAGACTCCAAGGTGAAGGCCGAACTGACGGCTACCGAGCGCGTGGGCCTGCACCGCTATATTTTTGACCAGATCGAACAACAAGCCTACGTGCTCCTCGACCTGGCGCACCGCGACCGCCTGCTGGGCGACAGCCTCCGCGTAGTGAGTGATACGGAGATCGAAGGCGCGCGCATCTCGACGGCCTGGGCCAGGGAGCAGCACGTCTACTTCGTGGCCCGCTTCTCCAAACCATTTACCGAAGTAAAAACAGACAGCCTGCCCAAGGCGGCTTTTCTGTTTGACCTGAAAAACGGCGATACCCTGCTGGTGAAAGTCGGCATCTCGGCCGTCGACATCGAGGGCGCCCGCAGGAACCTCGACGCGGAAATGCCGGGCTGGGACTTCGAGGCTGTACGCAAGCAGACGGCGGAGAAATGGGCGCAGGTCCTGGGCAAAGTGGAGATCGAAGCCGATGCTGTGACGAAGCGCAATTTCTACACCGCCCTCTACCACAACTACATCGTCCCCAACATCTTCTCCGACGCCGATGGGCGCTACCGGGGGCTCGACCAGCAAATTCACCAGGCGGGAGAGCATCCGCAGTATACGGTGTTTTCGATCTGGGATACCTACCGGGCTACCCACCCGCTCTACACCATTTTGGAGGCAGATCGCACCAACGACTTCATCCACTCCTTCCTGCGGCACCACGAGCAGGGCGGCGAGCTGCCGGTGTGGGAACTGGCCGGCAACGAAACCTACTGCATGATCGGCTACAACTCGGTGTCGGTCATCGCCGACGCCTACCTGAAGGGCATCCGCGACTACGATGCGGAGAAGGCGATGGAGGCCATGCTCGCCATTTCCAGGCAGGATAAATTCGGGAAAATCCCCTACGGGGAATGGGGTTTCATTCCCTCCGAGCTGGAAGGGGAGTCGGTGTCGAAGACGCTGGAGTATGCTTATGACGACTGGTGCATCGCGCAAATGGCCAGGGCGATGGGCAAAGATGACATCTCTAAAGATGACATCTCTAAAGATGACATCTATGTTGAATACACGCGAAGAGCCCAATCCTACAAAAATATTTTCGACCCCGAGACTCGCTTCATGCGCGCCAAAAACCGGCACCGCTGGTACCAGCCCTTCGACCCCACGGAGGTCAATTTCAACTACACGGAGGCCAATTCCTGGCAGTATAGCTTCTATGTGCCCCAGGACGTCAACGGCTGGAAGGACCTGCTCGGCGGGGAGGGGCAACTGACGGCGTTTCTGGACGAACTTTTTACCGCCGACTCGAAGACCACGGGCCGCGAGCAGGCCGACATCACGGGGCTGATCGGGCAGTACGCCCACGGCAACGAGCCGAGCCACCACATGGCCTACCTGTACAACTACGACGGGGCGCCCTGGAAGACGCAGGAGAAGGTCTGGGAGATCATGAGCACTCTGTATCACGACGCCCCCGACGGGCTTTCGGGCAATGAAGACTGCGGGCAGATGTCGGCCTGGTACGTGTTCAGCGCGCTGGGCTTCTACCCCGTATGCCCTGGCAGCAACGAATATGCGATCGGCACTCCGAAAGTGCGCTCGGCAGTGGTGCATTTGGAGAATGGGAAAGATTTCAAGGTAATGGTGAAAGGCAAGGCCAAAGGCACGCCCTACATCCAGTCGGTGCGCCTGAACGGGCAGCCCTATTCGAAAAACTACATCCGCCACGAAGACATCACCGCAGGAGGTGAGCTGGAGATCGAGGTGGGCGAGGCTCCCAACAAGGAATGGGGCAGCAACCCCGAAGACCGCCCCTCCAGCCGCATCGCCGAGCACCTGATCACCCCCGTGCCCGCCCTGTCCAGCGGCAAGCGCTCCTTCGACGACGCGGACACCATTGCGCTCAACTGTGCCCTGAAAGACGCGCAGCTATTCTACTCGCTCGACGGCTCCGAGCCCGCGACGCTCTACGAGGGACCCATTCCCATTTCACAAACCACCAAACTCAAGGCCAAGGCGGTTCACCCGGCCAGCGGCGAGAGCAAAATAATTGAGGTAGAACTGGTGAAACGGCCGCGCAAGGTGGGCATCACGCTGGCGCATCCCTACGGCCGGCAGTACACTGCCGGCGGCGACGAAGCACTGGTCGACGGGCTGACCGGCGGTCCAGATTTCCGCACCGGCGAGTGGCAGGGGTATGAGCAAAACGACCTCGACGCCGCGCTCGACCTGGGCGAAGCCGTGCTGGTCAAGGAAGTGTCCATCCGGTTTTTGCAGGACGAAAACGCCTGGGTCTTCTACCCCGAGCGCGTGGAGTTTTTCACCTCCGCCGACGGCCAGAACTGGAAGCCGCTGGGCACGGTGGAGACGAAGGTGTCGCCCTACGAACCGGGCATCCTGATCCAGGCCTATTCGCAGAAAGTGAATGCCAAAACCCGCTACCTGCGCGTTGTCGGCGTCAACCGCGGAGTGTGCCCGCCGGGCCATAAAGGCGAAGGGGGGAAGGCGTGGGTGTTTGCGGATGAGATTCTTTTAAAATTTTAAATTTTGAATTTTAAATTTTGAATTAGGATCGGAAGCAAGTGTGCCATCGCAGTATCTTATTAGAAGAAAAAGCTCAGCCCTAAATAATTTTAAATTTTGAATTTTGAATTAGGGCAGGAAGTAAATGCACCATCGTTACCCTATATTCGAACAAGAGCTCAAAACCAAATAATTTAAAATTCATAATTTAAAATTTAAAATTTAAAAAAATAATGCGCTTCAGCCTCATCTCCCTCATTTCCCTGTTCTTCCTCTGGGGCCTGCTCACGTCCCTCAACGACATTCTGGTGCCCCATATGAAGGCGGCGTTTGAGCTGCAGCACTGGCAGGCGCAGCTGATCCAGTTCTGCTTTTTCGGGGCTTATTTTGTGATGAGCTGGCCGGCGGGCTGGGTGATACAGCGGGTGGGCTACAAGCGCGGCATCGTGTACGGCTTGCTGGTGATGGCCCTGGGCTGTCTGGTGTTTTACCCCGCTTCAGAGGTGAAGGTATACGGTTTGTTTTTGCTGGGATTGTTCATCCTGGCCTCGGGCATCACGATCCTGCAGGTAGCGGCGAATCCGTACATGGCGGTGATTGGTCCGCCGGAGACGGCGGCGAGCCGCTTGAACCTGGCGCAGGGCTTCAACTCGCTGGGGCACACCATCGCGCCGCTGTTTGGGGCCTGGCTGATCCTGCAAAACCAGGAGAAAGTGGATGTGGCGACGGTGCAGGGGCCGTATCTGTTTTTGGCCCTGGCTTTGGTGGCGATCGGGTTGGTGTTCCGCTATCTGGAGTTGCCGAAGATCGAGTATGCAGAGCCGGAGCGCAAGGGCTTCAGCATTTGGCGGTACCCGCATTTGTATCTGGGGGCCATAGCGATATTCTGTTATGTCGGGGCCGAGATCGCCATCGGCAGTTTTCTGGTGGAATATTTCAAGGCGGAGCCCACGATAGCGCTCGACAACAAGACGGCGGGCAGCCATGTGGCCTTTTACTGGGGCAGTGCGATGGTGGGGCGTTTTTTGGGAGCCATTGCGTTGAGCGGGGAGAAGACCTTTGGGCAGCGGGCGGTGCAGATGCTGCCCATTCCGGCGGTGGCGGTGGCGGTCGTGTTGGCGGTAGTGCGGATCTATGGCTTACCCTGGTCGATGGCAGCGGGCTTTGGCGTGATGGTGGGATTGAACTACCTGGCCTTTATGTTCGGGCGCCACACCTCGCAGGGCCTGTTGGCCTTTTTCGCCCTTTGCTGTATGACCCTGCTGGGCGCTACCATGCTGGGGCACGGCGATATCGCCCTGTGGTCTGTGCTGGGCGTGGGCCTGTTCAACTCCATCATGTGGTCGAACATCTTCACCCTGGCCATCCGCGACCTGAAGCAATACACCAGCATGGGCTCTTCGCTGCTGGTGATGATGATCGTGGGCGGCGCCGTCATTCCGCTGGTCCAGGGACTGGCGGCCGATACGGGCTTGGGCGTGAAAGGGGCGTTTCTCGTACCCTTCATCGCCTATGCCTATCTGGTGTTTTACGGGGTAAAAGGTTGGCGATTTTCGCCCAAGGGGTGACTTCTGTCATTGGAAAAGCGGATTTTTTTTGGTATTCAACCCTTGGATACCTAAACCTGATTTTTCACCCCAAAAATTCTTACCATGAGAACATTAGGATTTTTTTTGATGGCGTTTGCGATGGTAACCTTCCTTGGCTGCACCAAAGAACAATGGAATGCCAACAAGTTGGAGGGCTACTGGGATATTACCGAATGCGAGTTTGACGATGAAGACATGACGGACATTTTCAACATGACCCTTCTTTTTCTGGAATACAAGGATGGAGAAGGAGAAGTAGTCTGGACATGGGAAGCCATCGAAGACCGCAACATGGGCAACATCTTCACCGGCACCTGGGAACTGAACGACAAGGCCGACGAGATCACGATGGAGATGGAATACAGCTCCGAAATGGATACCGATCTGGTTGGCGACCTTACGATCGATAAAGACGAGATCGAGATCGAAGGCACCTTGCAGATGACCGAAATGGAAGATATCGAGGTCAGGATGGTGGCCGAGAAACGCAAGTAATGCGGATTGCGGCGTCAAAATAAGTACCTTTGGACTTTCGTTAAAGCACTCTATGAAAAATCCGATCGTACTTATTTTGATGCTGGCCGCCTTGTCCCTGCGGGCACAAGAGCAGGTCAACGCAGATTTCTCCGCCAAGTGTCCCTGCACCCTGGAAGCGGAGAAGAAGGGAGATTTGACCGTCTATTCCTGTGTAGCTTTTGAGATCAACGCCACCTACAAAGTGGAGGTGGAGCGTTACCCGAAGGGTATTCCCGACGGCCTGACCGAGCGGGAGTACTTAAACGGCTATTACGCCGACCTGGTCACCCAGGGCCTTTCCCCCGAATTGATCACCTTCCACGGCGATACCGCGGTGCTATACCGCGTCATCGAGCCGCTGACCACCACGCGGCATATCCTGTCTGATAACATCGTGTTTTTCGCCAACGGCAAGCGCTATTCGCTGATCGTCACCACGGTGAGCGGCACGCGGAGGCGTTTGTTTGATGATTTTGCGAATTCGTTTGGGGTGAGGGGGTGAATAGTGATTGGGGGGAAAAGAAAAGGGCCTCCGCTCATCTAGCGAAGACCCTTTTTGCTCTGTGAGTTGTGGTCCCTGCAGGGCTCGAACCTGCGACCCTCTGATTCCCCTTCCAACGCTTTCGCGATGGGGTAGGACTATATCATCGCCGTATCCCGGTCAAAGACCGGAACTTAGGCGGGGGGCGTTTACGAGAGCTTATTGGCTGGTTGTCCGCACTCTCTAGTCTCTGCACCTTCCAGGCTACCTCAAAAACCATTCGCCTGGCTTGGCTCAGGATTGCCTTCAGCGCGACCTGCTAAGGTTTCCCTGAATTAACCCCCTTCGCACCCTCTGGTTTCCCAGGGGGGGCACCATCGGTAGTAAACTACCCTTCGATGAGTCAGATGCTCTAACCGGCTGAGCTAAGGGACCTCTTTTGGTGGTGCAAAAATAGGGTTTTTATGTTGGCCTCGCAAGCGGGATTTTTGTATCTTTCACTCCAACCCATTCCAAACGATCAATCATGAGACTCTTTCTGCTATCACTCCTCTGTTTCTTTTCCCTCAGCCTCCTGGCCCAGGAGCGCATTTCCCTCGAAAACCCCTCCTTCGAAGATGCCCCGCAGGCAGGAAAGGTGCCCCAGGGCTGGACCAATTGCGGTCCTCCCGACCAGACGCCCCCCGACGTCCACCCCAACGACCTGCCGCCCTACCACTTCTTCGACGTCAGGGTGCGGCCCAACGACGGCTGGTCGTACATGGGCATGGTGGCCCGCGATAACGGCACCTGGGAAGCCGTCTGCCAGCGGCTGCCCGCGCCGATGCTGCCCGAATTCAGCTACCTCTTCGGCCTCTACCTGGTGCGCTCGGAAGTCTACAACAGCGGCAGCCGCGGCGAAATCGACTTCTCCCGCGGCGCCGTGCTCCGCATCTGGGGCGGCATGGCGCCCTGCGACAAGGCCGAACTCCTCGCCCTGACCGTGCCGATCGATAATGTTCAATGGCTGGAATACATCTTCACCCTCGTACCCAGCAAACCCTGGACCTACCTCACCTTCGAGGCCTATTACGCCGGCGAAGAGCCTTACAACGGACACGTATTATTAGATAACTGCTCCAACCTCCTGGCCATCCCCCGCAGCCCCTCCCGCGAAGAGCTGGAGGCCATGGACGAAACAGGCCTCGAACAAGCCGCCCTGGAGGCCATCCGCAAATACGCCGACAAAGGCCTTCCGCCCGACCTGACCAAAACGCCCCTCGCCGGGGTCCTCTACAAGACCTGGGAATTTGAACAGAAAGTAGCCCAACTAGGCCTGCGCCGCTTCGTGCTCGACACGCCCTTCGCCGAGCTCGCCCCCTACATCCGCGCCCTGGAAGCCATCCGCCTCCAGAAAAACCTGGCGCTGGTCAGGGAGGTCGCCCGCCTCTCCCTGCTCGACAGCAAGGATATCTCCCCCACCGAATACCAGTTTTTTGAAAATGCCGACATGAAATTCCGGGAAAATGAAGCCTCGGAGTCCATTCAGTCCAGACGACTGGAGTTCATCAAGCTCCACCGCGGGCAATTGGTGGAGGAAATCAGCAGCCTTTGAGAGTGAAAAGGTGAAAAGGTGAAAAAGTGGCCAAATTGGCAAAGCCAATTTGCGCACATTTACCTCCTCACCTTCTCACCTTCTCACCACCCTCACATACTTAATCGTCTTCCCCACCGCCAGATGCATCTTCTCGTAGGTGGTTTTGACCGCCAGCTCCTCCATTTGAAGGGGCTTCGAGTAGATGTCGTTGTCGTGGATGAGCAGGCGGTAGTCGCTGCGCTGGGCGAGTACCTCGAGGGTGTACTCGTATAGCGTGGGGTCGTCGGTCTTGAGGTGGATGAGGCCGCCGGGGCGCAGTATTTTCTTGTATTCTTCGAGAAAAACGGGCGAAGTGAGCCGCCGGTTGGGACTGTTGAGGAAGGGATCGGGGAAGGTGATCCATATCTCGTCGATCTCGCCCGGGCCGAAGAAATGCCGGATGAGCTCGATGCGCGTGCGCAGGAAAGCCGCGTTGGGTATCTTCTCGGCCAGCGCCTGCCGCGCCCCCTTCCATATCCTCGCCCCCTTGATGTCGACGCCGATGAAGTGCCGCTCAGGGTACATGCGGGCCAGGGCCAGGGTGTATTCACCGCGCCCGCAAGCCAGCTCCAGCGTGATAGGCCGCTCGGCCCCGAAGTGCTTTTCGTTCCAACACCCCCTCATCTCCACCGGCTCCCCGTCGGCCCCGGTCAGTGCAGGTTCGTGAAACGAAAAATTCTCGTAGACGTTCTCAAACGTCAACAACTCCGCAAATTTTTGCAGTTTGTTTCTTTTGCTCATACCCCTTTACCCTTTCACTTTTTCAATCTTTAACTTTTTCACCCTTCACCCTTCACCCTTCACCCTTCACCCCAACACCCTCTCCATCCCCACCACATACCTGTCAAAATACAACAAATTATTGTGCGAACCGCCGCTGATGAGGAAGAACTCATCGCCCGGTTTGAGCAGGGGCTTGAGCGCCTGCGCCACCTTCAGCGGCACCACGAGGTCTTCGTCGCCCTGAAAGATATAGACCGGTATTGCGACCTTTTTCAGCCAACGGTTGTTGGGGAAAAGGAACCTGAAGCGAAACACGGGAGGCAGGATGGGGAAATAGGCCTTGAACAGCCGGCGCATGCTGGCGAAGGGCGTCTCCAGAATGAGCATCCGCGCCTCCGCCCTGCCCGCCAGCCAGGAAGCGAAGGCCGAACCCAGCGACCGCCCGAAGATGACGATCTTGTCGGGTGAATAGTGGGGGCGGATGAAGTCGTAGACGGCCTGGGCGTCCTGGTACATCGCTGCTTCGGTGCGCGGCCCCCGGCTCTTGCCGTAACCCCGGTAGTCGAAGGTGAAAAAGTCGTAACCCAGGCGGCAGAAAAAGTGGTGCAGATGGCCCCATCGCCGCAGGCTGCCCGAGTTGCCGTGGAAGTAGAGGATCACGCCCCGCGCTTCGGGCAAGGCATCCTGCCGGAACCACAGGGCATTGAGCCTGCCGTTGCCGGGGGAAGAGATGGTCAGCTCCTCGAAAGGCCGCTCGAAGCGGAAGACATAGTCCTTCCTCAGCCGCTCGGGGCGGAAAATAAAATACTCCTGGAGCACGGCCGTGAAAAGATTGCCAAGGACCAGTGCGCCAACCACGAAAAGCAGGGCGGAAAACCAGAATTCCATACGGGCCCAAAACTAGGCAATTTTCAGCTGGCAATGATTATTTTTGCAGGGCAAGCATTGTTTACCCGAAAACACAGCATACATGAAAAGCATCGCCACCATCACATTTCTCCTCGTCTTCGCCGCCTTCGGCAACGCACAGGGACTGACCTACGGCTTCAAGGCCGGCCTGAATTTCTCCAACTTCTCCGGCGAGCTGGAGCAGGAAGACTGGGGCGACATCGTCGATGAGGAGTTCCGCCGCATCACCAGCTTTCACGTCGGGGTGGGCTTTTCCTATGCTTTCACCGACTACTTCGGGGCCCGCGCCGAATTGATGTACTCCCAAAAAGGCGCCAGATACGCTTATGAAGGCCAATCTTTCCAGTATTTTGAGTTCACCAACGGCACGACCGAATTGGCGAACGGAACCCGCTCTACCACCAACAACATCATCACCTCCTATATCGACCTGCCGCTGACCCTCTACGTCCGGCCTTTCTCCTGGTTGGAGTTCTCCGCCGGCCCCAGCATCGGCCTGTTGGCCGGCGCTACCGGCCTGGGGCAGACTTCCTTCAGCGGGCGCGTGGGACTGATAGATGTGACCGACTATTCCCTGACCATCGACTACAATTATTTCAAAGATGAAGCAGGCGAGGCTGATCTGACCAGCACCTCGCTGTTCAAGATCGGGAACAGGGAGGCGGAAATTCCCAATTCTATCGGCGCTTACTATGAATTCACCGAAAAAGACGGCAATTTCTTCAACATCCTCGACCTGGGCATCAATGCCGGCCTGGCGCTCTACCTGAGCGAGACCTTCTACGTCGGCGGCCGCTTCAACTACGGCCTCAGCGACGTCACCAACAACTACTACGACTTCTCCCAGGTGCAGCTCGGCGAAAACGGCCGCATCCCCCGCTCGGATTTCGACAGGAATGTGTCGATACAGGCCTCGGTTGGTTTTAACCTGCGGTAAAAAGTTTATGAGTTTATAGGGTTAGAAGTTTAGGGAAAAAAGCGTCCTACACTTCTACCCTTATAAACTTCTAAACTTTCAATGGAGTTTATCAAAATCCTCCACGATCTCAAACAGCATCGTGATGTCTTCGTAGAACTCGCGCACGAGTTCGAAGGAGACGTTGGAACGGAAGAGGTAGGGCTCCAGGATATTCTTGTGCTCGGTGACGGCCAGGTAGATGTCTTTACCGATGAAAGAGATATAGATTTCCTTCCCCGTTTCATCGCGGTAGTTGACGAGGATGCGCTGCATGTCTTCGGAGAGCAGGTCGCGCACCCGGGCGTCTTTGGTGGCGTAGGAGATGAAGCTCTCGCGAAACTCCTTGTGCCGCATCATCATGTCGATATTTTTGGCGCCATTGGCCACCGCTTCGCGGATGGCGCGGGAGAGGTACTGCCGGTACCCCCTGGGGAAGATGATGATGGTGCCCTGCAGTGATTCCTCGATGACGGCGTGAAAGAAGATGCCTTTGAAGACGTAGTTGAGGCGGCTGCGCACCCGCGATTCCTCGCGCACGTTGAGTTCACAGAGCTCAAAAGTGATGCTGCCGATGCTGCCCTTGATGTAGTCTTCCGCCTGGTAGACGTCGGGCGCGGCGCCGAAGAGCATGCTTTCGATGAAGGTTTTTTTGGAAATGCCGCCCTTGGCGTCGTACGACAGTGCACCGTAGTTGACGCTGTCGTCGATGAAGTCGAGAATGAGGTTGACCACCCTGGGCTTGAAAGTGCGGATGAAGCGCTGGATCTGGTAGGCCAGGTAGGAGATGTAGATGCCGGCCGGCAGGGAGAGCAGCAGGGTGATAAGCCAAACGCCCACCACCATGTCGAAGATGAAGATGCCGGTGAGGAAGAGCAGGGAGAAGAACAACAGCCACAGAAGCCGCTTCCTGTGCCTGTCCAGCCGCATCAGCTCCGGGTGGATGGTGTGGTTGTAAAAAATGCGGAATTCTTCCAGTCGGCGCATTCGGAAAGAGAGTTAAAAAAAAGAAGGGTGAGCGGGTACGGCCCGCTCACCCTTCTTTTTCAGGCTAATCAGTACCCGTCATTCTGTTGCAGGTTCGGGTTGGCGCTGATATCGGCCGAGGGGATGGGGAATACATCCCGGAAAGCTTCTACCGCTGCGCCTTCTTTGACGCCGCCTTTCCATTGCCACAGGTAGTCGGTATTGGAGAACTTGCCGAAGCGGATGAGGTCGGTCCGGCGGTGGCATTCCCAATACAGCTCACGGGCTCTTTCATCGATCAGCAGGTCGAGGGTCAGGTCGCCGGCGGAGATGTTGCCGCCGCCGCCGCGGTAGGCCCGTTCCCTGACTTCATTGAAGTAATCGGCGGCTCTTTGCTTGTCGCCGTTGGTGCGCAGGATGGCTTCAGCGGCCATCAGGTAGACGTCTGCCAGGCGGAACACGGGGATGTCGGTATCCGGGTGTTCGGAGTTGCTGCCGGGGGTGCCGTCGGAGTTGATGTTTTTGAATTTGGTAACCGCATAGCCCTGCGTAAACTGCGTGATGTCGTCGATGTCGAGCGTTTGGCCGTCGGTGTAGAACAGGCCGCGGGTATCGTAGCTCAGGTTGTTGATCTGGTAGGTGTAGTCAGGCTTGTCGACATACAGCACCACCTTGTAGGAGCTGCCCTTGGTGAGCACGATGTCTGCTCCGTCCTGTGTCAGGATGGCGTCGGCGTTGTCGTCGCCGAGGTTGACAGCCCAGTCGTTGTTAGCCCTGAACTTGAAGGTACCTGCGCTGAGGTTGGCTTCGACGCTCATGGCCTGGGCTTCGGGGTCCCAGGTCATGGGGATGTCCTGGTTGCCGGTGGCAGGGCCGTAGAGCGACCAGCTGCGCTGTTCCATTTCGTAGGTTTTGTCGTTCAAGTCGACCTTCAGGTAGTACAGGCCTGCCGGGCCAGCTTTGATGGTATCGCCGTTGGTTTCGAGGGTACCGTCGCCGCCGTTGTCGCCGTAGGTCAGGGAGAAGGAGGGGAACTGGGTGATGAGGAAGGGGGAGTTGTCTTCCGGGAAGTAGACGTGTCCTTCGTAGATCTTGTTGTTGGTAACGGAGGAAAGGGAGGTAGCGGTGTTGGCCGCGTTCCAGCCCTGGTAAGCGCCGGGCACGTAGATTTTGGGATACTGCACCGTCTGGCCTTCGTTGGCTTCGACGACGATACCGCCGATGTCGGAGGGGAATTTTTCGACGAGCTGGCGGGTCGTGCGCACGCCGCCCCAGCCGCTGGCTACGCCGGATGCGGAGGGACTCATGGAGCCGCCGAGGCCTGCGCGGATGATAAAGGTCGTGCCACCCCAGGTTTTGGTATTGTTGCCGTCGAAGGTGATGGGGAAGATGATCTCGTTCGACTTGTTATTATCGGCGAGGAAGAGGTGCTGGTATTCGGGCTCAAGCGTATAGCCTGCGCTCAGGATATTCTCGCAGAAGGTGAGGGCTTCGGCATATTTGGGCGTACCGATGTAGACCTCTGCGTTGAGGTACAGTTTGGCCAGCAGCATCCACACGGCGCCCTGGTCGGCCCGGCCGTATTCGTTGGTTCTGGCGGGAGCGATATCATCCTGGATATCCAGCAGTTCGGATTCGATGTAATTGAACAGGTCGGGAGCGGCAATTTGCTCGGGGAAGAAGGAACCCACCGCGTCGTCTTCAGTGACGAAGGGCACGTTGCGGAAGAAGTCGAGCGCATGCCAATAGCTCAGGGCCCGCAGGAAGCGCGCCTCGGCGCGGTACCCCTGGATGTCCTGCCTGATGTCGGCGGGTACGTTGCGGCTGTCGAGTTTTGAGTCGGTGGTTTCACGCAGGAACTCGTTGCATAGCACGACCTGATAGAAGATGCGGCTGTAGTGGGCGAAGATGAAGCCGTCTTCAGCGTCCCAGGTCTGTGCGTGGAAATTCCGGATGGTCTGGTCGTTCCAACCTACCAGAGCTTCGTCGGTAGTGAACTCCTGCAGATAGAAGAATCCGCGGGTGTACTGGCCGAAGCCCTCGTCGATGCCGCTGATGTCGGCGGCGCCGGAGGGGCCTTCCTGGCCCGAGACGGCCAGGCCGGCGTACAGTTTAGCCAAAAAGCCCTTGTAAGAGGCGGGGTCGTCGAACACGGCTCCTGCGGTGATGATATCCGGATCGAGAGGAACGGTGTCCAGGTCTTTGAAACAGCCACTCGTGAGTAAGACCAGGGTGGCTAATGCTATTTTGAGGAAATGATATTTTCTCATGATTCTTAGTCTTTTATGTTATTATTTTTTCTTCGAAACGGAGAAATCGGCGCTAACCCCAAAGACAAAGGTCCGGGCTCTGGGGTAGAGGTTGTTGTCGATGCCGTTGCCGATTTCCGGGTCGAGGCCTTCGTATTTGGTGATGATGACCGGGTTCTGCGCTGTTGCGAACACGCTGATGCCGTGGCCCAACAAGCGGTTGAAGTTGTACGACAGGGTGATGTGGTCGATCTTCAGGTAGGAGGCTTCCTGTACGAAGTAATCGCTGAAGGTCAGGCTGGCCTGGTCCTTGACGTTGAGGTCGACGGCCGATTGGTGGATGTTCCACAGCACGTTGGCTGTGCCGTACATGCGCAGCAGGTAACCCTGGTCGGTCTGGAGGTTGTTGTAGACGAAATTGCCAAGGGCGGCGCGGCCTGCGAAGGAGAGGGTGAAGTCCGACAGTTTCAGGGCGCTGGTGAAGCCGATCGTGTAGTCCGCGGCCGGTTTCTCGAAGCGGTACTTGTCGTCGCCGTTGACCACGCCGTCTTCGTTGCGGTCGGCAAACTGGCCTTCCAGCAGGTTGCCGTTCTCGTCGTAGAGTTGTTCGAAGACGAAGAAGGAAGCCGGCGCATAGCCCACGCTGTGGATCTGGATGTTACTGCCCACGCCGCCTGCTATACCGCCCGTCAGCACGCCCTGGTAGTTTTCGTCGTCAGTGGCGAGCAGCCGGGTGATCTCGTTGCGGTTGTAAGCGAGGTTGATGGCGAAGTCCCAGGAGTTGTTTTTCGTCAGCCAGGGGGTAGTGGTCAGGCTGAGTTCCACGCCCTGGTTCTCCATGTTACCGACGTTGGTCGTGATGAAGTTGGTCAGGTTGGTGCCGGCCGGAACGGGGATATTGTTCAGCAGGTCTTTCGTGTTTCGCTGGTAGACGTCGAGGGTACCGGAAAGGCGGTCCCTGACGATGGAGAAATCGAGGCCCGCGTTGTAGGTCGTGGTTTCCTCCCAGCGGATATTGGCGTCGTAGCCGTTGGGGCGGATGGTGGTGATGAACTGGTCGCCAAACTGGTAGCGGGCGTTGTCGAAACTGAACTGATACCTGGCGAGGTAGGCGTAATAGTCGTTGATCTCCTGTTGGCCGGTGACGCCCCAGCCCAATCGCAGCTTGACGTTATTAAAGACATCGTTGTCGTTTTCCAGCACTTTCACCGCAAATGCCGCAGCCGGGAACAAGCCCCACCTGCTTTCGGGCGAGAAGCGGGAAGTGCCGTCGCGCCGGAGCGTCAGGGTGAGCAGGTAGCGGTTGTTGAAGCTGTAATTCATCCGTCCGAAGAGGGAAACCAGGTAGTATTCGGCCGGATTCTTGGATTCGACCGTTTCGGCCGGCGTGTTGGCTACGTTGGAGTTGAGGGAGTAATTGTCGACGAAGAAACGCTGCCAGGAATAACCGCCCATGACGTCGACCGTATGCCTGCCCAGGGCTTTTTTGTAGTTGAGGTAAAATTCGAGCAGGCTGTTGGTTTTCTCCTGGGTGTATTCGTTGTCGATACCGCCTCCGTGCACGGCGTTGAAGTTGAAGGCCGCATTTTGGGGCACGAACACGGTGCCTTCCGAGCTGGAAGCGTCGTAGGCAACGTTCAGGTTGGCCCGCAGGTCGGGCAGGAACCAGAAGCGGTAGTCGGCCGAAGCGCTGGCGAGATAACGCCTGACGGTTGACCGGTCGTCTCTCATTTCCAGCAGCGCCACCGGGTTAAAAGGAGCGGCCACGGTGATGGGGTCGCCGTTGGCTGCCGTCCAGGTAAAGAAGCCTCCGTAGGGGCTTTCCGGATCGTAGACCGGCTGCGTGGGGTCCATGCCTACGGAATAGCCTACGGCTGAGCGGTTGGCGAAGAAGTTGTTGTTGAGGAATGCCTTGGCCGAGAGGTTCACCTGCAAGGCGTTGTTGAAGAAGCTCGGGTTGAGGTTCAGGCCCCCGACGTAGCGCTCGAACTGGTCGGTCTTGAGGATACCGTTCATATTGGTATAGCCCAGCGATACGCGGTAGGGGAAGGTGCCGAAGCTGCCCGACACGTAGGCGGTATGGTCGGTGCCCACGGCGGTATGGAAAATTTCGTCCTGCCAGTCCGTATTCGCATCGCCCATCAGCGAGCGGGCGGGGTGGCCTTCCGGATATTGCGCGAAAACCGCATCCCGGTATTCATCGGCAGAGAGCACATCGACCCGGTTGATCGCGTTGCCGAAGGAGACGTTGCCGGTATAGCCGATGCGTACGGTTTCGCCGAGTTTCCCTTTTTTGGTCGTGATGAGGATGACGCCCGCGGAGGCCCGGTTGCCATAGATGGCGGTTGCCGAAGCGTCCTTGAGCACCGTCATCGACTCGATGTCGTTGGGGTTGATGATGCTCAGCGGGTTGCGGCCGCCGGAAACGTCGCCGTTGTCCACCGGCACCCCGTCGATGATGATAAGCGGGTCGTTGGAAGCCGTGAGCGACGATTCGCCCCTGATCCGTATCCTGGCCCCGCTGCCCGGACCGCCTTCCGTGTTGATGGTAACCCCGGGTATCTTACCTGCCAGCAATTCCTGCGGGCCGGTGATGGCGCCCCGGTTGAAATCCTTCGACTGCACGGCCTGCAGCGATCCGGTGGCGTCTTCCCGCTTAATGGTGCCGTAACCGACCACCACAACTTCTTCCAGGTAAGCGCCAAGGCTGAGTTTAACATCCATCACATTGGATGCGCCGATGGCGACCTCCTTGCTGCTGTAGCCAGTATAGCTGTATACCAGGGTCTTCTCATCAGCAGAAACTTCCAATGAATAATTTCCATCAAAATCGGTGATCGTGCCCCTGCCGGTTTCCTTCACCAAAATGTTGGCCCCGATCAGGGGTTCTCCCGAAGCCTCATCTGTGACAGTCCCTGTAATTGTTCTCTGACTCATGCTTATCAAGGGCAGACCCAGGATCATCAGCAAGAGACCAAAGATCCTGCCCCGAATCATCCTATGATTTTTCATCGGAATAATGTTTTGTAAAAAGATATTCATAAAAAAGTAAAATTAATGTAAAGTGCCTGATCCCTCAGGTGCGCACAAGATTATCTTTCGCCCCTCCTAACCGGAAAGTGACGAAATGTCAAATTTTGAGCAAACAGTAAAGTGTGAAATCTTAAATGCGCGCACAGGTGTTTTATCTTTGTTTGTTGATTTGAAATTTTGTTTGGCCAGCGAATTTTTCGTTTAAAAAAGCAGCACAAATTGCCTGGCAAAGGGTAAATTTACACCAATTAGATCAAAAAATTGAGTAGTCCCTGCCAAATACTGCCACCATCATGAATCACTTGTGTGTGCAATTTCTTTTAACTAATCTACTAATTCATCAACCATGAAATTGAGACTCTTACTATCTGTTCTCTTTTGCGCCTTCCTCGTCTCGGCGTACAGCCAGATCACGACGGTCGGTCTTATCGGTTCTGCCACCCCGGGCGGCTGGGATACGGATACCGATATGATCCAGGACGGCACCAACCCCGACCTTTGGACCCTGGAGATCACCCTTACTGTGGGCGCCGTTAAGTTCCGGGCCGAAAATGCCTGGGATATCAACTGGGGCTCTACTGACTTCCCCACGGGTGTTGGCACCCAGGGTGGGCCCGACATCCCCGTCTTTGCCGGTGACTACTTTGTCACTTTCAACTCCGCTACCGGCGAGTACAACTTTGCGGTGGAATCTCCTATCGGTATCATCGGCGACGCTACCCCGGGCGGCTGGGACACCGATACCAATATGTACAAGGACACCACGGCCAACGGTTATTTCATTATCCTCGACCTGGTTCCTGGCAGCGCCAAATTCCGTCAGGACGACGACTGGGCTATCAACTGGGGCTCCGCTGACTGGCCCTCCGGCATCGGTACCCAGGATGGCGCTAACATCCCCGTTCCCGCGGCTGGCACTTACTACATTACCTTCGACTCCGGAACCGGCGAATACAACTTCACCGAGCAGATCACCTACGGCACTATCGGCCTGATCGGCAGCGCCACCCCGGGCGGCTGGGATACCGATACCCCGATGAACAAAGACCCCAACAACCCCGACATCTGGCGGGTAGACGTCGAACTCGTCGACGGTGAAGCCAAATTCCGCGCCGATAACGACTGGGTCTACAACTGGGGTTCCACCGACTGGCCCTCCGGCATCGGCCTTCCGGGCGGTCCCAATATCCCCGTTGTTGCCGGTAAGTACCGCGTGACCCTCAACACTGCTACCGGTGAATACAGCTTTATCGAACTGATCGAATACTCCACCATCGGCATCATCGGCAGCGCCACCCCCGGCGGCTGGGATACCGACACCGATATGGAGCAGGATCCGAACAACGCCGATATCTGGAAAAAACGCCTCATTCTGCTGGATGGCGAAGCCAAATTCCGCGCAGAAAATGACTGGACCTACAACTGGGGCGCCGGCGACTGGCCCAGCGGCACCGCTACCCAGGATGGCGCTAACATCCCCGTCGTAGCAGGTGAATACAACATCACCTTCAACACTTTCACCGGCGAATACGTCTTCGCTGAACTCATCATCTTCAACACCGTCGGCATCATCGGCCCGGCTACGCCGCTCGCAAACTGGGACGAAGACGTGAACATGAACAAAAACGCCCAGGACGAAAACCTCTGGCAACTCAATAGCATCGTGCTGACCACAGGCGAAGCCAAGTTCCGCGCCGAAGACGCCTGGACCGTCAACTGGGGCGCCACCGACTGGCCTACCGGCACCGGTACCCAGGATGGCCCGAACATCCCGATCACGGGCGGTACCTACGGCGTTTCCATCAACACGGCTTCCGGTGAATATGCATTCGGCGACCCCGTTTCCACGCATGAGCAGGTTCTCGACCCGGCTACCATCAAGGTCTTCCCCAACCCGGCAAAAGACCGCCTGAATGTCGATCTGTCGACCCTCAACCTCAAAGGCCAGGTCAACTTCACGGTGATCGACCTGCAAGGCAAGGAGATCATGCATATGACTCAGGACGCTTCCAACGTCATGGACCTGAACGTGGCTAACCTGCCCACGGGCAACTACATGCTCCGCATCCAAAGCGGCCGCTACATCATCGGCAAACAGTTCAGCATCGCCAAATAATAAAGGGCTGAACCGCGTTAAAAGAACAGGCCGCATCCGGAAGAATGCGGCCTGTTCTTGTTTTGTACAATACAACCTCTCTCCCGGGAATCACCTCTATTAAACGATAAACGATTTAACCCGCCACGTTAATTAAAAAATCGTAACTTTGCACCCCTATGAAGAAATTTGCCTGGGTTGTCGCCGTCCTTGTCCTCTTTGCCCTGCCGGGTTGTAAGTCGGAATTCGAGAAGATCCGCACCAGCGGCGACGCCGATTCCATTTACAAAACGGCCTTGGACTTTTACGACCAGGGGGAATACCTCAAGGCCCAAACCCTGCTCGAACTGGTCATCGGCGCCTACCGGGGCCGTAAGGAACTCGAAGAAGCCTACTTCAAATACGCCTACACCTTTTACTACCTGGAAAAATTCGTGCTGGCTTCCTACTATTTCGAAAACTTCGCCAACACCTTCCCCACCAGCCTCTTCCGGGAAGAAGCCACCTACATGACGGCCTTTTCCTATTTTCAGCTTTCGCCCAACTACCGCCTCGATCAGGAGTATACCAACAAGGCCATCGACGCCTTCCAGCTCTTTGTCAATACCTACCCCAACAGCGAGCGCGTGGAGGAATGCAACCGGCAGATCGACATCCTGCGCCAGAAACTGGAAACAAAAGCCTTCGAGTCGGCGTTATTGTATTTCGACCTGAAACAATATCAATCCGCTACCCAATCGTTTGAAAACCTGCTCAAGGACTTCCCCGAAACCGCCAACGCAGAAAGGGTGAGGTACCTCATCGCACAATCTGCCTACCTGCTGGCCAGCAACAGCGTGGTCGACAAACAGAAGGAGCGCTTTGAGTCCGCCCTCAATTTTGCCAGGGATTTCGAACGCAAATACCCCAGGAGCGACTACGGAAGAGACATTAAGACCATCATCGATACTTCAGAAAAAAAATTAAAATCCATAGCAGATGGGAGATATCAAGAACAAGGTTCAGGGGATCGATCCTAACGTGCGCGCCCGCGATGTAGGCGCCATGGTCAAGGATACCCAAAACATCTACGAATCGCTGGCTATCATCACCAAGCGCTCCAAGCAACTGGCGATCGATATCAAGCAGGAATTGCACCAGAAACTCGAAGAGTTTGCCGTCAACACCGACACGATCGAAGAGGTGACCGAAAACAAGGAGCAAATCGAAATCTCCAAGTTCTACGAGCGCCTGCCCAACCCGGTGATCATCGCTACCGAGGAATACCTCGGCGGCGACCTGCACCACCACTACGTAGACAAGAAGAAGAAACGCCAGCAGTAGTTCTCTGAATCACAGGAAAAATCCGGGACATTCCGGCATCGGATTTAGCCCTGCGGCGCCGACCCACCCCCGGCCCCTCCCTCAGTCAGGGAGGGGAGCTCTTCGCACTGAAGGAAATGATATTTCCCCTCCATCATGCAAAAGCTTGATTGCCTGGAAAATCAGGTGGTCAAGCCCAAAAAGCTCCCCTCCCTGCGAGAGGGAGGGGCCGGGGGTGGGTCGAAACGGCGCAGAAAATCCGGAATGTTCCGCATTTTTTAAGGCCATCCCCCATGACCCACCTGCAAGGGAAAAAGATCATCCTGGGCATCACCGGCAGCATCGCCGCCTATAAATCGGCCCACCTGACCCGCCTGCTGATCAAAGCCGGCGCTGAGGTCCAGGTGTTGATGACGCGCGCCGCCACCGACTTCATCGCCCCACTCACCCTGTCTACCCTGTCCAAAAAACAGGTGTACGCCGACATCCACTCGGAAGATGGCTGGCACAGTCACGTGGAAATGGGCCTTTGGGCCGACGCCATGGTTATCGCGCCCCTCACGGCCAATACTATGTCCAAAATGGCCAACGGCATCGCCGACAACATCCTCATGGCCACCTACCTGTCGGCCCGCTGCCCGGTGTTTTTCGCCCCGGCTATGGACCTCGACATGTGGCAGCATCCTTCCACCCGCCGCAACCTCCAGCTGCTCCAGTCCTACGGCAATACCCCCATCCCCGTCGGCTTCGGCGAGCTGGCCAGCGGCCTGACCGGCGAAGGGCGCATGGCCGAACCCGAAGAGATACTGGAACTGCTCGATAGCTATTTCGGAAAAGGCCAGGCCCTGGCCGGAATGAAAGCCCTGGTAACCGCCGGACCCACCTACGAAGCCATCGACCCGGTGCGCTTCATCGGCAACTACTCCTCCGGAAAAATGGGCCTCGCTATTGCCGAAGCCCTCGCCGCCCAAGGCGCCATGGTCGACCTCGTGCTGGGACCCTCGCAACTCGAACCCCGTCACCCCAATATCCGCCTCCAAAGGGTGCGCAGCGCCCAGGAGATGTACGAAGCCTCCCTCCAAAGCTTTGAACAGGCCAACCTCGCCGTGCTCTCAGCCGCCGTCGCCGACTTCCGGCCCGCCCATCCGGCTGGGGAGAAGATCAAAAAAGACAAGGCCTCCATGCTCATTGAACTGGAGCCCACACCCGATATCGCCGCCGCCCTCGGCGCTCGCAAAAAGCCCGGACAAATACTCGCAGGCTTCGCCCTCGAAACCGACAACGAACTCGAAAACGCCCGGCTCAAACTAAAAAAGAAGAACTTCGACTTCATCGTGCTCAACTCCCTGCGCGACCCCGGCGCAGGCTTCCTGCACGATACCAACAAAATTACCCTGGTGTTCCCGGACAATAAGACCCGGGAATTTGAGTTAAAAAGCAAGCAAGCTGCTGCGGAGGATATCGTGGCAGCTATTGGTTTATTGGTAGGTGAGGAGGTGAGAAGGTGAGAAGTGGAATTCCACTTCTCATCTCCTCATCTTCTCATCTCCTCAAATGAAAAAAATGACATTGCGCACCCTCATCCTCCTCGCCTCCTTCACCCTCCTTACCGCCTCCCTCCCCGCTCAGGAGCTGGATGTGACCGTCACCATCAACACGCCGACCCTGCAGCTGGCCGACCCGAAGGTGTTTCAGGATCTGAAATCCACGATCCAGGCTTTTATGAATAACCAGAAGTGGACCAACGAGAGCTACGAATCGCACGAGCGCATCAAGGTGAGCCTGGTGCTCAATATTCTCAAGGAATTTTCCGCCACCTCTTTCGGTGGGGAACTGGCAATCCAGGCGGTGCGGCCGGTGTATGGCAGCAATTACGAAACCCCGCTGATCTCCTACCTCGACCGCGACGTGACCTTCGGCTATGAGCAGTACCAGCCGCTGGAGTTCAGCGAGAACAACTTCAACGACAACCTGTCTTCCATACTCTCCTTCTACGCCTACATCATCATCGGGCTCGACTACGATTCCTTTTCATCTTTCGGCGGTGAGCCCTATTTCCAGTTCGCGCAGGACATCCTGAACGCCGTGCCCCAATCGGTGACCGCGACCAACAAAGGCTGGAGGTCGATCGACGGCAACCGCAACCGTTACTGGATCATCGAAAACCTGCTCTCTCCCAGGGTGCGCAACTTGCGCCAGGCCTATTACGACTACCACCGCCAGGCACTCGATGTCATGCACCAGGATCCCGCTACCGGCCGCATCATCATGGCCCAGGCTATCGACGATATTGCGGGCGTCAACCAGACCTACCCCAACGCCATGATGATCCAGCTGTTCGTGAACGCCAAATCAGCCGAGATCATAGAAATTTATAAACAAGGAACCTCCGCCGAGATCAACCGCGTCGTGCAGTCCATGTCGCGCATCGACGGCGCCAATGCTTCCAAATACCGGGCTATCCGGGGATAAAGCCATTGCCAGATGAAACCATTTTCGTGGATCGCCCCAGCCCTCCTGCTCCTCGCCGCTGCTCCCCTCGCCGCACAACCATCCCTGGAATGGGGCGCCGCCTACAGGTCGCAGTCGAATACCAACCTGGATAAAGTAGTGGGTTTTACCCCCAATGAAATTTACTTCCTCCGCTCCAAAGTCAATACGGCTTTCTCTTCCCGCAACAAGATCTTCATGGAGCGGTTTTCCCGCGAATTGAAACTCCAGCATTCGGAAGAGATCACCCTTCGTTACGACAACAAGGATGTGACGCTGGAAGACGTGCTCTACCTCAACAACCAGCTCTACCTGCTGACGTCCTACGCCAACCAGTCGCACGAAAAGGTCTACCTCTTTATGCAGAAACTCAGCGACCGCCAGATGCGCCCCACGGGTTCTGCCAAAAAGATCGCCGAAGGCCCCCTGACGCGCAACCAATACGGCCGCACCTTCGACTTCCAAATGTCGGCCGACAGTAGCCGATTGCTGGTCTACCACCAGATACCCACCGCAGCCAGAGAGCCCGAGCGCTTCGCTTTTCACGTTTTCGACAGAAATTTGGAACTACAGTGGGAGCGCGAGGTCATGCTGCCTTATCCCGATGAACAGTTCTCCGTCCGCGAATACCGGGTCGATGAGGAGGGCAAGGTCTTCCTGATGGGCGCCGTGTTCGAGCCCGGCGCGCGCAACCGCCGCGTCTCCTCGCATTACCTGGTTCTGGAATACCGGCCGGGCGATTTGGCGCCCCAGGAGTGGAAGATCAGCCTGGAAGAGAAGTATATCACCGACCTGACCTTCCGCATCGCCAAAGGCGGCGACCTGATATGCAGCGGCTTTTACTCAGAGCGCGATGCCCTGAGCGCCAAAGGCGTCTGTTTCTTCCGGCTCGACGCGCTGACCCACAGGGTCGTTACCCAGACCTGGCAGCCCTTCGAATTTGAACTGCGGGCGGGCGACCTGACCAACCGCGGCCGGCAGCGGGCCTTTGAGGCTGAGGCGGCGGGCGACGACAGGAAAGGCGCAGAACTGTACCGCTTCAACCTCGACGAGCTCGTGCTCCGCACCGACGGCGGCGCCCTGCTGGTGGCAGAACAATTTTTCGTGGAAGAACGCTTCAACCGCTTTTGGGACGGCACGATTCAGGTGACCTACCTCTATTACTACAACGACCTCGTCGTGGTGAATATTCAGCCCTCTGGCGCCATCGAATGGGCCGTCCGCATCCCCAAGGAGCAGGTCAGTATCGACGATGGAGGATATTTCTCCTCCTACGCCATGGCAACGGTGCGCGATCGCCTGTATTTCGTATTCAACGACAACAGCCGCAACTACGACCCCAATAACAGACCCGGCCAGCTCTTCTCCTTCAGCGGCTCGCAAGCCGTGATTGCCCTGGCAGAAGTGCGGAAAGACGGAACATACTCCGTTTCTGTCCTGCCGCCGAAACAGGGCATCACCGCCACCGCAAGGCCCCGGATCAGCAGGCAGATCGGGAGCCGCTCCCTGCTGCTGGTCGGTGAATGGGGCCGGAATGTCCGGCTGGGGCAGATCGCTTTCCCTTCGTCCTGACATCCCCGGCTTTTCTTTCGCGAAATTCCCTACCTTTGCATGGTTCCGACAGAAAAATGCCATAGAATCGATCATTTATGAACTTTAGCTTTTTCTATCACTTTGGCCGGTATGTAGCCATGCTGAGCCAGGGTTTCACCAGGCCGGAGAAATTTTCCATGTACTGGAAAGAAACCGTCCGCCAAATGGAGGCCATCGGCGTCGGATCGGTCATTATCGTGGTGCTGATCTCCGTGTTTATTGGCGCGGTTTCGGCTCTTCAGTTCTGCTACCAGCTCGACGGCCAGCTCGTGCCCATGTACTACGTGGGCTACATCGCCCGCGACCTGGCCATTATCGAATCGGCGCCTACGATTACCTGCCTGGTGTTGGCCGGTAAGGTGGGTTCGAATATCGCTGCCGAAATCGGCGGGATGCGCCAGAAAGAGCATATCGACGCCATGGAGATCATGGGCGTGAATACCTCCGCCTACCTGGTAACCCCCAAGATCGTGGCCGCCATCTTCGTCATCCCCATGCTGGTAACCCTCGCAGCCATGGTGGGTATCATCGGCGGTTACCTCGCTTCTGTGCCGGCCGGTTACCTGACCGACATGGAGTACATGCGGGGCCTCAGGGCGTATTTCGTGCCCTACAACGTATTTATCATGTATGTGAAAGCCGTGGTCTTTGCCTTCCTGATCACTTCGATCTCCTCCTACTTCGGCTACTACGTGACGGGCGGCAGCATCGAGCTGGGCAAAGCCAGCACCAACGCCGTAGTGATCGGCAACATTTTCATCCTGGCTGGCGACTACTTCATCGCCCTCCTCCTTACCTAATGAAAAAGCGATTTGATGATCCGAGTAGAGAATATATGTAAATCGTTTGACGGGAACGACGTGCTGGTCGACATTTCCCATGAGTTTTTCCCCGGGAAAACCAACCTGGTGATCGGGCGAAGCGGCTCGGGCAAAACGGTGATGCTCAAGATACTGGTAGGGCTGTTGCAACCCACCAGCGGCAAGGTTTGGTACGACAGAACGGATTTTTCCAGCCTCGACAAGAAACAAATCCGCGCGCTGCGGATGGAAGTGGGGATGCTGTTTCAGGGCTCCGCTCTTTTCGACTCCATGACCGTTGAGCAAAACATCCGCTTCCCGCTCGATATGTTCACTAAATGGACGAACAAGGAAAAACTCGACCGGGTGAATTACTGCCTGGAGCGCGTTAACCTGACCGGGGTGAATAACAAGTATCCTTCCGAAACCAGCGGCGGGATGCAGAAGCGCATCGGTATCGCCCGCGCCATCGTGCTCAATCCCAAGTACCTCTTCTGTGACGAGCCCAACTCCGGCCTCGACCCCAAGACGGCCCTGCTGATCGACGAGCTGATCCAGGATATCACTTACGAAAACCAAATCACCACCATCATCAACACCCACGACATGAACTCGGTGATGGAGATCGGCGACAACATCATGCTGCTCGCCAATGGCCGCATCGCCTGGACCGGCTCCAGGGCCGACGTCATCGCCAGCGACAACGAGATTTTACAGGACTTTATCTTCGCTTCCCCCTTCCTCAAGCGCCTCCGCATCGCCGCCCTGGAGCAGCAAAAGGCAGGGAATCAATAAGCTCACAAGGTCGTTTTCGAGACATCCGGCCTTAGCCGATTTGCCGTCAAGAAACCGGCTGGAATGAAGCCCCATCCACTAGTCCGGCTCCTGCGGACCTGGCATGGGCCCCGATCATGATCGGGGCCCGGCGGAATGAAGGCCGGTTTTAGGCAAAGCGGCGAAAGCCTTGATTTTTTGGTTCTTTTTGTATCAAAAAGAACACATGGGGCAAACAGTTGACATACAGTTAATTGCAAAAGATTGGGCGTTTTTTTTCACCGCGACGAACGCTACGGACGCTACGTCCAACCTGCTTGTGTCGAAGAGGACTTCGACACTACATAAAAGCCGATCCAAATCCGGAATTAATTTCCGGAACAACTCTAAGGAAAAGGCCGCCTCCCGAAACCGGAAGGCAGCCTGCCCAGAACATACGTAACGCGTTATGATGGCGAAGAAAGAAGATACTACCTGTCGAGTTCTTTCAAATGGTAGCGCTCGATATAGTCGATGACCTTTTCGTCGTAGCGCTTGTCGGTGGCGTAGCCCATCTCCTTGAGGCCCCGTGCCCAGGCCTTGTAATCCCTTCCGTATTTCAGCAGCGCCTTGTATTTCCCCTGTGTGATCAGGTGGGTATGTGAGCGCCAGCTCTCCCAGGCGGAAGTGTAGTTGCGGAAAAAATCCTTGTGATGGTCGTCGGAGAAGTTGGAGCAGTGCCCTTTCTTGCAGGATTTGGAAAAGCATTTGATCCCGAAATGGTTGTTGTTGCGGGTGGCCAGCTTGCTGGTACCAGCCTGGCTTTCGATGAGGGCCTGCGCCATTTTCACGCTGGCAGGCATGCCCGATTTTTCCATTTCCGCGATCGCCACCTCCTTAAACCGCCGGATATAAGATTTGTCGCGCCGCTCTTCGGCGGTGTCGTCGGCTTCGTCGGCGAAATAATCCTTGGGCCCCAGCAGGTCTAGCCCCAGGCCGTTGCGGGCGGCCGCCAGCAGGCCCTGCCCCTCCCGCTCCGACTTCACGGGCATGGCGCCGGATTCTGCTCCGGGTTTTTTGAGGTTGATCTGGAACTGCATGTCCCGCTTCATCGCCATCCACAACAGCAGGAACGCTATGGCGATCTTGAACCAGGGCAACTGCCGGCCCCCGGAGCGGCGCCGGAACAACTGGTACTGCAAGGCAACCAGCAGGCGCTTCAGCCCCGCGAACAACTGCCACAACACCGAGAGGAGGGAAATGTCCTCGCCGTCCTGCCCGGAACGGGGAGCCTGCATGCCCTGCCTGGAGCCGTATACGCCCCGGCCGTTGGATGAAGTAGAGCGCGATGGTTTCATTTTTTTCGCTTTGAAAACGATTTGTGTATATAAAAGCCGTATCTTGACCTAAATTGTTTCTGACAAGACAAAAGTAAAACAAAAAGTTTTTCTTTTCAAACTTTTTAAAACATTTTTATTCAATCATGAGCGATTTTTCAGAGCACATTGTCAATCAGCGGTTTAAAACGGTGTTCGAAGAGCTGGAACGCCTGCGGATGATCAAAGGCAAATCTGACATCGCCAAGAGCCTCGGCACCTACAACCACGTGATCAACAGCATACTCAAAGGCCAGCGCAACGTGACGGTCGACCAGCTGGAAAAGCTGTTCACCATCTACGAAGTCAATGCCAACTACCTCTTCGGCCTGAGCGAAGACCTCTTCCTCCCCTCCGCCCGCGCCGCCACAGAACTGCCCACCCGGTCCATGCGCGAACGCCACTTCGGCGGCCGCCAGAACATCGCCCTGGTGCCCAGCCGCGCCATGGCAGGCTACGCCCTGGAATACCAGGACAAGGAATTCCTCGACGGCTTTCAAAAATTTTCCATACCAGGAATGGAAGGAGAAATGGTCGCCTTCGAAATCAGCGGCGACAGTATGATGCCCACCATCACCAACGGCGATATCGTGGTCTGCGAACCCCTGCAACGCGGCGAACCCATCCGCGATAACCAGGTCTACGTCATCGTCACCGACGTGGTCGTGGCCAAACGCATACAACAGGTGAAACAGGACGACCGCGCCGCCCAACTCCTCCTCATCTCCGATAATAGCGCCGTATACAAGCCTTACGAAGTGGATTTGGAAGAGATTCGCCAGATACTCAAGGTGAAATGCCGGCTGACCTCCTACGCCATCAGCTGAGCAGGGCCGGCCGCTGCGTGATCTCGTGGTAACAGATCACACCCTCGCAAAAATAATGCGCCACCATGCTGCGCCGCGTCGCCCCCTTCTGCGTGATCGGACTCCCGCCGTGCAGCAGGTTGGCGTGCCAGACCAGCACATCCCCCTTTTTTGCGAAAAAATACTTCCGCTCCAAACCCTTCTCCCGGATGAGCGCCTCCATGTAGTCCTCGTACTTCCGGTAACTGTTGTCGCCCAGCCGCCAGGCGGTGTTGCCGGCGTTGTAGTCCATACAAGTGACGTAGGGCAGGCGGTGGCTGCCCGGATAGTAAAACAGCGCGCCATTGCCCTCATGCGTGTCTTCCAGCGCCGTCCAGGTGGCGATCAGGTAGCCCAGGGGCTCGGTGGTCATGTGGATGAAGTCGGAGTGGGCCCGCTGCTCGCTGCCCTCCAGAAAGTTGATGGTCTGAAACGGTACCACCCCGCGGCCCATCGCGAAGTTCAGCACCTCCAGCATCCGCGGGTTGCGGAAGTAGGCGCGGTTGATCAGCTCCGACTCCTCGTGGGCGTCCATGATCTTCTTGCTGGTGTAGTTGAATCCCGTGGCGCCGGCGCCGAGCAGGCGGCCGACCTCGGCGTTCAGCGCATCGGCCTCCTCTTCGGTGTAAAATCCCTTGAGGATCATAAACCCCTCCCGCACAAACCGCAGGAGCTGGGCCTGTATCTCCGGATCGAACGCAGTATAGCGGGGATGGGCCAGCAGCGCCTCCTCCGCGCCCGGACGGTCGAGCCAGGGTATCTCCCCGCTGGTCTGCCTGAAATCGTGCCGGCCGATGGGACCAAAAATGCTCTTTTGCAAGCCGTATTGCCGGTACAACGCTTTGTTGTGACGCAATTTTTTGGCGTGTAGCAAGTTATTCACAACATACACTATCTTTAGGCCTCTTAAAATGCCGGTGTATTTTCGGAAAAATTTGGATAAAGCAGTCATTGGCGCAAAACTTTTCTATTCAAAGAAAATGAAGGTAATAGAACATTTCGAAAAAGCGCAGGGCAAGACCCTGATTTCATTCGAGGTGCTCCCTCCGCTCAAGGGAGGCAGCATGCAGAATATTTTCAGCACCCTCGACCCCCTGCTGGAGTTCCAGCCCCCTTTTATCGACGTGACCTACCACCGCGAAGAATACGTTTATAAAATGCGCGACAGCGGCTACTACGAAAAGATCGCTATCCGCAAAAGGCCGGGCACGGTGGGCATCTGTGCCTCCATCATGCACCACTACGGCATCGACGCGGTGCCCCACCTCATCTGCGGAGGTTTTACGAAAGAGGAAACGGAAAATGCCCTCATCGACCTCAATTTCCTCAACATCAACAACGTACTGGTGCTGCGCGGCGACGCCCGCCGCTTCGACGACCGCTTCGTGCCGGAACCCGGCGGCCACGAATACGCCGTCGACCTCGTGCGCCAGGTCGTGCGCATGAACCAGGGCAAATACCTCGAGTCGGATATCGATAACGGCCTGAAGACCGACTTCTGCATCGGCGTGGCAGGCTACCCCGAGAAACATTTCGAAGCGCCCAACATGCCCTCCGATATCCATTTCACGAAACAAAAAGTCGACGCCGGGGCCCACTACATCGTCACCCAGATGTTCTTCGACAACGCGAAGTTCTTCGACTACCAGGATCAATGCCGGGCCAACGGCATCGATGTTCCCATCGTGCCGGGCCTCAAACCCCTGACCAAAAAATACCAGCTCAGCTCCATCCCCCGCCATTTTCACGTCAGCATACCCGACGACCTGGTGCGGGAGGCAGCCAAGGCGAAAAGCGCGGATGGCGTCAAGGAACTGGGCATCGAATGGTGCATCGCACAGTCGAAAGAGCTCAAGGCTCGCGGCGTGCCCTGCCTGCATTACTACACCATGGGCGATTCGGAGACGATCCACCGCATCGTATCCGCTGTTTTCTGACCCTTCAACATCTTCTCTCATGCGCCATTTTCTAACGGGGTTGCTCGTTCTTTGGTTGTGGTGCGCCACAGCTGGCGCCCAAACAGCCCTGCTATCCCCCGGCGATTTCCTGCCCCACCCATACGGGCAGCAGTTTACCCCGCATCACTTGCTTGTTGATTATGTAGAACATGCGGCGCAGCACAGCGACCGGGTATCGCTCCAACAATACGGCCGTTCGGCCGAAGGCCGCCCGCTCCTCCTGGCCATCATCTCCACCCCGGCCAACCTGGCCCGGATCGAACAGATACGCACCGATCACCTGCGCTCGGCCGGACTCCTGGAAGGAACGGCAACCAGCAGCGGCGAACCGCCCGCCATAGTCTGGCTCAGCTTTGGCGTGCACGGCAACGAAGCGGGCGCTTCGGAAAGCTCCATGACCGTGCTCCACGCCCTGGCCGACCCCCGAAACGCAGAAACAGGCAAACTCCTGGAAAATACCGTGGTCATCCTCGACCCCTGCCTCAACCCCGATGGGTACGACCGCTATATCAGCTGGTACCGCCAGGTGGCGCCCCTCGAACCCGACCCCAGGCCTTTCGCCCGAGAACACCAGGAACCCTGGCCCGGCGGCCGCCCCAACCACTACCTCTTCGACCTCAACCGCGACTGGGCCTGGGGAACCCAGCCCGAAACCCGGCAGCGCCTCGTACAATACCAACGCTGGATGCCTCATGTCCACGCCGACTACCACGAGCAGTCGCACGACAGCCCCTACTACTTCGCCCCGGCTTCCGAACCCTACCACCCCGCAGTGACGGATTGGCAGCGCCAGTTCCAGACCTGGGCCGGCAAAGCCAACGCCAGCCGCTTCGACGAAGAAGGCTGGCTTTACTTCACGCGCGAAGAGTTCGACCTCTTCTATCCGGGCTACGGCGATACCTATCCCACCTTCTCCGGCGCCATCGGCATGACCTATGAGCAGGCCGGGCACGGCATGGCAGGCCGCGCCATCGAACTGGAGAACGGCGAACAACTGACCCTCGCCGACAGGATAGAACACCACGCGGCCACCGCACTGGCAACCCTTGCAACCGCTTCATTACATGCCAGGGAGCTCGACCGGCAGTTCCAGGCATTCTACCAGAGGGCCCAAAACCAGCCGGCAGGCGAATACAAGGCCTTCGTGGTGCGCCACACCAACCGGCCCGACCAGCTCAAAGCCTTCGCCCGCTTTCTCGATATGCACCAGATCCGCTACGGCAAGGCCGGCAAAAGACAGACCGCAGAGGGCTATGCCTACGCCTCCGGAACCAACGGTCTGGTGACCATCGAGCCTGATGACCTGGTCGTCTCCGCTTTCCAGCCGGCGAGCGTGCTGGTGCGCACCCTGCTCGAACCCGGCGCCGGTCCTGTCGATTCGCTGACCTACGACATTACGGCCTGGTCAGTGATCCACGCCTTCGGCCTCGAAGCCTGGGCCCTCACCGGCAGGCTCGATCCGCAGTCGCCCTGGAAACCGGCGCCCTACCTTGCCCCGGACTGGCCCGAAGGCGAGGCCTACGCTTTCTTGCTGCCCTGGACCTCCATGCAAGACGCCCGCTTCCTGGCCGCCCTGTTTCGCGAGGGGATCGGCGTGCGCGTCGCCAGCCAGCCATTTCGCATGGAAGACAGAAGCTACGGCAGGGGAACCCTGGTCATCACCCTGGCCGACAACCGCAGGGTAGAGGGCTTTTCTGAAAAAGTCAAACAAATCGCCCTCGCACACGAACGCAACCTGACAGCCGTGCGCTCCGGGCTGGTAGACGCCGGCTCCGACTTCGGCTCCGGAACGATGCAATTCCTCAAAGCGCCCAGGGTGGCCCTGATCGGGGGTGAGCAGACCAGATCGTCCGGATTTGGCGCTACCTGGTACTTCTTCGAACAGGTGCTCCAATACCCCGTGGCCATTATCGAAGCAGATGATTTCAAGCCTTCCCGGCTCGCCGGATTCGATGTGCTCGTCCTGCCAGAAGGAAACTACACCTGGAGCGATGCGGTGAAGATCCAGCTATCGGAATGGATGCGTTCAGGCGGCCGCCTCATCGCTACCGGCGGCGCCCTGCGCTGGGTGCAACAGCTCGACGGCGTGCGCCTGGTCTCCAAAGATATCCCGCAGCCACAGGAAAAAGATGCCAAAAGTGAAACGCCCCTTCGCTACGAGGAGCGCAACAGCCGCGAGATGGGCGGCAACGTGCCAGGTACCATTTTCCGGGCGGAGCTCGACAATTCACACCCCATCGGCTACGGCTTTCCCGGGTACTACTACACCTTGAAGATCGGCGCCCAGAGTTACGCCTGGCTGGAAAAAGGCTGGAATATAGCCTACCTGAAAAAATCGCCTGTCATGCTGGGCCACGCAGGCGCCAACGCCCACAAGAAACTCGAAGACTCGGTCGTCGTGGCCATGGACCGCGTGGGCAATGGCGCGGCGATCTACCTGGCCGACGACCCGCTCTTCCGCGCTTTTTGGCACAACGGGCATTTTTTGTTCGCCAACGCCCTGTTTTTTGGCGGGCTTTGATAAATTAAATTGTTGGATTACATTTGCTTATGATCCAAGCCAACGACCCCTCGCTCCGTTCATGGGTGGAAGTGCCGGCAGGCAGCGATTTTCCCATTCAAAACCTGCCCTTCGGCATTTTCCGGACGCCCGTCAACCCCGCCCCCCGCATGTGCACGGCCATCGGCGGCTTCGTGGCCGACCTCTCCGTGCTCAACTACCTCTCGGTGTTCGATGAACTCGACATCCCTTCCGAGGTCTTTACCCGGCCTTCGATCAACAGCTTCATGGCCCTGGGCAAGGAGAAAACCCGCGCCCTGCGCAACCGCCTGGCAGACCTGTTCTACGAAGGGAACCACGAACTCAGGGAGCATGCCTGGCATTTCCTACACCCCATGGAGAAAGTGGAAATGCTCATGCCGGTGGAAGTAGGCGACTACACGGATTTTTACTCCAGCATCGAACATGCGACCAACGTGGGCACGATGTTCCGCGACCCCAGCAACGCCCTGCTGCCCAACTGGCGCCACCTGCCGGTGGGCTACCACGGGCGGGCTTCCTCCATCGTGGTGTCGGGCACGCCGGTGCGCCGCCCCAAAGGGCAGTTTCGCCCCAAACAGGATGAACCGCCGGTCTTCGGCCCCTCGCGACAGCTGGATTTTGAACTGGAAATGGCTTTCGTAGTGGGAAAAACCTCCCGCCTGGGGCAGGCCGTGACGGTAGCCGAAGCAGAAGACTACATCTTCGGCATGCTGCTGTTCAACGACTGGTCGGCCCGCGATATCCAGGCCTGGGAGTACGTGCCCCTGGGGCCCTTCCTGGGCAAAAACTTCGCCTCAACCGTCTCCCCCTGGGTCGTCACCCTCGACGCCCTCGAGCCCTTCCGCACGGAAGGCCCGGCGCAGGAGCCGCAGCCCTTGCCCTATCTGCATTTTCAGGGAAAGAAAAACTACGACATTAAACTGGAAGTGGCGATTCGCACCGAAGCCGGGGCGGAGAAGACCGTTTGCCATTCCAACTTCAAATACATGTACTGGAATATGTGCCAACAGCTCGCCCACCACACCGTCAACGGCTGCAACCTGCGGGTGGGGGATATGTGCGCCTCGGGTACCATCAGCGGCCCTTCGCCCGACTCCTACGGCTCCATGCTGGAGATCGCCTGGAAGGGTACCCGCCCGGTAGATATGCCCGACGGCAGCCAGCGCACCTTCATCCAGGACGGCGATACGGTCGTGATGAAGGGGTATTGTGAAAAAGGCGGCCTGCGCATCGGCTTCGGAGAAGCGAATGGTAAAATATTGCCCACCATATAATCCAAATCCGTCCTATCCGCGTCATCCACTAAAACAGATGCTGCGCAACGCGGATTTTGATGAATTAAATTGCTGAGATGCATAGATATTTTCTGTTTGTCGTTTTCTTCTCTTGCTGCGCAACGATGGCAGGGACCCAGAACCTCCTGCAAACCGCCATCCACGCCTGGGTGGCTGATCAGGAGTTGAAGCAGGCAGGCATCAGCATCTCCGTCATCGATACCGAAACAAAAAAACTGGTAGCCAGCTGGGATCCCAACGGCCTGCTCGCGCCGGCTTCCTCCCTCAAGGTGCTGACCACTGCCAGCGCCCTCATCGTGCTTGGCGCCGACTACCGCTTTCCGACCGAACTCCAGTACGACGGCTACATCGACGGCAAGGGCGTGTTGCACGGCAACCTGTATATCAAAGGCTACGGCGACCCCGTGCTTGGCTCCGATCAAATGCCGGAGGCCGGTGACCTCGGCGCCGTTATGGCGGCTTTTCAGGAGGCGGTGAAAAAGGCGGGTATCCGCAAGATCGAAGGCAGCGTGGTGGGCGATGCTTCCTATTTTGAAGGAAAACCGGCTCCCGACAGCTGGAAGGCCGAAGACGCCGGCAATTACTACGGCGCAGGCGCCTGGGCCCTCAACATCCACGAAAACCTCTACTACCTGCCTTTTACCCAAAACCCACAACTGGGCGGCAAGCCCAAGCTGGGCACACCCTATCCGCCCGTGGCCGGACTGAGCTTTGTCAACGAAGTGACTTCGGCGGCCAAAGGCTCGGGCGATAATGCCTACATCCACGGCGGGCCCTACGACTTCTCCTGTAACATTACCGGAACCATACCCCTGGGGGCAGGTACTTTCACCATCAAGGGCGCGGTGCCCAACCCGCCACTCATGGCCGCCCAACTGCTCAGCAATACCCTGATCGTTGGGGGCATCGAGGTGACCCGTGGGCCGCTTTCGCAAGAAAAAGCGGACGCGAAAGAGCGCACGGTGATCTACACCCATTTCTCCCCGCCCCTCTCCAAAATCGTGGAGCGGGCCAACCAGGAGAGCGTCAACCTGTATTGCGAGGTCTTGCTGTTGGCCATGGGGAAGAAGAAGCTGGGGCAGGGCGACCGGCCCTCGGGCATCCGTGTGCTGCGCGAGATCTGGAAAGACCGCGGCGTGCCCCTCGACCTCGTGCAGCTGGCCGACGGCAGCGGCTTGTCGGCCGGCAACCGGATCAGCAGCTACCAGCTGGCGCAGGTGATCCGCAAGATCTACGCCGACTCCAACCTGTGGCCGGCGTTTTCACCTTCCCTGCCCGTAGCCGGCAAAACAGGCACCCTGAGCGACCTGCTCAAAGGCACCGAAGCCGAAGGGCGCATTCGCGCCAAAAGCGGATCGATGAAGTCGGTGCGCTCCTATACCGGCATCGTGCAGACGAAGAGCGGCCGCTCCCTGGCATTCTCCATGATCGCCAACAACTACAACTGCTCCAGCTACGCCATGCGAAAAAAGATGGAACAGCTGATGCTGCGCATGGTGAGGGAATAATTTTCATTACCTTTGCACAAACCATGCCCCAAACATGAAAACTAGCGTTTTTTTTGCCTTCCTGCTCCTGCTGAGCGGCATCTGGGCCTGCGGCGACGGCTCCTCCGGCCAATCCGGCCAGTATGAAGACCCCTTCCGGGATACGGCAGGGGTGGACGAAGACGACATTTGGGGAGAAGGTGATTCTTTCGAAGAAAAAATAGCCACTTACGAGAACAAAGACCGGGTCTTTTGGCAAAAACCCGACCTGGTGATCGACCTGCTCGGCGATCTTTCCGAAAAAACCGTTGCCGATATCGGCGCTGGCTCGGGCTATTTCGCCCGGCGCCTGGCCCACAAGGCAAAACACATCATCGCCATCGATATCGACGAGCAGTTTATCGAGTTCATGGACAGCATTAAGATCGTCGAGCTGCCGTCCGATGTGGCGCAGCGCTTCGAGACCCGCCTGGCTACCCCCGAAGATTCCAAACTGCGCAACAACGAAGCCGACGTGGTGCTCATCGTCAATACCTATATCTACATCCCCGACCGGGTGGCTTACCTGGCGCGGCTGCGCGAAGGCGTGAAGCCCGGCGGCAAGATCGTCATCGTCGACTTCAAGAAAAAGCGGATGCCCCTCAAAAACCCGCCCGATGAAATCCGACTGCCCCTTCATCAGGTGGAAAATGAAATCGAAGAAGCCGGCTACCGCTGGCTGGCCTCCGACGATACCTCACTGGATTACCAGTATATCGTGATCGGGGAGAATAAGGAATAGCCAGCTACCGCACCACTATCTCATCCGCAAATATCCAGCACGGATTACCCACGCATGGGTGCCAGGAAGGACAAATCTTCTGGTTGACAGCCCTCACCCGCACCGCGCGCACGGCGGCCGGCTCAAAAACCGCCTCTACCCGCCTGATCGCTTTTCCGCCGTCGGCCACAATGGCGAGCTTTTCGGTATGAACGGGCTGGAACTGCCGGCCGTCTTCCGATATTTCTATCGTCACCTCCTGCGGGAAAAAGACCCAGGATTGCTGATCCTGCAGGAACTGCACGGAGACGGAGCGGGCCAGCGGCAGTTCGTCGTCGGGGAGGGAAAGCGTGACAGCCATATCCGTGCCCTCGAAGCCCAGCCAGTTGTAGTTGTAGTCGTCCGTACCCCGTTTGGTATCTGTCAGGACGTCCGGCCTGCCTTTTTCGTATTTCGGGCTGGGCGGAAATTCGAAGCGGATTTCCGCATTTTTCTTTGAAAAAAGGTGCACGACACGCCCTTCCTCCAGGAATTTTCGGTAATCCGCTTCGTATTGATCGGCGGTGTAGCCCCTTTCGTGGAGGTGCAGGTGCCCGGTGGCTTTGAGGCCTGAGATGAAGTTGGGCAAAATTTCTTCCGCTCTGTAGCTGGTGAGTTGGGTGCTATCCCAGATCTTCATCTGTTCCAGCCAGGCATACTCTATGGGCAGGACTGCTTCCGCCAAGTGGGGACCATACGCATTTACCCAAGGGTCTTCGACGCTATCTTCCAAATCTTCCTGCTCAAGAAATGCGGAAATGAAAAGATCGTAATATTTCCTCAGGTTTTCCTCGGTCAAAAACGAATGCGCCGCCATCTGCGGCGTGCCGTAAATACCGAGCCAGCGGTCGGAAGCCGCCAGGTTGGCGCTGAGCAGGCGGATGTATTCGAGGATATAGGATGAGGCGATGCCGTAATACCCACTGGCAAAGTCGAGCATGATGGAATCCACATTCGCGTCGGGGTTCCACATCAGTTTGGCCAGCAGGTAGGCGCGCATGTCGGAAAACTCGGAGCGGTCGCGTCCGGAGCCCTGCTCGAAGATCATGCGCACGCCGTGGTCGCGAAACAGTTGCAGGTTGGGTTGCAGGGTATGCCAGTTGGGGAAGGGGCTGATGTAGCTGCGAAACTGCACCACGTAGTCCCAGATCATCAGGTTTTCGGTCAGGGCCGACCACTCCCGCAGGTCGCGGGCGAAATCGGCGCAGCCTTCTTCGATGGGCAGCCCGCGGTTGCATTCGATGCTGCACAGGCAGACGCTTACGTTGGGCGCAGGGCGGATGCCCACAGGCGCCCGCCGGGTGTACTGGTAGGCGAGGGTGGAGATGACCTTGCCGGGAAATTCGGCCGCCACGGCGTTGACAAAGGCCAGCAGGGTGCCGGCGAGTCCGCCGTAGCGCGCGTCGGAGGCGGCGCAGCGGGCGCATTTGCAGTAGTCGAAATTGTCGTTCTGGCTCACCGACCAATAGATCGCGGAGGGCTTTTCGCGGATCATTTCCCGAAGGGAAGCCGTGACGATCTGCCGCACGGTGTCGTTCGACAGGCAGAGCTGCCCCGGGGAGTATTGGGCGCCGTTCCAGGAGAAATACTCCGGGTGCTCCTGGAAGTAGCGCTCCTCCGGGCAGAGTTTGTGGAAGGTGTGCACGAACAGGCCCCATTCCGCGTTTTTCTGCGGGTTGGTTTTGAGGCGGTGCCAGCGCGCCCATTCCTCGTCGAAAGCCGGTTCGTACCACAGCTCGCGGTAGGGAAAGGCCGGGCTTTCCAGGGTGGGAGGCAGCTCGGGGAAGCGCAGGTGCCACTTTTGGGGAATATAGGAAAACCGGGGGCTGTAATTCCGGCAGCCCAGGCGTTCGAGCAGGTCGTAAGCGCCGTATTCGGCGTTGCCCGCGATAAAAAAGTGGCCATTCAGGCCCTGCAGGAAGTAGGCATCGTCCGCCAGCGCGGGCGGTTGCTCGAACCCCAGCTGTTCGAGCGAGGGGTGGTATCCGATGAACACGGCGGCTGTTTTGGGCGGTATTTCGCCGAAAGGAAAGACCTCGATGGGAATGCCCCTCATTTCTCCGAGGTATCGCTGCAGCACCGCTGCCGCCCGCATGGCAGGCCCTGAGGCGGTGTCGGTCACCACCGCGACGGTGGTTTGAGCGGGGAGGGTCAGGGGGGCGAAAAGCAGGAGGAGGAGGAGCAGGCGCATGGGGGGCGTGTTTATGGGTACATATAAGGTTCATCACCATACGCCAATTCCCGCACATTCTCCAAGACCCTTTTCATGTAAAGCCGCCAGAATGTCTTGGTAAACAGCCAGTTCAGGGGGTAGAGCAGGGGGGCGCCGGCGTGCAGCGTGTAGGTGTAGGTAATGAGTATCTCGTTTTCACGGATTTCGGTCGTTTCCCATTCGCCGGTGAACTTATGGAAGCCCAGCATCCAGGCTTTGAAGTCGCTCACCTCGATTTTCCAGTACTTGTTCTCCACCCGCTCGATCACCCTGTCGACCGACGATTCTCCGCCTTTGAAGGTGAGGGAGGGAGCGGCAAATACTTTTTTGCTGCCGCCCGGTTTGCCCCAGGTCTCATCCTCGGTGCAATGCGTGATCCGGGGCATGATGCCGAAACCGGTGTGCACCTTGGCAATATCGCAGAGCATCGGTGTTTTAAAAGCCCGCTCCAGAGAGCAGTGGTAAATGGTTTTGATGGTTACGCTCGTGGTCATCATGGTACAGGAGGTTGATGGTTTCAGCCTTCCCCGCTCCGGCATCGTAGCCATAAAGCTCCGTCAAAATCCGCGTTGCTTGCATCCGCGTCATCCGCGTGCCTTT
>JBAQQB010000237.1:0-11307 GCA_049306275.1 Saprospiraceae bacterium | reverse complement strand
AAAAAACGCCGATTCAATATAATTATCCATTGCGGCGTAGCCGCAATATCTTTGCTAAATAGATCCTAAAAAAGATTTTTTCAGTGTTGTTGGTGAATTCAGAGAAATGCCTTACCTTTGTGGGCCTTAGTCAAAAATGAATCCGGTCAAGGCCGAAAACGAATAGAAATCATGGACGCGATTAAGTTTGTACAAGAGCAGCTGATGCCGAAGAAGGACTACCCGAAATTCCGGGCAGGCGACAACATCCAGGTCAGCTACAAGATTGTGGAAGGTAACAAAGAGCGGATCCAGGCCTTCCGGGGCGATGTGATCCAGATCAAGGGTACGGGCGCTACCAAGACCTTCACCGTTCGGAAGATTTCCAACGGCGTTGGCGTAGAGCGTATCTTCCCGTTCACCTCTCCGTCCATCGTGGAGATTAAACTGGTCAAGCGCGGTAAAGTGCGCCGCTCCAGGCTGTTTTACCTTCGCGACCTGGTGGGCAAGAAAGCCCGTATCAAGGAGCGCAAGTTCATCTCCAGCCACGCCGCTAACGCAGGCGCTGAGGATTGATCCTTCTCCTTCCGCACCATTGGCGGAAAAGGGGCAAACGGCAGCGCTGTTTGCCCCTTTTACATTTTCTTCACCTGGATGAGAAACAGCTCTCTGGCCACCCGCAGGTCTTCGGCCCGGCAGTTTTCCAGCGTCGTGGTTTTGGTCTTGGCCGCTGAGGGCTTTATCCGCCACTTTTTCCCCTCGCTTTCCACCAGCACCGGCATGTCGAAACCGGGCACATCGGCCTCCCATCGGTAGGTCAGTTTTACGTTTTCCCCTTTCTGTTCCATCTTGATCTGCAGGACCGGGATGCCGGGATGCCAGAGGTATTGTTCGAAAAAGGCGGTGTAGTCCTCCCCGGTCCGCTGGTTGACAAAACGGATGAAGTCTTCGGTGCCGATCTGCTGCAGGGCATATTTTTCGTAGAAATCCCGCAGCAGCCCGAACCACAGCTCGTCGTCGGCGATGACGTGGCGCAGGGTGTGTAATACCCAGGCGCCCTTGAAGTAGTGGTCGGAGCCGCTCCAGTTGTGCCAGTTGACGTCCTGGGGTCCCAGAATCGGCTGGCGGTTGGAGAAATTGCGCTGCCCTTGCAGGTAGCGTACCGCGTCGGAATAGCCCGAGGAGCATTCCACGAAAAGGGATTCCATGTAGGTGGTGAACGATTCGTGGATCCACATATCGGCCAGGTCGCGGCATCCCAGGCTGTTGCCAAAGTATTCATGCCCGGTTTCATGCACGATGATGTAATCCCAGTTCATATCTGCGGGGATCATGCTGCCCAGGTAGCCGCGCATATAGTTGTTGCCGTAGGCGATGGCGCTCTGGTGCTCCATGCCCAGATAAGGCGTTTCGACCAGTGCGAAACCATCGTTCCAAAAAGGATATTTTCCGAAATACCGCTCGAAGCAGGCCAGGGTTGGTTTGACCTGCCTGAAGTGCTTTCTGGCCTTTTCCAGGTTGTAGGGCATGACGTAGTAGTCGAGCGCCAGGGTATCGCCGTCGCCGGCGGTATAAGTATCGGAGAAATGGGCGTAGTCGCCGATATTGAGGGTGATGTTGTAGTTGTTGATGGGGTAGGCGACAAACCACTCATATCGGGTGAAGTTTTTCCCTGCCGGCGTTTTGCTGCGCAGGTTGCCGTTGGCGATGCACTGCAGCGGGTCGGGCACGGCCACGCTGATGCGCGCGCTGTCGGGCTCATCGGAGAGATGGTCCTTGTTGGGCCACCAGAGGCTGGCGCCTTCTCCCTCGCAAGCCACGCCCACCCAGGAGTTGCCGTTGAGGTCTTCCGACCAGACGAAGCCGCCGTCCCAGGGCGGCATGGGCGCCTCGATGGGGGAGCCTTCGTACTCGACCCGGAAGCTGCCCGCAGCGCCTTTTTCCTGTGGGGGAAAAGAGATAAACACAGCGTTTTTCTCCCGCTGGTAGTTGAGATCCTGTTCCTTCCACCTGACCGAACGGATCTTCATGTTTTGAAAAAGATCGACCTGCAGCCGGTCGAAGGAGGCCAGGGCCTTGAAATGGATGTCGACATGCCCTTGTATCCATTTCCTGTCAGGATCCACTTTCAGATGGATGTCGTAGAAGGTGACGTCGTAACAACTGCGCTCCGGCGCCAGCATGCCCCGGAGGGTGTCGGCGCGGGTGAAGCGGTAGTTATCGTAGAAGTCGCGCTGCGCCATGGCGGGGATGGCCAGCAGGAAAATGATTACAGGGGATAGCCAGTTTTTTGTACTTTTACCCCATCCAAATAATCCGAAAAAAAGTATGCGCATCTCTATCTGGTCTGGTTTATGCCTGTTGCTGGCGCTTGAGGCCTGCCAAAGCGATTCGAAAGATACCAATTATCAGGAATTAATCCTCGGCCGATGGGAAATCGTGGAGGCGCTCCGCAACGGACGGCCCACCGAGACGCTCACCGGCGCTTACATGGAGTTTTACGACGGCGGCCGCATGGTGTCCAACATCGCCGGCGCCCCGGAGGAATCTCCCTTTTCGGTGAATGGCGCCACCCTTACTTCCAAGAGCGAACGCATGGCTGTCGATTACGACATCCAGTACCTGGGCGATTCATCCATGGTGCTGAAAGCTACCATCCGCGATATTCCCTTTCAATTCACCCTGACCAGGCCTGCCAAAATGCCTGCAACCGAGTAAATGGATGCAGCCCTGAGCTATTTCCGTTGTTATTCCGGTTGGAAATTGCTAAATTGGATTGACATTTTTACCAAATCCAAAAAGCTATGAAAAAGTTCTCGGGAGTCGTGATGGCCTGCATCCTCCTGCAAACAGCCCTGTGGGGCCTCGATGCAAGCGTTTCCTACGCCACATTCAAGGCGGAGAATATACAGTATGTGGAGGTCAACCTCTACGTGGTCGGCGCCACGGTCGCCTTTGTGCCGGTCGACAGCCTTCAAAGCCAGGCTGCCGTCGAAGTGCTGATCCTTTTTAAAAAGGGGGAAGACATCGTGCGCTTTGATAAATTCCAGCTCAACAGCCCCCTGGTAAGCCGTTCCAAAGATTTTATCGACCTGAAGCGCTACAGCCTGGAAGCGGGCGAGTACACGATCGAAGTGACTTTCAACGACATTAACCAGGAAGGCAATACCCGGTCTTTTTCCGACCGCTTCGTCTTGGACTACGACCGGGAGGGCGTGCTGCAATCCGACATCCAACTGCTGTCGTCTTTTGAAGCTTCCCAGGAAGAAGGACCCTTTGTAAAAAACGGCTTCCACATGGAGCAGCTACCGTTTAATTTCTATGGGAAAAACGCCGAAAAGCTGATCTTCTACAACGAAATTTACCAGACCGACGCCGCGATCGGCGACGATTTCATGGTGAGCTACCTCATCGACCGCGCCGATGGCAACGGGCAGTTCTCGCCGGTGCTCGTCGGGCACAAACGCCGCTCCCCCGCGCCTGTCAACGTGCTGCTGCTCACCCTTGATATTACTAATCTCGAATCTGGCAACTACCGCCTGGCCGTGGAAGTGCGCAACCGCAACAAGGAACTGCTGAGCCGCAAAGAAACGCCCTTTCAGCGCAGCAACCCCTTTCTCAACGTCACGGAAGAAAGCATCGCCGGCAATAGCCTAGACGAAGAATTCGTAGGCAAACTCTCTATGGAAGACCTGACCTACAGCCTCCGCGCACTGGCGCCCATAGTGCCGCCCAACGAGGCCGACTGGCTCAACAAACTGATCCGGGAAGGCAGCCTGGAGGCCAAAAAACTCTTCCTGTTCAGCCATTGGGCCAAGAAAAACCCCAACCGCCCCGATATCCCCTACCAGGAATACATGGAGGTGGCCAGGGCACTCGACCAGATGTTCGCCTCGGGCTTCGGCTTTGGCTTTGAAACCGACCGCGGCTATGTCTACCTCAAATACGGCCGCCCCGATGATATCTTCAAGGAAGACAACGACCCGGCGGCGCCGCCCTACGAGATCTGGTCTTACAACAGCTTCCCCGCTACCAACCAGACCAACGTGCGCTTCCTGTTCTACAACCCCAGCTTGGCCCCCAACGATTTCCGCCTGCTCCACTCCACCGCACGGGGCGAGTTCAACAACCCGCGTTGGGAGGTAGAACTCTACCGCAATTCTCCCACACAGATCGAGGGCGACGATCCCTTTGGCGCCACCGACATGCAGGACAACTTCGGCCGGCAGGCCAGGAAACGGATGTCTGATTTCTGAAATGGAAGTACTAAAGATAGGGGTGGACGGGCTGAGCCCGTCCACCCCTATCTTATTTTTAGATTTGTCTAAAAAAAATTTGACAAGCGTTTAAAAATAATTTAGTTTTGTCAATAAATATTTTTAGGCTAATCTAAAAAATGTACAATGAATCGGATAAACCTATTTTTCATCTCCCTTGTCATAGCCTTTTTCCCTGCCTGCCAACCCCCGGAGACCCTTGGGAATGAGGGCAAACTGAAGATAGTTTGCACCACCGGCATGATCGCCGACGCGGTAAGCCGCGTTGCGGGCGACCTGGCCGGGGTGGAGAGCCTCATGGGCCCGGGCGTCGACCCCCACTTGTACAAAGCCTCTCAGGGCGACCTGGCAAAGCTGGGCGGCGCAGATATGATCTTCTACAACGGCCTTCACCTGGAAGGCAAAATGGGGGAGGTCCTGGAGAAAGTGGGCAAGAGAAAGCCCGTCATCGCCGTATCGGAGGGCGTCGGCCAGTCGCAGCTCCTGGAGTTGGAAGGTTTTTCCGGTACCTACGATCCCCACATCTGGTTTGACGTACAGATGTGGTCGCAGGTCGTGGTGTTTGCCGGAGAAAAGCTGGCAAACCAGGACCCGGGAAATGCCGATACTTACCGGCAGCGGGCTGCAGCCTACCGGGATGAACTGATCCGGATCGACGAATGGGTGCGCTCCGAGCTGGGCAAAATACCGGCTGAGCAGCGGGTGCTGATCACCGCCCACGACGCCTTTGCCTATTTCGGAAGGGCGTACGGCGTGGAAGTCAGGGGCCTGCAGGGCATCTCGACCATGTCCGAATATGGCCTGCGCGACGTCAGCGACCTGGTCGAATTCATCTCCAGCCGCCGCATCCCCGCCATTTTCGTGGAATCATCCGTGCCCGCCAAATCGCTCGAAGCGGTAGCGGAAGGTTGCAGGCAGCGCGGGCACGAGGTAGCGATCGGCGGCACCCTGTACTCCGACGCCATGGGCGCCGCGGGCACGCAGGAAGGAACCTATACGGGCATGGTGAAAGCCAACGTACAGACCATTGTTCACGCCTTAAACGAAGCAAGCCATGCAGAAACCAATCGTTGAAGTGCACAACCTGACGGTGAGCTACCACCAGAAGCCGGTTTTGTGGGACGTCGATTTTTCCCTCCCCGAAGGCAAGCTCATCGCCATCGTCGGCCCGAACGGATCGGGAAAAACCACCCTGCTGAAGAGCATCATGGGCCTCGTACCCCTGAGCGGGGGCTTTGTCAGGCTCTTCGACCAGCCCCTCGACGAGGTGCGCAGCCAGGTGAGCTACGTGCCCCAGCGCGAGACGGTCGACTGGGACTTTCCGGCCCAGGTGAAAGACGTGGTGCTGATGGGGCGATACCGGCCGCAAAACCTCCTTCGCCGCCTGACCAAAGCCGACAGGGAAGTGGCTGACTGGGCCTTGAAGCAGGTCAGGATGCAGGAATTCGCCACGCGGCAGATATCGCAGCTTTCAGGCGGCCAGCAGCAGCGCGTATTCATCGCCCGCTCCCTGGCCCAGCAGGCCAGCCTGTACCTGATGGACGAACCCTTCGCCGGCGTCGACGCCGCTTCTGAAAAAGCCATTCTGGATATCCTGCTCGAATTAAGAGAGAAAGGCAAGACCCTCCTTATCGTGCACCATGACCTGAATACCGTCAGGCAGTATTTCGACTGGGTGGTGCTGATGAATACGCGTCTGGTGGCCGCCGGTCCGGCAGACGAAGTGCTGACGGAAACCAATTTGCATGCGGCCTACGGCGGACAGCTCAACGTGCTGTCGCAGGTAGCCGACCGCATCCGGGCGGGTGGATTCCCCGTCAGGGAAAAAGAAGTAAAAAGCTGACCATGAACACCCTGCTTGAATTTTTATCCCTTTCCGACCCCAATGTGCGGATGGTGGTGCTCGGGGTCACCCTGCTCGGCGCCGGGGCCGGCCTGGTGGGCGTGTTCACGCTCCTGCGCAAGCGGGCATTGCTGGGCGACGCGGTGGCGCATTCCATCCTGCCCGGGGTATGCCTGGCCTTTTTGGCAGGCGGCACGAAACAGCCCTTCATCCTGCTCCTGGGCGCCCTGGTGGCGGGTTGGCTTTCCCTGTTGTCTATCGATTACCTGGTGCGCCATACGAAACTCAAGGCCGACGGCGTGATCGGCCTGGTGCTCAGCGTGTTTTTCGGACTGGGCATCTGGCTGCTGACCGGCATCCAGCAATCGGGCATGGCGGGGCAGAGCGGCCTCGACAAGTTTTTATTTGGAAAAGCCGCCTCGGTCACGGGGCAGGACGTAGCACTTTTCGCCTGGGTGACGGGCGCTTTGGCACTCATCGTTCTGGTGTTTTACAAAGGCTTCAAATTGCTGGCTTTTGACGCCGACTTCGCCCGTTCGGCCGGCATACCGGTGCGGCTGTTGGAATTCCTCCTGTCGACGATCACCGTGCTGGCCATTGCGGTGGGCATACAGGCCGTAGGCGTGGTGCTGATGGCATCCTTGCTCATCGCCCCGGCCGCGGCTGCCCGTTTCTGGACCGACCGCCTTTCGGTCATGCTGGTCCTGGCGGCTGTCACCGGCGTGATAGCGGCCTGGACGGGCGCCTGGGTGTCTTATACGGCCCCCTCCATGCCAACCGGTCCATGGATCGTAGTGGCGCTGGCCATCATTACCGGGATTTCCCTCCTGTGGGCGCCCAAGCGGGGCGTATGGGCGCGGTGGTTGCACCAGCGCGCCTACGCGCGAAAGATCGCCATGGAGAACGTATTGAAAGCCCTTTTCCAAATGGAGGAAGGCGGTAGTGAAGGCCGGGAGCACTCGCGTGTGGAAATTCTGCATCACCGGGAGATTGAGACCTCGCAGCTGACGGGAGCCTTGAAGCGCCTGAAGCGCAGCCATTGGATCGAGGAAACTGGTGAAGGCTGGCTTCTCACCGCAGAGGGCCGCGACATGGCCCGGCAGGTCGTCAGGCGCCACAGGCTTTGGGAGCTCTACCTCCACCAGCGTCTCAACCTCCCCGCCGACCACGTCCACGCCGGCGCCGAAGCCATGGAGCACCTGCTGACTCCCGAGCTGGAAGAAGCCCTTCAGCACGACCTGGGCTTTCCGGCAAAGGATCCGCATCAGAGCCCTATTCCCTGAAAACTTACCACGTTTATCGTTGAGCGTTTATCGTTTACGTAAAAGCTCAACGATAAACTATAAACGTTACTTTTTATGGATGCCTTCTGGATCATACTCACCGGCGCGCTGGTCGCCATTTCCTGCGGGCTGCTGGGCAGTTTCCTGCTCCTGCGCCAGATGGCGATGGTGGGCGACGCCATATCGCACGCCGTATTACCCGGCATTGTGATCGCATTTCTATGGTCGGGCTCCCGGGAGTCGCTACCCATGCTGATCGGAGCGGCGGCGCTGGGCGTCATAGCCACCATCATCATCGAATGGCTGCAGCGCGTGGGGCGCGTGGCTGCCGACGCCTCGATCGGTTTGTCGTATACCACCCTTTTCGCCATAGGAATCATTCTGATCTCCTTGTTCGCCCGGCAGGTCGACCTCGACCAGGACTGCGTGCTGTATGGCGAGATCGCCTATGTACCCCTCGATGTATGGATACTTGACAACGGCCTGTCGCTGGGTCCCCGGGCGGTCTGGATACTCGGAGGCGCGCTGACGCTCATCGCCGCCTTTATCGCTATCGGCTACAAGGGCCTGCAATTGACCTCTTTCGACCCCGGCTACGCCGCTTCCCTGGGTATTTCGACCCTCTTCTGGCATTACGCCCTGATGGGCGCCGTTTCGGTGGCCACGGTAGTGTCTTTCGAGGCGGTCGGCGCTATCCTGGTGGTCGCCTTCCTCATCGTGCCCCCGGCCACGGCCTATCTGCTCACCGATCGCCTGCCGGTGATGCTGGCGCTTTCCGTGCTTTTCGGCTTGCTCTCCGCCGTACTGGGCTATGCGCTGGCTGTCGCCGCCAATGGCTCGGTGGCCGGCGCCATGTCGGTGGCGGCGGGTATCTGGTTTGTGCTGGCCTTGCTAGTTCGAAAATCCGTTTCCAAACTATTCAAAAAGGCCATATGAAGGCGATACCGCTCATCCTGTTTTTTTGTCTTTCAACGATCGCACTCCACGGTCAGTCAGTGGTGAAGGGCGTGGCGCGAAATGGCGCCCAGGCGCTTCCTTATGCGGCCGTTTATCTGCGGGATACCGACTTTGGGGTCTACGCGGGTCCGGACGGGGTGTTCAAAATTGAAGGCCCTGCGCCGGGCGAGTACACCCTGGTCGTCCGCATGGTGGGTTACCGCGAGCTGGAAATGCCCGTCGTGTTGAAAGAAGGGGAGGAGGAATGGCTGGAAATCGACCTGTCGGACCATTCCTGGGACCTGGAAACGGTGGTGGTGAGCGGCTCCAGGTCCTTTCACCGCCGCACTGAGTCGCCGGTGATCGTGCAGGTGCTCAACCGCAAGACACTGGAATCGGTGGCCGCCAACGCCTTGTCGGAGGGGCTTTGTTTTCAGCCGGGGCTGCGCATGGAGGTCAACTGCCAGACCTGCAATTACTCCCAGCTGCGTATGAACGGGCTGGGAGGGGCCTATTCGCAGATACTGGTCAACAGCAGGCCGGTGTTTGGCTCGCTGGTGGGCTTGTACGGCCTGGAGCAGATGCCTGCCCAATTGATCGAGCGCGTGGAAGTGGTCAGGGGGGGCGGCTCGGCGTTGTATGGTTCGAGCGCGGTGGGCGGCACGGTGAATATCATCACCCGGCGTCCGGCGGAAAACCTGCACGACCTCTCGGTCCAGGCCTCCTCCATCGGCGGCCGGGCGTCCGAGTTGTGGGTGCAGGGTCTGGTGTCGATGGCAGGGCAGGAGGGCCGCAATGGCATTCATCTGGCCGTTTCCCGAAGGGACCGGGAGCATTACGACCACAATGGCGATGGTTTTTCGGAACTGCCTCGCCTGGAAAATACAGCTATCAGCCTGCAGAGCTTTTTCGATATCGCACCCGGTCACGGGGTGGAAATTTTCTACACCCGTCTGGAAGAGCAGCGCCGCGGAGGCGACCAGCTTGGCCAGCCCCCGCACCTGGCACAGCAGGCCGAGGAACGGAAGCAACAGGCCAATATGGGCGGCCTCGACTACCGCTGGAAATGGAAGGATGAGCGCGGAGAGATGAGCGTTTACGGCGCTTTTCAGCACGTAAACCGCACCCATTACACCGGCATTATGCCCGGCGATTCGCTGGAATACTGGCAACACCTGGCACGGCCGCCATACGGTGATTCGAGGAATGCGACCGGCCAGTTGGGCTGGCAGGCCGTATGGCGTACTGAAAGCCACATTTTGACGGGTGGCGCCGAGTTCCTGAGCGAGGCGGTGCTCGACCGCATCGAGGCCTACGACTATCTGGTCGATCAGCGGACGCGCAACCTGGGCGTTTTTCTGCAAAGCGAGTGGCGCTTGCCCCTTTCCCTGACCCTGCTGACCGGCTTGCGGGCCGACCGGCACAATTTGGTTGAGGACTGGGTGGCCAACCCCAGGGTTTCCCTGCTTCACCGCATAGGCGAAGAAGGTCAGCTCCGCGCCTCCTGGTCGGCGGGTTTCCGTGCCCCGCAGGCCTTTGACGCCGATTTGCACATCGCCCTTGCAGGAGGAGGCATTCAGCGCATCCTGCTGGCGCCTGGTTTGGCCCCGGAGCGGTCGAACAGCTGGAGCGCCTCCTTCAACTACGACAAACCGGGGGAGACGCAGATCTATGGGTTCACCCTGGAAGGTTTTTACACCCGCCTGACCGACGCTTTCGTGATCGAAGAGCGGGAGGGCGAAACCCCCGGCCTTTCCGTGCTGGAAAAGCGCAATGGCGGCGGCTCGGCCGTGGCGGGCGCGACAGTGGAGTTGCGCTGGAACTACAAGCAGCGCTTGCAGTGGGAGAGCGGCCTTACGCTGCAGCGCAGCCGCTACGACGAGGCGGTGGCCTGGTCGGCCCAAGCTGAAGCCACGCGGGAATACCTTCGCACGCCCAACCTGTACGGCTATCACGTGCTTTCTTTTACGCCGGAAAGTCCCTTCCGCTTCAGTTGGTCTGGGGTGCTGACGGGGCCGATGTGGGCGCCCCGGTTTGGTTTTTCGGAAAATGATCAACTGGTGCGAACCAAGACATTTTGGGAAAATAATTTCAGGATATCTTACACCTTTGAACTGCCGCGTCTGGGCAACCGCCTGGAAATTTCGGGAGGCGTTCAAAATGCGTTGAATGCCTATCAAAGCGATTTTGATAGCGGGAAATACCGCGACAGCAATTACATTTACGGTCCGGCCCGGCCCCGAACCTGGTTCCTGGGTGTAAGACTGAAGACCTAGCGATAAACATCAGCCATGCATACCTTAATCGAAGAGAATTACCTCAAGGCCATTTTCAAACTCTCCGTGGAAGGAGAAGGCCGCGCGGTGAGCACCTCGGCCCTGGCGCGCGAACTCGAAGTGCAGGCGGCTTCCGTGACCGATATGATGAAAAAACTGGCGGGCAAGGAGCTGATCGAATACGAAAAATACCAGGGCGTTATGCTCACCTCCCGAGGCAGGGCGGTGGCGGTCGACATCGTGCGCAAGCACCGCATCTGGGAGGTATTTCTGGTGGAAAAACTGGGTTTCAACTGGAGCGAGGTACACGAAATCGCCGAGCAGCTGGAGCATATACAGTCGGCCGAACTCATCGACCGGCTCGACAATTTCCTGGGCAACCCGGATTTTGACCCCCACGGCGGGCCTATTCCCGATAAAACAGGGCGGTTGCCTCTGCGGCAGACCGTCTTTCTCCCTTCTCTGCCCGACGGCGCCTCCACGGTCATCGCAGGGGTGAAAGACGATTCGAAGGAACTGCTGCAGTATCTCGAACAGCACGGCCTGCTGATCGGCGCCCGCATCCGCATACTCGAACGAGCGCCTTTCGACGATTCCCTTGTGTTGGAAACCCCGGGAGGAAATCTTTCGATTTCCCGCAAGGTCGCAGAAAATTTATTGGTGCGTCCTTGAAAACGGCAAATTTCATACACTGTAAAAAAAAATTATAATAC
>JBAQQB010000236.1:0-34724 GCA_049306275.1 Saprospiraceae bacterium | reverse complement strand
GCGTCTTCAATATCGAAGACACCGAACGCGACCAGGCCAGCGTCATCCCCGACAAGGCCACCTGGATCAAGGATGCCGTGACCACCTTCGAGCCGGAACAAAACGCCGTCAACTGCAAAAGCGGCGCACGCTATACCTACGACTACCTGATCGTCGCCCCCGGCATCCAGTTCGACCTCGGCAAGGTCAAAGGGCTGAAGGAGACATTCGGAAAAAACGGCGTGACATCCAACTACTTCTACAAGCTCGCCCCCTACACCTTCGAGTGCCTGGAGAAATTTCCCAAAGGCGGCAAAGCCGTTTTCACCAGCCCCAACACGCCGGTGCGCTGCGGCGGCGCCCCTCAGAAGATCCTCTACCTGGGCTCCGACTACCTGCGCAAAAAAGGCATTCTCAAGGACTCGGAAGTACATTTCTACTCGGGCGGCACAATCATCTTCGGGGTGAAGAAATACGCCGAAACGCTCAACAAGGTCGTCGCCCGCTACGGCATCAAAACCCACTTCTACCATAACCTGGCTGAAGTGGACGGCCCCAACCGCATCGCCTATTTCGACAAATACGACACCAACGGGCAGAAGGTAGACCGCGTAGCGCAGCCCTTCGACCTGCTGCACGTCACGCCGCCCCAGTCGGCGCCCGACTTCATCAAGGACAGCCCGCTGGCCGTTCCGCCCCACGTGCCGCTCATCGACGAACAGGGCAGCCCCTGCGTACCCTCCTCCCTGCCCCACAGCGCCAACTACTTCGGCTGGATCGACGTCGACAAGCATACCTTGCAGCACCTTCGCTATCCGAATATCTTCAGCCTCGGCGACGTCGCCAACCTGCCTACGGCAAAAACAGGCGCCGCCATCCGCAAACAGATGCCCGTATTGGTGCAGAACCTACTCAGCTACATGAAAGGACAGCCCCTGACCGGCAACTACACCGGCTACAGCTCCTGCCCCCTGATCACCGGCTACGGCAAGATCGTCATGGCCGAATTCGACTACGACTCCAACCCCATGGAGACCTTCCCCTTCAACCAGGCCGAAGAACGCTACTCCATGTGGCTGCTCAAGAAATACGTACTGCCATTCTTGTACTGGACGAGGATTGTGAAAGGAACGATGTGATTTGTAGTGTTCGGTTTTCAGTTTTCAATTTTCAGTTGAAAACTGAAAACCACAACTGAAAACTGAACACTAAAAACTGAAAACTAAAAAAAATGGCTCGCAAACATACCTTCATAGAACGCTTCGCGGAATCGATCGGAGTCATCCCCAACCTGCATAAGGAGGAGAACGGGAAAGACCTCGACCGCATGACCGTGACCGGCCTCAACGGCTTCCCGCCCCCCGAAAAATGGGACGACTGGACGGAGTACGAAGCCAAAGCGTGGCCCAAAAAGGAAAAGAAGAACTACATGATCGTGCCGACCACCTGCTTCAACTGCGAATCAGCCTGTGGTCTGACGGCATTTATCGACAAAGACACCTGGAAGGTGCGCAAGTTCGAAGGCAACCCCTACCACCCGGGCAGCCGCGGACGCAACTGCGCCAAAGGGCCGGCCACCATCAACCAGATCACCGACCCCGACCGCATCCTCTACCCGCTCAAGCGCACAGGCAAGCGCGGCGAAGGGAAGTGGGAACGCGTCAGCTGGGACAGCGTGCTCAACGACATCGCCGGGCGCATGCGCAAGGCCATCCAGGAAGGACGCAACAACGAGATCGCCTACCACGTGGGGCGCCCCGGCCACGAAGGCTATATGGACCGCGTGCTCCAGGCCTGGAATATCGACGGCCACAACAGCCATACCAACATCTGCTCCTCCGGCGCACGCTTCGGCTACGCCATCTGGTACGGCCACGACCGGCCTTCGCCCGACCACGCCAACGCCAGGTTCATCCTGCTCATCAGCGCACACCTCGAAAGCGGGCACTACTTCAACCCTCACGCCCAGCGCATTATGGAGGGCAAGATGAAAGGCGCCAAACTGGCCGTCATGGATCCCCGCCTTTCCAATACCGCCAGCCACGCACACTATTGGATGCCCTCCTACCCCGGCACCGAAGCCGCCGTGCTCCTGGCCATCGCCAAAATACTGCTCGACGAGGGCATGTATAACCGCGAATACATGGAGACCTGGACCAACTGGGACGAGTACATGCAAAAAGTGCATCCGGACAAGGCATGCACCTTCGAAAACTATATCGAAGCCCTCAAAGAGGAATACGCCGAATACACCCCCGAATTCGCAGAAAGGGAAAGCGGCGTGAGGCCCGACATGCTCAGGGAAGTAGCCCGCGGCATCGGCGAGGCAGGCACCCGCTTCGCCAGCCACAACTGGCGCAGCGCCTCTTCCGGCAACCTGGGCGGCTGGGCAGTGGCCCGCGCCCTGCACTTCCTGCACGTCATCACCGGCAGCGTGGGCACCGTGGGCGGCACCTCCCCCAATACCTGGAACAAGGTGCACGCCAAGTTCTTCGACCACCCGCCGGCACAGACCTTCTGGAACGAACTCCACTTCCCGAAAGAATACCCGCTCGCATTCTTCGAACCCAGCTTCCTGCTGCCCCACTTCCTCAAAGAGCGCAGAGGCTTCATGGACGTCTATTTCTCGCGGGTCTTCAACCCCGTGTGGACCTACCCCGACGGCTTCTCCTGGATCGAAGCGTACTCCGACGAGTCGATGTTCGGCCTCCACGCCGCGCTGACGCCTACCTGGAGCGAAACGGCTTTCTTCGCCGACTACGTGCTGCCCATGGGCCTGGCCTCCGAGCGCCACGACCTCAACTCATACGAAACCCACGCCGGCGTATGGATCGCCTTCCGGCAGCCGGTGTTCCGGGAAGCAGCCCGCAGGACAGGGAAGAATTTCACCTTCACCTACGAAGTCAACCCCGGCGAAGTATGGGAAGAAGACGAATTCTGGATCGAACTGTCGTGGCGCATCGACCTTGACGGCAGCCTGGGCATCCGCAAGCATTTCGAATCGCCCTACCGGCCGGGTGAGAAGATCACCGTAGACGAATACTACCAGTTCGTTTTTGAAAATACCAAGGGCTTGCCCGAAACCGCTGCCAAGGAAGGCCTGACCCCGCTCGATTACATGCGCAAATACGGCGCCTACAACATCGAGCCCTCCGTCTACAACAAGCACCTCGACGAGCTGCCCGCTTCGAAGATGGAAGGAACCACGGTCGATCCCGTTTCCAAGGTCATCATGAAGGGCGGCAAGGCCATCGGCATCATGCACAACGGCAAGCCGGTGGAGGGATTCCCGACGCCCTCGCGCAAGAACGAGTTCTTCTCCCAGACCATGATCGACTGGAAGTGGCCCGAGTATGCCATCCCGACCTATATCAAGAGCCACATTCACGAAGAGGAGATGGACCGCTCGAAGAACGAGTACCCGCTGGTGCCGACCTTCCGCCTGCCCACGCTGATCCACTCGCGCTCGGGCAACGCCAAGTGGCTCTACGAGATCTCCAACCGCAACCCGATCTGGATGCACCCCAGCGACGCCAAAAAACTGGGCGTCGACACCGGCGACATCCTGCGCGTCAACACCGAGATCGGCTACTTCGTGGATAAGGTATGGGTGACCGAGGGCATGAAACCCGGCGTCGTAGCCTGCTCCCACCATCTGGGCCGCTGGCGCCGTCCGCAAGACGCCCAGGGCAACCGCTGGGCCGTCAACACGGTGTCGATTGACACCGACGGCAAAGGCGGCTGGAAGATGCGCACCATCGGCGACATCCAGCCCTTCAAGAGCTCCGACCCCGACAGCTCCCGCATTTTCTGGAGCGACGGCGGCGTACACCAGAACATCACCTTCCCGGTGCACCCCGACCCCATCAGCGGCATGCACTGCTGGCACCAGAAAGTACGCCTCGAAAAAGCACATCCGGAAGACAAGTACGGCGACATCTTCGTCGACACCAACAAGTCTTTTGAAGTGTATAAGAAATGGCTGGCCATGACGCGTCCCGCGCCCGGCCCCGGCGGCCTCCGCCGCCCGCTGTGGATGAAGCGGGCCTTGAGGCCGGCGGAAGAAATGTTTTATTTGAAATAGTGGAGAGGTGAGAGGTGAGAGTGGAGTGGAAGCGCAGTCGCTTTGCGACTGCGGCCTCTCTTCACTCTCCACTCTCAACTCTCAACTCTGCAAGAAATGTCCAATCGCAAATCTCTCCTCCCCCAGGTATTCCCCTTCCTGAACTGGTGGCCCACGGTCACCCGCAAGACCTTGCGGGATGACTTGCTGGCGGGCCTGACAGGTGCGATTATCGTACTGCCGCAGGGCGTGGCTTTCGCCATGATCGCGGGGATGCCGCCGGTGTACGGCTTGTACACGGCCATTGTAGTGCCCATCGTAGCGGCGCTTTTTGGATCTTCACTGCATTTGATATCAGGGCCTACCACTGCGATTTCGCTGGTGGTATTTGCCGCGATCAGCAAAATCGCGGAGCCGGGCTCCGAGCAGTTCGTGCAGATGGCTTTCGTACTGACCTTTATGGCCGGAGCTTTCCAACTGGGGCTTGGTTTGGCGCGGCTGGGCGTGTTGACGAATTTCGTGTCGCACACCGTAGTGGTGGGCTTCACGGCGGGGGCGGCCATACTCATCGCCACCAGCCAGATCAAGCATGTAATGGGGGTGACCTTGCCGCAGGGGGAAGGATTTCTGAACACATGGAAAGAGATCATTTTGGCCGTTCCGGACACCAACCTGTACGTATTGGGCATAGGCTTGGGCACGCTGCTGGTTGCCATATTGTTGAGGAGAATATCGAAAAAGATACCCCACCTGCTCATCTCGATGATCGTGGGTTCGGTAGCGGCGATCCTGCTGGGAGGCGCCGACCGGGGCATCAAATTCGTTCAGGAGATACCGGCGAAGCTGCCGTCGTTTAACATGCCGGAGCTCACCGTTCACAATTTCCGCATCCTGGCTTCCAATGCCTTCGCCGTGGCCCTGTTGGGCCTGATCGAAGCGGTGGCCATTGCGCGCGCGATCGGCACCAAGACCCACCAGCGCATCGACGGCAACCAGGAGTTCATCGGGCAGGGCTTGTCGAATGTAGTGGGGAGCTTTTTCTCCAGTTATGCAGGTTCGGGCTCGTTTACGCGCTCGGGCGTCAACCACACGGCAGGCGCGCATACGCCGATGTCGGCTATTTTCGCCGCCATCATCCTGGCGGTATTCCTGCTGCTGGTGGCGCCCTGGGCCTCCTTCCTGCCCATGCCTGCCATGGGCGGCATCATCCTGCTGGTGGCTTACAACCTGATCGACTTCCACCACATCAAGGGCATTGCCAAGGCCAGCAAGAAGGAGAACGCGGTGTTGATCATCACCTTCCTGTCCACCCTGTTTCTCGAACTCGAATTTGCCATCTACATCGGCGTGTTCCTGTCGCTGGTGTTTTACCTCTCTCGCACCGCGGCGCCCCACATCGCCGTGCTGGCGCCCGACCCCGACGATCCGACCCGCCACTTCGTCAACCTGGCCCGCAAGCCCCTGCCCGAGTGCCCGCAGCTGAAAGTCGTGCGCATCGACGGCTCGCTGTACTACGGCGCCGTCGATCACGTGGCGGGGTTCATGGACTCCCTGCGCCAGAACTACGACCACAAACACTTGCTGGTCGTGGCCAGCGGCATCAACTTCGTCGACATCACCGGCGCGGAGTACCTCGTGCAGGAAGCCAACCGCTGGCGTGCCCGCGGCGGCAGCATGTACATCTGCGGCCTCAAGATCATCGCCCAGGACGTGCTCACCGCCGGAGGCTACCGCGACCAGATCGGCGCCGAAAACTTTTTCACCACGAAGAAAGAAGCCATTGCCGCGATCTTCCAGCGGCTGGATCCGAAGGTCTGCGAAACCTGTGAAGCGCGTATTTTCAAAGAATGTGGGGAGAGGAGATGAGAAGTTGAGAAGGTGAGAAGTGGAGTCCACTTCTCACCTTCTCAACTCCTCATCTTTTTTTCACTCAACCACCATCCACACCGGCACATGATCCGACAGCCCGCGGGCATTCTTCAGGTTGTCGCAATCTCCTACCGTATCGATGATACCGCTATCCAGCAGGCGGATGGATGGGGGGAAGTAGAGATTGTCGAGGGCTTCGGAGAAATACTCCGGGGTGCAGGACTGGCGGAGGCTGGTGGGCTGGTTTTGCAGGGCGGGGCGGTAGCCCAGGGCTTCGAGTGGGTCGAAAGCGGGGTGGGTTTCCGGCAGGTTGAAATCGCCCAGAAAGATGATCCGGTCGTTGGGGTAGCGGTTGTGGAGGGCAGCCAGCAGGGGGATCTCCTCCTCCGGTTTGTCGGCGCCGCGGCGGGCGTGGAAATTGGCGATCAGGAAGGTTTGGCCGTCGAATTGGAAGCGCCCCATGTAGGGTTCGCGGAAGACGGTTTCAGGCAGTGACTCCTCCAGCCAGAAGCGGCCCAGGTTTTGAACGCGGGAGGGTTTCCAGAGAAAGGCATAGCGCTCTCCTTTGTAAGGCGGGCTATCGGTGGGCTCGCTGATGCGATAGTCCCAGGCGAAGCCCATGCGGCTGAGTTCGTCGGCCAGGCGGGCAACGGCTTTGGGGCCATTAGTGTTATTAATCGCCACTTCCTGGATGGCCACGAGGTCGAAGTCGCGCAGGAATTCGGCGATCTGGCGGATTTCTTTTTTGTCCTTGCTGCGGCCGAAGTCCTGGATGTTCCAGGAGATGATCCTCAGGTGGGTGGAGTCCTGGGCATGCAGAAGAGGAATCGCCAGGAGAAGGAAGGCAGTTTGGATAAATAACCTCATTTGGAATGAATTAGCGTTTGATCAGTTCGATGGCTTCCAATGTCAGGTTTTTCCAATACCATTTCAAGCGGCCCAGGGCGATGGTTATTCGGAGCAGGGCTTTGTCTTCCAGCCATCGATTGCTGGAGTCGAGACAGCCCAGCGATTGGCCGTTGAAAGACTGGAACACTTCATCTACCCGCTGGAAAGGCCCGTACTTTTTCCCCAGCCCCCATTTCACGCCGAAGAGAAAGCCTTTCTCTTCAAATTCACCGGCCAGTCCAGGCGGCAGGTGGAGCGACAGCAGGTGCATGGCGCCGTCTTCGCGCAGGGGCAGGTCGGCAACGCGGAACAGCATGCGCACCGTTTGGGAGTTGCTTTGCTGGATGAAGTCCATTTTATAGGGCAAAGGCATAGGGTAACCGTAGCGGTTGGTTCGGGCCAGGAAGAAGTATTTGGTGATGGTCGTATTGCGCTCGAGCTGATAGCTGTAGTACACCGGTTGGAAGCGCAGCCTCGAGGAGGCCGTTGCGTTTACCAGCCAGTTTTCCAGGTCCTCCCACAATTCTTTCCCGATGGCGTAGGCGCCGATGATGGTGACGATGGATTCGATGGAGTAGAGCTCGACCGGTTTGAACAAGGCAAGCAGGAGCAGCAGGAACCCGCTCAGGGTGATGCCGAACAGGTTCCTGCCCCTTTGTCCGATCGATTTATAGGCCGATCGCTGCTGGGCCAGGATGTCGCGTACGTATTCCTCGAAGGGCAGCACGGAGATGAGGTCGGAATTGAGCTGGCGGCTGTAGGGGTAAAGTACCAGGTGACACTCCAGAAAATCGTAGTGCGCGACCTTGTCGAGACGCTGAAGATTGACATCGTACACACCGGGAAGATCGGCGTGCCGATGCAAGTGGACCATTTGGCCTAAGGACTCAGTGAGCTTATTCATGCACAATTAGCAGCTTTAATAGGTGGAAGGTATTTCAAATCTCAAAAAAAACCCTTTAATTGGCGGTGTATTTAAACATAACCCCCAAAAAACTATGGAAAAGCCTTCCATCCCTCATCTAATCTATTGCCGGACTTACGAATACTGGACCTATCCTTGATTCCATTTTCCTGACTGGCATTTTCCGCATCATTTTCTTCACATTCCTGACACACCGACCGCTTGGTTTCGCGCTGAAACAAGAGGAATCGGATGCGCTTTCTGAGCGTAAGGTGTTATTTTAAAAAAAAGTGTATACCTGGGTAGAGGTCAGCCTCAAATCGCGTGTCTATTACTTTGTGATGACGTGAAACAGCATGCTGGAAACTAAAAAGCTATTCTACCCCACCAAAGGAGAGTTCTCATATCCAATATTTTCCAACCCAACAAACAATTCAAAAACTAAGCCGGTATGCTCGTCATACGACCAAGTGCCTGTTTTTTCCCCCCTTGGTTAAGTCCTTTGCGACTTATCAACGGCGAAGCCATACCCAAGCCCATCAAGCCAAGTTTTATTATTTTTCTACGCAAATTTGCAATCGACTGAACATGAACCACTTTGCATTAATCGGCGCCGCAGGATATGTCGCTCCGCGGCACATGCGGGCGATCCGGGACACTGGAAACGTACTTCTCGCAGCCTTGGACAAAAACGACTCTGTCGGTGTTATTGACAGCTATTTTCCTGATGCCGCCTTCTTCACCGAGTTCGAACGCTTCGACCGCCACCTGAGCAGGATGAAGCGGAATGGCATCCAAACCAATTATGTGGCGGTATGCTCTCCCAATTATTTGCACGACGCCCATATCCGCTTCGGCCTGCGCCTCGGCGCCGACGTGATCTGTGAGAAACCCCTGGTGCTCAACCCCTGGAACGTGGAAGCCCTTCAGGACATGGAAGAGGAAAGCGGCAAACGGGTGTTTACCATCCTGCAACTCCGTCTCCACCCCGCGCTCCAGGAACTGAAGCGCAAGATTGACGCCAACCCGGGCAAGGTACACGATGTGGATCTGTCTTACATCACTTCCCGCGGCAACTGGTACTACGCCAGCTGGAAGGGCGAGAAAGAGAAGTCGGGCGGCATCGCCACCAATATCGGCATCCATTTTTTCGACATGCTGAGCTGGATTTTCGGAGATATTTATGAAAATGTGGTGCACATCCACGCCCACGACCGCGCCGCAGGCTATATGGAATTGGAAAAAGCCCGCGTAAGGTGGTTTTTGAGCATCAACTACGACACCATTCCCGATCCCATCAAGGCAACCGGCGCCCGCACGTATCGCTCCATCACAGTCGATGGCAAAGAGGTGGAGTTCAGTGAAGGCTTTACCGATCTGCACACCCTGAGCTACCAGGGCGTACTGGAGGGAAAGGGCTTCGGTCTCGATACCGCTTCCCGTGCCGTCAAAGTGGCTTATGATATCCGCAACGCGACGCCTGCAGGCTTGGTCGGCAACATCCATCCCCTGGCAGAACTCCCTATCGACACCCATCCCTTTGAAATGGATGGTCATTCCGACATTTCAACTCCGCTAAAACGCTGATCACCATGGTTGTTAAATCTCATCTTCCCCTGTTTACTGCGCTGGCGTTGGGATTGCTGCTGAGCAGTTGCGGCAGCGTCAAATACTCCCAGATGATCATGCTGGACGAGGTCCAGAACCAGGTTGACTCCAACCTGCTTTCCATCCCGGCGCTGGAAATCCGAACCGACGATATTCTCAACATCCAGGTGTCAAGCCGCAACCCGGAACTGGTGATGCCTTTCCAACAGCAAAAACTGGCCGCCGCTCCCTCCGGCGCTTCCGCCGGTGAAAACGCGCTGGGCGTGCAGGAAGGCTACAGGGTTGACGAGGAAGGAAACATCTACCTGCCCTTCGTTGGCGCCGTGAAGGCGGTAGGAAAAACCACCAAACAACTGCGGGAGGAGATCAACAGACTGCTGGTCAATTACGTGCCGGATGCTTCCGTTCAGGTCAGGTTTATGAACTTCAGGGTGACACTGTTGGGGGAGGTTTTCAAACCCAACACCTACATCATCCCCAACGAACGGTTGACTATCCTGGAAGCGATCGGTATGGCGGGCGACTTTACGCCCTATGCCGAGCGGACGGCCGTACTGGTCATTCGCGAGCGCAACGACAACCGCGAATTCGCAAGGGTCAATACACAGGCCCCCGACCTGTTCAGCTCTCCCTATTTTTATCTCAGCCCCAACGACATCATCTATGTGGAGCCTCTGAAAGCTAAACAATACGCCACACAAGGCGACTGGGTATCGCGCTATTCCGTGGTGCTGGTACCTTTCATCAGCTTCCTCACCTTTATCGTGGGCAGCTTGCTCCTCACGCCGTAAACTTCCGGCTTCCTTTTTCATTACCATCAACATTTGAGAAATGACAGAAGAGAAATTCGACATCAAACAACTTCTATACAAGGCCCGGAAATACTGGTATCTCTTCGCCCTGATATTCCCCGCAGCCCTTGCGCTGGCTTATTTTTACCTAAAGACCACTCCTCCCAAGTACCAGGTCGAAGCCAAACTGCTGATCAAGGACGACGAAAATTCCGGGCAACTCAACGAAGAGATCATTTTTTCCGAACTGGGCCTGGGTAAGAAGAACAAGAACCTCGAAAACGAGGTCCTGATCCTCACCTCCTCTCCCCTCATGCAAGCGGTAGTGGAAAACCACAAGTTGCATTACCGGTATTTCCAGAAAGACGGGATGAAATCCATCGAACTGTACCAAAACGCTCCCGTTGTGATACTCGACTGGCACCCCAATTACGAAGGCGCCAGCGCCTATGGACAGGTCATTCCCAATGGAAAAGGCGGTTATACTTTTGTCATTGATGAGGAAACGTCATACAACGGTGAGTTTGGCACAGTTCTCGAACTCCCGGAAGGCAAGCTGAACCTGGCCAGGAACAACGGCGGCATCGGCATGGAAGGAGGCGAATTCTTCGTGCTGGCGCTTTCAGCCTACGATATGGCCTGGTATTTCCTGGAAAACCTCAAGGTGGAAATCAACGGCGAAGAATCCAGCACCCTTTCCCTGACGCTGAAGGACGTCTCGCCCCAACGTGCCCGCGACGTGCTCGCAGGCCTGATCGAGGAGTACAACAAAAAATCGGTGGAAGACAAAAACAAAGCTTTTGAAAACACCATCGACCTGATCAACGAGCGCATCGAGCTTATCGCCGAAGAATTGTCGGAAGCAGAACGTGCCGTTGAAAGCTACAAAAGCTCCAACCAATTGGTTGAACTTAGCTCGGAAGGCAGCCTGCTCATGACGGAACTGGTCAGCTACAACCGCGAAGCGGCCAGCACCGGCGTACAACTCGAAATACTCAACTCCATCCAGCAATTTTTGGAGGAAAACAAAGATAATTTCGACTTCGTACCCACCAACATCACCATCAACAACCTGACCCTCACCTCCCAGCTCGAAACCTTCAACAAAATGCTGGCCGACTACTCCAAAATGAAAAACGACCTGGGCGCCCTGCACCCTGATCTGATTCTCGTGGAGAAACAAATCCAGAACCTGCGCAAGACTATTATTGAGAACATCCAGGCCATGAAAGGCGATTTGGAAATCAGCCTCAACTCCAGCCAAAACCTGGCAGGCAATCTGGAAGGCCGCCTCCGCTCCCTGCCCAAACGCGAAAGGGAACTGGTGGAAAAGGAACGCAAAAAAGTCGTCAAGGAAAACCTCTATCTCTACCTGCTTCAAAAACGCGAAGAAAGCGCCATCTCCATGGCAGTAACAGCCCCCACCGGCAAACTGGTGGAACCGGCCATCACTCCCTCCACCCCTGTCAGCCCCAAAGGCTCCCAAATCTGGCTCATCGCCTTTTTCCTCGGCCTGGCACTGCCCACCGGCCTGGTATTGCTCATCGAAAACCTCAACGACAAGATCATGGACGAGGTGTCGGTGGAGAAAGCCACTTCCGTGCCCCTGCTGGGTTCCATCGCTATGAGCCGTCGCAGAAGGCATCAGGTGGTCAAGGAGAAGAGCACTTCCATCGTGGCGGAAATGTTCCGGCTACTGCGCGCCAACCTCCACTACCTGACCCCCGCAGAAGACCTCAAGGTACTGCTCGTCACCTCCTCCTTCTCCGGCGAGGGTAAGTCCTTCATCTCCCTCAACCTGGGGATGACCATGGCCCTCTCCGGCAAAAGGGTGCTGGTGCTGGAACTCGACCTGCGCAAACCCAAACAAAACGTCTATATGGGCATCGAACGCGCCAAGACCGGCATCGTCGATTACCTGGTCGAGGCGGATATGAAACCCCATGACGTGATCTACAACAGCGGGCTCCACGAAAACCTCGACGTGATCGTCAGCGGTCCCAAACCGCCCAACCCCAGCGAACTCATCCTCTCGCCCCGCCTGCGTATCCTGGTCGACCAGTTGCGCGAAGAATACGACTTTATCATCCTCGACTCGCCGCCCGTAGGCATGGTGGCCGACGCCCTGCAGCTCAAAGACCTGCCCCAGGCCACCATGTATGTCACCAGGGCCGGCGTAACCCGCATCCCACAACTGCGGATCATCGAAGATATCGCACAAAAAGGCAAGCTACCCAAACCCTTCATCGTGCTCAACGGCCTGAAACTCAACCAGCCCGGCAGCTACGGCTATGGCTACGGATACGGCTACGGCAACTACGGAGCATATTACGACGACGAAGCCTGGTACAAAAAAGCATGGTCTACCGTCAAGAATATCGGCAACAAGAAAAAAACCGGCAGCAAGGACGGAAACAAGGAAAAACTCGCTTCTCACAGCAGCAACGGCACGATGAAGACCTCTAAAAAAGTGAAGAATTAATGTCGCAATCCCTGAGCGAAAAATCCCTTTCCGGGATACTCTGGGTGTTCGCCGACAAGCTCGGCAGCAGCAGCATCAACTTTCTGATCACCATAGTGCTGGCGCGCCTCCTGGCGCCCGAGCACTTCGGCCTGGTCGCCATGGTGATGGTGTTCTTCGAGCTGTCGTCGGTCTTCGTGGAAAGCGGCTTCTCCACCGCCCTCATACGGCAAAAGGAGATATCGGAGGCCGACAAGTCCACCACCTTTATCTTCAACCTGATCACGGCGGTGGCGCTGTATGTCGTGCTGTTCTTCTGCGCCCCCCTTATCGCCGGCTTCTTTGAACAGCCCATGCTCACCTGGATCGTCAGGGTCATGGGCCTCAACCTGATCATCGAAGCCCTGGCCATCGTGCAGGGCTCCACGCTGACACAGCAGATCGACTTTAAAACCCAGACCAAGGCGCGCTTCGGCGCCGTGGTGCTCTCCGGCATCGCCGGCGTCGCCCTCGCCTTCCAGGGCTTCGGCGTCTGGGCGCTGGTGGTGCGAATCCTCGTCATGGCCCTGCTGCAAACGGCTTTCCTCTGGAAACTCAACCCCTGGAAGCCCTCTTTCGTCTTCAGCAAAGAATCGTTTACAAGGCTTTTCGGCTTCGGGTCGAAAATTCTGTCGGCAGCCCTGCTCGACAAGTTCTTCTCCCACATCTACAAACTGGTGATCGGGAAATTCTTCGCCGCGGCCTCCCTGGGTTTCTACACCCAGGCCGGCAACTTCTCCAACATGGTGATCAACACCCTGTTCCGAACCGTGCAGAGCGTCACCTACCCGGTGCTGTCCAAACTCCAGGACGACCGGCCGCGGCTCAAGGAAGGTTACCGCAAAATCCTCATGCTCAGCTCTTTCGTCATCTTCCCGGCCATGACCCTGCTCGGCGTGCTGGCCAAACCCACTCTGCTGGTGCTGGTCGGTGAGAAATGGCTGCCCTCCGTGCCTTTCCTGCAACTACTCTGCCTGGCCGGCGCCACCTACCATTTCACCACCGTCAACCTCAATATGCTGCTGGTGCTCGGCCGCTCCGACCTCAGCCTCAAACTAGAAGTGGTCAAGAAAATCGTCATCGGCATCGCCATCGTAGCAGGGCTGCCCTTTGGCATTTACGGACTGGTGATCGGCGAGGTGATCGCCACCTACATCAACATGACGATCAATGCCTTTTATTCGAAAAAATTTCTGGCATACTCTTTCCCCGAACAACTGCTCGACGTGGCCCCTACCCTGTCGATCAGCATCATGACAGGGGCTCTGGTCTATCTCATCTCCAGCCTGCCCTATGAAAGCGCACTACTTCAGCTCACCGCCAGCCTGGCTTTCGGCGGCGTTGCGTATCTTGGCCTCCACTTGCTGGCCAGAACCCAGGAAATGGCGTTCATCCGCCGGATGATCATACCCAAAACGATGCAATTACTCGCGAAAACCGGAAAAACCTCATGAAGACCCTCATTCTTGCCGGCGGATTCGGCTCCAGGCTCAGCGAAGAGACCGACCTGCGCCCCAAACCCATGGTGGAGATCGGCGGCAAGCCCATCCTCTGGCATATCATGAAGATCTATTCGCACTACGGATTCAATGAATTCGTCATTCTTTGCGGATACAAGGGCCACGTGATCAAGGAATACTTCGCCAACTACTTCCTGCACCACGCCGACGTGACCTTCGACCTGGCCAACAACCACATGAAGATCCACCACAACCCCAGCGAACCCTGGATCGTGACCCTGCTCGACACCGGCCTCGACACCATGACCGGCGGGCGGGTGCTGCGCGCCAAGCCCTACCTGCAACCGGGCGAGTCTTTCATGCTCACCTACGGCGACGGCGTGTCGGATATCGACATCAAGGCCCTCCTTCAATTCCATCAACAACACGGCAAGGCCATTACCATGACCTCCTCCCAGCCCGAAGGCCGCTTCGGCGCCCTCGACATCGGCGAAGGCGGCCGTGTCGGCAAGTTCGTGGAAAAACCCAGGGGCGACGGCGCCTGGATCAACGCAGGTTTCTTCGTCTGCGAATACAAGGTCTTCGACTACATCTCCGAAGGCGACGCCACCATCTTCGAGCGCTCGCCGCTGGAGAAGCTGGCCACCGACGGAGAACTGCACACCTACCAGCACTACGGGTTCTGGAGGCCGATGGACACCCTTCGCGACAAGCAGACCCTCGACGGCCTCTGGCGCAACGGCGAAGCAAAATGGAAACTTTGGAAATGACAGACCTGACCGCGGTTTTTCGAAATAAAAAAGTGCTGCTGACCGGCCACACCGGCTTCAAAGGCGGCTGGCTGGCCATCTGGCTCGAAATGCTCGGCGCCCGCGTCACCGGCGTTGCGCTCGACCCGCAAGACGATAAAGGGGTGTTCAACCTCAGCGGCATCGGCAACCTGATCAAGGACTACCGGGCCGACATCCGCGACCTGGGGCGCATGTTGCAGATCTTCAACTCCGAACAGCCGGAAATCGTCTTCCACCTGGCCGCCCAGCCCCTCGTGCTCGAGAGCTACCGCGCCCCCGTAGAGACCTTTGCCGTCAACACCCTGGGCGTGGCCCATATCCTGGAAGCCGTCCGCCAAACCCCTTCGGTGAAGGCGGTCGTAGTGATCACTACCGACAAGTGCTACGAGAACCAGGAATGGGTGCACGGCTACCGCGAAAACGACCCCATGGGCGGCTACGATCCCTACAGCGCCAGCAAGGGCGCGGCAGAGATCGTGGTGTCGTCCTACCGCCGCTCCTTCTTCAAGGGCGGCCAACCAGCAGCCATCGCCTCAGCCCGCTCCGGCAACGTGATCGGCGGCGGCGACTGGTCGGCCAACCGCCTGACGCCCGACATCATCCGGGCAGCAGAAGCGGGCAAGACGCTGGAAATCAGGAGCCCTGAAGCCGTGCGCCCCTGGCAGCACGTGCTCGAACCACTGAGCGGCTACCTGCTGCTCGCCGCCCGCCTGCTCGACAAGCCCGCCGCCTACGCCGAAGCCTGGAACTTCGGCCCCTTGCCCACGGAAGTCTACTCCGTACGCAAGGTCGCCGAAGCCTTCATCCAACACCTGGGCAAGGGCGAATGGCGCGACGTGTCAGACCCAGCCCAGCCCCACGAAGCCGGCCTGCTGATGCTGGAAGTCAGCAAGGCCATCCACAGGCTGGGTTGGAAGCCCGTGTTGAATTTTCAGGAAATGATCAAATTTACGGCCGACTGGTACGGCGCTTATGCCAAAACCGACGGTCTGGCCCTCTGCCGCCGGCAGATCGAACAATACACCCATCTGTGGAAATTAAGGAACGAAAACTAACCGGCGTATTTGAAATACAGCTCGCGCCGCTCACCGACGAGCGTGGCTTCTTCATGCGCACCTTCGACGCGGGCATTTTCCGCGAAGCGGGCCTCGAAAGGCCCTGGGCCCAGGAGAACCACTCGCGCAGCGAGCGCAAGGGCACCATCAGGGGGCTGCATTTCCAGTTTCCGCCCTATGCCGAAACCAAGCTGGTGCGCTGCATCCGCGGGGCGGTGTTCGACGTGTTCGTCGACCTGCGCATGGGATCGCCTACTTTCGGCCAGTGGGACGGACTGGAGCTGTCGGAATCCAATAAAAAAATGATCTTTATTCCGCGGGGTTTCGCCCACGGATTCTGCACACTGACCCCGGAAAGCGAGGTGGTGTACAAGGTCGACAACGTATACAACCGCGAGCACGAGGGCGGCCTGCTTTGGTCGGACCCCGCCATCGGCATCCAATGGCCGCTCGAAGGGCAGCCCATACTCTCCGAAAAAGACGGCAGGAACATGACCCTGCAGCAATTTATCCTCACCCATCAAGCTATTGAAATATGAACGTCCGCCTGTTCAAGCCCTCCGTAGGGGAAGAAGAAATACAACTCATCCGCGAAGCCTTCGAGCGCTCGTGGATCGGTCTGGGTCCCATGGTCAACGAATTTGAAGCGCAGTGGCAGCAATTCACCGGCAGCCGGATGGCGATCGGCGTCAACTCGGCTACTGCGGCGCTGCATTTGGCGCTGGCTGCCTTCCGCTTTCCCGAAGGGAAAAAGGTGCTGGTGCCCTCGCTGACCTTCGCCGCAACAGCCACCGCCGTGCTCTACAACCGCCTCATCCCCGTCTTCGTCGACTCCGACCCGGAGACCCTGGGCATGGACCTCGAAGACCTGGACCGCAAATACGACAAGGATTGCGTGGCGGTGATGCCCGTGCACTACGCCGGCCACCCCGTGCCCATGGAGCGCCTCATGCCCTGGGCCAGGGAGCGGGGGCTGAAAGTCGTCGAAGACTGCGCGCACACGGCAGGCGCCCTATACAAGGGCAAAATGCTCGGCACCTGGGGCGACATCGGCTGTTTTTCTTTCGAAGAAAAAAAATTGATGACCACTGGCGATGGCGGCATGATGGTGACCGACGATCCGGAGTTATTCAAGGACGTCAAGGCCATGCGCTGGGTCGGCATCGACAAGGACAACTGGAAGACCGCCCAGCAGTACGTGTCGGCCAACCGCGACGCGCTGCACTGGTTCTACGAGATCAACGTGCTGGGCTACAAGTATAACATGAACGACCTGGCCGCCTCCATCGGGCTGGCGCAGATGAAAAAACTGCCCGCCATGAACGCCCGCCGCTCGGTGGTCATCGCACGGTATATGGAAGGGTTGAAGGACATCCCCGGCGTGGAGCCGCTGCTGCCTTTCGAGCCCGAAAACTACTGCTACCAGATGTTCGGCATACGCACCGATCAGCGCGACGAGCTGATGATCTTCCTCAAGTTGAAGGGCGTGGCTACGGGGTGTCACTATACGCCGCTCAGCATTCAGCCGCTGTTCGAACCCTGGGGCAAGACCTGCCCGTTCGTGGAAGCCGAGCACAACCGCTTCATCACCCTGCCGCTCCACGCCGATCTGACGGACGAGGAGGTGGATTATGTGCTGGAGGGGATTGGGGAGTTTGTGGCAGTGAAGAGTGAAGAGTGAAAAAGTGAAAAAGTGAAAGGGTGAAAAGGGAGATAGTGGTTTGGGGGGGGACGGGGAATTTTAAGGTGCTCTGTGAGTTGTTGGAGGACGACTACAGCGTGATCGGGTATTTCGACAACAATCCGGAGGTGCAGCGGGAGTACCGGGGGATACCCTGTTTGGGCAACCGGGAAGATTTTTTGAAATGGGCTGCTTCATGGATGGGGGAAAAGCCCCATTTTATTGTCAGTATAGGACCGGGGCACGGGAAGGTGCGGCTGGCCATTCACGAAGAGATCAGGCAGCAGGGTTTGCGGCCGGTTACGGCGATACACCGCACGGCATTTGTGGCCCATAACGCGGTGATCGGGGAAGGCAGCCAGGTTTACGCGATGGCGGCGGTATGCGCCGACGCGCAGATCGGCAAAGGCTGCATCATCAACACCCGGGCATCGGTCGACCACGAGTGCGTGCTGGAAGACGGCTCGACGGTGGGTCCGGGAGCTACGCTGGCCGGGTTGGTGCATGTGGAGAAAAACGCAGACATCTACACCGGCGCGGTAATCCTGCCGCGATTGCGGATTGGCGAGGGCGCCATTGTGGGCGCCGGGGCGGTAGTGAGGAAAGATGTAGCCCCTTATACAGTAGTAGCCGGCAATCCGGCGCGCGTGATCAAAACCAGAAAACCATGAAGTGTCTCTTTTTAGCCCCCATGCAATACCCCTTCATCCAGTCGATCGTGGCTGGGATGAAAGCGCGGGGGATGGAGATAAGGGCTGTCGATTACCAGCAATTCTTTACCCCGCGGGCCAACCGCAGGTACAACAACTATACGGCCCTGCCGAGGCGGATCAGGAAGTACTGGGAAGAGCCCTACATCCGGAAGACCAACGAAGGCTATCTGGAGATATTCCGGGAATTCGCGCCCGATCTGGTTTTCATCTACAACAACCAGCTCGTGGAGCCGGGGCTGCTGGAAGCGTTCCGGAAAAAGGCGAAGGTAGCCTTCATGCTGGGCGACAATCCGCTGTACACCCCGACGAGCATATACAACCTGCATATATTATTTCAGGCCGATTACGTGATCAGTCCCGACACCATGTGGCGCGACCAGCTCGGCAGGCTGGGGGTGCGGAATGTGGTGTTCGACTGCTTTGGTTTCAACAGCGAGTTGTACCATCCGATGGAAGTCGGAGCGGCCGACCGGCAGCGTTATGAGACGGATTTCATTTACGTGGGCAGCGCGAGCAAGACCAATTGGGGCTACAAGCGGGCGCTGTTTTTGAATCAGTTTACCGGTTTCAACTTCAAGGCATATATCAGTGGGGCCGGGATGGAGCGCTGGTTTGGTTTTTTCCCGGACCTGGCGGAAAAGGTGCAGCCGCACGACCGTTTCGACCCCGGATTCAACAACCTGGTGTACAACTGCAGCAAGATCGCCCCGGTGGAGCAGGTGCCTTCGCTGTTCAACGGCATCCACGTGCGGGTGTTCGACATATTGGGCGCCGGCATATTGCCGCTATGCGAGCGGAGTTCCGATCTGGAGATGGTCTTCGGAATGGACATCCCGCTGATCCGCGACTACCGGGAAGTACCGGAAATGGCGCGGTTCTGGCTGGAACATGAGGCCCCGAGAAAAGAATGCGTGCAGCGCATGCGCGCCCGCGCGATGGAAAATTACGAACCCTCAATGGTCATCGGACGGATGACCGATCACTTGTTCAGATGAAGCTGACTACTGTCCAGAAATCGCTTGCCTTATTCGGGTTGATCGGGGTGGCCGTCATCACGAACTACTTCATGTCGGATGCGGTGGCTTCGCTGTTTTACATCGCGACCCTGGTAGCGTATTTCAATTCGAAAGACGAGCCGTTCTGGCTGACCTTTTTCTTTGTGTTGTCGGATGGTTTCATCGGTTTTTTCAACAACTACGAAGCGGTGATGTCGGCCATACCCGGCTTGCCGCCCGTAGAAGTGGGTCAATTCTATATTGCGCTGACGCTGGTGAAGGCCGCGAAGGTGAAAAAATTCGACAAGCCCTTCTATTTCCCGATCATGGGGGCCATGCTGGTCTACGTGATTTTTCTGTTTGTGCAGAGCTACACCCTTGGGGTATCGCCGGAACTCAACGCCCAGTTCCGCATTATCAAGTACCTGCTACCGCTGGCCTTGTTCTACTCCATTCCGAAGTTATTTGAGGGGGAGGACCAGTACCGGCAGACCTTTGCGCTGTTCATCCCCTTTGCCTTTTTTGCCTTACTGGCACAGGTGATCACCATTTCTACCAGTTTGGCGCCTTCGCAGTTGCTCGGCGTACACCAGGATCTCTGGTTTATCGCCACTACGGGCGAAGGGAAGACCTACCGGGGTTTTTACAGCACCAACATGGTGTTGATCTCCTTTTTTGGGGCCTTGTTCTATTCGGCCACCAAGGACAAATACTTTAACAAGACCCTGTTATTCGCCGTCATAGCGGCTGATTTCCTATCGGCCTTCCTGTCGGCCACCCGTGGGTGGGTGTTGTGTTTCACCTTTGCGACCCTGTTGCATCTGATCTTTGTGCTTCGCATGAGTGCCGGCCAGCTCAGTAAGATCGTCATTACGGCGACTGTAGCGTTGGTTGGACTGATGTCGTTACCAGTGGTGAACAAACAGTTCAGCGCCGCATTTGAGCGCCTGGAGACCTTGCAGGCGCTGGCGGGCGGGGACGTCACGGCCAAGGGTACCCTGGCCCGGATCAACGACCGCTTGCCCAAGGTGGTAAAGAAATGGGAAGAATCGCCCCTGACAGGCTGGGGGTTTTCAGACGACTTTTTCAAATACGGCGACTTTCACGTCGGCAACCATAACATACTATTACAAGCTGGGATATTGGGCGCCCTACTGATGGCCCTGTTCCTGGGTTACTTCCAGTGGAAGCTGTTCCAGCGAAGCATGTCGCTGCCTGCGGGCAATATTTACAAAAACGCGCTGCTGGTCTTCCCCGTCTTTTTCATGGGCTGGTTCATCATCCACTCCTCATCGGGGCAGCAGTTCATGTTTTACGGCGACCCGGCCGGCACCATAGGGCAGGCGATATATTTCGCCTTCGGGGCGGTCATTTACAGGCAGACTTTAAGAGAATAACTACACAAAGAGATGGGAAAACACACACACCGGCCTCCAGTACACTACGTCGTCTGGGAGTCGCTCCCCGGCGGTTTGGAGTCCTACATCACGCACTACACCCGGCGGATGCACGCCGACCGCGAGTTCTACATCTTCAGCCTGCGGCCTACGGGCAACGGCCTGAACAAGGAGCTCGACGACCACTTTGACCAGGGTTCCAGGAATAACCTGGAGTTGTACGGCAAGTATTTCAGGTACTGCCGGGCGCATCGCGGCGACATCTTCCACGTGATGAACTGCGGTCCGGTCATGTTGCTGATCACGCTGCTGGCGGGCGTACGCAACCCCGTGTACCACATCCACGGCACGAAGCACGGGAAGGGCTGGAAGGAAAAAATGGTGGTAAAGCTCGCCTGGCGCCTCTGCAACCTGTTCAGGATCAGGCTAGTGGCAAATTCGCAACACAGTTCGCGGATTTTCCAGCGCGACGCGTTGGCCGTGCCGCCGGTGGTTATCTACAACGGTTTTGATCTGGAAAGGTTTTCGCAAAAGCGCTGGCTGCGTTCGCAGTTGCGCCGGATGACTTTTATTGGCCGGATGGACAAGGGAAAGAACGTGCCACTGGTCATCCGCCTGTTTAACGAGATCGCAGGCCGGATGCCGGAATTGGAGCTGCATCTCGCAGGCATTGGCGATCTGGAGGCAGAGATCGAGCAGGTAGCCCTGGCCAGTCCCTACCGCCGGAGGATCTTTTTCCACGGCTGGGTGGAAGACATCGCGAGCTTTTACCAGTCGGCCGATCTGTTCGTCTTCCCCAGCGAGCACGAGTCGTTTGGCAACGTGCTGGCCGAGGCACTGCTGACCGGCCTGCCGGTGCTGACCAGCGATATTCCCGTTTTCGAAGAAATACACGGCGGGGAGCGCGCATTTTGCCTGGGCAATCCCGACAATTACGAAGAAGTGCGCCGGAATTTCCTGAAAGCGGTAGACGATTTCCCGGCGCTGGCGCAGAAGGCCTACTCCGCATCCGACCGCATTGAAGAATTATTCGATCTGGAAACCCATATCCAAGCCATTAAAAAGACCTATGAAAAAGCATAGCCCCCCTGTGCTCTACTTCCATTCCGTAGCGCCCCACCGCTTTGAGAACTGGGCGCTCAGCTTCCTGACCATGGGCATGGACCGCTTCGAGCAGCAGATGCAGTACCTGCAGGAGAAAGGCTACCGTTCGATCTTCCTCGACGAGTGGCTGTCTTTCCGGCATGGGAAAAAAGTTTCTCAAGGCAACGAGATCTGCCTGACCTTTGACGACGGGCTGCTCGACAATTGGGTATACGCCTTCCCCATGGCCAAAAAATACGGCATGCGGCTCACCCTCTTCGTCTGCCCCGAGCTGGTGGAACCCAGCGACCGGGTACGCCCGAACCTCGATGATGTCTGGGCCGGGCGTTGCAGCGCCGAAGACCTGAAGGGACTGGGCAACCTTTCGTGGGGCGAACTGCGCCACATGCAGGAATCCGGCTACGCCGATGTACAGTCGCATACCATGAGCCACGCCAAGTTTGCGCACACCGACCGCCTGCGCGGCTTTTACTACGGAGGTTTCGAAGGGTTCTACCCCATCCTCAACAGCTACGGCCCTGAGGAAAAGCCCTTCTACATGCACGATCCCCGTTTTGGCCAGCGGCTGCCTCAAGGCGCACCGCTGCTGGAAGAGACTTCCTCCGTGGTGGCCCGCAAGCGCAGCGTCAACCCGGATTTTATGCGGGAATCCGAAACCCTGGCCGGGCTATACGACCTGAGCGATCCGGAGCAGCGGCAGGAGTATGAAGCCAAAGCCCGCGCAATATACCAGCGCTACCACGACGAAGGCCGTCTGATCACCGCCATAGAGTCCTTCTCCGACTTCATCCCCCGCGTCGAATACGAGGTTGTCGAGTCGCGGCGCATTCTCGAAGAGAAGCTCGGCAAGCCCGTGCATTTCCTGTGCTGGCCGCACGGCGACAACAGCAAGGGCGCCCACGCCATCGCGCGGGAAGCCGGCTATCTGGCTACCACGGCAGGCAAGCTCACGGGCGAAAACAACCAGCCCGACCGCATCCCCCGTCTCGGCACCGACTGGGAGATGAACCCCTGGCTGGTGAGGCGCAAACTCGACTACAAGCTCTCCAGCCAGCGCCGCCAGCAGCCCTACTATTCGCTCTGGCTGGCCAACGAATACAAAAACAAGCTGCTCAAAAAGAGCTGATGTTCTTTCACCTGAAATATTCCCCTACCGCCGGCTTCGCCCTCGACATACAGGAAGGCGTGCAGTCGCTGCTATCGCTCGACCTGGGCAAAGCGGGCCGCCTGTACCTGCTCGGCGACCCCATCGGGGCGGAAGGCTTTGCTGCCAAGGGCGGAGAGATAGACCTCGCCGCGCTGTTTCAGCAGGTCAGGGGACATTACTACTGGATCCACCAACAAGAAAGGGAGATCAGGCTGGGGAGCTCTTTCGGCGCCATCTACCCCGTATACTACCATTCGGAGGGAGAGGATGTACAGGTTTCGTCTTCCGCCTTTTTTCTGGCGGAGCATGGCGATCCTGGCCAGCCCAACCGGCGGTATTTGCTGGAAAGGCTGTTGTTCAACTATCCCTTTTTCCAGCACACCCCCTGGAGCGATATCCACCTGCTGCCCGCCCATGCCGCGCTGCGCATTTCAGACAGTGGGATGCAAGTGGAAAAGCCCTTTGCCGTTGAAGACCATTTTGGGGAAGGGTTGCGAAGCGACAGGTCCGACATGGAGCAACTCTGCGGCATTTTTGATGAAGAATGCCGTCTTTTTCTCCCGGAGGAGTCCTTCGCCATTTCCTTTACCGGAGGTTTTGACGGGCGAACGCTGCTGGCAGCGGCCAGAAATGCGGAGCGCAAGGACTTCCTGACTTACAGCTTCGGCATGCCGGAAGAAGAAGATGTGACCTTCCCACTGGCGCAGGCCGGAAAGACCGGCATACCCTATCTCCCGATATACCTCGGCAGCGATTACGTGGAGCGCCATGCCTTCGATTCGGCGCTGGCCTTTCTGGAGTTGAGCGAGTACAACGGCAACCTGGGGCGGCCTCACTACCACTACGCGGCGCGGTTGTTGTCGGAAAAGACGAAGTACATCCTCACCGGGAATTTCGGCAGCGAGCTGTTCCGGGCCATGCACCAGCCGGGGGTGATGATGAGCGAAGCCCTGATCCGGGTATTCTCCAGCCCCCGCGATTCGTGGAAAGATTACCTGCGGGAAAAGGCAGGCCCGGGCTTTGCCGGGGAAGCAGCATCCCTGATCGCGGATGTGGAGGCGTATTTGGCCAATGGCGCGGCATTAACACCCAACCAACGCTTCTACCGCTTCGTCATCGAAGAGATCTTCCGCAAATATTTCGGTCCGGAGCTGGTGATGCAAAGCCACCTGTTGCGCAACCGCACGCCGTACCTCTCCCTGCGCTTTTTCAAAGCCCTGAACGACACGATGTGGTCGGGCGTGCATGCCGGTCTGTTTGAAAAACACAAGAGCAAGCGGATGAAGGGGCAGCAGTTCTATGCCGCCTACCTCCGACAGGCCGACCCGCAATTGTACCGCATGCCCACCAACAAGGGCTACAGCCCCGCCGATGTAAACGAGCCCTGGCGTCTGCCCCTGCTGGCGGCCAGGGTGGCGATGAAGAAGTTCAGGCGGAGCGATCTGGAAGACTCCAACTCGGTTGACGCTTATTTCACGAAATACAAAAATCAGATCGTCAAGTATTTCCTGCTGAATGAACAGGCGGAGGTGCAGTTGGAGAACACCGGTAGTTTGGAAAAAAACATACACCTGCACACCGTTGCAGTTGCCTGGGTTACGGCCCGGCATATCCTCAAACCAAATGAAACTACCTCATCCAAATGAAATACTCATTAGACTTCCGAAGCCCTGACAAGGATTTCTGGCTTCGCTACGCGAAGCTCTGGCAAAACAGCATGCACCCTTCCTCGTTCCAGTCGCCCGGCATATTGGCGTATTTTGCCGGAAGGAACCCTGAGAACCTGGCTGTTTTCACCTGCGAGCACAAAGGAGAGCTGCTGGGGGCCGCACTATTCAGGCGCAACAACAAGGTGCTCTCCTTTCTGAGCGATATGAAGACCGACGCCAACTTTTTCATCCTGCACAGGGATTGTAGCGACGATATATTGCGCAAATTTTTTGAGCACTTTCTGCAGTCTCTGCGGAAAAACAAGCTGGCGGTCATGCTCAACCACAAGCCGGCCTGGGCAAAGTATATGCCTATTCTGGAAGAAGTCATCCACACATCTTCCATGTACCGGCTGCAACTTGAATATTCTGTCTGTCCGATCGCGGAAGCGGAGACGCCGGAGGTCTTGTTTAAAGAGGTATCGGCTTCGCGCAATACGCGCTACAAGGTCAACAAGTTCCAGAAGCTGCCCGAAGCGGGTTTCGAGGTGCTGACCGACGACAGCGACATGGACCAGTGGGTCGAGGATTTCTGCGACGCCCACGTGCTGCGTTGGGCGCCCACCCCTACCCCCTCGTCGTACCGCTTCCCCGACCGCCGGGAGTTCCTCAAATCCTGTCTGAGAGCCTGGCACAAAGACGGCGCGCTGGTGCGCTTTGCGATCAAAACCGGCGGGAAGCGCATCGGGTTGATGGCAGGACTCAGGGAAGGAGAGACCCTGATCTACCACGCCCCCACTTTCCACCCCGACCATTCGGATTGCAGCCCGGGGCGGGTGCTGATCTACTACATCACGCAGTGGATGGCAGGAGAAGGCTTGCGGATACTGGATTTCGGCGACGGCAACGAGCCCTACAAGTACTACGTAGCTTCCAAGGACTTCGTACTCAAGCGCATTTTCATCTCCGGAAAATACAATGCGCCTTTCATTTTCAAAACACAGTTTATCAGAACTATACGCAATAACCAGGGCGCTTACAGCATCTATCAGAACAAGCTCAAACCCGCCCTGCGCAACCTGAAGAACAGAATTTTCTCACCTCAAAGGACAACGACGTATGGCATTAATTGACGCTACCCGCGACAAACAAGTCTGGAACTCGGCAAAAGTGACGAAGGTCTACGCCAGTGTCGGCCAATTGCAGAAACCCGAGCAGGCCATCCTCAACATCCTCAAAGACCGTCTTCCCTACATGCGCATGCTCGACCTGGGCATCGGAGGAGGCCGCACCACCGTGCACTTCGCTCCCCTCGCGCAAGAATACGTCGGGTCGGACTACGCTGAAAATATGGTAGACGCTTGCATCAAGCGCTTCCCCGATGCCGGCGAACACGTGCGCTTTGAGGTGATCGACGCCACCGATATGAAAGGCGTGCCCGGCCAATCTTTCGACTTCATCCTCTTCAGCTTCAACAGCATCGACTGCGTAGCGCCGGAAGACCGGGAGAAGGTGTTCCGGGAGGTACAGCGCGTCGGCAAAAAAGGCGGCTATTTCGCTTTCTCCACCCACAACTTGCGCTACCTGCGCCACATGTACGCCATCAAATGGCACAAGCGCTGGCAGGACTTTGTGTACCAGTTCTACCGCACCGCACGGCTCATTTTCCACAACGGTTTTCCCCGAAAATACGACAACCATGACTGGGCCATTATCCGCAACGGCATCGAGCATTTTTCGCTCAATATCTTCTACATCAAACCGGAGCGGCAGATTGAAATCCTGAAAAAACACGGCTTCAAAAACATCCGCGCTTTCTCGCGAATAACCGGAGAAGAAATACCCCACGACCTCTTACCGCATGTCAAGCGCGAGGCCTGGATACATTTTCTGTGTGAAATCTGATTTTTTAATTTTCCTCCATTCTCCTTCAATGACATTCGATTACACCGTAACAACCGGGATTCCCGACGGGCAGTTCTGGGAGCAATTCAGGCATTTATGGAACAACAGCATGGGAAAATGCCCTTTCAAGGCGCCCAGCCTGTTGCAGTCCTTTGCCAAAAAAACGAAAAAAGAGATCATCGTTTTTCAATACCATAAAGACAACGAACTCAGGGGCGCCGTACTATTGGGAAGACGGGGAGAAAACCTCTCCTTTTTGAGCGACCTGAAAACGGACTTCAACTATTTCGTCGTACATCAGGATTGCACGCAGGAGGAACTGACAAGTTTTTTCGGTTTTATCCTCGAAAAAGTCAAGCTGGAAGATTGGTCGCTGACCCTCAACAACCAGCCCGCCTGGGCGGAATACATGCCCAGCCTGGAAAAGGCCATGGAATCCAGCGGGCTTTATTGGCAAAAGCTCCCTTACTCGGTCTGCCCCAGGGTTGAAGCCGAATCACCCCAAGCGCTTTTCCAGTATATCCACGGTTTCCGCGAATTGCGCTACCGGGTTAACAAACTGATCAAGCAGGAGAAAGCCGTTTTCGAGGTCCTCACCGATGGTACAGAGCTGGAAAAATGGGCCGAAGAGTTTTGTGACACACATGTGCTGCGTTGGGCCAACACGCCAACGCCTTCCCACCTTCAATCCCGGGAAGCCAGGCAATTTCTCCTCAATTGCCTTTCGGCCTGGAACAAGGACGGCCTGCTGGTGCGCTTTTCGGTTAAGGTAGAAGGCCGCCGCGTCGGATTCATCGTTGGCTTGCGGCAAATGCAGACCATGGTCCACCATTCGACCACCTACCATCCCGACTTTAAAAAATCAAGCCCTGGCAAGGCCCTGATCCATTTCATGGCCGAATGGATGCACCATAACGGAATGAACATCCTCGATTTTGGCGATGGCAACGAGGCATACAAATATACCGTGGCAAACGCCGAGCATGAGCTCCTCCGCATTTTTGCCGCCAACAAATCCAACCTGAAGTTCAGAGGAAAGACCTGGGTGGTGAGTTGGGTAAAAAACCACCCTAAGGCATACAATTTTTATCAAAACCGCCTGAAAACCTGGGCATTGCGGACGGCAGCTGTTCTCCATTTCCCCGATTTCCTTTCTTTGCTTTTGTGATCCCCAAAACTGAAAACATGAAAAAAATCAGACTTGCCATCCTCTGCAACGAAGTTCCCGACGACCACATCATGTGGGTCAACGCCTGCCGCGAATACCCAGGAAGGGTCGAGTTCGATGAAATAGACCTCACCAGGGGCGACTGGCTGAGCCGCGTGAAAGCAGGCAATTACGAAGGCCTGCTCGCCCTGCCCGGCGGCTGGACAACTCCTTTCAAGACCTTGTACGACGAGAGGGTAACTATCCTGCACACCGTGCTGGGCTTGCCGGTCATACCTTCTCTCGAAGAAATACAGGTCTACGAAAACAAAAAATACCTCTCCTACTGGCTGGCCGCACACCAGATACCCCACCCCAAAACCTGGGTCTTCTACCACAAGCAGGAGGCGATTGATTTCATCAAAACCGCAACCCTGCCCATCGTGGCCAAAACCAACGTGGGCGGCGGCGGCGACGGGGTGCGGATCCTCAAGACCCGCGGAAAGGCCAGGCAGTACATCATCCAGACCTTCTCGGGCCAGGGCGCCAGCAAAACTGTGGGGCCGAAGTGGCGCAAGAAGGGCTTCCTCAAACGCGTCATCAAAAAACTGCGCGACCCCAAAAGCCTGAAAGAGCGCCTCAGCCAATACCAGCTGCTCCGCTCGGAAACGCAGAAAGACTTCGTCTTCTTCCAGGAATTCATTCCTCACGACTTCGAATGGCGCGCAGTGCGCATCGGCGACTCCTTTTTCGCCCATAAAAAATTGATGAAGGGAGAAAAAGCCAGCGGAAGCCTGCTCAAAGACTACGGCAATCCGCCACTCGCCCTGCTCGATTTCGTCAAAAAGATCACCGACCTGCGGGGCTTCCACTCCCAGGCCGTCGACCTCTTCGAAACGCCAGGCGGCCACTTCCTCGTCAACGAAATGCAGTGCATCTTCGGCCAGTCGGACCCCTACCAGATGCTCGTCGACGGCGTCCCCGGCCGCTACCTTTGGCAAAACGGCCAATGGGTCTTCGAAGCCGGCGACTTCAACCGCCACGAGTCCTTCCAGCTCAGACTGGAGTACTTCCTGGGGGTTTTGGAGAAAAATGGCGTGGAGGTAGGGGTGTGAGGCAATTGGGGTGTCTGTTTTTTTTAGTTTTCAGTGCACAGTGTTCAATTTTCAGTTAATGGAAAACGGAAACAACTGAAAACTGAAAATTAAAAACCGAAAACCGTGAAAGTTCTCTTCGTCTTCAGCGGCAACTTCAAGCTCTTCCCGATCTCGCCTTTCACCAGGGCGCAGGCGGAATCGCTGCGTGAAAAAGGCGTTGAGATCGATTACTTTCCGGTCGTAGGCAAGGGTTTTCAATACCTCAAAAACGTGGGGCCCCTGAAAAAACAACTGCGCGAACAGCGGCCCGACCTCATCCACGCCCACTACTCGCTTTGCGGCTGGGTAGCGATTCTCGCAAGCAGCAACACCCCCGTGGTGCTGTCGCTCATGGGCGACGATGCGCAGGGCACCTTCACCGGCAACGGCCGCATCGACCTGAAAAGCCGCTTCTTCATCTTTCTGACCTGGCTGATCCAGCCTTTTCTCAAGGCTATCATTTACAAATCGCCCAACCTGGAAAAAGCGGTTTGGCGCAAACGCCAGGCCCATCTGGTGCCCAACGGCGTGCGGCTCGATCAGTTCCAGCTCTACGAAGGAGGTTGCAGACAAGAACTCGGCCTCGACCCAGACAAAAAATACGTGCTCTTCCTGGGCAACCCGGACGACACGAACAAAAACCGGGCCCTCGCAGCCGAGGCCGTCAAACTCCTCGGCCGCAGCGACGTGGAGCTGATCTCCGTATACGGCGTACCGCACGACACGGTAGTCAAATACCTCAATTCGGTAGATGTGTTCGCGCTCTGCTCCTTCGGTGAAGGTTCGCCCAATGTGGTCAAGGAAGCCATGGCCTGCAACTGTCCCATCGTGACTACCCCCGCCGGCGACGCCGCCTGGGTGGTGGGCAATACCCCCGGCTGCTACGTAGCCACCTACGACCCTGCCGATTTTGCGGAAAAACTGCGCCAGGCTCTCGCCTTCAACCAACGCACCACCGGCCGCCAAAGGATCGTGGAGCTCGGGCTGGATGCGGGAACGGTGGCTGAGAGGATTAAAGCTATTTATTATCAGGTTTTGAAAAAAAGATGAGAAGGTGAGAAGGTGAGAAGTGGAAACTCTCCACTTCTCACCTTCTCATCTCCTCCACTCCAAAAAAATGTGCGGAATATCAGGCATCATCCACCACGACGGCGCGCCGGTTGGCGAAGAACAGCTCCATGCCATGATGCGGGCCATGAAACACCGGGGGCCGGATGACGAAGGCCTCTTCGCCGAAGACAACCTCGGCCTCGGGTTCGTGCGCCTGAGCATCCTCGACCTGAGCGCGGCGGGGCATCAGCCCATGTTCTCGGCCGACGGCCGCTATGTGCTCATCTTCAACGGAGAGATCTTCAACTACATTGAACTGCGGGAAGAGCTCAAGGCCAAAGGCCACCATTTTCACACCCAGACCGACTCGGAGGTGCTGCTGAAGGCCTGGCAGGAGTGGGGCGAGGACATGCTCCACCGCTTCAATGGCATGTGGTCGTTTGTCATTTATGACCGAAAGGAGAAAAGCCTCTTCGGCGCCCGCGACCGCTACGGGATCAAGCCCTTTTTCTATTGCCAGGACGGGGCGCGGTTTATCTTCGCCTCCGAGCCGCCTTCTATCCTCGCCGTGCTGGGCCGCAAGCCCACACCCGACCCCGATACGCTGTTCGGCTACCTGGCCTTCAACCGCACCGACCAGAACGAACACACCTTTTTCAAGGAAATAAAAAAACTCAACCACGGCCACTGCTTCCGGATCGACCTGAAGTCGGGCGACCGGAACTTCCGTCCCCGCCGCTGGTACGACCTGCGCAGCCGGCTCAACGGCTCGGTGAGCGGCCCGGAGGAATACCGCGATCTCTTCGCCTCCTCCCTGCAACTTCGCCTGCGCAGCGATGTGCCCGTTGGGGTGTGCCTGAGCGGCGGACTCGACTCTTCCAGCATCGTGTCGCTGCTGCACGGCGACTTCGGGCTCAAAGAACTCAACACCTTCTCGGCCGTGTACGGCAAAGGCAGGAACGGCGACGAGTCGGCCTTCATCGACCTGTACCAGGACCGGCTGAAGAACATGTACTACACCTATCCCGACGAAAAAGCCCTGATGGCCGATCTGGAGGACCTGACCCGCGCACAGCTCGAACCCGTGCCCAGCACTTCCACCTACGCCCAATACCGGGTGATGAAGCTGGCCAAAGAGCACGTAACGGTGACCCTCGACGGTCAGGGCGCCGACGAGGCGCTGGCGGGGTACCACTACTTTTTCGGTTTTCATTTCAAAAATCTGCTCCGCCAGGGCCGCGCCGGAAGGCTGGCCATGGAAATGGGGCACTATTGGGCAAAACACCGCTCGCTCTACGGCTTCAAAAGCCTGGCCTTCTTCCTCCTGCCCTCCTTCCTGCGCACCCGCGTGCGCGTGATGGAAAAAGGCTACCTGCACCCCGATTTCTACCGGGCCCAGTCGGCAGGCGGCGGCGACATCGCGGGCGAGTTGTACGGATCGAACTCCCTGCAGGAAGCCCTCATCAACCATTTCGAGTACAAGCTCGAGCACCTGCTCAAATGGGAAGACCGCAACTCCATGTGGTTTTCCATCGAAGCGCGGGTGCCCTTCCTCGACTACCGGCTGGTGGAGCGCACCCTGCCCCTGCGCGACGACCTCATCATCCGCGACGGGATGGCCAAATACGTGCTCAGGGAAGCCATGAAAGGCGCCCTGCCCGAGCCCATCCGCACCCGCCGCGACAAGGTGGGCTTCGAGACGCCCGAAGCGGAGTGGTTCCGCACCCCACTCTGGAAAGAATACATCGAAGGGCTGTTCTCTTCGGATGTCTTTGCCTCGCGCGGCCTGGTGGAGCCGGACAAGGTGCAGGACATGTACCGCAAGCACCTGGCGCGGGAGGGCAACTATTCGCGCGAGATCTGGAAGCTGATCCACCTGGAAAAATGGTATAACCACTTTATCGATTGATATGTCGCCCGTAAAACTGCTATACAAACTCCTTCGCTACTCCGGCCTCCCCTGGCTGGTGCGCGAGACATTGCAGCGCGACAAGGTGACCATCGCCATGTTCCACGACCCCTCGCCGGAGGCGGCGGAGCGGGCCTTTTCCTGGCTGGCGGCGCGCTACAATATCATCAGCCTGGAATCATTTCTGGAGGCCAGGCGGAAAGGCAACGGCAATAGTCTGCCGAAAAAAGCCATGATCATCACGCTCGACGACGGGCATATCCGCAATTACGAGTTCTTGCCGGCGGTGAAAAAATTGGGCATACCGGTCACTATCTTCCTGTGCTCGGGGCTGATCGGTACTAACAGGCATTTCTGGTTCCTCTTCAAGCAGGAACAGGGTGGGAAAGAGCAGCTCAAGACCCTGCCCAACGCGGTGCGGCTGGAGCGGCTGGAGCAGATGGGCTTCCGGCCCGGCCGCGAGTTCTCCCACCCGCAGGCCCTGAGCGCCGCGCAGGTCGAAGAGATGAAGAGCGCGATCGATTTCCAGTCGCACACCGTTTTCCACCCCTGCCTGCCGACCTGCACCAGCAGGGAAGCCTGGGAGGAAATATCCCGCTCCAGGCAGATGCTCGAAGAAGCGCATGGCCTCGAGGTCAAAGCGCTGGCATTCCCCAACGGCGACTACTCCGAGCGCGACATCGAGTTGATCAAGCGCGCCGGTTATGAGTGTGCCCTGACGGTGGATTTCGGCTTCAACACCCTCCAAACAGACGCCTACAAGCTCAGGAGAATGAGCATAGACGATACCGGAAACATCGACGCCGTGAGCGTGAAAGCCAGCGGTGTCTGGACCTTTTTCATGACCCTGATCGGCAAACAGCGCAGGAGCGGCTGGGCCGAGATCAAAGAAGAAAACAATACCCGACATGTCCATTATCACTTACACGAGCAGTGAACAACTGAAAAACGCCCCGCACTACGCAGGCATCCGGGCCATGCTGGACCAGACGCCTGTGGACCATTTTTTCCAAAGCCCGGAATTCTTTGAGTTCATCGAGCCGGTAAAAGGCTATAAGCCCATCATATTGGTGGCTACCGATGAAACGGGCGCCGTGGCGGGCTCCCTGCTAGCCGCATTCCAGACCGATGGCGGCAAGCTCAAATCCTGGTTCTCGCGCCGCCTGATCGTATGGGGCGGCCCCATGGTGGCCGACGGCCCCCTGGAAAAACAGGAAAAAACCGCGAAAGAACTGCTGACAGCGCTCAAACAGACCGCTCGCGGCAAGGCGATCTATATCGAATTCAGGAATTATTTCGACACTACGCTACTCCAATCGGTGTTCGAGGCTACGGGCTTCACCTACAAGCCCCACCTCAACTACCTGGTGCGCCTCGACGACGAGGAAGCGGTACAGAAGCGCATGAGCAGCAACCGCCGGCGGCAGATCAAGACCAGCCTGGCAGCCGGCGCTGAAATCTCCGAGCCGGCTACGGAAGAAGAAGTGCGGGAATTGTACGCCATTCTGGAGGAACTGTACAAGGAGAAAGTCGGCAAGCCCCTGCCCAGCTTCGAGCTGTTCCGCAGTTATTGGACTTCGCCCAACGGGAAGATTTTTCTGGTGAAATACCAGGGCAAGGTCATGGGCGGCAGCGCCGGGCCGGTGTACAAAAACAAGGTTATCTACCAGTGGTACATCTGCGGCGACAACCACTCGGTCAAGGGCCTGCACTCCAGCGTGCTGGCCACCTGGGCGCAGATTGAGTACGGCCTGAAAAACGGCTACCGCCTCTTCGACTTCATGGGGGCGGGCCGGCCGGAGGAGGCTTACGGGGTCAGGGAGTTCAAAGCCCGCTTCGGCGGAGAAGAAGTGAGCTACGGCCGCTATGAAAAGATACTCAACCCCATGCTATACAAGGTAGGCGTGCTTGGGCTCAAGCTTTATCACAAAATCAAGAGATAAAAATGCTACGCATCATCTTCGACATCGGCCATCCGGCCCACGTGCACCTGTTCAAGAACCTGGCCCGCCTGCTCATGAAAGACGGCGCCAAGGTGTTGTTCACTGCCCGCGACAAGGAATTCGAGCTCGACCTGCTCAAGGCGGAGGGTTTTGACTATATCAATTTCGGTCCCCATTACAGGAGCCTCCCAGGCAAAATCTGGGGCCTGATCCGCTACGACTTGCAGATGCTGTGGACCGGCCTGAAGTTCAAACCCGATTTGCTCGTCAGCCACGGTACGCTCTATGCGGCCCACGCGGCGCCCTTCCTCGGCGCCAAGTACCTCTCTATCGAAGATACCGGCAACATGGAACAGGTGGTGCTGTACCGCCCCTTCACCGATATCATTCTCACGCCGGAGGTGCTGCCGAAAGAACTGGGGCCCAAGCAGGTCAAGTACAACGGCTACCACGAGTTGGCCTACCTGCACCCCGAATTTTACACCCCCGATCCCTCCATCCATGAGTGGCTGGGCGTGGAGCGGGACGAGCCCTACGCCATCATCCGCTTCATCTCCTGGAATGCCACCCACGACGTGGGGCATATGGGCATGACGACGGAAGACAAGGTCAACCTGGTGCGCAAGTTGTCGAAAAAGATGAAGGTGTTTATCACCTCCGAGCGCGCCGTGGCAGACGACCTGCAACCCTTCTGCCTGCGCATTCCGCCCGACAAATTCCACCACGCCCTCAACTACGCCTCCCTGGTGGTGAGCGAGGGTACGACCACGGCCACGGAGGCCGCCATCCTGGGCACGCCCTGCGTGTATATCAGCACCTTCGACGACCCGATGTGCAGGGAGTTGGAAGGCTACGGATTGGTGTTCAATACCTCCGAATCGAAGAAAGTATTCGAGATGGTCGACAAAGTTTTGGCAGAAGATCGGGAAGTGTTTAGGGGGAGAGGGGAGAAATTTGTGTCTAGCAAGGTAAACGTATCGAGGTATTACTACGAATTCATCACCGGCCGGTACGTGAAATCAACAGAACCAACAAAACCA
>JBAQQB010000235.1:0-3983 GCA_049306275.1 Saprospiraceae bacterium | reverse complement strand
GAAAATAGCTTTGAATCTGGTTATGGCTGATGAAGAAAAAATAAGCGTAAACCGAAAAAGAAAGAAGTGTGCGATGTCTGATAGCTATCGTGCGAAAATGCTGGGGTTATGATGCGTTTTCCCTGCGGGGTTACCCTCTGTGGTGAGCGCTCCATCACCTCCGAACCGGAATATGCAATTTTCCAAATTGCTCAATGTCCCATTGTTTGAGGCAATGAAAAGCCCCTTCCAATCCCCTGGATTTGGTACCGTAGCGTTCCCGTCGTTGTTGGAATCTCCCCCGGCTTCATCATCTCTGATTGAGGTGAAAATGATCGGTTCAGTTGAAGTCCCTTGAGCGATTAGTGTTCCTCTTATCGTCATGGCAGATTGGACACCGGCATAACTGCCCGAACGCTTGATCACTATGCCGGGCTCAATGGTCAGGGAGACGCCGGCTTCAATGCTCAGGCCGTCAATTGGAACATTGGTGCTGGGGATAATGTACGGCGCGTTTGCCAGGTTGCCTAGATTGGCTTTTGACAGCGTATAGCTCTCGCCGCTGCCGGAATGAGCGCGAGGAACCAATCCGATACCCGAAAATGCATTGCCCGAGAAGGTATTATTTTCAAACGAAACCTGGGTAGTCAGGTCCTTGATTACGGGAACATCAGTGCATTGTTCAAAATGATTGCCCGATAAAGAAGGGTTCCCTGCATGAGTTACGCCCACGCCGCGCACACATTTTGAAAACAGGCAATTGGAAATAACGGGAGAACCGTTGCTCACCTGCAAAGCCGCGATATTGGAAACCTGGTATACATATCCCCCATATTTAAAGATGCAGTATTCCATGATACTGTTGCCGTCATTCCCCAGAAGTTTAATATTCGCCCAATCGCCATTGCCAGGGGATGTGGTATTCCCATCATTATTTGTATCTCCCCCGGCTTCATCATCTCTGATCGAGGTGAAAATGATCGGTTCAGTTGAAGTCCCTTGAGCGATGAGTGTTCCTCTTATCGTCAAGGCAGATTGGATACCGGCATAACTGCCCGATCGCTTGACCACCACGCCGGGCTCAATGGTCAGGGAGACGCCGGCTTCAATGCTCAGGCCGTCAATTGGAACATTGGTGCTGGGGATAATGTACGGCGCGTTTGCCAGGTTGCCTAAATTGGCTTTTGACAGCGTATAGCTCTCACCGCTGCCTGAATGTGCGCGAGGTACCAATCCGATTCCCGAAAATGCGTTGTCCGAGAAGGTATTATTTTCAAACGAAACCTGGGTAGTCAGGTCCTTGATGACGGGAACATCGGTACATTGTTCAAAATGATTGCCCGACAACGAAGGGTTCCCTGCATGTGTTACGCCCACGCCGCGCACGCAATTTGAAAACAGGCAATTGGAAACGGTTGGCGAACTGCCCCGCACCTGTAAGGTCGCAACATTTGCAACCTGGTATACATATCCTCCGTATTTGAAGATACAGTACTCCAATTGACTGTTACCTCCTGTTTCCGAAATCATGATATTCGACCAATCACCAGCTGCCGGGAGGGTGGAGCTGCCGTCTCCATTTGTATCCCCTCCATAGGAATCGTCTCTGTGTGAGGTGAAAACGATGGGTTGGGCCGGGTTTCCCACAGCGATTAAAGTTCCGCTGACCCACATGGAACTTTGAGTGGAATATCCGGTTCTCTTGATAATAACTCCTGGCTCGATGACCAGGGTTACCCCCTGGGCTACCGTAACCAATCCGTCTATTACGTAGGGGCTGCCCGTCAAAGTCCAACTGGTATTTTCACTGATTGTTCCGCTAACTGTAGTTTGGGCGATAAGAATTTGAGGGATTGCAAAAAGGAGTAAGGCCAGAAATTGGTTTTTCATGGTTTTATCATATTGGGTGACTGCTTCGACTCTATTGTCCTTTTCTTTTTCAAAGAAATATGGTTTTCAAATATACTAAATATCTTGTATTCCAAAACCGATCGCACATAAGTTTAATGCCGGCCGAAAAAAACATCCCCATGCGCTACTCCTCCATCCTCTTCTCCACCCGCAAGGAATCCGTCAGCAACGTAGACGTCTTTTCACAGGAACTGCTCGTGCGGGCGGGGTATGTCCAGCAGCTCTCGGCGGGCATTTTCACGGCCATGCACTTCGGGCTGCGCTCGCTGCGCAAGATCGAACGGATCTTGCGTGAAGAAATGGAACGCATCGGCGGGGTGGAGATCAGCATGCCGGTGGTGCACCCGGCGGAGATATGGAAGCAGACAGGGCGCTACGATGAGCTCGACGAATCGCTGGTGCGCTTTACCGACCGCGCGGGGCGCGATATGGTGCTGGCCATGACGCACGAAGAAGTGGTGGCCGCCATCGCCCGCAGCGAGATACGCACCTACCGGCAGCTGCCGAAGCTGGTGTATCAAATCCAGACCAAATTTCGCGACGAGGCCCGCGCCCGCGGCGGGTTGATCCGAGTCAGGGAATTCGCGATGAAGGATTCCTATTCGCTCGATGCAGATTGGGAGGGGTTGGAAAAACAGTACGAAGCGCATTACCAGGCCTACCACCGCATCTTCGCCCGCGCCGGCCTGCCCGTGATCGCGGTGCAAAGCGACGTGGGGATGATGGGCGGCAGGATCGCACACGAGTTCATGTACCTGACCGATATCGGCGAAGACACCATTTTTATCTGCGAAAATACCGGCTACCGGGCCAACAAGGAGATCGCCAGGTTCAAAAAGCCTATTCCTCCCGTGGAGGCGCCCCTGCCGCCCGAGAAGGTGTATACGCCGGGAACAAAGACCATCGAGGAGGTGGCCAATTTCCTGGGCATCACGCCCGGCCGCTGCGGCAAGATCGTCTTCTTTTCCGGCATGATAGCAGGGGAGGAGAAGGTGATTGTGGCCGTGGTCAGAGGCGATATGGAAGTCAACAAGGTCAAGCTGCAAAACCTGATCAAATCGGAATACCTCAATCCCGCCACCGAGGCTGAGATCGCGGCCATCGGCTCTGTTCCCGGCTACGCCAGCCCCGTTGGCCTCGACCGCAGGAAGACCCTCGTTGTGGCCGACGACCTGATACCTGCCTCAATGAACCTCGTGTTGGGCGCCAACGAGGCAGACCACCACATGAAAAACCTGTGTTACGGCCGCGACTACCAGGCCGACCTGGCAGGCGACATCGTCAACGCTTTCGAGGGCGCCCCCGCGCCCGACGCCCGGTCTGAGGCCGACGTGTTGAAGGCCGTCCGGGGTATCGAGGTGGGGAATATTTTCCAATTGGGAACCCAATATACCGATGCGCAAGAGGCTACCTACACCGACCCGGAGGGCAAGCCGCGGAGCATCGTCATGGGTTCTTTCGGTATCGGCTTGGGCCGTCTGCTCGGCTGCCTGGCGGAGGAGCACCACGATGAGCGCGGCCTTACGCTGCCCGTTGCGATAGCGCCCTATGAAGTGCTGATCGTTTGCTTGCCCGACAGCCAGGAGGTGATCGAGCGGGCGGAGCAGCTTTACACAGCGCTTTCAGCCACAGGCCTGGAGGTCTTGTACGACGACCGTCCCAAGAAAATGGCCAGCCCTGGCGAGCGGTTCAACGACGCCGACCTGATCGGCATCCCGGTCCGTCTCACTGTATCTGAGCGCTCACTCAGGAACGGCGGAGTGGAGATGAAACGCAGGCGGGGCGGGGAAGTGGTGGTGGTTGGGTTTGAGGAGGTTTTGGGGAAGGTGAGACCATGAGATTTTAGCTTGATTTTGCGCATCGGAGCAAGCCCTTGGTTTCGACCCACCCCCAGCCCCTCCCTTTCGAAGGGAGGGGAGCGTTATGTGCTGAAAATGAATACTTTAATACAACATCTTGCAAAGGCTTATGTGTTTGATAACGCATCATTCCATGCTCAAAAAGCTCCCCTCTCTTTGAAGAGAGGGGCCGGGGGTGAGTAGTCTTTAGGCAAATAATCAGGAGGGAGGATGCCAAAATCCTCCCTCCTTTTT
>JBAQQB010000234.1:0-9962 GCA_049306275.1 Saprospiraceae bacterium | reverse complement strand
AAAGAAAGAGGGGCAAACCGGCCGGTTTGCCCCTCTTTCTTTTTATGCTTCGTCGGGAGTGGTAGCTGCCGGGGCTGTTTTTTCAGCGGTGTGTATATGCCCGCTGAAGAATTGGCGGTGGAAAAGGATCAGGGTAAAGACGCCGGTGGTGATGGCGGAGTCGGCGACGTTGAACACGGGGCGGAAGAAAGTGAAGGGCTGGCCCCCCCAGAAAGGCACCCAGGAAGGGACCATCTTGTCTTCCACCAGGGGGAAATAGAACATATCGACAACCATACCGTGGAGGAAGCCGGCATAACCACCTTCCGGAGGGAAGAGCGTGGCGACGGTGTGGTGAGCGGAAGCGGAAAAGATCAGTCCGTAGAAGGCGCTGTCGAGAATGTTGCCGATTGCGCCTGCCAGGATCAGGCCGAAGCTGGCCAGCAGGCCGAGAGATGCTTTTTCGCGGATGAGGAAGCGGATGTAGTAGATCAGGAAGCCGATGGCCACGATCCGGAAGAGGCTGAGCGCCAGCTTGCCGTATTCACCGCCCAGCGACAGGCCGAACGCCATGCCGTTGTTTTCCACAAAGTGAAGGCGGGCCCAGCTCAAGCCGAAGATGAAGATTTCCTCTCCGTACTCCATGCTGGTTTTGACCCAGAATTTGAGCGCCTGATCGATCAGGAGGATCGCGACGACCAACAGTGTTACCTTGGTTGCTGGTTTCAATGCACAAATATTTTATTGAAGGGACACCCCTCTTTTGGTTGGAAACGCTTCACCGGCCAACCAGTTTAACAATGCCGGAAAAAATGGCTTCTCCTACTGCGATTTTTTGGCTTCCATACAAAGGGTTGCATGAGGCACGGCCTTCAGTCTTTCCTTGGCGATGAGCTTTCCCGTGGCGCGGCAGATGCCGTAGGTTTTATTGTGCACCCGCACCAGGGCGCTTTCGAGGTGCTGGATGAGTTTTTGTTGACGAGAGGCCATTTCGTAGAGGTGCTCGTTTTCCGCTGTGCCGACGCCGTCGTCCAGTCCTCTTATTTTGGAGTCGGAGCTATCTGCGAGATCTTCGAGTTGTTGCTGGTAAAAATTGAGTTGATCGAAGGCATTTTTCAGTTTCTCTTCTATCAGGACTTTGAATTCTTCCAACTCTTCGTCTGAATAACGGGTCTTTTCCAAAACTTGGCTCATAAGATGCTTTTTTGCCGGGTGGGTAAAATGATTTCAGGATTTTTCCCGAAAATCCCCGCAAAAATAGACTTTTTCCCGCTTTGGTCCAAAGCTTCTTTAAAAAACCTCCTCCGGGACAGGGTCTCAAGACTCTTCGCCGAGGGTATCAGCTGAAGCTTCTTCCTCGAGTTCTGCCGGTTTTTCGCGCTTGACCAGGGCATTGGCGCGCATATCGGCATAGTCTTTTCGGTTGCGTGCCAGGTCGATGGCGAGAAATACCGCGTGCATGAAGGAGGTGTGGTCGGCCACATTCTGTCCTGCGATGTCGTAACCCGTGCCGTGATCGGGCGAGGTACGGATGCCCTTGATACCGGCGGTGAAGTTGATTCCCCCGCCGAAGGCCAGGGTTTTGAAGGGGATGAGCCCCTGGTCGTGGTACATGGCCAGGATGCCGTCGAATTTTTTAAACTGGCCGGACCCGAAGAAACCGTCGGCCGGGAAGGGCCCGAGGGCCATCATACCGCCTTTTTTGGCTTCGACCACGGCAGGCCGGATGAAGCGTTCCTCCTCATTGCCGATCATGCCGCCGTCGCCGGCGTGGGGGTTGAGGGAAAGCACGGCGATAACGGGCCGTTCGATGCCGAAGTCGACCTTCAGCGATTCGTTGAATATTTGAAGCTTGGTCAGGATGAGCTCCTTGCTGATCTTGCCTGCCACCTGCGCTACGGGAAGGTGATTGGTTGCCAGCCCGACGCGGAGCTCGTCGTGCACCATCATCATGAGGCTTTCTTTGGCGCCCATGAATTCTGTGAGGTACTCGGTATGGCCGGGGTGCGGGAAGTTGGCCATTTTGAGCGCCTCCTTGCTCACCGGGGCAGTGACAAGGGCGTCGATGAGGCCGTCTTTGAGGTCTTTGGCCGCCTGTTCCAGTGAAATAATGGCGTATTTGCCGCTCATGTCAGAGGGTTTGCCCAAGGTGATGTTGACGTTTTCCTGCCAGCAGTTCACCACATTGATCTTGCCGGCATTGGGGCGTTCTGCCGTGCGCAAGGTCTGGAAGGGAAAGTCTTCGACCGTGACGATGTTTTTATGATAGGAAACGACTTTAGAGGAGCCGTAGAGCACGGGTGTGCATCTGTCTCTTATTTCTTTGATTGCCAGTGTTTTGATAATTACCTCCAGGCCGATGCCGTTAAAATCGCCTATGCTGATGCCTATGATGGGTTTCGTGTGGTCCATGATCGGTTCGTTGATATCCGGAAGTTTTGCTCCGGACAACAAATATGCAAAAAATGTGAGGGATTCCGGCATTTCGGGGGAGATCATATTTTCCCGGGGGGAACTTTCGGGTAGCTGATGGCCTTTTATTGGTAAATTTGTGGCAGTTACTACTTACCGCACAATATTGAAAGCAAAAAAGTCATACGGACAACATTTTCTGACCAGCGAGCACATCGCCCAGCGCATCGTGGAGAGCCTGGAAGGTATTGACGGCTACGGCCGCGTGCTGGAGGTAGGGCCCGGCAAAGGCGTGCTGACGCGCTTTCTGCTCGAAGGAGCCTACGATTTGAGGGCCGTAGAAGCGGATGAAGACATGGTGGTCTACCTGCAAAACCAGTATCCTGGCCTCAACGGGAAGCTGATCCACGCAGATTTCCTGCGGCTGCGGCTCGACGAGGTCATGGAAGGCGCCGCATTTGGCCTGATCGGAAACTTTCCCTACAACATTTCCTCCCAAATCCTGATCAAGATGGTGGAATACCGCCAATTGATCCCGGAGATGGTGGGTATGTTCCAGAAAGAAATGGCCGAGCGGGTGATCGCTCCTCCCGGCGGCAAGGATTACGGTGTGATCAGTGTGCTGGTGCAGGCCTATTACGAGGGCAGGTACCTGTTTACGGTCAAGCAAGGATCATTCAACCCGCCGCCCAAGGTTTTGTCGGGGGTCATTCGCCTGACGAGAAAGAATCAGCAGTCGCTGGGCTGCGACGAGCAGCTATTCCGGCGGATCGTCAAGCAGGCATTCAACCAGCGGAGGAAAATGTTGCGCAACACCCTTAAAGGCATGTTTCCGGACGAGGTTTTGAAGGAAGATTTTTTCCAGCAAAGGCCGGAGGTGTTGAGTGTGGACGATTTCATACAACTCACCCGCAGGGCGGAACAAACCATTGAACCATCATAAAATATCAGAACATGACTTTCGAAGAACGCATCAATGAGGACCTGAAGACCGCGATGAAAGCCCAGGACAAGAAGGCCTTGCGCGGCGTCAGGGCTATCAAGCAAGCCATACTGCTGGCCAAGACCGATGGCAGCCATGAAGAGATCAACGAGGACAAGGCCGTGAAGATGCTGCAAAAACTCGTTAAGCAGCGCCGCGACTCGCTGGCTATTTACGAAAAGGAAGGCCGGGAAGACCTCGCCCAGATTGAGCGGGAGGAGCTGGAGATCATCGAAAGCTACCTGCCAAAGCAGATGACGCCCGAGGAGCTGGAGGCCGCGGTGAAAAAAATCGTAGAGCAAACCGGCGCCACCTCGATGAAAGACATGGGCAAGGTCATGGGCGCCGCGAACAAGGAGCTCGCAGGACGGGCCGACGGGGCGGCGATTTCAGCGGTGGTGAAGAAAATACTGGGTTAAAGCTGTGGCGGAACGGAAGCTTCAACCAGTTCCATGAACTTGGGCACACATTGATCGGCCATGCCCGCGGCGGCGTTGAACATGACGCAGACGCCCCATCCCTTTTCCGGATGAACGGCCATTTCTGCCCGGTAGCCGGCGACATAACCGCCGTGGTACAGGAGTTTTTCGCCGTTTGACAGATCGAGAACGCGCCACCCAAGGCCGTACCAGACCTTATCGATGTTGCTCCAGTGGCCGAAGTAGCGGTAGCGGACGGGGGAGTAGACCAGGGGGGCGCCCAGTTTGGCGAGCGTTTCCCTTGAGATCACATCCGGCCGGTTGCCCAGCATGGCGAGCAGGTATTGCGCCATATCGGAAGCGCTGGCGTTGACGCCGCCAGCCGGGGCAGTGTTGTAATAGTTGGGGGAGGGCGCCAGTTGCTGCCACACGCCTGCGCGCGTGATATCGTGGGGCAAGGCCGCATTGGACGAGTTCAGAAAACCAGAGAGAGAGGCGGAGGCATCCCGCATACCCAGCGGCTTGAACACTTCCCGGCGCAAGTTTTCCTCAAAGCCAAGGCCGGTTGCCGCCTGCAGGGCTTCGCCGGTGAGGGAGAACACGGCGTTCTGGTAACTGTATATTTTGCCCGGCTTGCCGATCAGTTCCAGGTCGTAGAGCATGGGCATGATCTCGGAGAGGGATTTACCCAGCTCTATCTGATCGGTATAAGCGTGATAGGGGAGGCCGGAAGATTGCGACAGCAGGTGATTCAGTTGCAGGGCCTGCGTATGTTCGTCGGTTTTGAGGCAGAAGTCGGGCAGGTATTTCACAACAGGATCTTCCCAGTTCACCACCCCTTTTTGCACCATCCGGCCGGTCAGGAAACCGGCGAATGACTTGGACAGGGAGGCGATCCGGAAAATGGTGTGCTCATCAGCGGGGGCCTTGTCTTTAATCGAGCGTACCCCATAACCTTTTTCCAGCACTACATTGCCGTCGTATACCACTGCAGCCGCTGCGCCAGGCGCAAAGCCCTGGTCGATGGCCTGTTGGATAAAGGCGTCGAAGGCTTCGGCTATTTCAAGCGCTTCGGCAGAGGGCGCCAGGACTTTGGCTTCCAAGGGCTGGAGCCACTCAGGGGCGAGAACCCTGGTTGCCGGGATTAGGGAAAGAAGGGTGATTGCTATGGAAAGAATGAAAAATCGCACCGGTATATAAAGGTTTTAACATCGGTTGAAAGGGCAAAGGTAAGGAATCATTTGAAAAGCGGAAACATTGTCTGGGCGCTAAAACCGGGCCGACACTTTCTCAAACACGTTCATCAGCCATTTGCGGTCGGTGATGGGGGAGGTATTTTGGATATCATTTTTGATAGCCGGCCATTTTCCGGGATTGCGCCGCATGATCCTGGCGAGCAGCTTGCAGAAATTCTCGTATGTTTTTCGCAGGTCGTTCGACAGGTATTTATTGCGTTTGAGATAGACGGAGAAGGAGGCCAGGAGGGAGAGGAGGGCTTCTTCCTCGTCGAGTTCGTAGTAGATTTTCAGCAACAACAGTTTGGCGTTGAGGTTGTAGTGGATGTCGGTAAATTCCACCTGGTTGAGGAATTTCATGGCTTTGTCGTAGTCTTTTTTCTGGTAGTACAGGTCGGCCAGGTTGTAGTACAAGGCGTTTTCGCGGAAGGTTTCCTGGAGGTTTGGAGAATACTGGTACATAAAATTTTCAGCCCAGTCGAAGTTGCCCAGGTTGAATGCCAGTTTGATGATATTCTTGAAATGCCAGGGAGAGAGCTGGTTATTGGGCAGGTAGATTTTCGATTCGATACCGAAAATATATAAGTTGAGCGCTTCTTCGAGGAAGGGGCGGCGGTCGACCTGTTCGCGGATCTGGCGGATACAGAAGTTGAGCAGGTGGGAGAGGATGTTTTGTTTGTCGGTTTCCGAGAAGGAGGAGAGGCTGGATTGGAACAGGGCCTTCACCTGGTTGTATTGATCCTGGGCGTTTTCTTCATCGCTGAGCATTTGCAGGATGTGGTAGTAGGTTTTGATCAGGGGGCTGTCGAGCATGTCGGAGTCTTCAAGCCCCCGCATGATCAGTTCGTGCATGCGCTGGTTGTAGGGCTGGTTGAAGATATGTTGCCGGTTGATCATCTCGCCCATCATGCGGAGTTTCTTGCTGAAGTAGAAGCGGTCGAGGTTGTCGGAGGCCAGTTCGAGATGGGGGTCGTATCGGCGTTCGTCTTTGGTCATGAAGAGCTGGTCGCCGATCTCCCCGATTCTGAAGCGGTGGAAAAAGGCTTCGCTGTCGATAATTTCAGCTTCATCCAGTTGCCGGTTCAGCTTTTTATGGACAAATTGAAACTCCTTTTCCAGCTTGCGGGCCACGAGGTCTTCCATGAGGTGTAGTTGGGACAGAAAGGGCGATTGTTCGAATACCCGGATGCTCAAAAAGCGTTCGCCCTGCTGGAGGAGGTAGTTCATGCGGTAGGCCAGCAATTTTTCGTCGAAGGTTTCGCGGGGGAAGGCAGACAGGAAGACGATTTTCTTGTTAAGCCTGTCATCCGGGAAGCCGGGGGCGAGGCTTTTGAGATAGCTGAACAATTGGACGAGGTCTTCCCTTTGGTTGAAGTAGGGGGAGCGCAAAAAATCGCCGAAAGATTCCATTTCTTCGCGGGTAAAGGCCGAAAGGAGCTGAATGAGTTTACTATTTTTCATGGTTTTTCAAGCGGATTGCTAGAAATTGTCCGAAAATTTTAAGCAAACATATGGTGAAAAATTATAAATTAAATCAATTTAATTTATTGATTTACATTTTTTTATAAAAAAACATAAATCAGCATCTCTGAAAAACCATCAGCATTCGATCCTGAAAAATATAAAAAATTGTAGTTTTTATGAATAGTGACCCTGATTACTTTTGTATCGTCGAAAGGAGAAAACAGCTGATGCGCCATACAAAAGTGAACTGGCTGATCATAGCGACCCTGCTGCTAACGAGCGCGGGTCTTTCCGGCCAGGTGATGTACCCGGGGGATGTGAATAATAGTGGGCAGGCAAACACCCTTGACGTATTGTTCCTTGGTCTTGCATGGGGAAGCACGGGGCCGGAGCGGATGTCGCCGACAACGGCCTGGATGCCGCAGAGCATCGCGCCGAACCAATGGGCAGAGGAGTTCTCCAACGGGATCAACTACGCTTACGCCGACTGCAACGGCGACGGTGTGATCGATCAGGCGGACCTGGAGGAGGGCATAGAGGCCAACTTCCTGCTGGAGCATGGGGGGAATACGACCGATGATGTGTACTCCTCAGGAGGCGCTCAGGGTTCGAGCCCCGGTTTTACGGCAGTGGGCGACAAGGATGTGCTCTTCGGCCTCGACACATTGACAGTTGACATCCGCTTGGGTTCGCTGGGCAATCCGGTGAACCAGTTTTACGGCGCCGCTTTCACGGTGCTGTTCGACCCGGCCCTGATCGAAGGAGAAGAGGCCTCGTTTGAACTGCCTTTGGCGCCCTGGTTCGACCCTGCGGGCGGCGAAAGCGCAAGCCTGGTGATGACGGATCTCGCCAACGGGCGGATCGATGTGGCCATCACCCGGATCGATCAGGAAGGAATTGACGGATCGGGTTCGCTCGGGAAGTTTTCCTTCGTGATCATCGAAGATGTGGTTGGAGAATTCGTACTGTATGATGAATTCCTCGAATTCACCAACATCAAGGTGATCGGCAGCGACGAGACAGACGTGCAAGTCTTTGACACAACGGCAGTAGTGCTGAAAACGGTAGAGAAAAAGCAGGAACCCAGATGGGACCTCTACCCGAACCCGGCATCCGAAGCAGTATACCTGGAAACAGGCGATTTGAACGTACAGTTTTTCCGCATCACCAACGCCCTTGGGCTGGAAGTGCAGCGGTACTACCCGGCGGGCAACCAGGAGGTCCACACCATCCCGGTGGGCCATCTCAGCCCCGGCACATATTTTGTTGAAATGTATACACAGCGGGGCCGATGGGCCCGGAAGCTGATGATCCCATGAACATACTGATCCCATGAACACGATAGAAGCCGGCTCGTGTTACCCCCCCCGGCTTCTTTTTCCCGGACCTTCAAAGCGGTCCGCCTACTAACAAATTTAATCCCATGAGCATGGCAGAAGCCGGAGAGAAACATCCGGCTTCTTTTTACAGAATTTTCCCGTAATACCGAGAAATACTGGGGCGGACATGAATCTGCCCCTTTTTCACCGACACATTCATACTATCGAGAAACATAATCCCGTGAGCAATGCTTTGTGAAGCCGGACCGAGAAAGTCCGGCTTTTTTTGTGTCAAAAACTGCTATCTTCGTGCCGAAATTTGAAATTGTTCACTGCTGAAGTGGATTTTTTTTCAAAATTTGCGGAAAAATTTCTTTCCTATGGACGATAGTTTTACCCTAAGCAACGAGAACAGGGCATTCAAAGAGGAGTTATTCAAGCGCCTGAATAACTATTTCAAGGAGAACCGGCTTTCCAAGAAAGGAAACTGGGAAATGACCCTGAAGGTCTTGTTTGCCCTGACATGGTGGATCGTCAGCTATGCGCTCCTTTATATATTGGATCTGAACTTCTGGCAATTCCTGGCTTTGTACATAGCCAACGGCCTGGCGCAGATTTTCATGTTCCTCAACATCGCTCACGACGCCAACCACAACGCCGTATCCAACAAGCGCTGGATCAACAAGTCGCTGAGCTACGTGCTCGACGCCTGCGGGATCAGCTCCTACATGTGGCGGCTCATGCACAACATAGGCCATCACTCGGTGATGAACGTGCATGGAGAGGATGAAGGGATCATCGCCCACGGTATCTTCCGCTTTTCGCCGCATGCGCCCTGGAAGAAGATGCACCGCTACCAGCACATCTATGTTTTCTTCCTGTATGCCATCGCCTCGCTGGATTTTGTCTTCTACAAAGACCTCGAATACCTGTTCCTGAAGAATAACAAGCACATTCAGGACGTAAAGGTTCCTGCCAGCGAGTATGCGACGATCATCGGCAGCAAGGTCTTCTACCTGTTCTACATGATCGCCCTGCCGGCCATCGTCTTGGGTTTCTCGGTGTGGGCGATGATCGGGGCCTTCCTACTGACCCATTTCATCATGGGTCTGGTGGCTTCCTGGATCATCCAGACGGCCCACCTGCTGGAGATCAATAAATTTCCAAAGACAAAGGACGAGTTGGACTTTGTCGACCATATCTTTGCTACTACCACCGACTATTCGACGCGCAGCCGCATCGCCAACTTCATTTGCGGCGGGTTGAACCACCACGTGGTGCACCATCTTTTTCCACATGTCGCCCATACCCATTATCCCAAACTGACCAGAATCGTGAAACAGACCGCCGAAGAGTTCGGCGTCGATTACAGGGAGAACCGGACCATGTACGGAGCCGCGATTCACCATTTAAGACTCCTGAAACAATTGGGACAATCAGCTTAGAGCACTGACAAGAAATTGATCTCAAAGAGCGCTTCCCTCCGGGGAGGCGCTCTTGGGCATTTTATATTGCTGGCTTATCACTTTTAACCACCAACTTTTATGAACTCCATTTTTGAAAGACTGGATTTTTGGGCAGAAAAGCAACCGGACAAACTGCTCTACGCATTTCTCGACATAAACGGGAACCAGACAGATAAGTACACCTACAGCGAATTTATTTACCGCACGAACGCCATTGCGAGCAGCCTTCACAATGAATACAAGTTCCAGAAAAACGACCGGATACTGCTGGCCTACCCTCCCGGCCTGGAGATGATCTGCGCCTTCTACGCCGTTGCCCGCCTGGGCCTTATTCCTGTGCCGGTGTATCCGCCCACCTCCAGCGGCTTTGAGTCGTCGCTCAACAAGATGACCTATATCGCCAGGGACTGCCAGGCGGCGGCTATCCTGACCAGCCGCGACTACTACTGGTCGATCAAGCTCAATATGTCGCGCACCAACATCGCGGAGCATACCTTCGGCCAGAGCTATATCTCCAAACTCAACTGGATCAACACCGAAGATTTCCGCGAGGTGCACCGTGAGGGTTTCCCCACGGGCCATTCAGATATCCTCTTCCTCCAGTACACCTCCGGCTCGACGAGCGACCCCAAGGGGGTGATGGTGACCCACAAGAACATCATCCACAACTGCGACCTGGCGGCCGA
>JBAQQB010000233.1:0-45335 GCA_049306275.1 Saprospiraceae bacterium | reverse complement strand
CGTTTATCGTTTACGTAAACGATAAACGATCGACGATAAACGAGACTTCCATTATTGTCACAATACTTAGATTTGCAGAAAAAATTAAATGATGCGTATTCATAGGGAAGGGCTTCCTTCATTGTTGTGGTCTTTGGTGGCGCTGCTTGTTACGGGGGCGCTGAGTTATTATCTTTCCCCAAAGTGGTATTGGATCGACCTGATCGTTTTTTCGATACCTGTGCTTTTCTTCCTGCAATTTTTCCGTAACCCGGTGAGGGCGATTGAGAAAGCTGACAACAGCCTGGTCTATGCCCCGGCCGACGGCAAGGTGGTGGTGATCGAGGAGGCGGAGGAGAGGGAGTACCTGAAGGAGCGCCGCATCCAGGTGTCCATTTTCATGTCCCCGCTCAACGTGCACGTCAATCGCAACCCGGTGGGCGGGAAGGTGGAATACAGCAAATACCACCCGGGCAAGTACCTGGTGGCCTGGCATCCCAAGTCTTCTTCGGAAAACGAGCGCACGACGGTGGTGTACAACACGGATGGCCGGAAGTTGCTCATGCGGCAGATCGCGGGGGCGGTGGCCCGCCGGATCGTTTGCTACCTCAAGGAAGGCCAGGAGGTGGTGCAGGGCGAAGACATGGGCTTCATCAAGCTGGGCTCGCGGGTCGATCTGTTCCTGCCGCTCGACGCCAAAATAGAGGTGAAGATAGGCGATGTGGTCAAGGGCAACCAGACACTGATCGCCCGCTGGTGATCAGAAGCGCGTTTCGCGCCAGACGATATTGCCCGCTGCGTCGGTATAGGCCCAGGCGCCGTCTTGCTGCACCCAGGCCAGGCCGTCCCTGAACGGCAGGCACTCTTCGAAGCGGGGGCTGATGGCCCATGCGCCGTCTTTTTCGATAAAGCCCCAGCGGCCGCCTTTCCTGGCAGGGGCAAGTCCTTCCGAAAATATACCGGCGTCTGTGAACTGCGGGGCGATTGCCCAGGCGCCTCCATAATTGATAAAGCCGATATTTCCGTCTTTTTCCGCCAAGGCCAGCCCCCCGGAAAAGTCGCCCGCGAAGTCGAAATCGGGCGGGATGGCCATCTGCCCGCCGCGGTCGATAAAACCGTAGCGCCCGTCTTGCACCGCTACGGCCAGGTCTTCAAAAAACTCCCCGTTCTGAGCGCCTTCCACCCAGTCGAAAGCGGGTTCGGCCAACCAGTTGCCCAGCCAGTCGATCAGTCCCCAGCGCTGCGCGTCAAGGCGCGCCACCGCCACTTCGTCCTGAAAGGGAAAAGCCGCTTCGAAGCGGGGTTCAATGCGCCATTTGCCGTCCATGTCGATATAGCCCCAGGTGTAGTCTTGTAGCGCCGGGGCGACTCCCTGCCGGAACTCGCCTGCGCTGTCGAAGCGGGGCATGAGCTGCCATTCGCCGCGGGGCGTGAGGTAGCCGTAGAGGCCTTCGAGCCGCACCGCGGCGAGTCCCTCGCTGAAGTCGCGGGCATCTTCAAACTGCACCCCGATGGCGAGGTTGCCTTTGGGGTCGATATAACCCCAGCGGCGCACGAGCTGGGCGCGGGCCAGGCCTTCTTCGAAAAAACCGACGTAGTTGAAAAAGTTTTTGAGCAGCAGGCGTCCAAGCGAATCCAGCGGCACCAGGCGGTTGTTGAGCCGCACGCGGGAAAAGCCGTTGTAGAAATCGTCGGCCTCGAAGTATTGCGGCTCGATGACCACCTCTCCCTGCCGGTCGATGAAGCCGAACTTCCCCCTTTCCCTTATTTTAAAAAGACTTGGATGCATATGGGCTTAGTGTGCGGGCTTCGCCCGCCCGGCTTTGTTCTATAATACTTTTGGCGGCCAGAGGCCGCCAAAAGTATTATAAAGAAATATTGTTTACGCAGTGCTTAGTGTATTAAATTTGCATGCCGCATAAAATGCTGCTTGCAATGGCCTTACGCGAAGAATTTCCTCCTGCCGGCTCCGATTATCTGGGTGGCGAAAGCGATGGCTACGTCTACCGGACGGTCTTTTCGGGCAGCAACCTGGAGCAGACCTACCAGATGGTAAGGCTTTTCCTCAAAGAAGAGGGCTACGGCGACATCCCCATGCCCGCCAACGCGGAGGAGCTGGCGCTGTTTCGCCTGCCGACGCGCAACCGCCAGATCCTTCTTTTCGAAGACAACGGCTACGTGCACAACCCCGTCAAGATACTCTTCCCCGCCGACAGGCGGCAGAAGCGCACCCTCATACTCGAGATATACAACGAGCATGCCGAGCGGCATCTGCTGCGCTTCCACCGAAAAGCCTGATGATTACATCGAAGCCATCTTGTCCAGATCGAGGTCTTCCATCACCTTGTACAGATCGTCCAAGGGGATATTTTTGCCTGTGAGCATGACGACGAAGCGGCCCTTGACCAGGGTGTTCAGCTTGGCTGTATTGTCTGCTTTTGAGAATGCCTCATATCCGGGATTTTCCTCGATGGTGACGTACTTCTCGTAACCAGTTCCGGCGTCGTCTTGCACATACAGGCTGGTCATATCCCTCCAGGGCGCCAGAGTGGTGAGGATGACGCTGCGGTTGCCGGAATCGATGATCTGGATTTCCACTTTTTTATCGCCTTCCTCATAGATGCCCAGTGCGTGGGAGAAGCCCAGGTTGCCCAGGGAGGACTTGTCGTCGTCTGCGTTGGTTTTTTTCAGGCCTGCCGCCTTGGCGGGAATCAGGCTTTGCAGGTCGTTCCAGGCCACGGGGTCTACAGGTTCGGCAGACGTGGATGCTGCTCCATTCGCACCGTCTTGTTCCTGGCCAGCCTGAGCGCCTTCGCCTGCGCAGGATGCCAGGAAGAAGAGCATGGCAGCTATTCCGAAAAGGGAAAATAATCTGTTGAATTTCATATTGTTGTACTTTAAAATTTCGATCACAATTCCGGTCTCATCTGCGGGAAGAACAGCACTTCCTGAATGGTCTGCTGGTTGGTCAGCAGCATAGTGAGGCGGTCGATGCCGATGCCGAGGCCGGAGGTCGGCGGCATGCCGTACTCGAGGGAGCGGAGGAAGTCGTCGTCGAGCGACATGGCTTCTTCGTCGCCGCGTTCCTTGAGTTTGAGCTGGTCTTCGAAGCGCTCGCGCTGGTCGATCGGGTCGTTGAGCTCGGTATAGGCGTTGGCGATCTCCTTGCCATTGACGTAGAGCTCGAAGCGCTCGACCAGCCCTGCCTGGCTGCGGTGTTTTTTGGCCAGCGGCGTCATTTCTACGGGGTAGTCAATGATGTAAGTTGGCTGGATGAGGTGATGTTCGACGGTTTCGCCGAATATCTCGTCGATGAGCTTGCCCCTGCCCCAGTTGTCTTCGGTTTCGATGTGCAGTTCTTTGCAGAACTGGCGAAGCTGGGCCTCGTCCATATTGGTCACGTCTTTGCCCGTATACTTTTGGATGCCGGCCAACAGTGGGAGGCGCTCATAAGGCCCAGCGAAGTCGATGGTATGTTCGCCGAACTGCACTTTGGTACCGCCGCCGAGCACTGCTTTGGCTACGTATTCGAGGCATTCCTCCACCATGGTCATCATCCAGTTGTAGTCTTTGTAGGCTACGTAGATTTCCATGGAGGTGAATTCGGGGTTGTGGGTGCGGTCCATACCCTCGTTGCGAAACATCTTGCCGATCTCGTAGACGCCGTCGTAGCCGCCCACGATGAGGCGCTTGAGGTAGAGCTCATTGGCGATGCGCAGGAAGAGCGGCATGTCGAGCGTGTTGTGGTGGGTCTTGAACGGACGCGCCGCCGCCCCGCCGTGGATGGGTTGCAGGATAGGGGTTTCCACCTCCAGCCAGCCCTGGCCGTCGAAATAGCGCCGCATGGCCGAGATCAGCTTGCTGCGTTTTACGAAAATGTCCTTATACTCCGGGTTGACGGTGAGGTCGACGTAGCGCTGGCGGTAGCGCTGCTCGGCGTCGGTAAAAGCGTCGTACACATTGCCCTCCGCGTCGCGCTTGACGATGGGCAGGGGGCGGATGGACTTGGCCAGGAATTTGAACTCCCGCACGTGCACCGTCACCTCGCCGGTGCGGGTGCGGAAGGCATAGCCTTTTACCCCGATGAAATCGCCCAGATCGAGGTATTTTTTGATCAGCAGGTCGAAAAGGGAGGTATCCTCGCCGGGGCAGACCTCCTCGCGGCGCAGGTAGAGCTGGATGCGGCCACTGCTGTCCTGCAGGTTCATAAACATGGCTTTACCCGCTTCGCGAGAAGCCATGACGCGGCCTGCGAGGGAGACGTCCTGGAAGTTGAGGCCCTTTTTCGAGCCGTCTTCCAACACTTCCTCTTCATAGCCGGCTACAATATCAGCGGCGTGGGCGGTTACGTCGTATTGCTCCGGCGGGTAGGGATCAACGCCCATTTCCCGGATCTTCTGGAGGTTCTCCCGCCTCACAATTTCCTGTTCGCTCAATTGGTGCATGCTCGGTTATTTTTTTGACCTGCAAAAATAGTAAGAGTGGGGCAATTATTCCCTAAAAGGGAAATTCATCATTTATTAACGGTTAACCTTTTTTTTACCACAGATAAACTGTATAATTTTACCTCGCTTTACTTCTTTTCCCCACAAGAAAAAACTGCTATGAGCGGAGCGCACACTCCGGGTGTCACACCCTTATTCCCAAAAGCCCTTCGGGGATTTCTCACCTTGATCATCCTCGCCATTGCCGCCTCCCAGGGCTTTGCACAGCCTGCCGGGCTTGTGGTGAACGAAGTTTCCCAGGGCACCTCCGGCTCCCGCGAGTGGGCCGAGCTGGTGGTCGTGGGCCCTCCCTGTTCGACCGTCGATTTGCGCGGGTGGATACTGGACGATAACAACGGTATCTTCCTCGATTGCCCGGGTCCCAACTCCGGCGCGCTGTCTGGCACGGGTATCGCGCCGGGGCACGTGCGTTTCAAGTTCGACCCGGTCTGGCAGGAAGTGCCGGTGGGTACCATCATCCTGGTCTATGCCTTCGATCCCAACGATCCGGGCGCCCAGGCGGAGATCGGCCCCCTGACGCCCGATTACTCAGATAGTAACTGCGATTTGTTGCGGGTAGTTCCCCTCAACACCTCCAATACTTTTATGGAAATGGATGTTTCCGTGCCCTTTGGCGCCAGTTCGGGCTGCTGCCCCAACGGGGTAAACGGCAACCCCAATTATACCGGGGCTACCTACGTAGCGCTCAACAACCAGGGATTTTCCGGACTGAGCCTGAACAATAACGGCGATGCCTTTCAGACGCGGGATCCGGGCGCCAACTTTTTCCACGGTCTGTCGTACGGCGCTCCCACCACTACCGGCTGTGTGCCGCAGCCAATGTTCGACGGGGGACCCGACGGTATACAGATACCAACCACGGGGTCTAATATCACCTACCAGTTCCGCAATACCGTCAATGACGATTATACCAATGTGGCGAACTTTCAGAATTTTCCGGCCAACAGCACCCAATCGCCCGGGCGGCCCAACAACTGCGACAACGCGCAGTGGATCGGCTCCCTGCGCCGGCCGCCGGAGAGCATTTTCGAAACCAGCGGCGCGGCCTGTGTGCCCAACCCCTCCGCGACTTCCCAAAACCTCTGCGTGGGACAGACCATTACCCTGACCCTGCCCAATACCAATACCTGCACCTCCAACTCCTTCTCCTGGTCTTTCTCGGGCAGCGGCAGCGTGTCGGTGCAGGGCAGCTCCACCAACAGCACCATCACCCTGCTGGCCACGGGGGCGGGAACGGTCAACGCCACCATCACCGCGACCATCAGCAATAGTTTGCTTTACACGCAGGGCGGCTGCAGCGGGCCACAGTTCCCGGAATCGCTCACCTACAATTTCCCCCTCAATATCTCTCCCGGCCCTACCGCCAACCCCACTACGGTCAGCGCCTGCAACCAGGGCAACGGAACGGCCATTTTCAACCTGAGCTCCGCAAATAATATCGTCAACGGCAATACCGGATTGCCGGTGTCGTGGTTCCAGAATGCGGCCGCGACTATTCCCATCAACAACCCATCGGCCTACACTTCCGGGCCTGGCACCGTTTATGCCGTGGTCACCTCCGGCCCCTGTGTTTCCAACCCCGTGCCCGTCACGCTGGTCGTGCTGCCGGTGCCGGTGGCCTTCCCCACTTCGCTGGCCGGGTGTAACCAGGGCAACGGGCAGGGGGCCTACAACCTCACTTCGATCAACACAATCGTCAACGGAAATAGCGGGCTGACGGTCAACTATTGGCTGGGGCCAGGGGCTACCAACCCCATCAGCAATCCTTCGAACTACGTCGGGGGGCCGGGGACGATTTTTGCAACGGTGACTAACGGCACCTGCACCTCGGCGCCAGTGCCCATCGCGCTGACCGTTGTTCCTACACCCACCACCGCCAACACCTTCATCACCGTCAACCCGCTGATCGCCTGTGGCACGGCTAATGTCACGGTGACCTTTTTCTTTCCCAGCAACAACCTCTACAACGTCACGCTGCAATACGGCGCCCAGACCTTCAACGGGCAGAACCTGGGCAACGGCGCTTCGGCCAACTTCTCCATCAACCAGAATACGGGCTTTACCCTGGTTTCTGTAACCCTGGCCCAGAACAGCCTTTGCACCGTCAATTTCTCCAACCCGCCGACCATCAACGTCGTCGTTCTCGATCCGCCCAACCTGGCGATCACGGGCGATACGGTCATCTGCGCCGGTGAATCGGTCAACCTGAGTGCCATCGTCACGGAACTCAACAATCCGCCGGGCGCCATTCCGCTTACCTTCCACTCGGCGCAGCCGCCTACGGCGGGCAATCAGATCAACCCCGTGGTGTCGCCCGCTGCCACCACCACCTACTACGCCTTCGCCAATGGCGGCGCAGGCTGCCAGCAGACCCTGCCCGTGACCATCAGCGTCACTCAAGGGGGAACGCCAGTGCTGGGCAATGCTACCGTTTGTGAAAACGACCCACCGCTGGATCTGAGCACCCTGCTCGACCCCAACTACCCCAACGGAATCTGGAGCGGTCCCGGCGTGACGGGCGATTCCTTCGATCCGGCTGGTCTCGCCGGTATTCAAACCCTCACCTTTACGCCGTCCGTCTGCGGCGACCCGGCGACCACCACGGTGGAGGTACTGGCTGGCGGCATGCCCGTGCTCAGCGCCGATACGCTCTGCCAGACCGATCCGCCGCTCGACCTGCTGCCGCTGCAAGACCCCAACTTTCCGAACGGTACCTGGAGCGGTCCCGGCGTTACGGGTACGACCGTTGACCCCACGGGCCAAAGCGGGCCGGTTTCGCTGGTATTCACCCCGACGGATTTATGCGCAGACCCCGGAATGACGGAAATCCTGGTGCTCCTGCCCGATACGCCAGCGCTGGTGCTCGACACCCTGTGCAGCAGTGAAGGACTGTACGACCTGCACGCCCTGCTCGATCCGGCTTTCCCAGACGGAAGCTGGTCGGGTCCCGGGGTGAGCGATACCCTCTTTGATCCTTCCATTTTCACCAACGACACGCTGGTGACGCTGACTTTTACGCCTTCGGCGTCGTGCAGCGCCCCCGCTACCACGACGATTTTTGTAAACGGCCTGATCGTACCGGTTCTGGGTACTGCCACCTTGTGCGACACCGACCCGCCGCTTGATTTGAGTACGCTTGAAGACATTCTTTATGCAGGGGGAATCTGGTCGGGCCCCGGCGTGACGGGTAGCAGCTTCGACCCGGCGGGGCTTGCCGGTTCAATCGAACTGAGTTATGTGGTCAGCGGATTTTGTATCGAAACCGCAACGACCACTTTGGTCGTGGTGCCGGGCGGCACGCCAGTCCTGGGTACGGCCTCGATCTGCGAGATCGGCGGGCCTTTCGACCTGACGGCGCTACAAGATCCCCTTTATCCCAGCGGAACATGGTCGGGCCCCGGCGTGACGGGCAATACTTTCGACCCGGCCGGACAGAGCGGCGATGTGCCCCTGACCTTCTCGCCCGCAGGCGCCTGCGCCAACGACGCTACTACCACCATCATGGTTTCGCCGACGGGGCAACCCATTTTAGGAAATGCCACCGTTTGCCAAAACGAAGGGACACTCGACCTCACTACCCTGCAGGACCCAGCCTTCCCAGACGGAACGTGGTCGGGGCCGGGTGTGAGCGGGGCCGTTTTCGACCCTGCGGGATTGAGCGATACCATTACCCTCACATTTACCCCTGCCGATACCTGCCTGCTGGCAGCCAACACCGAAATAGCGGTATTCAGCGAACCAGCCTACGCCAACCTCATCGAGTCATGCGACCCCAGCAATACGACCTATACCGTCAGCTTTGACATCGGCGGGGGCATTCCGGGTACGTATACCATCGATGGCTCGCCCGTTGGCAGCTCGTTTACCTCGGCGCCCATCGCCTCCGGCGATGCGTATTCCTTCACCCTCGACGATGGCAGCGGTTGCGGACCGGTGGTGATTTCCGGGCTGGTGACCTGCAATTGCACGACCTTCTCCGGCACCCTGGATACCAGCGCCGGGCCGATAGACGTATGCGAGGGGGAAAATACCGACATTTCCATCTTCTTCAATAACGACAACACACTGGATGCCAACGATGTGCTGCTCTTTATCCTGCACGACCAAGCCGGCGCAGGGCTGGGCAATATCGTGCAGACCAGTCCCGACGGCCTGTTCAGCTACCCGGCAGGCATCGTGCCGCTGCAATCCTACTACATCTCGGCAGTGGCGGGCGACAACGACGGGGCCGGCGGCATTGACTTTACCGATCCTTGTCTGTCGGTATCGGCGGGCATCGAAGTGATTTTTCATGAATTGGATGCCAGTTTCGGGCCGGGTGGTTCCATTTGTGAAACAGCATGCTTCGATTGGGAATTTACCATCGAAGGGGCTAATGTGCTGGAGTATCTGGTCACGGTAAATGGGGTGAGTTTTCCATTTTCAGAAACGATCAGCGCGCCGGGAACTTATGTTTTGACGTTCTGCCCATCCGACTACGGCATTACATCGGGCACGATAACCCTGACGCCGGTCTCCATTTCTGACGGTGTTTGCTCAGAGGATCTTTCAGGCGTTACACCCATCGTCATTGAAATTTTTGCCAACTCCCAAACCCTGATCGACCCGGTACTGTGCCCGGGCGAGAGCCTGACGGTCAACGGCACTACCTACGATGAGAGCAACCCTGCGGGGGTGGAAGTGATCAACGGCGGCAATTTCAATGGCTGCGACAGTACGATTACGGTAAATCTGAGCTTTTTCCCGCCGGCGCAGAGCAGCATCACCGAGACCCTTTGCGAGGGAGAAAGCCTTTTGGTGAATGGCGTGGTGTATGACGAAAACAACGCCTCCGGCGTAGAGATCATCCCTTGGGGGAGCTTCAGCGGTTGCGATTCTACCATCACCGTAAGTCTCAGCTTTTTGCCTGAATCTTCGTCCAGCATAGTAAACACCCTGTGCGACGGAGAGTCGGTCACGGTCAATGGCGTGGTGTACGACCAGGGGAATCCTTTAGGTACAGAGATCATGCTGAACTATCTCGGCTGCGACTCGACCATCACCGTGTCGCTGAGCTTTTACCCGCCTGCAAACGGGTCATTCAGCGCGACGCTTTGTCCCGGAGAAACGGTGACCATCAACGGGACGGTCTACGGGCAGGCAAACCCGGCGGGCACGGAGGTCATTACCGGCGGCAGTTTTACGGGCTGCGACTCGACGGTAGTGGTGTCGCTGAGCTTTTTCCCGGTCTCGAACGGTGTGTTGAACCAGTCGCTTTGCGAGGGCGAAAGCCTCGTCATCAACGGTACGACCTACGACGAGAGCAACCCTTCTGGCACAGAAATTTTCGTAGGCGGGGCCTGGACGGGTTGCGACTCCACCCTGCAGGTGAACCTGAGTTTCATTCCCCTTTCTACGAATCTGATCGACACGGTGCTGTGCATCGGCGAGTCATTTGTGGTCAACGGGGTGGTGTACGGCGCTTCCAACCCGGTGGGATCGGAGGTATTCCCGGGCGGCAGTTATACGGGCTGCGACTCGCTGGTCGTCATTTCGCTCAACTTCTTCCCGCCCGCCAACGGCACGCTCACGGAGACCCTTTGCGCGGAAGATTTTCTCGTCATCAACGGCACGGTCTACGATGCCGCCAACCCCTCCGGCACGGAATTTTTTCCCGGCGGGAGTGGGACCGGCTGCGATTCGACGCTGACCATTACGCTGACTTTCCTACCGCCGGTGGTATTCAACCTCACTGACACCCTGGCGCCGGGGCAGTTTATCACGGTCAACGGCATGATCTACAACGAGGGCAACCCTTCGGGCACAGAGGTCGTTTTCAACGGCAGCTACCTGGGCTGCGACTCCACCATTAACATCACCCTGTTCTTTGATGCCTTCGAGCTGACGTATGAGGCCATCGCGCCCAGTTGCTACGGCTTCCAGGATGGGCAGCTCATCATTGAGAGCATTTCCGGAGGGAAACCGCCGTACTCGGTGTCGCTCGACGGCTTGTTTTTCGAGCCCGCCAGCGCATTTCCCTTCACCCTCAACGACTTGTCGGCCGGGGTGTACACCCTGACCATAGAAGACGGCAACGAGGAGATTTACACCCTGACCGTGGTGATCCCCTCCAAGCCGGAGCCCACGCTCGACCTGGGTCCTGACCTGGCGATCGATTTGGGAGAAAGCATCGAGCTGACAGCTACCGCCAACTTCACCATCGCGCAGATCATCTGGGAGCCGGGCGATTACCTCGACTGCGACACCTGCGTGGTGGTGACCCTGCAACAGCCGGGCGAGAACATCAGCTACACCGTGACGGCCTTTGACGCCGACGGCTGCCTGGTCACCGATGTGCTGAACGTAGAGGTCAGGAAGCCCCGCAACGTGTTCGTGCCCAACATTTTCTCCCCCAATGGCGACGGTCTCAACGACCTGCTAATGGTATTCGGGGGCAGGGAGGTGCGGCAGATCCGGCAGTTTCAGGTGTATAACCGCTGGGGGGGCAAAATGTACGAAGCCTCCGGCTTCCAGCCCAACGACCCGGTCTACGGCTGGGACGGCAATTTCCGGGGCCGGAAGATGGATGCCGGGGTGTATGTTTTTTACATCGAAGTGGAGTTTATCGACGGGGATACGGAATTAGTGAAGGGAGGGGTGACGCTGGTGCGATAGCTATGAATGAACCGATCATCCTCTTCGAAACGCCGCAATTTGCCGCCCTCAACAAGCCCTGCGGGCTGGTGGTGGAGCGCGACAAGCACGGCTACCCTTCCGTGGAGGAATGGGCGGCCGGGCGCTGGCCTTTCGCCGGCATCGTGCACCGGCTCGACCGGCCCGTGAGCGGCCTGCTGATCATAGCGAAGAAAAGGAGCGCTTTGAAAAACCTCAACCGGCAGTTCGAGGCCAGAACGGTGGAGAAGGTCTACCTCGCCATCGTGGAGGCGCCTCCCCCCTCCCCTTCCGGGACGCTGGAGCACTGGATCGGGAAAGACCAAAAGAACAAGCGGGCCGTCGTGATGCCCGCCGATGCCCCAGGCGCTTTTCCGGCCAGATTGGACTACCTGCTGCTAGGCGCCAGCGGCGACGGCTTGTCGCTGCTGGAGGTGAGGCCGCACAGCGGTAAGTTTCACCAGATACGAGTACAACTTTCGGCGGTGGGCTGTCCGATCGCGGGCGACGAAAAATATGGAGCAGCGCGGAGCTACATGCCCGAGGGCATCGCCCTGCACGCCTGGAAGCTGCGGCTGGAAGACCCAGCAAGCGGAGAGCCCCTCAGTCTCGAAGCGCCCAGGCCGGATCACCCTTTTTGGAAAAATTTTTAAACCCAACACATGCAACGCCTGCCATTCCTCTACGTTCGCGATAGCCAGCTCGGCGGCCGGGGGGTGTTTACCCTGGAAGACATCCCCGCAGAATCGCTGATCGAGATCTGCCCCGTCATCGTGCTGTCGGAATTCGACCTGAAACTGGTGCATCAGACCGATCTCCACGACTACTACTTCCTATGGGGAGAAGACCAGAGCCAGTGCGCCATCGCGCTGGGTTACGGATCGCTGTACAACCACTCCTACCATCCCAACGCCAGGTACCTGCTCGACTACGACAAGCACACCATAGATATATATACGATTAAGGACATCGAAGCCGGGGAGGAGATCATGGTCAATTACAACGGGGAGCCGGATGATCCGTCGCCGGTGTGGTTTCACCAGCCGAATTACAAGAGATAAATTAACCCGGGTTGCGATAAAATTGCTCTGTAATAATTTCAACCATCAGTGATCACAAACTTGAAAGCTGGAATCATTCACCTCTTTACCAAGCGCTTGCGATTACCTTCTTCTTTTTTGGCATCGCCCCAAAAAAGAAGCAAAAAAACGCTAGTCCTGCAAACTCGCTCCGCTCGAACAGTGCAGGACGGCCTCCCGCGTCCGCCGCACGGTGTGCCAAATAAATATTGCAGTTTTCAGGGGAGAAAGTTTTTCTTACCTTTGTGTGCTGCCCTGACCAACGCCAAACCGGATACGTCAATACGTTATTCATCAGCATAATTCATATTTACCATGGCAAACACAAAGATCCAAAATCTCCTGGGCGACCAGGCAGGGTATTACCTCGAACATCAGTGCAAGACGATCGATAAGAAAGACATCCACCTGCCGGGCGGCGACCTGATCGACCGTATCTGGGCGGGTACCAACCGCAACAACCAGGTGCTCAACAACCTGCAGCGCATCCTGTCGCACGGGCGGCTGGGCGATACGGGGTATGTCTCCATTCTGCCCGTCGACCAGGGCATCGAGCACACGGCGGGTTCCTCTTTCGCCCCCAACCCCATTTATTTCGACCCGGAAAACATCGTCAAACTGGGCATCGAAGGGGGTTGCAACGCGGTGGCTTCCACCTTCGGCGTACTGGCTGCCGTTTCGCGCAAGTACGCGCACAAGATCCCCTTCATCGTCAAGATCAACCACAACGAGCTCCTCACCTACCCCAACAAGTTCGACCAGATCATGTTCGGCTCGGTGGAGGACGCCTGGAACATGGGCGCAGCTGCTGTTGGCGCTACCATCTATTTCGGTTCTGAAGAGAGCAACCGCCAGATCATCGAAGTGGCCGAAGCTTTCGAGCGTGCGCACGAACTGGGCATGGCTACCATCCTGTGGTGCTACACCCGCAACAACGGCTTCAAAAAAGACGGCGTAGACTACCACACCGCAGCCGACCTGACCTCTCAGGCCAACCACCTGGGCGTGACTATCCAGGCCGATATCATCAAGCAGAAGCTGCCTACCAACAACGGCGGTTTCAACGCCATCAACTTCAGCAAGACCAGCAAGCTGGTCTATGAAAAACTGACCACCGACCACCCCATCGACCTGACCCGCTACCAGGTGGCAGGTTGCTATATGGGCCGCATCGGCCTCATCAACTCGGGCGGCGAATCGAAAGGCGCGACCGACCTGCAGGAGGCCGTCATCACCGCCATCGTCAACAAGCGCGCGGGCGGTATGGGCCTCATCTCCGGCCGCAAGGCTTTCCAGAAACCCATGAAAGAAGGCGTAGAGATCCTCAACGCCATTCAGGATGTGTATCTGGATAAGGGGATTACGATTGCATAAAATAGTTTTTTTGCATGAAGCAGGCTCAGCCTGCTTCATGCATATAGCATTTTAATGCTGAAGATCGCCTTCCACCCCACCTACAAGTACGAGCTTCCTCCCGGCCACCGGTTTCCGATGGTCAAATACGAGTTATTGCCCGAGCAGTTGCTGTATGAAGGCACGGTGACCGAGGCCAACTTTTTTCAGCCGGAGGCACTGGCGGAGGAGGTTATTCTCTGGACGCATCAGGAGGAATACTGGACAAAGCTGAAGGAGCAGCGGCTCAGCGCCAAGGAGATCCGGGCCATCGGTTTTCCGATGACGGAGCGGCTGGTGCAGCGCGGGCGGCATATCGCCAACGGCACGGTGCAGGCTGCCCTGTACGCGCAGGAGCACGGGGTGGCGATGAACATCGCGGGTGGCACCCATCATTCTTTCAGTTACAAGGGGGAAGGTTTCTGCGTGCTCAACGACATCGCCATCGCATCCAACTACCTGTTGCGCGAGGGGAAGGCCAGGAAGATCCTGATCGTCGACCTCGATGTGCACCAGGGCAACGGCACGGCGCAGATTTTCCAGAACGAGGATCGGGTGTTCACCTTCAGCATGCACGGGGCGAAGAACTATCCGGCGCGCAAGGAGCGCTCCAGCCTGGACATCGGGCTGCCCGACGGCATGACCGACGAGCCTTACCTGCGCATTCTGCGCAGTACCCTGCCCGCCCTGATCGACTCGGTCGAGCCGGACTTCATCTTCTACCTTTCGGGAGTGGATGTCCTGGAAACGGACAAGCTCGGGCGGCTGAGCCTGAGCCTGGAAGGTTGCAGGGAAAGAGACCGCATTGTGCTGGAAGCCTGCCGTCGCAACCGGATACCGGTGGCGGCGAGTATGGGAGGAGGCTATTCAGACCGCATCGCTACCATCGTGGAGGCGCATGCGAATACGTACAGGCTGGCGCAGGAGATCTTTTTCTGAGGCAAAAAAAAAGTCGCCCGAACGAGGCGACTTCCTGAATTATAATCCCATGAACATATCCAAAAACGAATTCTTTATAATTTATTCTCTCTGGCTCTTGCACAGAAGAGATAAATCAATTATCTTCGCAGTGATAAAATGTTAATCGTTTCCCGACGATTCCCATCCCATGAACTGATTTAATGTTTTTGTACTAATCCCGTGAGCAATGCTAACTTTGAAGGCTGATTTCCCAGATCAGCCTTTTTTTATTTATTGAGTGTGTGGTTCTACCAATTTGTGAGATAGTAAACAGTCCCCCATTTTTCAGGGGGACGGTGCTACTAACAAATTATAATCCCATGAACATATGCACTTTGTCAACTTCATCCGGTTCTTACTCATTCAGTAAGCCGGCCCGGGGGGAGATCGGGCCGGTCTACTTTAACAAACCGTAATCTCATGTAAGAATTCGAATGAATTTTCTAACTTCTTTCAGCTAGACTCTTATTTGCTTTTTCTCTTTGTCCCCCTCTATTCACCATTCACGATACAAATATGCAACGCCATTCCAGGAGATACAAGGACATTTTAAGGCGATTGTGAAAATTTTATTTTAATCCAAATGAGCAAAAATCCTATTTTTAAAGAAGCTCGACATTCTCAATGATGATTCATTGTGAAATTTTTATATCCTTTGTGAAAAATTTTTTTGAAAAAAATCTTCATTTTTCACGACGACAGGGCGCTGGCAAGCACCAAGTAAGGCCGCTTTCTTGTCAAAAACAGCCGTTCACCGGTCCTTGCATACACAAAAAGGCCTGATTACTGCACAATCGTCCGGATATTTCCACTCCTCTCAAGTAAGTTGAAAAGGAGCGATGTACTTGGGAGTGGGAGGAGAATGGCTTAACTTTCCGCTTATTTACGTCTGAAAAGTATCTTGTGGAAGCTACCGACCTGTTTCATCCCGAATCCGGCCAGACCCTGACCTTTGCCGATGTGCTGCTGCCCATCGCCATTGAGAAGGCCTTCACCTATTCCGTGCCGGAAGAACTGGTGCCCAGGCTCACCTTCGGCCACCAGGTGGAGATCTCCTTCGGAAAGAACAAGTTGTATGCCGGGCTGGTCGTGCGGATCCACCACGAGGCGCCCACGACGCACAAGCCCAAGCCCATCCTCTCGATCATCGATGCCCGGCCGCTCATCACGCCCGAGCAGCTGCGGCTCTGGCAATGGATGGCGAGTTACTACTGCTGCTCCCTGGGCGAAGTGATGAACACCGCCATCCCCTCCAACCTCAAGCTGGCAAGCGAGACGCGCATTTCGCTCAGTCCGCTCTACGACCACAGCTTCGAGGGGCTCTCCGATAAAGAATTCCTGATCACCGAGGCGCTGTCGATCCAGGGCGAGTTGTCGCTCGACGAGGTGCAGGACATCCTGGGGCAGAAGACCATCTACCCCATCATCCACCAGCTGATCGAAAAACGTATTATATATTTAAAGGAGGAGATACAGGCCAAATACCAGCCCAAGACCGTGGCCTGCATGCGTTTGCAGGAGCCCTACGCCTCGCGTCCCGAGCTGCTGGAAGAGGCCTTCGAACTCGTGAGCCGCTCCGCGAAACAGACCGAGGCCTTGCTGGCCTATGTGCAGTTGTCGAAAAAAGAGCCTTTTGTGAAAAAACAGGCCCTGGCCGGCATCGCCAATGCCGACCCCGGCACGCTCAAGGCGCTGGAGAAAAAGGGCATCCTCGAATCGTTCGAGCAGGAGGTGAGCCGTCTGCCCGGCTACGAGGACGAAGCCGCCATCCAGGCAGGGCTGTCGGAAGCCCAGGTCAAAGCCCTGGGCGAAATCCGCGCCGGCATGGCGGAGTTTCCGGTGACGCTGCTCCACGGCGTCACGGGCAGCGGGAAAACCCGGCTATATGTGGAGCTGATCCAAGAGGTCATCAACTCCGGCGGACAGGCCCTGTACCTGCTGCCCGAGATCGCCCTGACCACCCAGATCATCGACCGCCTGCAGAAGATCTTCGGCGACCAGATCGCGGTGTACCATTCGCGCCTCAACAACAACGAGCGCGTGGAGGTGTGGCGCACGGTCATGGAGGGCAAGCCCGTCATCCTGGGTCCGCGCTCCAGCCTCTTCCTCCCCTTCCGCGACCTGCGGCTGGTCGTGGTCGACGAAGAGCACGACCCTTCCTACAAGCAGCAGGACCCCGCGCCGCGATACAACGGCCGCGATACGGCGGTTTACCTGGGGCATATCCACGAGGCGAAAGTCATCCTCGGCACCGCGACTCCTTCGTTGGAGTCGTATAATAATGCCAAGACCAAGAAATACGCACTAGTGGAGCTCTTTGAGCGCTTCGGCGGTCTGGAGCTGCCCGAGGTGCACATCACCGACATCAAAACGGCGCCCATCGTGCCGGGGCACATGCCCGTGTTCACCCCCTACCTCATCGAAGAGTTGAAAAAGACGATCGAGCAGGGCGGACAGGCCATCCTGTTCCAGAACCGGCGGGGATATGCGCCGGTGTACCGCTGCACCACCTGCGGCTGGACCCAGCAGTGCGAGCACTGCGACGTGACGCTGACCTACCACAAGGCCCAGAACCAGTTGCGCTGCCACTACTGCGGGTACCGGGCCACGCAGGCGCCGGCTTGTCCGGCATGCGGCAACCACGACCTGCACCTGCAGGGCACGGGCACGGAAAAGATCGAAGACGACCTGGCCGTCATCCTGCCCGAGTTGCGCATCGGCCGCATGGACCTCGACACGGTGCGGACCAAAAACGCCCATGCCCGCATCATCAACGACTTCGAGGAGCACCGGCTCGACGTGCTGGTAGGCACCCAGATGGTGACCAAGGGACTCGATTTCGACAAAGTTTCGGTGGTGGGCGTGATCAACGCCGACCAGTTATTTCACTTCCCCGACTTCCGGGCCAGCGAGCGGGCTTTCCAGCTGCTCACCCAGGTGGCGGGGCGCGCCGGGCGGAAGGGGAAGCGGGGCAAGGTCATCATCCAGGCCCTGCAGACCTACCACCCCGTGCTCAAGGACGTGGTCAGCGGCGACTACAAGGACTTCTACCGGCGGGAGATCGAGGAGCGGCAGGCATTCCACTACCCACCTTTCTTCCGCCTCATCAAGATCACGCTCAAGCACCAGACCCCGGAGGTGGTGAACAAGGCGGCCCAATACATGGGCAACTATCTCAAGGAGATGCTGGGCGCGCGGGTGATCGGTCCGGCGATGCCCTCGGTGTCGCGCGTGCGCGGCCAGTACCTGCTCGACATCCTGGTCAAGCTGGAGCGCAACCCCCACCTGATCTTCCAGGCGAAGGAGCGGATCATGGAGGGCATCCGGCAGCTGCGCAAGCTGGAGGGCTGTTCGACGGTAAGGGTGAATGTGGATGTGGATCCGATGTGAGTTTTTGGGGGTGAAGGGTGAAGGGTGAAGGGTGAAGGGGGAAGGGGGTATTGGAAATTTGGAGGAAGTTTGTATATTTGCGTCGCTCTTTGACGAAAGAGCGATTTCGTCTGCCGGAGCTTCGGCTTTGGCGGGCAAAATTGGGGGTATAGCTCAGCTGGCTAGAGCGCTTGCATGGCATGCAAGAGGTCAGGGGTTCGACTCCCCTTACCTCCACCAATTAAAAACATAACCCCTTGTAGGTGAAAGACTTACAAGGGGTTTGTTATTGATACTTACCAGATTCTTTACCACTTCGAGGGTGTTTTGGCGGATATTGTGCGGCCTTTTGACGATGATAGCCCAATGTGATGTATATTTGAAATATGAAAAGGCAGCCTTCGGAAACTCGATCAAGAATAATGCGCTCTATAAGGAACAAGGGCTCAAAGATAGAAGCGACCTTGGCAAAGGCCCTTTGGAAAAAAGGTTATAGGTATAGACGAAATTATCGGGGTGTATATGGAACACCCGACATTGTCTTTACTAAATATAAGTTAGCTATTTTTTGCGATAGTGAATTCTGGCATGGGAAGGATTGGGGGGCAAAGGATTGGAGGATAAGGTCAAACCGGGAGTTTTGGGTCTCGAAAATTGAGAAGAATATTGCGCGTGATAGAACAGTTACTGAGATTCTAAGCAAAAGAGGGTATGCAGTTCTCCGATTTTGGGGTGAAGAAATCCTGAAAAACACTGATGGCTGTGTACAAAAGGTTATAGATATGCTTAATTGCTTAAGGTGCGATTCGCAGAAGAAAACCCAACCGAATGAACAGGGAGTTTAACAGGGAAGACCATGTCTTTAAATCAGAGGCATTTGAAGAAATAATAAAAAATACCATTAGGTTTTTTAACGGCACTCCTGTCATCAAACTTCCTCCCCCTATAAAATTTCATGGCACGGGCGTTTATGCAATTTACTATATTGGTGGAAGTGAGATTTACAGGCATATTTCGGACAAAAATCGGCTGGAGTTCTCAATGCCAATATATATTGGGAAAGCGGTCCCAGGTGGTTGGAGGCAAGCAAGAGTTGAAAAGATTGATGGGAAGGTCAACCACGAACTCTTTCGAAGACTTTTGGAGCATGAGAAAAGTATTCACCAAGCAAAGAATTTGAAAATAGAAGATTTTACTTGCCGCTTTATGATATTGGAAGGCGTTGAAACCAACCTGATTGGCACCGTAGAGGCTGCCCTAATCCGCCATTATAAACCAATGTGGAACTCGGTAGTTGATGGATTTGGTAATCACGACCCTGGAAGTGGCAGATATAATCAAGCTAAATCTGATTGGGATGTTCTTCACCCTGGAAGACCTTGGGCAGATAAGTGCTTAGGGGTTTCTTCCAGTCAAGAACAAGTAATGGGGAAAATTTTCAGGTCTTTTAAAAGGGGGAAGGATTAATGAAATCAGTTGAAATTTTTTCAGGCGCTGGTGGATTGGCACAAGGCCTTAGGTTGGCAGGCTTCCAACATGAAGCATTAATTGAGTGGAATCAAGATGCGTGTAATTCCCTAAGGATAAATTTTGAAGAAAACAAAGTCTTTCAAGGGGACATCAGGGCTTTTGATTTCACACCTCTAATTGGAGCAGATGTTATCTCCGGTGGGCCACCATGCCAACCCTTCTCTTTGGGGGGGAAACATAAAGGAAACTTGGACCAAAGGGATATGTTTCCATATGCGATTAATGGAATTAGAAAAATTCAACCAAAGGCATTCATTTTTGAGAATGTAAAGGGGCTTCTGAGACAGTCTTTTGCTTCCTACTTCAACTATATTATTCTTCAACTTACCTATCCTGAAATTTTGAAAGAGAAGGATGAAGACTGGCTTTCTCACCTTAGTAGGTTAGAAAAAACTCACACTGGTGGCAGTTACATTGGATTAAAGTATAATGTAGTTTACCGCCTTGTTAATGCCGCTAACTATGGGATTCCCCAGAAACGTGAACGGGTAATAATTGTTGGAATCAAGGATTCCTTGAAGGTTGAATGGTCCTTCCCCCCATTTACGCATTCATTAGATAGTTTGCTATGGTCCAAATTTGTAAAAGGGGATTATTGGGAAAAGTTGAAAATCCCCCGTACTAAAAGAGAAAATCCTTCTAAAGAACTTAAAGAAAAGATAGATAAGCTAAAGAATAGGCACGGTATGTTTGGCCCCCAAGAATTGCCTTGGGTAACTATACGTGAGGCCCTGCATGATCTGCCCGATCCCAGACAGAATTCTGGAATACATAAGGACCATTTCTTCAGAGACGGCGCAAAAACTTATCCTGGGCATTCGGGAAGCTATATAGATGAACCCTCAAAAACTATCAAGGCTGGCGATCACGGAGTACCTGGCGGGGAAAACATGATAAGATTTGAGGATAATTCAGTTAGGTATTATACAGTTTTGGAGGCAAAGAGAATCCAAACTTTTCCAGATAATTATTACATTTCTGGTTCTTGGACAGAGGCAATGAGGCAATTAGGCAACGCTGTTCCTGTTAAATTGGCACAAATTATTGGGGACAGGATGATTGAGACCTTACCGCCTAAGAAATAATGTGTAATGTAATGGACTCACTCACCTTTCTTCACTTCATGTGCTTCATATGCTAAAGCATCCAGGAATCCAAACCCAGTAAAGGTTCCCACCCCTATATTACCCCCATTCGTTGAAATGTCAGCTGACTGCCTTGGCTTCCCCTGCGTCCGATCTAACATCTCAAGCAACATCTTCCATTGACGGGGGCCGGTCAACTCCTTGGCCACAATTTGAACCAAGGCTGGATTTTCCGCATCTCCTGCAAGGCGTTCTATCTCTGCCATTGGCAGGGATAGCATTAACTCAAAGAGTTCTTTCACAATTGCCGGTGAAACCATTTCAAACCCGCATTGCTTCCATTCTTCCGTAATCGTTGAAAACACTTTCCTGGGGCGTCCGCTGGGGTTCCCACTCTGGCCAGGTTGAAAGGGGGTCAATTCTCCCCCATGTGGTTGCTTTACTCTTTTCGCCACTGTTTTACCACTGTTTTTATTCTACAATCACAAGTCCTATCCGTTCAACAAATTTTCCAAAGGCCGGATTCTTCCGGGTGAAGTCAGCCAGCAGGGCTTCCCCCCTTGATGGCCCTTCATCCCAACTGGCAGGGTATCCGTTTGGGCAGGGTTCCGGGCTGGTCCTATTCGCTTCCTGGGGCGCTTGAACGGGCTTCGGGTTGGGCTTGGTGGCCTGTGTGCAATTCTGGGGCTGAATCTTTTCTTCCCGAAGGTAGCCTTTGTATGTTACCCCGAAGTGCTTACACTGTTCAAAGAACGTTCCCAGGGTTGTTTTCTTCCCATGCTTCAGGCAGGCTGTAAATTGCCTGTCCGTTTCACTTGGCCGGTACTTCGGGTGGAACTGGCTGGCCCTGTGGAAGTATTCCCTTCCCCCTTCCCCGAATTCGTCAGCCAGGGCAAAACCAACTGCCAGCCAGTCCCCATAATTGGCCGTTATGTCAATTCTCCCCCCTTCCAGCTGTTCCAGGCATATTTCCACCTTCCGGGCTTCGTCACCTTCCAACCTGGGGCCTGTGGTGGCCTGTGGTGGAGCATATCGGGCTAACTTGGTGTAAGTCTTCGCCTGGGGGTTGAAATACGCTGCATCATCCCAGGAATACCCCCGAAGGCTGGCAACGTTTTTGGGCTTTTCGTCCAACACAATACCCCAGGCCAGGAAGTCTTTGGCCAGGGCTTCGAAGTGTTGGCGGTGTTTATCCGGGTGGGCTATGGGAATAAGTCCCCAAAGCCCCTTCCCGCTGACAGACAGGCCCAAATAGGCCACTTCTTCCAGATTGCACAACTGGCCCTTAAGATATTCTGCATCGCAAGGTGTAAGCCCGTCAACGTCGAACTGAATTAAGCCCGAATGCTTAACCAGTCCGGCTTCTTCCCGGTGGGTAAATTCGCCGCTGGGGGTAATAGCCGGAAGGGTGGCCTTCAGCCTGTCCCGCTCCTCCTTGTTATCCGTTACCCTGATCTGCTGAACCTGGGGGGCATATTTGGCCGAATTCAGCCAAACCCAAAGATTAACCGGCTTCGGGTGGTGGGCTTCGAAGTAGTTCTTCCAAGCGCTTACTTGTATGTTTAGGCAATTCCTTTCCATGTCAAAAAAAAATGTTTTTTCAGCCGTCACCTCGTCACTTCGTCACCCTTCGCCGTCCAATTCCCCCTTTTGGCAGAAGACAATTTTTCCCTGCTTCCGCTTAACTGTTTGAAATTTAAGCCCTTGCAGTCGTTCACTAAAATTTCTTACGCTGACAGCCCGGAACCCCGAAGCCGTACAAAATTCCCTGTATTCGCTGAACAGGCTGGCCAGGGTTTTCCATTTGTCTTTATCGGTGTCCGGGTTGGTGGGTTGGTAGTATGTTTCCGGTTCCTCAATGAACAGGGCCACGCTGTCGCTTTCCTTGCGATATTGGGCCAGGGCTGCTTCTACCAGTGTGCAAGAACTGAATTTGTTGTTTTCCAGCAGCCGGGCCAGTCCTTCCATCACCCAATTGAATACCCCAGGCAGTTCGTCTTCAATAATCTGCTGGGCAAGCATGGGGTTCCTATCGGCTTCGGGTATGGTAACAGCGAAGGGAACAATAAGGAACCTTCGGAAGTAGGCTTCATTGTGCTCAACGTCCTTTGGCAGTTCGTTGGCGTTGAAAGCAAGTTTGGCGTAATTTTCCATTATGAAGGGGTTCCCGTACTTCAGCCGGGCTTGTATGGGTTCACCGCTTACCAAGGCTTTGAAGGTGTCCCGGTTCACCCCTGCTCCGCTTATTTCGCTGCCATAATTCAGCAGGGCATTGGCTATCATTGCCCGGTTGTGTTCTTCGGAAAGGCTGGAAAGGCTGTATGTCACAACGTTTTCCCTTCCAAGCATTGCGTTTATTACGTCGAAGAAGACGCTTTTCCCGTTTGCGCCGCTGCCATACAACAAAAGGGCCTTTTCCAGTTTCAATTTCCGGGTGAATACATACCCAAAAAATTCAGCCAGTACGTTCCGGGCTGCTTCATCTGGAAGAACTTGTTCCAGATATCGGCTGAACCTCGGGGCCTTCCAGTGGGACTTATATGGAAATGGCAAGAGGTGGGTTAAAAAGTCATCCGGGTTGTGTTCCCGAAGGTGGAAGCCGTCCTGGGTAACTTCGAATGTGCCATTTTGCAGGTTAACCAGCACCCTGTTCAAGTCTGGCTGTGGGGGTGGAAGGTACGCTTCCGTAAGGAACTGCCTGAAAAGTTTGTCCTGAAATTCGTAATACCTGCTTTCCCTCGGGGAATACCCCAACTGAATTGTACAGTCTGCAAGAAAGCGTTTCAAAATGTCCTTATCTATCACCTGCCAGTGTTTTCCGGTGAACAGGTAAACGAAGTCATTTTGCCGGGCCAGGTTCCAGCCGTTGGCCTTGGCCACCTCCAACACCCTTTCCACCACAAAAACAATGAGGTGCTTTTGCTTCCACCCTTCCCCCAATTCCGTTTCCAGGTTGACTTTCTGAACCTGTTTTTTCAGGATGTCCAATATTTCCCGAACGGTGGGGGGGGGCTTCTGTGGCCCTTCTTCCAGGCTTGCACCTGGGGGAATATGAACCGTTTTTTCCGGTTGCGCTTGGCCTTGAATTCCATTATCTTTGGGCATGATTAACGCTTTTAAAAAGGGGCTGGCCTGGGTTGGGCAAGCCCCTTTTTGTTTGTGAATAGTTCAACCCCTTTGGTACTTCTTCCACCCTTCCAGGGCCTTCCGTACTTCGTCCCGCTTAAACCTGGGCTGGCCTGCTAGATAGTGTTTTTCCAATACCCCTGCCTTTGTCAGGTTGTCAACGGTGGCTATGGATATTTGAAAATATCTGGCCACGTCCCGGCGTGTCAGCAGTTCGGGCAATGTTTCAGCCGGTTCCTGGGCCTTTTGCTGGGCCAGCCGTTCGGCTAACTTCCGTTCCAGTGCTTCTTCCAGACGGGTGAAAAATTGATCGGTGTCAATTACCAAAACGTTGTTTGCAGTCATTACTTTTTTATTTGGTACGCTGCAAATATTCGCCGCCTTTTGTCGTGCAACCCCCTGCAACCGGGTTACTTTCGGGGGTTACTTTTTTTCTTCAGTTGTTCCAGTTCTTCTTCTGCCAGTTTTTGGGCTTCGGGGAAGTCTGAAAGAGTGGGAAGAACGCGTTCCAGAATTGACAACTTCAGGGGGTTTTTATCGCTGTTCCTTTTTATTGCGTACCAAGCATTTACAAGGCTGCCAGGGCTTACCCCTTCCTTTTCGGCGATAGCTGCCAGGCCTGCTCTCTTCCCTTCGTCTAATTTGGGTAAGTATCCTGCCCAGTACAAAAAGTAAGTGCGTAGGGCCAGAACCTTAGTATTAGGTTCCTGTTGGGCTGGGGCCTTCCTGGGCGTTTCGGGGAAGTATGTCTTCCACTTGGAATAAAACAAGGCTAATTCTTCGCCCCAGTTGCTAAAACTGTTTAGCCTGTTTATATCTTCCCAAATGGCTTCCAGAAAATACTCCCTCATCCCTTCAGTTGAAAGGGTGTCGGCCAGTTCCCGTATCTTGTTCAAAAGTTTGTCAACGTTCAATTCTCCACCTTCCGTTTTTGGGCTTTCCCATTCGTGCGTCCGTCCCTTTTTGTCGGTGTACTCCTTTTTTACCAACCTCACAACTGCTCCCTCCCAAAATGGGTGATCGTTGCGAAACTCGGTATAAGGATGAAAAAAAAATACACTTTGGAAAAGCCCTAATTCCACAGGGGTTGCCCCTAATTCTTCGGCCCTCTTAACAATTCTTTTACAATGTTTGCAACTCATTTTTCCTATTTGTTATGTCTGTACTTTTTCGGATTGAATACTTGCCCCCCATGCTTGGCAGCGTGATAAGCCGTTTTGCAGTCTTCGCAACAATACCGTTGCCAGGCCACCTTTGGGGCGTATGTTTGCCCACAATGAAGGCAGGCCTTCGGGGGTATTCCAGGGGGCCTTACTAACGGTTCCGTTATAACGGGGGCAGGAACGAGGGCTTCCTGGGGCCTTCGGAAGGGCTGAATTATTGTTCGTGGGGCTTCGTTGCTAACGGTTGCGTTATGCGCTTGCCCGTTATGCCCGTTCCCGTTGGCTGAAAATGCCCGCTCGAAGAAGTGGAAATATTGGCTTTCTTCTTCCGGCTGTTCATCCGGCTGGCCTTGGGTGGTGGCCTTCTTCCGGTTCATCTTTGGCCGTTCCACTTCCCACAATTCGGGGGCCGGTTCCGGCTGGGGTGGTGGTGGCGTTTTGGCTGCCTGCTTCCTTATCCAAGTCCGGGCCAGATAGTTCCATCGTTCGGAAAGCATCCCCCAGAATTCGGCAAAAACGCTTTCGCTGAAGTGGTATTGATTGGGCTGGGCTATCTCTTCAATCTCACTGCCCTTGCGGTGAATTTCTTCAATGCTGACAGCCAGGACAAAGACGGTTAAGGCAATGACGGTGAACCAGGCCAGGCCACCCCCGTATTTTTGCACCTTCCCGGCTGTTTCGTCTGTTGCTGCCCGGTTCCCCGCTTCCACTTCAGCCCGTTCCCGCTGCCAGGTGGTGACAGCCAGCCCCAGGGCTTCTTCTCTTGCTTCCAAGGCGCTTTCCAGAGCCTTGCCTTTGTCCTGTTCCATCCGGGCCAGTTCATCCGCTTGTTCGGCTTCCAGGGCTGCCAGATGGGCTTTTATTGCCGCCTTCTGGGTGGAATACCGATTTCCTTCTTCCCGTTCCCGGCTTTCCCATCCCTTCAGTTTTTGGCGTTCGGCTGCCTTCAGGGCTGAATACTTGGCCAGGGTGGCTTCCTGCTGGGGGGTGAAGCGGTTCACAACTGCCAGGCTGTCCCGTTGCCAGCTGGCCAGGGCTTCCCCTTTCCGGGCTTGGGCGCTGCTGTCTGCCTGGGTGGTGGTGGCCAGCTGGGGGGGTGGGGCTACCTGTTCAACCAAGTCGAAAGAACCCCGAAAAGACAGGTAGCCACACGAAGACAGCAGCCCCAGGGTAACGGCAAAGACGAAGACGGAAATAACCAGGTGTAAGCCGGTGAAGCGCTTGTAAAGGATAGCCCGGACGGAATAGGGGGCGAATTGACGAAGGCCCACTTCCAGGAAGGCTACCCCCAGGACAGCCCCAGCCAGGGCAGCAGGGCCAGCAGCCAGGGGGAACAAGTCCTTCAGGCTTGCCCGGATAAGGGCGTACAAAATACCGAATTCCGTTAGGGCGCTTATCACTTGGGCCAGATAGCCCAACTTTCGAAGGGTGGGAACCAAAGAAGCGTATTGATTGAAGAATTCTTCATTCTTTGGCAGGGTGAATAATACTTTCATAACTTTACGCAAATTGTTGTTTTGACAATTCCCCATCCTGTTTTTGCCGTCCAAGCTGGCAGGGTGGGGTTTTTTATTCCGGCTGATCTGCTGGGCGTTTCGTCCCCAGGTGACGGGCTGAATTGGTTTAGTCCCTTGCCAACTTTTGCCAACCTTTTGCCAACTTCGGTTCTTCAAAAGGTGACGAAGTGACGAAGTGACGGCTGAAAAAACATTTTTTTTTCTGGCTCACTTCGCCACCTTCAGGGGGGCTTTCCCGGTGAAAAATGCGTGTTCAGCCAGTTCAACGGCTGTTTCTTCCTGCCCTGCCCGAATGTATTTCATAAACGTTTGCACACTTGTATGCCCGGAAAAACGCATAATGTCAGGAACAGGAACACCCCGCTTATATGCGTTGGTGCAAAAACTTCTTCTGGCTGTATGGGAAGAAATGAGTTCCCACTTCGGAACAGCCTTTTTCATCTGCCTGCCTGCCTTGTATTCGGAAATTTCCACTTCTTGGGTGAATCCTGCCAGCTGGGCCAACTCCTTCAGGTAGTTGTTCAGTTTTTGGTTGGAAATAGCCCTTGGGGCCTTCCAGCCATGACGTTCGAGGACTGCCCGTAAAATGGGGTTGGTAAGGGGAAGAACTACCTTCTGTTTCGTCTTCTGGGTGGTGATAACCAGGCATTCAACCGTTTTGCCCTTGCTCTCTATGGGTTGAATATTTTCAGCCTTCACCTGGGAAAAGTCGCTAAACCGAAGCCCGGAATAAGCCCCAATGAGGAACAAGTCCCGGACGTTGGCCAGCCTGCCTTCCAGTTCCAGGCTAAACAGGTGTTCCAATTCCCGTTCATTCAGGTAAACCGTATCCTTGGAACGCTTGGATACTGGAATTTTCACCTTCAGCAATGGGGAACCGGAATAAATGCCGCGTTCATCCGCTGCCCGGACAAACATCTTCAGCGTGGAAATAATTTTGTGGGTGTAAGCATCGCTGAAGCCCTGGGAGAACAGCCAGGCCACGAAGTCAGCGACGAAGGCAGAATTCAGCCCTTCGAAGGTAAGGGGCTGGCCCTTGGCCTTTTGGTAGGCTTCCAGGTTGTTTTTGCAGTTCCCGTAAACCAGAAGGCTACTTCCGGGCCGGTTCATCCCTCTTCGTTCCTGAATCAAAAGTTCGATGAATTCAAAAAGCCCCAGGGCCTTTTCTTCCGCTTCCTGGGCTTCCACTTTTTCGGGCCTGAACATCTTCAGCCAGTCTTCCTTAAACTGCTGCTGGGTTGGAATCACCCCCCTTTCCCCGTATCCATCGAAAAGGGCCTTTGTATCCCTTGCCATTCTGTCTAATTGGGCGTTCAGGCTCTTTGCTTCTGGAAAGTCCTTTACCTCCTTTGCCCGCTGGCTTGCATCATTCCAATACTTCAGGGGGATAGCCAGGCCGGTTGTTATCTGGTAGCGCTGGGCCTTGAAATTGAATCGGAGCAGGATAAGCCCGTCTTTGCCGTTGGGGTATGTGTATAGGTTGAATCTTATCTTTTTCATGGAAAACTTTTTTCCAAAGATAAGAACTTACTACTTTTTTTACCACTTTTTTTACCCTTCAATAGGCTTTTTTAGGCCTAATCCACCTTACCCCCTTTTTAAATTCCCGTATTTATTGGGCTTTACAGCCTACACAAAAACACACAAAAACAAAGGTTCAAGTCCCCTTACCTCCACCAACTTAAAACTAAAAGCCCTTGTAATTCAGCGAATTACAAGGGCTTTTTTTATTATTCCTCCAACGGCCTGCTTGAAGTCAGCCGCTTCGGCTTCAGGTCCTCTTCAATATCTACGACAACCATTTCAATTTCGTCGCCGTGGACAAAGGCTTTTATGCTTTTGTCTTTCATGTTGTTGAGGTCTATGATGATCCACCCGTCTTCCTGGGGCGCGTTCCCGATCATCACCTCTCCGGACTGAATGGTTCGCGCAAAAAACGATACTTTATTCTTCTCGATCCGGAAAGAAATTGGGGTTCCTTTATTTAAATACGTCAACTCTTTCTTCAAAGGGTTTTTTAAACTGAATTGCATATGCCCCTTCTTAAGGGCTTTTTCTGACCCGGTCAAAACTGTGACGAAGCGCCTAACCATTTCACCAATAAAACACAGAAAAACAATAAGGGCAAAAAGAGCAAAAAACATCAAAGGATCGCCGGTGTAGGCTAAAGGCAGGGGCATAAAAGAACAACTCAACAAATTCCAACTGTTCACTGGAATGGCTGTCTTCCTCTCAACATCCTTCATGTGGGGATAGGGTTTTTATAGGGTAAAAAGGATTCAATATGGCATGGAAGATACAAAAATTCCAGGCAATTTAACCGCGGCACGAGGTAAAAATATCCTCCTGATGAAGGCATCCGGTTCTCCCTCGAAAATTTCTCCAGGGTGAACCAAATCGATGTGTACCCGCTTAAGACGGTCCGCAATATGCTTCACTCTTTGCCAGTCCCGGGAAATAAATATTTGGTCACAACCAGAAAGAAGGCCGTCACATTGACGGTCGTCGATCCAAGAAGGGCAATCAGCACGGCATCTGATAGCCTGAACCCGGTTTCCTCGAAGCCTGCCAGAACAAGCATGACAAGAATAGCAACCAGCCAGGCGGCCACCATGAAAAAAATCCAGTAGGTCATCTTCCTTTTCGCCTCGGTGTCATCCCGCAAACTTTGAAGCCGTGTCTCATTGATCTTTCTTCTGTACTCCTCCTCAAAGTCCGTTTTTTCGAGAGCAGCCAATTGGGTTTCCTCCGGGGAGGTGGATTGAAGAAGTTTCTCTACTTTCGGCCCGGCTTTCTCCAATAACCCCTCAAAGTCCCGCTCCTTACTACCCATTTGGCTGGAATTGGTGGACGAAATATTCCTTTATCCATTCATTGTTGATGGGAAGATTGCGGGTCGTATAGCCCCCGTTTTCTTCCAGAACCCTGTCCCAGGGAGAGTTGGACACGTGGGTAAGGGCGGAAAGCTGCAGTGCAGGAATCTTGCCGTAGAGTTTCCAGACAAAATCCAGAAAGGGTCTGTCTTTTTCTTCCACTTCTTTCACAACTTCCCTGGTCGAATAGCCCCCGGAAAACTCGCCAACAGGCTCTTCAATCGGATTATTGCCCAATCCCTTGAGCCGGTGGTAAAGGGATGGAATGACTGGGCCGTATTTCCACGCCTGGATCTCTTCGTCGATAAGAGGCTGCCCGTAAAGGGCAAGATGCCAGCCATGCGCAAAGTAAACCAGCTTTTGCACTTTCAGGGGCGTAATACTTTCTCCCTCTGAAAGCCCCCTGTTGATGAAGAAATTTGCAACTCTTACGGCTGGATACATAGCTTTGGGCTTTTAATGGAAACAAATTTACCCGAAAAAAAACGCAGTGTAAAGGTCAGAGGTTTAAAATATCATCAATCCGCAAACGCCCCTCGCCAACGTTCCGGCAGGCAAGGGGCGTTCCGCCAATTAAAACCTCAATAAAAAAACTGCTCCTTCACAATCTTCCCCTCCTTCACTTCATACACCACTACCTCGTCCATCTTCTCGCGGTTGCCGTCCTTGTAGGTGACGTCCATGCCCATGGTCAGGGTGATGAAGTTGCCGGCGACAAGGGGATCGGAGACGTAGCCGTCGTGCACCTCCTGCGTCATTTCATTGAACTGCCGCCCCTTCTCGCGGATGGCGCCGACGCCGCGCACATCGGGCATGGGCGATTGTGGGGGCTCCACCGCTTCGGCCTCGGGGTGGAACAATTCGTTGTAGACTGTTTCATAATCGCCCCTGCGGCAGAGGTCCACGAGGCGGTTTGCGATTTCCTGGGTGGTCATACAGGTCATTTTTTGGGTGAAATAATGACTCAAATGTAAAACAATTAGTTTTTATTTCAAAATATTTGTTTCATTTGATTGCCTTGATTTTTATCAGAGTCATCATAAGAATCACAAAGATCACAGTTCAGACATTTTAGCCAGCTCGGTGGACCGGAACATATTTCCAGGATGAAATTGTGGACATCCTGCTCACTTCCCTATCCCCTTCCTCACCCCAATCTCCAATCCGTAATTGTACAGATTCTCCCGGATCGGCGCGTCGGAAAGCGGGGTCAGGTGGTAGCGGAAAATGGGCTGGAAAAACAGCGCCGTGCGCTTGCCGGCCTGATACTGAAAACCGATCGATACGATGCCCGCGAGGCTGAGGGTGTTGACATCGCCGGTTCCAAAATCCTGCTTCGTTTCCAGATCGGTGACCTGCTTTGTGCGGGAAGTCAGGTAGACGTGCGGCGACACGCCGATTTCAAAGAATGATTTCAACTTTTTCTTCCCCGTCTCCAGCCGCGCAACCAGGGGTACTTCAATAAACCAGTACTCCCTGGTGAGCCGCAGCTCGTGGGGAAGGTTGGGGTCAGGAGTGTAGGCGCCGGTGTTGGGATCGAACTCGCTGGGCCAGCGCAGGTCGTCGACGTCTTGCACCACATACCCCACGCTCGCCCAACGCAGGCCCGTGCGCAGCCACAACGGCCCGAACAACCTGCGGTTGTAGTTGAAACCGGCCCGGAAATTCAGCTTTCCGAACTCGTCCTGCTCACGGACATCCATGACGACCTGCGTGGCCGGGTCCTCGGTCGTATTTTTTAGAAAACGGAAGGCGTAGTCAGCCCCTCCCACCAGATCGACAGTTGAATTCGGCTGGGAAAAGGCGATAAATGGCAGGGCGACCAAGAGTGAAACAATGAATGATTTCATAAATATTGGTTTTTATGTTGTTGGCAATTGTGCAATAACGCAGGAATTTGGACAATATTTCTGCTAATTTTGACTTGCCCACGGCTCCATTGCCAGAGTCAAAGGCAAACACAAACTGTTCAAATGCACCCGAGTAAGGGCTCACTCCTGATTCTGCTCGCGGCTTTTGCACTACTTCTGCCCGAAGCAAAAGCCCAGACCACCTCCATCTCCGGCGTAGTGCTCGACGACGACACCGGCGAACCCATCCCCTTTGCCAGTGTGTATTTGCAAAAAACAACCACGGGCGTGGCGGCCGATTTCGACGGGGCCTTCACCATTTCTTTCCCCTCGGGAATCGCCGACAGTATCGTATTCTCGGCTGTGGGCTATGTCACCGCGGTGAAAAAGATCGGGGGCCAACCGCAGCAGCCCCTCACCATCCGCCTCAAATCCGAAAGTTTTAACCTCTCGGAGATCGTCGTCCTGGCCGGTGAAAACCCCGCCAACGAGATCGTCAGGCGCATCATCCGCAACAAGGGGCGCAACAGCCTGACCCGCTTCGACGTGTGGCAGGCGGAGATGTACGCCAAGACCGAACTCGACCTCGACGGCATCGACAAAAGCCTCGCAAACGAAAAGGTCTTCGAGCCCTTTCAATTCATCTTCGAAAGCATCGACAGCACTTCCGACGAAACGCCCTTTCTGCCCGCGTTTTTGACCGAAACCATCGCCGACGTCTACTTCATCCGCGAAGCGGGCAAGAAAAAGGAGATACCCAGGGCCCAGAAAGTGTCGGGTATAGAAAACCAGTCGATCGTAGAATCCATCGGCATCCTGCATCAGGACTACGACGTGTACGACAACTGGATCGAAATTCTCGAAAAATCATTCGCAGGCCCCTTCTCCAACACGGCCCTGGCCAACTACGAGTACTACATCCAGGACAGCGCTTTCGTGAAAGGCCAATGGAGCTACAAACTCAAGTTCAAACCCAAGCGCAAGCAGGAATACACGTTTTATGGCGACTTCTGGGTCGATATGCAGACTTACGCCGTCGAGGTAGTCCAGATGCGCATGAGCCCCGGCGCCAACCTCAACCTCATCGACCGGGTCGTGCTCTATGCTGATTTCGATCGCTACGGCGACTCGCTCTGGCTGCCCGCCAAAACCTCCCGCATCATCGATTTTTCTGTGGTGAAAGAAAGTCCGGGATTGATCGGTCGCAAAACCGTCATCTACCGCAACTACCTGGTCGGCTCCCCCGCCACGCGCGAGCGCTACGAGCGGACCGACCCGCGCATGATCACCCTGGAATCAACTCAACGCGAGGAAATGTTTTGGGACACCGCCCGCTTCGAAGCCCTGAGCCACAACGAGGCCGGCATTTACCAGATGATCGACAGCATCCAGCAGGCGCCCGCCTTCAAGCGCTACGCCAACACCCTCTACGCCCTCGGCACGGGCTATGTGAAATGGGGCTGGATCGAACTGGGACCCTGGTTCAGCCTGTATTCCCTGAATGTCGTCGAAGGCCACCGCTTCCGCTTCGGACTGGGCACCTCGGCCAAGGTGTCGAAAAAATACTACGTCTACGGCTACGGCGCCTACGGTACCCGCGACCGCGCCTTCAAATACGGCTTCCAGGCTCAGTACAACATTTCGAAGCGGCCCTGGACCTACTTCGGCTTCAAATTCACCGACGACATCGAGCTCAACAGCGAGAACTCGGAGACTGTGGGCGAGGGCAACCTCCTGTCGGGCATCTACCGCAGGCCCGTGCCGCAGAAGCTGCTGCGGGTGCAGGAGGGTAAATTTTACTTCGAAAAAGGCTGGCCCAAGGGCTGGTCCAACCGCCTGGTGCTGCTGCACCGCCGCAACGATCCCTACGGGAAAGAGGGCTTCCCCTTCCGCTTCGAAGCGGCGGAAGGCGTGGTGGATTCCATCACCCGCACCACGGAGCTGTTTTTCTCGCTCCGCTATGCTTTCGAGGAAAGATTCCTGGAAGGCAACTACAGCCGCATCAGCATGGGATCGAGGTATCCGATCGTGGAGTTGCAGTACACTGCGGGGTTAAAGGGCGTTCTTGGCTCGCAGTTCGACTACCACAAACTGACGCTTTCCGTCGCCCACTGGTTCAACACCCCGCCCCTCGGCTGGATGAAGTACAGCCTGAAGGGCAGCCGGACCTTCGGAACCCTCCCCTACCTCCTGCTCGACGTCGTGCCCGGCAATGAGACGTATTTTTACCAGAACAACGCCTTCAACGGCCTCAACAAGTACGAATTTGCCGCCGACCGCTACCTGGAGTTCATGTTCGAGCACCACCTGGAGGGCTTCTTCTTCAACCGCATCCCCCTGCTGCGCAAGCTCAAGTGGCGGGAAGTAGGCTCCTTCAAGCTGGCCTGGGGCGGACTGAGCGCCGCCAACCTCGAGCTGAACCGCCTCAACAACTATGACCGGCAGCTCTCCGACCCCCAGCCCGGCGAGGGCGTCTTCTACGGAACCTTCGACCGCGGCCCCTACATGGAAGCCAGCGCCGGTATCGAAAACATCCTGCGCTTCATACGCATCGACGCCCTGTGGCGTTTAAACTACCTGGACAACCGCTTCGCCGCGCCGTTTTCGGTGCGGGGGACCTTGAGTTTTTATTTTTAAAAGACTAATTATGCCCATCGTATCGCTCCTGCTCAGCCTTTTCCTTCAATTCGGTTACCCGCAGCCGGACATGACGCCCCTGCTCCCCCCCGCTGCCGACAACTGCACCACCACCTTCGTCGTCACCTCCTGCTCCGGCAAACCCGTACCCGGCGCGCGCATACAACTCATCACCGGTTATTACGACAAGATCACCGGAAAAACCGGGCGCGACGGCAAGATCGTCTTCGACAACTGCCTGCTCAACTACCGCATCTACGGCGAACCCAAACTCTACCTCGCCACCGGCGATTCCGCCTACGTCTACAAGGTCTTTCCCAATGGGCACATCATCCGCATCACCGAGCCCAAGCGGATCGAGCGCATGAGTAGCTACCTGAAATTCAGCTACTTCGGCTCCAGCGATTTCTACCAGGTCAGCGATTCCATCCTGCTCTACAAGATCGACGCCCCCTCCGCCATCGTCAAAATGAACATGCGCTACAAGTCCAACCGCACCAGCGGCACGGGCATGCGCAAGGAGAAATCCAAAATGAAACTGGGGGATAAAGCCGTGAAGAATTTCGTCACCGGCCAGTGCATTTGGCAGGATGGGGGGTTGGTTTGTCCGGTGAATATTTGTTCGTGATTGTTGATTGGATCACTAATCACTAATCACCACCTTTTGCGAGTCCCTGTATATCGACCATAGCAGCCCCGAGGAGTAGCCGTTGAAGCCTACAAAATAGAGGCCTTTTGGCCCTTGGGGGTGCACGGTCGTGGGGTGTCCTCTTTCATTCAGCAGGCCGGGTGGCAGCTGGAGGAAGTCTTCCAGGGCGGCCCGGTAGCCTGTGGCGTAGATGATGGCGTCGAGCTCTACGGAGTCGCCGTTTTGCGTGATGGCGCAGAACTCGGTGAAATGTTCGACGCCGGGCAGCACTTTGATCTTTCCCTTCCTGATCTGCCGCACCGTGCCGATGTCGATGACGGGCGTGCGGCCGTAGCGGCGGAGTTGCTGCGCGGGCGGCATGTTCAGCCGCTTGATGCCGTATTTGCTCAGGTCGCCGATGGCGACAAGCGGGGCGATCATGCCGAGGCGGTCGCCGAGCCAGCGGGGTAGCTTGCCCAGCAGCATGGCCGTTTGCTGCACGGGGCGCCCCAGGAAGTCGCGCGGGATGATGTTGACTGGTCCGCGGACGGACAAATAGGTCTTCACCCCATTCTCCGAAAGGTCGAGGGCGATTTCCGCGCCCGAGTTACCCATGCCCACTACCATGACGCTTTTCCCCCGGAAGGGCTCCGCGTTTTTATACGCCGAGCTGTGGATGATGGTTCCCTGGAAATGTTCCTGTCCCGGGTAGGCCGGCATATTGGGCACGCGGTTGAAGCCCGTGCACACCACGAGATTTTCGGAAAAAAACTCCCCTTTGGAGGTGATCGTGTGCCAATGGTCCTCCTCGCGCACGGCCGACAGCACCTCGTGTCCGAAATGCGGCCTGATCTGAAAGTGCTCGGCATAGCGGTCGAAGTAGCCGAGCAATAGTTCCTTCGGTATGTACTGCGGGTAGTCGTCGGGAAACGGCATGTGGGGCAGGGCGGAGAATTTCTTCGCCGTGTGCAGGTGCAACCGGTCGTAATGGCGGCGCCACGACGAGGCGATCTGATCGTGTTGTTCAACGATCTCGAAGGGCCGGCCCAGGTGGCGGAGGCGTCCGGCCACGGCGAGGCCGGCGGGGCCGGCGCCGAGGATGAGGAAATGAGTGTGGATATTCATTATTTCAAATATCCATACTATTTTTGAAGATACAAGATCAGGAACAACCCTTTACTTCCTCGCGCATGGAAAAATACTACACCGAAAGCCTCAACTGGGACTTTATTCTCGATAAAATACAAAACGAGCAGTGCCTGCTGGTGCTGGGCCCGGAAGCCTTTACGGGCGAAGACGGAGTTTCACACCACGACAAGCTGATCCGGCAGCTCGACCCGGCGAATAACAAGCACATCCGGCGCTTTTATGAGTATGAGGACTTTTTTCTCTTTGAAAATCTGTCCAAACAGACCCTGGTCTGCTACGAGATACAGTCGTTTTACCAGCAAACGCGGCCAGACGAGACACTGAGGCGGATCGCACAGATACCATTCCACGTGGTCTTCACCGTGACGCCCGACAAACTGCTCAACCGGGCGTTTGACGAATCGGGGTTTCACTACCAGTTCGGGTACTACAAAAAACACAAGGAGCCTCAGGAGATCAAGCCCCCCACGAAGCAAAACCCGCTGCTGTACAACCTCTTCGGCTGCCTCGACAGCGAGGAGTCGCTCATCCTGACGCACAACGACCTGTACGATTATTTCAAGTCGATCTTCGCCCGCAAGAGCATGCCGCAGCTGCTCAAGGACCAACTGCGCAATATCCGCAACATCCTCTTCCTGGGGGTGCCTTTCGACAAATGGTACATGCAGCTGCTCCTGCGCGAGTTGGAAATACACAATGCCGATTACGCTTTCCTGCGCTTCGCCGCCAACCAGTCGCTGCCGGGAGATATCGAAACCTTCTGCACCGAGCAATTCAACATCAATTTCATTTTCGATAAAGGAGAAAACCGGAAGAGCATCGCCCAATTTGTGAGCGATCTGCACGAGCGCTGCGCGCAGCGGGGTCTCCTGCGGCAACAGGGCGGGAAAGAGCTGTCGGCTGGTGAAAAGATCAGGCGCTCGGTGGCCGACGGCAAGCTGGAGGAAGCGCTCAACCTGCTGGAAGACAGCACGCTCGACAGCGAACTGGCCAACGACGTAGCCATGCTTTCGGGACGTTTCCGCAACTTCATGCGCCGCTCCACCAACAACCTCCTGCGCGAAAATGAAAAAGAAGTGCAGGAAGCCAACCTCTCCAACGACATCCTCACCCTGGCCAGCCAACTGACCGTTTAACACCCGGAATCCATGACCAGACGTTACCCCGGCGCTCAGCCGTTTTCTACAGACCAAAAGCCCATCTTCTTCGGGCGCGAGCAGGAACTGGACGAACTGCACCGCTTCATGCTGGCCGAGCAGCTCGTGGTGCTCTACGCCAAGTCGGGCCTCGGCAAAAGCTCCCTGCTCAACGCCGGCCTCATGCCCCTGGTGCAGGAAGAAGGCCGCCTGGAGCCCCTGAGCATCCGCTTTGGCGCCTATACGGAAGGCAGCAAGGCCACGCCGCTCGGCAACGCCATCGCCGGCATCCGGGAGGGCATTTCCGGCACGGACGAGAACCTGGAAAAGATCAAACCCGCCGGAGAGGACAGTCTCTGGTATCACCTCAAGACGCGGCAGCTCGCCGCCGGCGGGCGGGGCTACCTGCTGGTCTTCGACCAGTTTGAAGAGCTCTTCACCTACCCCGAGGAGGCCGTGCAGGCCTTCGGGAAGCAGCTTTCGGAGCTGCTTTACACCACTATCCCCGACCGCTTCCGGCAGCAGTTGCGGGCCGGCGTGAAGGCCAACGCCGCCTTCCTGCCCGAGGCCGGGATGCAGCGCCTGCACCGCCCCTTCGAGTTGCGGGTCATCATGGCCATCCGTTCCGACCGCATGAGCCTGATGAACAAGCTCAAGGCCTTTTTGCCCAACATCCTCGAAAACTGCTACGAGCTGCGCTCGCTCACCATACAGGAGGCCGAGAGCGCCATCCTCTCGCCCGCCTACCTGCCCATGGAGCGCGGGCCCTTCGAATCGCCCGTGTTCGACTACGAAGACGAGGCCGTGGCCTCCCTGGTCGACTTCCTGAGCGAGGGGCGCACGCAGGAGATCGAGAGCTTTCAGTTGCAGATACTCTGCGAGCACGCCGAGCGGCAAGTGGTGCTGAAGCAGGGCAAGACCCTGGTGACCCGCTCCGACGTGGCCAACCCCGACCTCATTCTCGAAAACTACTACCTCGGCAAGATCGAAGACCTGCCCGAGTCCGACCGCCTGCCCGCCCGCCGCCTCATCGAGGAGGGCCTGGTGTTTGAGGAAGAAGAGCGCCGTCTCACCCTCTACGAGGGCCAGATCACGAGGACTTACGGTATTGGTCCGGCGCTGCTGCGCACCCTGCTCGACACTCACCTCATCCGCTCCGAGCCCAGTCTGCGCGGGGGGTACACTTACGAGTTGAGCCATGATACATTGGTGGCGCCGGTGCTCAAAGCCAAGAACAAGCGCCTGGAGGCCGAGCGGCTGGAAGCCGAGCGCGAGGCCTTGAGGCGGAAGGAGGAGGAGATGGCGGCGCTGCGGGAGAAGGCGGAGAAGGAGATGAGGCTGAGAGAAAAAGCGGAGGTGAATGAGAAGCAGGCGAGGCAAAGGACGCGGCTGGCAGCCTTCATTTCAATCGTGGCTTTGGCTTTGGCGTTGTTTGCGGGGTGGAGCTATCTCCAGGCCCAAAAGGCCCGGGAGAGCGCCGACCTCAGCGCAAAAGAAGCCTTAAAACAAAAAGCCGAAGCCGATGCCGCCAGGATCATCGCCGATAGCAACGCCACCGTTGCCTTGCAAAAAACCAAAGAAGCCGAAGACGCATTGACTCTTGCTGATAAAAACTTGAAAATAGCCAAGGCAGAAGAAGCAAGGGCCACGGCTGCGCTTGAACAAGTGAAGAAAGAGAAGGCCGCGACGGAGGAACAGCGGAAGATCGCGGAGAACAATGCCCGCATTGCCCAAGAGAAAAGAGAAGAGGCAGAGTCATTGAGAGAACAGGCTGAATTTGCATTGGACAGGGCCACCCAGGAAAAAAACCGGGCGGATGAAGAGCGGGATAAAGCTCAAACTGCTTTGGACAATCTTGAAAAGTCCAATACCGAAGTCGTAAAACTCATTCTGAAAAACGCCGAGCGCGATGTACTAAACCTCCGCTACGAAGACGCCCTCGAAAAGATCAAAGCCGCCGCCAGCCTCGGGGCTCTAAAGCCTGAAGTAACCAAAGCCTGGCTCGAAATCGCCTTCTGGCACGCCGAAACCGGCGACTCCCTCCGCGCTACCGCTCTTATGGATTCCATTGGCGAATTTGCGGGGATCAAAATCTCGCACGCAAAGCCTTTGCGGGAAAATATGCAGGTCATCGATGTTGATCACTTTGATTCCCTGTTCAATAAAAAATACTATCCTGAGATGGTAAAGGTGGAGGGAGGAACCTTCTGGATGGGGTGCGATAAAAACATCGACCCGAATTGTGAAAGTAATGAAACCCTACATCAACAAGAGGTCAGCCCATTTTGGATGGCAAAGTATGAAACGACGGTTTGGCAGTTTGCCCTGTTTGGCGCTGCGATGGGAATAGATATTAAATATGGCTACTTGGTTTCTACCTGGACGAACCCCGGTGATAACCCTGTGGTCAGAGTGCGTTGGTACGATGCGGTGGCGTATGCCAATTGGGTGAGTAGGCAAAAAGGGTACTCCGAGGTGATCGCCCAAGATGATTCGGGCAACATTAAAATCGATCCGGCATCAAAGGGCTATCGTCTGCCTACCGAAGCCGAATGGGAATATGCCGCTAAAGGGGGGAGGCCTGGAATGAATAATGTAACGATCTATAGCGGGAGCAACAGCCTGGATTCCGTGGGATGGATTTATGAAAATAGGACGTTGCCTGTAGGACAAAAAAAGCCAAATCCTTTGGGCTTGTACGACATGAGCGGGAACGTTTGGGAGTGGTGCTGGGATTGGTATGGCAGTTATCCTGGATCATTAGAAAAGAAAGATTACGCAGGTCCTGGCAACCGGGGCCTCCGCGGCATCCGCCGGGTCATCCGCGGCGGCAGCTTGGGCAGCGGCGACGCCAACTGCCGCATATCCAATCGCAACAGCAGCCTCCCGCACAGAAGTTACGACGACTGCGGTTTCCGCCTCTCCAGGGCCCTTTAAATTTTATGTTTCTTACCTTACAAGTTATCTGAACTGTGATTCGTGTGATTCTTGTGAGGGCCTTGATTTTTGGTTGTTTAAATTTGTCCGGGCGTTTTAGCTTTTCCTCATTCAAAATCAAGGGAATCAGATTCATCAGACGAATCATAGTTCAGACAATCCCTTCGTCTGATTCTTGTGAGGGCCTTGATTTCTTGTTGTACCTGTTTTCCCAGGCGTATTAGCTTCCCTCATCAAAAATCAAAGAAATCAAATCAATCAGACGAATCACAGTTCAGACAATTTTTTTGTTTTTAAGCCGCTTAAACTCCAGGCTCCGGGCTCCAAAGTTGATAAGCAGACCCACTTCCAGGTCAAAGGCTTCCAGGTAGTTGATGGCCTGGGCCAGGTGAACGTCTTCCAATTGAGTAAGGGCTTTCAACTCTACTGATACGACTCCTTCTATGAGGAAATCCACCCTTCGGGTGCCGATTTCGTGGCCTTTAAAAAAGATGGGCATTTCAAACTCCCGGTTAAAGCTCAATCCCTGCTCTGCCATTTCTATCGCCAAAGCCCTTTGGTAGATAACTTCCTGGAAACCGTTCCCCAAGGCCCTGTGCACCGCCATGGCGCATCCGATGATCTTTCCCGTCAACGCAGAATGTTTGTGTTCCTCTTTGATCATACCAGAACTGTATTTTTGAGATGGATGCGATCTCTCGGGTTTTCCACACGGCCCGTGAAATCAAATCAATCAAAAGAATCAGACGAATCGGAGTTCAGACAATTGTCTGAACTGTGATTCGTCTGATTCTTGTGAGGGCCTTGATTTCTTGTTGTTTAAATTTGTCCGGGCGTTTTAGCTTTTCCTCATCAAAAATCAAGAAAATCAAATTCATCAGATGAATCAGAGTTCAGACAATTGGCTGGAAAGACTCCATGAATTCTCAAAGGAACATTAAACCGGAAATTCCTGTTTAATGATAAAAGATACAGAAGATTATGGCCTTGGCAGAACAATCCAGTCAAAAATTGAGTGCGCTCCAGTTGGAGTTGAAGAATATCCTCGCCCGTTTTTTTGCTCATCGCTTCGCGGAAAAAGCCGGCGCTGCAGCCAAAGCGCGTAATATCTCCGATAAGGATCTGGATAAGTGGCTGGAAGAAGATGGGCAGTAAACTCCCATTGGTTCTGGATACCAATGTTTCCGTTCCACGGCATCCCCCTCATCTGTCCGTTACCGCCCCTCAAAATCCTCCCGGAACTCGCTGGGTGAGACCACCTGGACAGGAGGGAAGTCCAATCCACAGGCGATAGCGCAGTCTGTAAATCTTTGATCGTCAGGGGCTTTAGCGGGTAGTCAAATTGGTATCAAGGACTATCTTCATTTGCCAGAGTCGGAGGACTTTTGGCATCCTGGGCAATATCTTTTGAATCCCAGCCTTTTTCATCTGCGAATTGATCGGCCAGGGCCGTTACCCTGCGGAATTTGAAATCCAGCAAAATGCGCCGGAGTTCTGCCAGCTGCTCCTCGGTCAGGCCGCCTGCGAAAAGCTGCAGCAGTTCGAGCTGGGCGGGGTTAAGCGGAAAAGGAACTTTCTGATTGCCTGGCATCATATTGCGGAATTTAAGGGATAAACGCCAGAAAGAAAACGGGGTAGGGACAACGAAGGTTCCAGATTGGGACGTATTTTCGGTGGATAGGACGCTCAGACCTAACCTCACTCCTCACCAAAATAATCCCCATCCACCCGCTTCACTTCATACACCTGCTGCGGCGCAACGCCCAGGTTATAGTCGATCATCAGCTGCGCCAGTTGCTCGCCGTCGATCAGCACGATCTTGGTTTCGTTTTTGGGGGAATACTCAAGCGCCTCGCGGGTGAAAGAGGAGGTAGTGATGAAAATGCCTTTTTTCGCTCCCTGCCCGGCCAGCGCGCCGACAAATTTCTGGATTTCGGGACGCCCCACCACATTGCCGGGCTTCCAGCGCTTGGCCTGGATGTAGATGATATCGAGGCCGAGTTTATCTTCCTTGATCGTGCCGTCGATGCCTTCATCGCCGCTTTTTCCAATGGCGCGGCCGGCGTCTTTGATGGAACCTCCGTAGCCCATCTTGACCAGCAACTCCACCACCAGGCGTTCGAAGAAGGCTGGCGAAAGATTCACCACACGGCCCAGCAGGTCCTGCGCAAGCGACTTTCTGATCTTTTGATAGGCGGTTTCCAGGCTTTCTTCCGGGGTTTGAGCGGTTGTCTCTTCTTCTTCAGCAGGTTCGCCTGTATCGTTATCGCCTCTTTTGGGCGTTTGGAATTCTACAAATTCCGGAAACTGCTTAAGAAAGGCAACGTTGATCCGTTTCGGATTTTGCTTCAACACTTCAAGTCCACGCTCCGTGATCTCAAAAACAGCCCGCTTCGGGGAGTCTAACAAACCCGCTTTTTTCAGGTAGGTTTTCGCCCAGGCCACACGGTTGTCAAAAATGGGCTGCTGACCGCTGGGAAGCAACTCCCGCCTTTCTTCATCGGTGAGCTGGAATTCCCCCGCCAAATCTTCGACTAAGCCCCGAATGGAATGTTCCTTGCGGTCGGATACCCGCTTCAGCAGCGGCAGCATGATGGATTGATAGTCGGGAATGGGCATAGAAGTAAGAGTTTGGTTATTATTTGGCTCGTAAGATAGAAAATTAAACCCCTACCGCCACCCTCTCCCCCAACCACCTTTTTACCAACTCGCCAGCCCTTTCCCTTGCCGCTCTTGAAAGTACCATATCCAGCACCAGATCCTCCACCTCCGGCTGGCCTTCATGGAGAGCGATTGTATCCACCCACGAAGTGATCTCCTCCCCGCCTTCACCTGGCGCAACCTGAATAATGCGCACTGCCCTGTTTAAAGCTGGCACATAGGCGCTGAATATGGGATTGCCGTCGTACTCCGGCTTCCCCGATTGCTTTTGATTGATGTAAGGAACATAGCTCACCCCCATCTCCTTCGCAAGTTTGTCGAAGAAGCGTTTCCAGGAAGCCCGGGCCAGATTGTAAACCCGTTTGTCCTCTAATAAATTGGCATATAATATCTCCTCTTGCATTTTTTGAGACGCTCTGGCTTGAAATTTCCAGAGGATCTTTCCTTTCCAAGTTGCAGGGTTCTACAAATGCTGGCAGGATGCTCAATAAATCTCCAACACCCCAGGCTTTGAATCCCTAATAAATAGATGAATAGCCGACGCATTATCCCGCAATAATTTTTCAATAAATGCGGTGGGAACATTTCCGGATCTAATCCAGATTACCTTTGGAGGATAGCCCTTTAAAAGCAGAAGGTTGTTGAAATCGCTATCCTTTGATACAATGGTGAGCTGCTGATTTCGGGCAAACTCCCAGACTTCAGTATCAGTTGAATCCTCAAGCCCTCTGTCCTCAACATGGACAATGCCAGGAAAGACTGAATCTAGCTTCTTGCAAAGCCGGGGGCTGATATTGTTATCCAGCAGCAACATTACGCAGCCAGCACTAGTTTTTCCTTTTCCACATCAGCAGCGTAGGCCAGACAGGCGAGAATGTCTTCCCTGGTGAGCTTGGGGAAGTCTTCCAGTATCTCCTCAAAAGACATGCCCGAAGCCAGATAACTCAGCACATCGTAAACCGTCATACGCGTGCCTTTGATGCAGGGTTTGCCGCTGCGCTTGCCGGACTCTATTACAATGCGTTCGCGATAGCTCTTTTGCATGTGGAGGAGTTTACATTTCTTACAATATTAATCAAAATTTGGTTCACAAGCACAGGAACCAAGTTCATTCCCTCCCTCTTTTACCATTTCACCCTTTCACTTTTTCACCATTTCACCCCTTTCACCTCCTCAAAAAAAACGCCTCCACCCTCACCCCCACATTCTCCCTCACATCCACATAAAACAGGTTGTAATCGGCTACGTGGTAGTTGCGGCGGGTGAAGAAGAGGCTGCCGGGGAATTTGGGCTTTTTGATCCACAAGATACCGTCCTTGACCTGGGCGTCGACGCGCTGGGGGAGGTAGCCTTCGTAGGAGGGCACGACCAGGCCTTTGCTCAGGTCCTTGGGGGCGTAGTCGGCAGAGGTGTTCCACAACAATGGGTTGGTGACCACCACGCCGGAGCCGGGCTGGTACCAGGGCGGCAGGTAGCCGCGCTTGTAGCTGCGCCAGGTGCAGTAGCAGCCCACCTGCTCGGGCCGCTCGCAGGGCGGGATGGTGCGGAAATAATCGCCCTCCACGGGGATGCCGGCGAGGTAGGCGGCGACGAGTTTGCTCTGGTAGGGACCACCGTCGAAATAATCGCGCAGCAGCTGCTTGGCATGAGTGGTGCCCTGGCTGTGCGAGGCGATGATGATCGGGCGGCCCTGGTTGTAATGGGTCATGTAGTATTCGAAAGCCCGCTTCACGTCGGAGTAAGCCAGCTCGAAGGCCTTGAAGGCCGAGGCGGAGTCCTCGTGCGCGAAGTAGCTGTGCAGGTGGGCCTGCCGGTAGCGCGGCGCAAACACCCGCGCCGCGCCGTTGAAGGCGCTGGCCTGGTATTGTATGGTACTGTTGTCGGTGCGCTCGTTGAGCGCGGGGTCGTCGACCGGACCGTTCCAGCCGTTTTCTCCCTTTTTGCCGATGTAAATGGTGGGGTGCAGGAAAAAGACGTCCACCTCTGCCGAGTCCTGCCGGTTGGCCAGGTCGGGCGCGGGCGTCCAGTCGGCCATGTCCTCCATCTCGGGAAGGGCGGCCCAGGCGGAGGGCTGCGAGTAATCCGGCGCCGCCGGACGCGTCTGGCCTTCGTACGTGCCCTTGGGCTTGACGAGGCAGGAGGAGAGGACGGCGATGGGAAGCAGCAGGAGGAGGATGTTTCGGGATGTCATGGTATTTCGTTTATCGTTTATCGATGAGCGTTTACTTAAACGATAAACGCTCAACGATAAACGATTTACTCTCACGTTCCCGAAAAATAATCGTCTTTATTTTTAAACAGGACGTTGAAAGTCGTCATACTGCCATAACAGCGGGTGATGTATTGCTGGAGGTTGACCTTGTCTTCGTCGTCGAGTTTCTTGTGGGCGTTGATGTTTTGCTCGAGCACGCGCAGGCGGTCGCGCATCATGACGATCTTGTGGAAGAAAGTCTCAACGGGCACTTCCTTGGAGGCCAGGCCTTCCTCCCCGGGCTCGAGGATCATCTTGCCGCCTTTCCAGCGGTCGCCAAGCGGCACTTTCTCCAGGCTGACGCCCGCCCATTCGCGCAAGATCTTCATCAGCGATTTTTCCGCTTCGCTGAAAGTGACGCTTTCTTCTGCCGGGATAGCTTCGATGACTTCCCAGCTGTTGTAGGTTTTCCCGACCATCTTCAGTCCGTGCTGCATAAAACAGACCTCATAAGCGGCGGCGTGGAGGCGCACCACGGCGCCCTCTCCAAATTCCGGGTGTTTTACCCTTGATCCTATACCAAGCATATTCATGTGTTGTTTGTGCGAGTTGCAAAAATACACAGAGATGGCGTTTCTAAGAAACGCCATCTCTAAGAAATCCCAAAAACAGAGGGTATTCCCCCCGGCCTTAGCCGGTTTGCCGTCAAGAAACCGGCTGGAATGAAGCCCCATTCGATGTGCAATCTGCTGAAGACCTGGCGGAGGCTGGCTACTGTTTGAGCAAAACAGATAAAGTGCTGGCCTTCAATAGTCCGTGCGAGTTTAGCCAGCCAGGCGGAATGCAGGCCGGTTTTAGGCAAAGCGGCGACAGCCTTGTTTTTTTGGTACTTTTTCAACAAGGAAAAAGTACATTTC
>JBAQQB010000232.1:0-5281 GCA_049306275.1 Saprospiraceae bacterium | reverse complement strand
CCCTCCGGGGCTCGGGGAATGGTTGATTCCTACCCCGGGGTTAGCACCCCGGGCTACAAACATTTCGCCCCTGACGGGGCTGGGTTCAATCACCCCTACAAGATTAGCGCTGGCGGGGGCCGGGGGGTGGAATCGGCCACAACACCCAACCCTCACAAAAAAACATGTAAAACCCAAACCCACGTCAACCCATGACCCCAACTGAAAATTCAACACCGAAAACTAAAAACTACTCCTCCCTCCTCGCTTGGCTCCTCTGCTGCGCTATGCTCATAGGAGCGGCTTGCTGGTACCCCAAGTGGTCGAACCCCGGCACAGAAGCTACCATCAGCTGGGACGTCAGCGGCTACTACTGGTACCTGCCCGCCTTCCTGATCTATAAAGACCCGCTGAAAATGGAGTTCCGGGAGGAGATCATCAAAAAATACAAACCTACCTGGGATTTCCACCAGGCCTACCCCCATGGCGAGGGCTTCGTGATGAAGTACTCCATGGGCATGGCCCTGCAATACCTGCCCTTCTTCGCCGCCGGCCACCTCTGGGCCTCGGTGAGCGACTACCCGGCCGACGGTTTTTCCTTCCCCTACCAGGCCATGCTTCACTGGGGCAGCCTGCTGGTGGCGTTTTTGGGACTGTGGCTCACGCGGCTCAGCCTGCGGCGCTATTTCCGCGACGAAGTGGCAGCCATCGTGCTGCTGCTCATCGGCATCGGAACCAACTACCTCAACTACGCCTCCATAGATGCGGCCCTGACCCACAATTACCAGTTCACCCTCTTCGCCCTGCTCATCTGGACTACCATCCGCTGGCACGAGCGGCCCTCGCGGGCGGGCGCAATCGGCGCCGGCGCCTTGCTCGGCCTCATCGCCCTGACCCGCCCCTCTGACCTCGTCGTGGCCCTGATACCGCTGGCCTGGGGCTGGGATGGCCTGAAAGGGCGCCTGGCGTTCTGGCGCAAACATATCCCGGAACTGGCTTTGGCCGTAGCTGCCGCCGCATTGGTTGGTTTTCTGCAAATGGCCTACTGGAAATTCGCCGCAGGCGAATGGCTGGTGTATTCCTACCAGGACCAGGGCTTCAGCTTTCTGCGCCCGCACCTGGCCGATGTCCTGATTTCCTACAAAAAAGGCTGGCTGGTCTATACCCCTGTGATGGTCTTCGCCCTCGCCGGGTTTATTTTTTTATGGGGAAAAAAAGACCTGTTCTGGCCCCTGCTGGCATTTTTCCTGCTCAATTTCTGGATCGTCTCCGCCTGGGATATCTGGTGGTACGGCGGCAGCTTCGGCCAACGGGCGCTGATACAATCATATGCTGCCCTGGTTTTTCCCCTCGCGGCTTTCGCCGCCTGGGCCTGGGAGCGCAAATGGCGGATGGCCGCTTTCGTCCCGGCCGCCCTGTTCTGCATCGCCCTCAACCTCTTTCAGACCTGGCAGGCCCATTTTGGGGGGCTCGACCCCGAATTGATGAACCGGGCCTACTACTGGCAGACTTTCTTCAAAACCAGCGTCGATCCCAAAGACCAACTGCTGCTCGACTCCAACGAGCGGCCTTTCCGGAGGAAAGAAGAGGTCCGGACCGCATTTTTCACCGATTTTGAAAGGCCTGGGGCCGATTCTGCCCAGATCAGCCAGGATACCGCCTTCTCAGGCGCTCTTTCGCTGAAAGTGGAACCCCTGAGTAGCAGCATTTCCTACGTTATTGGCGGCGACTTCCAGGGCGCCAGCGGCATACGGCTGAGCGGCTGGTTTTTCGGGTATAAAAAGGAGTGGGATGTCTGGAAAATGGGCCAACTGCACGTGGCTTGGCTCAACAAGGGGGAAACCATCAAGGACGGTCTCATCCGCGTGCCCCGTTTGATGGAATCCGGCAAATGGGTGGAGATCGGCGCCGACTTCCGCTTCCCGCGCCAGCCTTTCGACGAAATACGCATTTATTTTTACAACCCCTCCGAGGTCAAAACCGTCTATATCGACGACCTCAAAGCCGAGTTTTTCAGGGGAGAATAAAGCGATATGAACAAAACCAATTTGCTTCTGATCCTCTGCGGCCTGTTGCTCGTACCCGCCCTGCTGATCAACCTGGGGCTGATGACCTTCATCGACGACGAGGCCATCCGCTCGCTGGTGGCCCTGGAGATGGAGCTGTCTGGCAACTACATCGTGCCCACCCTCAACGGCGAATGGTACTACAACAAGCCCCCTTTGTTCAACTGGCTGCTCATTGGCTATTTCCGCCTCTTTGGGACCTGGGAGGAGTGGGTGCCCCGCCTGGCCACGGTTGTCTCCCTGCTCGGCTACGCCGCAAGCATCGTCTTTTTTTTCCGAAAACACTTCCCCGCCCGCCTGGCCTGGATCAACGCCCTGGCCTTCATCACCTGCGGCAGGGTATTGTTCTGGGACAGCCAGCTGGGCCTCATCGACATCACCTATTCCTGGATCACCTTCCTGGGCTTCATGGTCGTCTACCACGCTTATGAAAAGCAGCGCTGGCAGACGCTCTTCCTCGTCTCCTACGCCCTCGCCGCGGCGGGCTTCCTGATGAAAGGCCTCCCCTCGGTGGTGTTCCAGGGCCTGACCCTGATGGCCTTTTTCGCCTACAGGCGGGACTGGCGGCGCCTTTTCTCCCTGGCCCATGTGGCCGGCGGACTGCTTTTCCTGCTGCTCATCGGCCTTTACTACTGGCAATACAGCCAATACCACACCCTGCAGGAGATCTTCCCCACGCTGCTGTCGGAGTCGTCGAAGCGCACCGCCGTGCAGTACGGCTGGCAGGATACGATCCTGCACCTGTTCACCTTCCCGTTTGAAATGGTCTATCATTTCTTCCCCTGGTCGCTGGGCGCGCTGTTCCTCTTCCACCGCAAGGCCTGGGAATGGATACGATCCGACGATTTCGTCTTTTTCCTTTTCCTGATCTTTTCGGTAAATATCGTGTTGTACTGGACCTCCGTGGAGGTCTACCCCCGCTATTTGCTCATGCATGCGCCGCTGCTGTTTGGCATATTTTTCTTTCTCATGGAAAAACAGGGCGGTTGGAAGCAGGGCTTTGTGCAAGCGGTTTGGGCGGCGGTGATCGCCCTGGCCCTGGCGGCTTCGACGCTGCCTTTCTTTCTGGAGCGCGCCCAGTTCGTGTCCGGCTTCTGGTGGAAAGGCGCTTTGCTGGCGGCTGCACTGGCGGGCTTGGGCTGGTTTTTTTGGAAATGGAAGGACGAGCGGGTGCTGGTTTTCATTGCGGCCCTGCTGGTCGTCAGGGTGGGTTTCAACTGGTTTGTGCTGCCCGACCGGAATGCCCACGACTGGGGCGCCCTGGTCAGGGAGAGTTGCATTGATATGGCGGAAAGGTTGCGCGATGAGCCCCGGCTGTTCGTCTACGGCGAAACCCAGTTGCAGACCACCAACAGCTTCTACCTCACCGCGGTGCGGCAGCGGATACTGGAGCGCAAAACGGGCATGCCTGCGCCCGGCGACTTGCTGATCATCGATCCGCTCAAGTATCCGGACCTTCCGGTTGAGGAAGTAGGGGAGATCAAGATGCGGTATGGAAAAAAAATATTGAAAATCGTCCGTTTCCTCGGAGAATGATACCGTTTACCGGTTTGCGGGTGAAGTGGTTATGGAACGGAGGGCTTTTCGATCTCGTATAAAGCGAATTTGTCGGGGAGATGACCACGGCAGATACCCAAAGATCGACCTTCTTCCGTAAATTTGGAGGCGACCTGCGCTTCCTAAAACTTCATGCTATGAGTCATATTGTACACAGCCTTCTGCTCTTTGCCGCTACCCTGCTTCTCCCCGCCCACGAGCCTCCGCCAGTTGCGGGGGAGAAATACTGCAACACCCGTTTCAGCTTTTGTTTGGAATATCCGGGAACGGTCCTGACGCAAAAGCACTTATCCGAAAACAACGACGGGGTGGCGATCATGTCGGCCGACGGCGACGTTCAGCTCCGCGTTTTCGGCTACTTCAACGTCATGGGCTGGTCGGTTACGGAGGAATACAAGGATTTTCTGGAAGTGACCCGCAGCAACAACGGCGGCGAGGTGAAGGAGCTGGAATCCGGTTTCAGGGATAACCAGTTCGACGTATTGCTCCAGGTGGGCAAAAAGCTGCACTACGAGCGCACGGTGCTCAAAGGCAGCCACTTCGTCAGCATGACGCTGGAGGTCAACCGCCGGGGCACGCGCTCCATCGAAGACAGCCGCGTGCAGGTCAAGCAGCTGCTCGAGGAGATTGTGCTGACGGTTAATTGATCTATCGCAAGGTTTGGTTATTTGCGGTTATTCCACCCCCAACCCCCGCAGGCGCTAATCTTGTAGGGAGTGATTGTCGTCAATTGGGGCGCAAAATTTATTTGGCGCAGGGTGCTGAGCCGGCGACGCCGGGCTTGCAGCGACAATTTGGTCTACGCCCTTCCTCACTTCACATAAAAACAAAAACCCGCAAACTCATCGAACCTCTTTCGGTCTAAATTTGCCATAATCGGCTCCGGGCTATTTTGCAGGAACTCAAAATTGACATTGGTTTCATTGACCAATTTGGGGTATACTCTCACCGGATGGCTTTTACAAGGTCCCTCCGGTTTTTCCAAAGGAAAAAGCCTTGTGAAAATAGAATTCATATCAAAGACAAACAATCCCTTTCGTTTTGGGGTGATCAACACTTCATAGTGATAAGTATGATCAACGTACGATGGTAACACAAAAAATACACCTCCATCATACTTGGACTCGCCGATAGTGGTGGTCCAATCAAAATAGTCTATGGTGCCAAGCCCAACAGGCAGCGTATCAATTTTATCGATATTAGATTTTAACATAAAATCATAGTCGATAAATTCATACAAAACGCCTGAATTCTGCTCCGCTAACCGATCAGGAATCTCCAATTTAATGCGGAGGGTATCACCCAGGGAAAGAGTATCCTGAAGCCCATACACCTCCAATGGCAGATCAAACTCAATTGGATTGGGGCATTTACAATCATCAAAAGGGCAACAAGCAGGTAAAGAAAGGAGGGAAATAGCCAGGAATAAGGGTGTTTTTTTCATTTGTTTCAAATCTGATAGTGGTCTGCCAATTTCACACAATATATGCCCGCAAGGACCTCACTTCACATAAAAACAAAACCCCGCAAACTCATCGAATCTCTTTCGGTCTAAATTTGCATAAAGCGGTTCCGGGCTATTTTGCAGGAACTCAAAATTGACATTGGTTTCATTTTCTAATTTTGGGTATACTTGTACGGTATACTTTGAACAAGGCCCTTCCGGTTTTTCCAAAGGA
>JBAQQB010000231.1:0-23421 GCA_049306275.1 Saprospiraceae bacterium | reverse complement strand
TAAAAAAGCAACCCTCTGCATTGCTCCGTAGCGAGGATTTTGAAAATCCTCGCTACGGAGCAGTATAGGCAGCAACTGGGTGTGCCGAATAAATTCGGACAACCGTTACCGCCAATAAATTGTCGGCGCCCTGCGCCAAATAAATTTGGCGCTCCCATTGACGACAATACCCCCTTACAAGATTAGCGCTGGCGGGGGTAGGGGGTGGAATATTCTTACCTCTTCCTCAATACAAAAAAGATTACCAACCCCGCCAGCACCAAAGCCGCCCCGATCCCCACCGGTTTCCAGGGGAATTTGGTACAGCTGCCCGACACCACCACGACCGTCTCTGCCCAGCAGCCGGTTTGGGTGTCTTTCACGGTGAGGTGGTAGACCTTGGGTTCCAGATCGAGAAGCCTGAATTTCGCGCCGTTTTTGTCATACTTGTACGATCCGCACTCCCAGTTCCAGACCAGATTGGCCGCGCTGCCGGATGTGATGGCCTTGGCTTCGATATCGGCTATAACCCCGCCCTTGCACTTCTTGTAATTCACCTTCGCGCTGATGCTCAGGTCGCAGTTTTGCTCTACGCGGTAGTGGGCCAGGTCGTAGCTGCAGCCGGTTTTCCTTAACGAGGCCATGTAGTCGATTGTGCGCGTTGGACCAGCGGAAGGCGTCGCTGAGAATGGGTCGGTCAAAAACACAGGCGGGTACCAGACCACCCCAATGGGGCTGGTTCCTGAAACGTCAAAGGGCAGGAGCGAACCGGCAAAAAGCAAGGTATCGGAGGAAATCACCGTGCCGGACAGGGTGTCGCAATAACAATTGCCTACAACGGATGTAGGACACCCAATCACCGTTTGATAAAAATTGGTGTAAATCGACGGGTTGCAATCGAATACGATCTCCGCCCGGTTGATCACAGCCTGGCAGGGGTCGAAAACCGTTCCTTGCGGAGGATCGAAAGTGACCTCGTACACGATGGAGTCTTTGGTGTCTTCTTCGAAAAATTTGACGCCATAACCTGATTCTCCGGTACCTCTCAGGTCTTTTCCATCATTCAGATTCGGGCCGGAAAGCGTCCAGACAATCTCTCCGTTGTTGACGGGCAAGAGGATAGGCGATCCGCCATACGGAGGAATCTGATACACAGATGTTTGAGAGAAAAACTTTGGAAGCCAGGTCCTGATCTCCACCGTCTTTGCCGGGGCTTGCCCGATATTCTGAAAATGGATGGTGTACTGCAGCTTCTGTGCGTTGCTCACCGGCCCGCATACCATGGGCGTATTCGCCACGATGTAGTTGGGGTCGTGCGATAGCTGGGCGTCCTGGTAGGCCGTCACCGGGTTGCCCAGACAGGATTGGGTATTGATTCCATAGAAAATATCCCCGCTGATCCCAACGGTCTGGTATTCCTGGACTTCCGGTTTCACCTCAAAGGGCAGGAACACCCTTCGTGCGGCATCGAGGTTGAAACTCGCGCCGTTCAGGTTGACGACCACTTTCCCGGCAGTCGAAAAGTCCAAGTTCTCCAGATGAAAGCCCTTCGCATCAGCCTGTACCGGTGTCATCTCCGCCGGGTCGTAATACAGTTCAATTTTGGACGGATTCTCGCCATCGCATGATTTGCCATAGGTTACCACATAGGTCACCAAATCGCCCGGCACAGGCGTGCGGTTGGGCATAATGGAAAGCGGGGTGGAGACTGTTTCGGGCTCTGTGACCGCAGTGCCAGGGGTCAGGTTAAGCGTCATGGAGGTGGGCTTGTCGCCCTTTTCGTAAAGCCTGGTCACCTCAACGCGCACCGTGCGGTTTGCACTCCCCCCGGAGCCAAGGAATGTCTGAAAGGTATGGTTTACGGTGTTTACGTTGGTAATGGCATAGGCCCCGTCATCAAAAAACCAGTAATAACTATAACCGGCAGAATGATCGGGTAAGCCACTGACCGTAAAGGTATAACAACCGGAGCCGCAGGAAGATTGGCTGAGGGTAGGGTTGCTTCCCCATGCCGCTCCCGCGCCGATTCCTGTCAAAAAACAAAACATCAGGGTGCGCAACCCTATAACAACCGAAGTTTTCTTCATAATTTTTGGTTTTTTCATAATGAAAATATGCAAGATTCCGGAAATCTTTATCTTTCATCCATAAAACTCCTTATTTGTTACCCCCCATTGCATGACGGCCCCTTCCAACCCCCATCCTGACCAGCGATACATCGAGGCCCTGTTGAGCGGCGAGGGCCCGCTGCTGCGCGAGATCTACGAGCGGTACAGTCGCGAGACCGCGCAATGGATCGCCAGAAACAAGGGCACGGCCGACGATGCCAGGGACATTTTCCAGGAAGCCCTGATGGCCATCGCCCAGCGTGCGCGCAAAGGGCCTTTCATACTGACCTGCACGTTTGGCGCCTATCTTTTCCTCGTGGTACGCGGCAAATGGTACAACGAATTGAAAAGGCGAAAGCAATCGACGGTAACAACCGGCTCTTTGGATGGATTGAAAGAAGCAGGAGAAGACGCAGCCCGGCTGGCAGAAGAAACCCTTATGGAGTCCGAGCGTGAAAAGTTATTTCGGGAAAAATTCAACCAGCTGCCGGAAGGCTGCAGGCAACTGCTGCGACTATCGTGGACCGGGATCAAAATGGAGGAGGTCGCTGCCCAACTGGGCATCACCTACGCCTATGCCCGCAAGCGAAAATCCGAGTGCATCGGCGCCTTGACGGAATCCATCCAGACCTCTCCGGAATTTTCTCAACTAACACTAAACCCATGAAACAACTATACGCGACATTCGAAGCATATATCGACGGGGAGTTGAACCCCGAAGAGCGTCAGGTTTTCGAAAAACAGCTCCTGGCAGACCCGCAGCTGAAAAAGCAGTTCGATGAATTTGCCGCGATGCGCAAACGCTACCAGGACGGCTTCGCCGGCGAGGCGGCCGAAGCGAAGCTAAAGGACTCGCTCGAAAATCTGGGCAAGGAGTTTTTCCCTCCTTCGCAGAAACAAAAGCCGTCCCGGCGGATATGGCTGCTCGCACCAGTCCTGGCTGCCGCCTGCGCCCTGGCGCTCCTGCTCTTTTACCGGCCCAAAGACCTCTTCCGGCAGTACTACCAGCCCCCGTTGGCGGCTTTCACCGAAAAGGGAAGCGCGGCTGCCGGTCTCTACCAGCAAGCCGAACAGGCCTTCAACGCAGGCGATTTCGTCCGCGCCGGCCAATTCTTCGACACCATCCTGGCCGAAAACCCGGGCGATCTGCAAGCCTCCTTCTACCGCGGTCTCTGCCACCTCGAAACCGGCGACCCGGCTGCCGCCCGCGGCATGCTGGAACCCCTCGCCCAAGGCCCCTCCGCATTCGCCGAAGACGCCCGGTGGTTCCTGGCGCTGAGCTACCTGCGGGAAAAGGACTACGGCGCCTGTTTGGCAGAGCTGGATCAGATTCCCGAAGGTAGCCGATGGAGCGCCAGGGTGGCGGAGTTAAAGGACAAGATATCCAGGCAATAAACCATCATTTCCTCGCTAGCTTCTCCTTCACCGTATCCACCAAATAATACACCATCGGCACCAGATAAACCGTCAGGATCAGCGACGACAACAACCCGCCGATGATCACCCAGGCCAGGCCGTTCTTCCACTCGGCAGCGGTACCCTTCGCCAGGGCGATGGGCAGCATCCCGAACACCATGGATAGCGTCGTCATCAATATGGGGCGCATGCGGCCCTGGCCAGCGATGATCAAGGCCTCCTTGAAATGCACGCCACGGGCTTTCAACTGATTGGTGAAATCCACGATCAGAATGGCGTTCTTCACCACCAAACCCATCAGCATGATCATGCCCAGCAGGGCGAACAGACTGAGGTTGCTCAGCGACAGATTCAGCGCCAGGAAAGCGCCGATGACGGCTACCGGAATGGAAAACAACACCACGAAGGGATACACGAAGCTGTCGTACAAAGCCACCAGAATCAGGTAGATCAGCAGGAAGGAAATCACCAGCACGGAACCCAGGGCGCCGAAACTGTCCTGCTGCCGCTTGATGTCGCTGCCCCAGGCCATCTGTATGCCGCCGGGCAAGGGGTTTTCTTTCAAATAAGCGACCACCTCGTCAGCCAGGGTACCCGATGGGCGGCCCAGCGCATCGGCCGTCAGGGTGACCGCCGTCTGCCTGTCTTTTCTTTCGAGCAGAGAAGGGGAATTGTCCTGCTCGACGCTCGCAAATTGTGAGACTTCCACCGGCAAACCCATGGGGTTGACGAGGGTCAGGCCCTGCACGTCTTCGAAGTTGCGGCGGTCGAATTCGTCCAGCCAGATCCTGACCGGGTATTCCGTTCCCTCTTCGGTGAGGGTGGCGTCGTCATTTCCCGAAAAAGCGGTCCTCAGGTTCAGGCCCAGGTAAGCGGTAGTAAGACCCAGGCGCTGCATCTTGTCCTTGTCAAGGATGATCTTGTACTCCGGACTCCCCTCCTCTACCGACAAGCGCACGTTGTCGGCGCCGGGTATTTTCTCGATCACCGACTTCAACTCGCTGCCTGCCGACATGACGCTGGCCTGGTCGCTGCCGCTCAGCGTGATCTCGATCGGAGCGGTGCGCGGCACAAGACCCAGAGCCGCCATGGAGTAGTTGATGCCGGGGAAGCGCTCTTTCAGGTCCTCCCTGAGTTTTTTCATAAATGCCTCCGTGGGCAGGTCGTTCAGTTCTTCTTTCGATTTTAATTGAATGGTGAATTCGGTTTTATTGACCGAGCCGACGCCCAGGCTGCCGATGCCGGTGCTCGGTCCGCCCACGTTGCTGAACACGGTCGACACCTCGGGTTGCTGCAGGATGTAGTCTTCGATTTTTCGGGAAATGGCGTCGTTCTGCTGAATGGGCGTCGTTTTGTCAAACTCCAGGCTCATCCTGAACTTGCCCTGATCGCCCGTCGAAATGAGCTCCTTTCCGATGATGCCCTGCCGCATGATGCCCATGGTCATCACAAACAGCAACAGCACGATGCCGGTGAAAATGAGCTTGTGACCCAGCACCCATTCCAGCTGCTTGCCGTACCAGTGGGTGAAGACTTCCACCTGATGCTCGAACCATAGCAGAAAGCGGTTGACGAAATGTTTCGGCTGCAGGTCTTCCTTCTTCCCGATCCGGGAAGCAAGCCAGGGCGTGAGGGTGAAGCCGACGAGCAGGCTGGTCAGCGTGGAGGTCACCACCACCACCGAAAACTGCTTGAGCATGTCGGCCACAAACACCTGCAAAAACAGGATGGGCAGGAACACCACCACGTCGACCAGGGTGATCGACAGGGCCGAAAAGCCGATCTCCATCCGCCCGTCCATCGCCGCGGTGCGCCGCTCCTTGCCCATGTCGAGGTGTTTCTGAATATTCTCCAACACCACCACGGCATCGTCGACAAGAATGCCGATGATCAAAGACATGGCCAGCAGGGTCATCAGGTTGAGGGTGTAGCCCAGGAGCCACATCATGGCGAAGGCCGTGACCAGCGAAGTGGGAATGGCCACCAACACGATGAGCGAGTTGCGGAAACTGTGCAGGAAGACCAGCATGACCAGCGACACCAGGATCACCGCCCAGATGAGGTCTACCACCACCGACTCCACCGCGGCGATGGTGTTGTCGGTGCTGTCGTCGGCGATGACGAATTTGACGCCCGTGCCGGCATGCTGCTTTTCAATGTCCTGAAAGGCCTCCCGCACCTGCCGCGACACATCGACCGCGTTGGCGTCGCCTTGTTTTTTCAGCAAAATACCGATCCCTTCCTGGCCGTTGTACCGGCTCATGGAGGTGGTTTCCGCGATGCCGTCCGCCACCTCGGCTACGTCTTTGACGTACACCGGACTGCCCGGCACAGGCATGGCGATCTGCACATTCCGGATGTCGTCCAGGGAGCTGAATTTGCCGGTTAGCCTTACCGAGTTAGACTGCTCTTCGGTCTGAACCTTGCCCGCCGGCAGGTCAAGCCCCGAGCGGTTGATGGCCTCGGTCATCTGGTAGAGGGATATCCGGTACAATTTCAGTTTTTCCTGATCCACCTTTACCTGTATTTCCCTCTCCTGCCCGCCCAGCAGGGTGAGCTCGGCCACGCCTTTGATCTGCTGTATCTGGGGCAGGTACTCGTCTTTCATTTTCTGGTAAAACTCCGTGGCCGGCAGGTTGCTGGTGGCGCTGACCGACATGATGGGCAGGTCGTTGGGCGAGACCTTGCTCATGACGGGGCTGAGGATGTCTTCCGGCAGGTCGCGGCGGATGTTGTCGATATAGCGCTGGGCGTCCTGCATGGTCTTGTCCAGGTCGGTGCCGTATTTCAGGTTGGCGATGATGATCGAGGCGTTTGGTAGCGACTTGGTCACCAGGTAATCCACCCCTTCCAGGTTGGACAGGGCGTCTTCGATCTTGCGGGACACTGAGGTTTCGACCTCCGCGGGTTCGGCGCCGGGGTAGCCGGTTTTGATCACCACCACGGGCTGGTTAAAGTCGGGCATCAGCTCGTAGCTGAGGTTGGTGTAGCCGATGATGCCCAGCAGGGCGAACAGGCTGAACAGCACGATGATCAGCGAAGGGCGTTTGATGGAAATTTCTGTGATATTCATGTTTCGCTGATTTTATTGGACGGCGACGTTGGCGCCCTCAAACAGGTTGATCAATCCGCTGGTGACGATGACGTCGCCCTCCCGGAGCCCGCCCGACACCACGGCCTTGTTTTGGAATTTTCCGGAAAGGGTGACGGCCTGCAGCGCGGCCTTTCCATCCCTGACCACATACACTTGCGGCTGGGCGGCGCTGCCCGTGATGGCGGCGGAAGAGATCACGATGCCCTTCTCCTGCGAGCCTTCCTTCCAGCGCAATTTTCCGAACATGCCCGCCTTGACCTTCAGGTCGGCGGTGTTGGGTACGGAAAACTGGACCGGGAAGCTGCTGCCCATATTGGCCTTGCTGCTGATCAGGGTAGCTTTGCCCGAAAGCGGCAGCTCCGGAAAGGCGTCGGCGGTGACGGGATAGGACTGGTTCAGGCGGAACTTGCCGACCTCGTTCTCCGGCACATTGACCGTGAATTTGAGCAGGGCGATGTCGGTGATTTGCAGCAGGGGCACGCCCGGAGCGGCGAAGGCGCCCTCTTCCGTCATTTTCGCCGTCACGATGCCGTCGAAGGGCGCCCTGACGGTCGTCTTGGCGATCTGCTCCAGCACGGTGGCTTTTTGCACTTTGGCGGCTTTGAGGCCGAGTTCGGCCTTTTCCAGCTGCACCCCCTGCACGGCGTCGGCCTGTGCCAGGATGGTGTAGCGCTTCACGTCGGCCTCCAGGCCTTCGATCTGCACTTCGATCGATTGCAGTTGCAATTTGAGTAGTTCGTTGTCGAGTTGCACCAGGGCCTGCCCTTTCCTCACCCGGTCGCCAGCCTCGGCCGACACCAGGTTGACCTTGCCCTGTAGTTCTGCGCTGAGTTTTGTCTCCCGGTTGGGCTCAAAGGTCCCGGCGTAAGAAAATTCCGGACTGATTATTTCCAGCCTCACCGTATCCACGCCCACGCGGATAGCCTCCTCCTTGTCGTACTGATAGACGCGCTCCTCGGTGATTGCTTTGTTCTTTTTCAGCCGGACCGCCACCAAGGCGATCAGAGCGAGGGGGATGATGACGAACAGGGCTTTTTTCAGGAAGGATGATATGTTGCGCATGTTGAGAGTTATTGAAGAGATGAAAGATTGCCGGTGAATTTTTTCAGTTCCAGATCGGCTTTCAGGTAGTCAATCAGGGCGTTGAGGTAGGATTGCTGGGCCTCACGCAGGGCGTTATCGGCCAGCAGGACGTCGGTCAGCGTGGCTGTACCCTGTTGTTGTTGAAAAAGAGTCTGCCCGTAGATGGCCTGCGCTAGCTCGATTTGCTCGCCGGTAGTGGCAATGGCGTTGCGTGCGATGGCTCGTTGCAGGGTGGCGTTGCGCACCTGCATGGCATTTTGGTTGGTGAGGAGGCTCAACTGCAGCTCGTTGGTTTGCAGTTCCAGCCTCTTCTGCTCGATCTTTTTCTGCGTGACCGTGCCGTTGAACAGCGGGTAAGACACCTGGACCCCGGCGAAGCCGATGGGATAGAAATTGAGAAAGTCGTTGGGCTGTTGGTCGTACCCGAAGCCCGTGGTTCCATAGCTGCCGAAAAGCGATGCGGAGGGCAGGCGGGAGTTCTTCAGGGTCTGGAGCTCGTCCGACAACAGGCGCTGCCGGGTGTTGGCGATGCGGATATCGAGGGAGGGTACGACGGAATAGTCCGGGGCATCCGGCGGCGCGATGGCCGGATCGACTTGCAAAGGCCGGTCCAGGGGCAGGCCCATGGCGAATTTCAGGGTATTGAGCACCTGTTCGTATTTGGCGCCCAGGTTATCCCGCAGGGTATTCAGCTGCGACACCTGCAATTGCACCATGCCCACGTCGGTGCCTTTCGCAAGCAGCTGCGTGCGGAGCAGTTCCAGGTTTTCCAGCAGCCGGGTAGCGTTGACGAGGTTGCTGTCGGCAAAGGCCAGCTGGTGGTGCAGGATCTGGATGTTGTAGTACAGGTTGGAAATGTCGGTGATCACCTGCTCCTGGCTTTTCTCATATTGCAGCCGGGAGAGCTCCCCTGCGGTCCGGGTCATCTGGATGGTTCCGTAGAGCTGGGGTTGGTAAAGCGGCACGGCGAGTTGAACATTGGCGTTGATATTGTGGGGTACGCCGAACTGCGCTTCCTTGAACTGCCCTTCCGGTCCGCCGAAGACCGACAGGGGCATCAATTGATATGGCAGGTCGGTAAAATACTTGTAATCCGCGTTGGCGGTGACCTTCGGGATCAGGCCGGCTTTCGCTTCGCGGTGCTTCTGTTCGCTCAGCTCAATGGCGTTGCGGCCCGCTTGTAGATTTTGGTTGTACACCAACGCCGTATCGATGCACTGGCCGAGTGTCCAAACCTGCGCCTGCAGGGGAGGCAAGGCGGCTGCAAGCAAGAGAAGTAAAACAAGGAGTTTGTGAATATTTACTAACTTCATTGAGCAAATTTTTTTGGTTTAATGAAATGGGCAAGGCCCGCAAAGCCGAGGGTCAGCGCGGTTCTGAAGATCAGCGCGCCGACGGTTTTGGTTTCGTAGATGCCACCGGCCCGGATGTGAAATTGCAGGCCGATAAAGGCGGCGGCGAGCAGCAAGGCCGTTGCGAGGAGGAGGCCGCTGGTCCATTTCCGGGCTTTCACCCAGCCGTAGGCTGCCAGGATGTATAGGATGCTGGCGATGAAATTGGCCCATACGACGAACGGTACATAATTGCCTTCCTTTTCCCTGACCCCAAAAAGATCAAAGATGACGGAAGTACTGAGAAAGAGCGTAAGAAGGGCAAAAGCCGCCAGCAGGGTGGCCAGTGCTGTGGGAAGGTACTTTTTCATGGTTTAGCTTTAATTAAGGTGAGCAGCGATTGGGTCATATTATCCCCTGCCCTTTTGATATCGAACTGGAAGTGGGCGATCCGCCATTTGAACATTTGGAGGCGCATGGCGCCCATCACCAGGTGCATCAGCTCTTCGGTGGTGATGGCGTTGGTAAAAGCGCCCTGCTGCTGTCCTTCCATGATGATGGGCATGAGGTGCTTCATTTTGACCTGCATGATCTTGAGGATGGTTTCGTTGATGCGCTGGCTTTCTTCAAAAAGGCCGTCGGAGAATACCGCCACGACGAAGTGGGGATGTTTTTCAAAAAAGGCAAACTGGTTTTTAAACACCCGGATGAAATTCTCCAGAGGGGTGTGGTTGCCTGAGATCACCCCGGCAAGGCGTTCGTCCATATTTTCAGCCAGGTATTCGAGCAGGGCAATGATGATCTCCTCCTTGCTGGCGAAGTGCCGGTAAATGGCGCTTTCGGAGAATTGCATCTCTTTGGCCAGATTCTTGATCGTCAGCCCGCTCACGCCGGAGGCAGTCAGGGTTCTGCCTGCGGCTTCGATGATTTCGAGTTGTCTGTTGGATACTTCGGTGGTCATTGTCGAGAGGAGTTAGTGAACGTTCGCTCACAAAGATAAACGGATTTTATTGATAGGTGCAATTTTTTTTTCAAAAAATCTTTTTAATTGAAAAGTCTTATGGAAATTGTTCCACCCCCAACCCCCGCCAGCGGGGGAGATTGTAATGCAAGGCTGCGGATGAAAAGCTGAACATTCATTCAAGTTATCAGCTTTAGCAAGGTTTTCTCCCCCGCTGGCGGGGGGTGGGGGGGTGGAATCATCTTCAAATACCCAAACCTCATATTCCACTACCTCTACCCCTTATCTGAAAACTCCCCTCTCCCAATCCGGTACACAAACGTATCATCCTTTCCGAACCGGCGCTTCTCCACAAAGTGGAAGCCCAGCCGCTCGTAAAACCGGTGTGCCCGCGTGTTGGACGCCAGCGGGTCGATGAGCACCGCTTCTACGGCCGGGTCGGCGAAGCAGCGCAGTAGGGCCTGCCGCATCATCTCCGTGCCGTAGCCCTTGCCCAGGGCATCGGCTTCGCCGATCCAGATGTCAATGGCGCGTTGGTTGGGGCCGATATCCTCGCCCCAATAGTGCGTCTCTTCCCTCGCCGGGTCGATGATCTGCACAAACCCGATGGGCCGCCCATCGAGTTCGGCGATGAGTTGCTCGCGCCAATCGGGGTTGCGCAGCAGCTCCGTCTCCCATTCCCAGTCGTCGTTGGGGTCGGAGGCCACGACGTGGGGCTGCTCGTCCCAATGCCGCAGGAGGTCCAGGTCGGCGATGGTGGCGGGGCGGAGGGTGATCAGGTTGTTCATTTACAGCAATTTATCGATCTCGATCCTCCGCATCTGCATGAGCGCAGCCCCGGCCTTCCGGGCTTTTTCCGGATCGGGATGGGATAGCAGCTGCGGCAGTATCTTGGGCACGACCTGCCACGACACCCCGAAGCGGTCCTTGAGCCAGCCGCACATGCTCTCTTCGCCGCCGCCCGACAGCAGGCTGTTCCAGAAATAGTCGACCTCCTGCTGGTCCTCGCAATCGATCACCAAAGAATGCGCCTCGTTGAAGTCCATATCGGCGTTGACGGGATTATCCATGGCCATGTAGACGCCCTGGCCGAGGGTGAACTGGGCGTGCTGCACGGTCCCCGCCAGCCCCGGCCCCTCCGGACCATAGAGCAGGATGCCTTTAACCGAAGAAGGGCTGAACACCGAGGTGTAGAGGTTCACCGCCTCCTCCGCCCTGCCTGCCTGTTTTCCGGAGAACAGAAAGCAGGGCACAAATTTTTGGCCATCGGTATCTTCCAGCCTGCCCTGGGCTATCTGCCAGGTAAAGCCGTAGCGATCCTGCACCCAGCCATACCAGTCGCTCCAGGGGTATTTATTGAGCGGCATGAGGGCCGTGCCTCCTTCGAGAAGTTGCGGCCATACCCAGTCTACTTCCTCCCTGCTTTCGCAGGTGACGTAAAAAGAGACCGAGGGGTTGGGCTTGAACATCGGGCCGCCGTCGAGCGCATTAAAGCGCTGCCCGCCGAGCGAAAACGTAACAACCGTGACCCCGGGACCGGGGTGGGTTACCTGCTCGATGCGGGAATTGTCAAAAACGGTGGTGTAAAAGCGAGCCGCTTCCTCCGCCTGGTGGTCGAACCAAAGAAAGGGGGTGATGTTGGTGATTGTTTTCATTTGGGGATGCATTTTTTGTTTTAAAACGTCTTCAAATTTACAACATTTTAAAACAAATCAAAACACCCCCGATAATTTTTTTCCCAACACCCTAACACCCCAACAACCCAAAAAACCCTACTCCTTCACCAACACCCTCGCTTCCACCCGTTGCCCCTGCCGCCACACAAACAAATAACTGCCCCGCCGCCAATCGCTGAGATTCAATTGGGTGAGGCCTTCGGCCAGGGCGCGCACCATCACCTCCCTCCCATTCACATCATACACCCGCAACTCCCCTGCCTCCTCCGTGAGCACCTGCACATACCCGTCGGCGGGATTGGGAAAAACCGCAAACGGCTCTCCGGCCTCAAAGGCCTCATCTGACCCCGATACCTCCCCGATTTCCTGGAATCCCAGGAAAAAGAACAGCGTGCTCACCAGCGCCGGCTCCACACACTCCACGTGGTTGGCGGTGGAGTCCTGGTCGGCGGCGGCGATGTTGAGGGCGCCGCGGGCCAGCATGGTGTCGAGCGCTACGAGGCTGTTGACGAATGACACCTGATCGTCGGCCTTGCAGTAGAACAGCCGCGTGGGGGCCTCCGGCGCCCATTGGTATACGTTGTTGGCGCGAAGGGCTACATTCACCGGATGATCCGGATCGGCTACCACCGCCTGCTTCAGGGCGTCCTGCAAGATGCGCGTGGGACGGCTTTCGCCCTCCTCGGCGATCAGGGCGTTGATCAACTGTTCGTTCAACTCGCCCAGGTCGATCTGGCCGTCGTAAAACTGCTGCACCAACGCAGCATAGGGCGGCTTGAAGCCATCGCTTATTTCATCGAATAAATTGCCATATACCTCCTGATACGACAACAGGGTATTCGGAATATATGCAGGATAGTAATAAACCGTATCCAAAAGAATGAAATCGCGCATCACCTCGCCGATGCTGTAAGGACCGGAAAGGTGTGCAGCCGCCGTGGCGGTGAATTCCTCCGCAGGGTCCTGCTCCACCGCGCGGTGCAGGGCCATGGAGGCGTGCCCGCCCTGCGAATAGCCGGTCATGAACAACTGTTCGTTGGTATGGGTGTTGATCTGTGCTTCCAGTTCGTCGAAAGCGCGCAGCATGTCCTGCGCCACCCAGGTCTCGCTGTCGGCGTGCACGTAAGGGTGAAATTCGTCCGAATCGCCCAGGCCCAGGTAGTCGGGCGCCAGGGCCACGAAGCCCATGCTGGCGAAAAAGACCGGTATGTCGCCCTCTCCCCCGCCCGGTTGCCCGTAGCGCGATGGCACGTTGTCTTTCGACGACGAAGTGCCGTGCTGGTAAACCAGCCGCGGAAAAATGTCCGTATCGTCGTCGGGCACGACGACCAGGCCGGATACGGTGTCCTGTGCCCCGCTCAGATCTTGCGTGGTGTAGGTCACCTTGTAAAACCGCGCCCCGTATTGGATGAAGGGCAGGCCGAACTGCGCGGCGAGCTGCGCCTTCGATTTGGAGCCGATGAAGGTGTAGGACAGGAGGTCCTGCGCGGGCAGCAGAACTGCGAAGACGGAGAAAAGCGAAGAGAGGAAGATTGATTTGAGCATTATACTTTTTTATCGTTTACCTTAACCATAAACGCCTTTAACTATCATTCGCTCGTGAGGGTCTCCGACCCGAAACGCATTGTCTGCAAGTCTCCGACTTGCCTGGAAGGATACCCAAGTCAGAGACTTGAAGCCAGTAACGCATCGGGTCGGAGACCCTTGCGAGCGATACTTTTTTATCGTTTATCGACGAACGTTTATCGTTTACGTAAACGATAAACGTTCGTCGATAAACGCTTTTCACTGTTTCACCACCTTCACCCGGTACACCTCCTCCCCGACGACGACCTGCAGCAGGTAGCTGCCTGCCGCCTGCCCCGAAAGGTCTACTTCCCCGATGCCGAGCGGCTGGCTGGCGATCAGGTTGCCGAGCAGGTCGTGGGCGTAGATCCAGCCTTCCAGGCCGGCCGGCGCCTCCACGAATACCCGGTGCAGCGTGGGGTTTGGATATACCCGGATGGGTTGTTTTCTGGTTTCGGACGTCGACACCGTAAAATCCACCTCACCCACCGTCTTGCAGCCCTTCTCGTCGGTGACCGTCACCGAATAAACGCCGGGCTCGGTGGGGCTGATCGAGGAAGTGGTCTCGCCGGTATTCCAAAGGTAGCTGTAATTGCCCGAACCACCGCTCACTACGGCTACGATCTGCCCATCGGTCTGGCCCAGGTCGAGTACTAGCGGCGGGTTGACCGCTACCGTCACGGAGGTGGAAACGGAACATTCACCTTCGGTGACCTCCACGCTGTAATCCCCGCTTTCGGTCCAGATGATGACGGGCGTGGTCTCGCCGGTGCTCCACAGATACGCAGAGCCGCCGGATGCGGTCAGGGTGCCGGCTTCTCCGTCGCATACAAAGGTGTCGCCTTCGATGGCGGGTATGACCTCAGGACCGTCTTCCACCGTCACTTCCAGCGAGCCGGGACAGCCGTCGGCGTCAGTGATATTGACGGTGTATATGCCGGCAGGCACGACGACCGTCTGGCCAGTTTCTCCATTCGACCAAAGGAAGCCATAGGGTTCAACGCCATTGGCCGGGGTGACCGTAACGGTGGCCAGGTCGCCCTGGCAGGCCGGTCCTTCAATGCTCAGCTGGCCTTCGATGGCCGGGCAGCCGAAGGGTACGATCTGGATGGAAGTCACGGCAGTGCAGCCATTGTCGCCGGTGACAGTGACAGTGTAGGTACCGGGTTCAAGGCCGGAAATGGCGGCCTCCGTTGCGCCGTTCGACCACAGATAGGTGTAGTTACCCGCGCCTTGCGCCAGGACCGTCGCCGTGCCGTCGTTGCAGTCGTGGCAGGTCTCGTCGGTCGAAGAGGCCTGGGCGGTGACCAGGTTTACTTCCACCATGACCGCCGCCGTGCTGCTGCAACCGGCGCTGCTCACCGTCACCTCATACATACCGGCATCGCCGGTCTGTGCCTCGCCGATGAATGGGTTTTGTTCTTCTGAAATGAAACCGTTGGGGCCGCTCCAGCTATAGGTTTCGCCACCGGAAGCGCTCAGTTCGAGCGTTTCACCCTGGCATAGCGGGCCGTTGGCGGCCGCCACTGCTTCGGGCAGCGGATTGACCAGGATTTCCACTTCCGCGCTGGCGCTGCAGCCATTTTCCGAAACCACCACCACATACATGCCGCTGTTGCCGGGCTGTGCGTTGGAAAGCGCCGGTTCGGCCAGATCGGAGGAGAAGCCGCCGGGACCGCTCCAGGCATAAGCGCTGCCGCCGGAAGCGATCAGCTGAATGGTTTCGCCTTCACACATGGGCGAAGAACCGCTTGCCGCGGCTTGGGGCAGGGGCGTCACCGCCACTTCGGCCTGAGCCGTAGCTTCGCAGCCGTCAAGGCTCACCGTCACGGAATATTCCCCTGCATTCTCCACTTGCGCAGCGGGGATCACCGGATTTTGTTCTGTAGAAACGAAGCCATTGGGTCCGTTCCAGAGGTAGCTCCCTCCCCCACCGGCAGTCAGGGCGATCGTTTCTCCCTCGCAAACCACGGCGCTGCCGCCGGCTTCGGCCTGTGGCAGGGGGTTCACGATCACCAGGGCCTTTGCGTCTGTGCTGCAACCGTTGAGGGTCACGATCACGGTATATTCTCCTGCATTCAGGCCTTGCGCGCCGGGGATGAGGGGATTTTGCTCGCTAGAAACAAAGCCGCCCGGACCGCTCCAGCTATAGCTCGTCCCACCGGTGGCGGTGAGTTGGATGTCGTCTCCTTCGCAAACGGGCGCGTTACTTTGTGCTTCGGGCTTGTGCAGGGCCGTGACAGCCACCGTCACGTTTTCGGTAGCGCTGCAGCCGTTGTTGGTGACCGTCACCGTATATGTACCCGCGTTCAGGAGCGTCGCCTCAGCGATAGCAGGGCTTTGCTCGCTGGAAGAGAAGCCGCCCGGGCCGCTCCATGCGAAAGTATCGCCGCTGGCGGCCGACAGTTGGAGGGTCTCGCCTTCGCAAATGGGCGTATTGCTCGCCGCCTGCGGATCGGGCAAGGGCCGCACCTCCACGGTGGTCGTCGCGGAAGCGCTGCAGCCGGGAGCCGTCACCATGACGGTGTACGCGCCAGAGTCGCCGGGCTGGGCATTGGGGATAACTGGATTTTGCTCGGAAGAAACAAAGCCATTCGGACCGCTCCAGCTGTATGTATCGCCTCCGGAGGCGCTGAGTTCGATGGTTTCGCCTTCGCAAACGGGGCCGTTGGCGGCGGCAGCGGCGGCGGGACCGGGGTTGACCTCCACGCTCACCTGGGTGGAAGCGCTGCAACTGCCGTTGCTGACCGTCACGGTATATGTGCCCGAATCGCCCGCCTGCGCGTTGGGCAAAACGGGGTTTTGTTCGTTGGAAGAAAAGCCGTTAGGGCCGCTCCAGCTATAGCTCGCGCCGCCCTGGGCCGACAGCAGCAGGTCGGAGCCGATGCAGACGGGGGTGTTGCTGGCGGCGGAAGGCTCGGGCACGGCATTCACCGCCACTGTAGAACTGGCGCTGGCATTGCAGCCATTGGCGCTGACTACCACGGTGTAGGTTCCGGCATTTGTGCCCTGGGCATTGCCGATCACCGGGTTTTGTTCATTCGAAGAAAAACCGTTGGGGCCGCTCCAGCTATAGCTCGTGCCGCCGGAAGCGGCCAGCAGGATGTCGCCGCCTTCGCAGACCGGTGCGTTGCTGCCGGCTACGGCGTTGGGCAGGGGCGTCACCGCGATCGCTACGCTGGCGGCATCGGTACAAAGGCCATCACCGACCGTCACGGTGTATACGCCCGCGGCTGAGGAGCCGGCATTGGGAATGACCGGATTTTGTTCATTCGAAGAAAAACCGTTGGGGCCGCTCCAGCTATACGAGTTGCCGCCCGAAGCGCTGAGTTCGATCGTTTCGCCCTCGCACACGGGCGTGCTCCCGCCCGCGGAAGCGCTGGGGCCTGGGTTCACGGAGACCGTTGTCGTTGCCGAAGCGGTACAACCTGCGTTGGTAACCGTCACGGAATACGTACCCGCGTTGGCCGCCTGGGCGTTGGCGATAGAGGGGTTTTGCTGGTTGGAGGTAAAGCCGTTGGGGCCGCTCCAGCTATACGTGCCGCCGCCGGAAGCCGACAGGCTGAGCGTGGCGCCTTCGCAGACGGGACCGTTGCTGTTGGCCGCCGCAGCCGGTTGTGGGTTGATCGCCACCGAAGTAGTGGCCGAGGCGCTGCAGCCGTTGGCCGTCACGGTGACCGAGTAGGTACCCGCGTTGGCAGGTTGCACGTTGGGGATATTCGGGTTGGGCTGGGTGGAGGTGAAGCCGTTGGGGCCGCTCCAGCTATATGTGCCGCCGCCGAAGCCTGCCAGCACGAGGGTGCCGCCCTGGCATACGGGGGCGTTGCTGCCCGCGCCTGCGGCGGGCAGGGGCGTGACCGTCACCGGCACGCTGGAGGTGGAGCTACAGCCGGCGGCGGTGACCGTTACGGTGTAGGTACCGGAGTTCTGTACCTGAGCGTTAGGAATGACGGGATTTTGCTGGTTGGAGGAAAAACCGCCCGGTCCGCTCCAACTGTAGGAACTGCCGCCAGAGGCCGACAGGTTGATCGTGCCGTTCTGGCAGACCGGTGAATTGCTGGAAGAAGCGGCCACTGGCGAGGGGTTGACCAGCACATGGGTAGTGGCTGTAGCCGAGCAGTTGGCGTTGGTCACCGTCACCGTGTAGGTTCCTGCATTGGCAGCCTGCACGTTTGGAATGGTCGGGTTTTGGAGGTTGGATGTATAGCCATTGGGGCCGCTCCAACTGTAGGCGCTGCCGCCCGAAGATGCCAGAATGAGGGTAGAGCCCTGGCATACGGGCGAGTTGTTGCCCGCAGACGCCACGGGCTGGGGCGTCACCGTCACGGAAACAGTAGAAGTGGCGGTACAGCCGTTGGTATTGGTTAACGTCAGGGTATAAGTGCCGCTATTGGCAGGTTGCGCATTGGAAATGGTGGGGTTCTGCAGGGTGGAGCTAAAGCCGCCCGGGCCGCTCCAGCTAAAGGTCCCCCCGCTTCCGGAGCCATTGAGTTGGATGGTTGCCCCCTGGCAGACCGGCGAGTTGCTCGACGCCGAAGCTGTGGGCGAAGGGTTGACGACGACGGTGGTGGAGGCCGTGTTGGTACAGCCGTTCAGGGAGACGGTCACCGTGTACTGTCCACCGTTGGCGACTTGTGCGTTGGGGATAACCGGGTTTTGCTGGTTGGAGGAGTAGCCATTGGGACCGCTCCAGCTGTAGGTGCCGCCTCCGCCAGCGTTGAGATTGATGGCGCTGCCCTGGCATACCGGCGAATTGCTACCCGCCACGGCGCCGGGGTTGGGATTTACCACTGCAAAAGTGCTGGTAGACGCGCTGCAGCCTGTGGCATTGGTCACCGTCACGTTATAGGTGCCGCTGTTGACCGGTTGGGCGTTGGGAATGGTCGGGTTGGGCAGAGTCGAGGTAAAGCCGTTGGGACCGGTCCAGTTGTAGGTCACGCCGCCGCTGGCTGCCAGCACCAGGGTGCCGCCCTGGCAGAGCGGGGAGTTGTTGGTAGCCACAGGCGTGGGCGGCGGACTGACCGTCACCGTGACGCTTGCCGTGCCGAGGCAACCCGCAGCGTCGGTAACCGTTACCGAATAGGTGGTCGTGGCGTTGGGGTTGACAGTGGTAGTCTGTTGGTTGCCGCCAGTGCTCCAGGTATAGTTGTACGGAGCGGTACCGCCGGAGGGTGTAGCCGTCAATACAGAGGGTTGTCCGGCGCAGACGGTGTTGGGAGAAGCCGATGCGCTCACGGTGAGGGCGCAGGGCGGCGGGCAGAAAGCCAGGCAGCCGTTGGGCGGGTCGACCGTTTGGATGAAATTATTGATTTGGTTGATCGACTGGTTCGACCAGGTATTGGTATTGCTTACCGAAGGCGCCATGATGGTGTTGGAGCCTTGGGCATCGTGGGTAGCGCTGAAGTTGTGGCCGATCTCATGCGCTGCCAGCACCCGCAGGAGTTGGGCATTGGTGGTAAAATCCTGCAGCACGTGGTAGCGGATATTGGTGCATACGGCGTTGAGCCATGCGATGCCGATGACGCTGCCGTCGAGGTCGCGGTTGGTCCACAGCTGTCCCAGGTCGTGCACCGCGGAGAAGCCGCCGGGGCCCCAGTTGGTAAAGCTGTTGAGCAAGGTATTGGGGTTGGTGGAGGAAGTCCAGGGATCGCAGGTAGAGCAGGACGAGATATAGTGTTGTACGATAAAGAAGTCGATCTCGTCGGCAAACTCGTTGTCGTAGTTATTCTGCACGTTGTTCATCACCCCGACGTTGTGGTTGATGACCGCGGCGTTGGAGCCGTATTTCTGCCGCATCGCCCAGTCGTTGGCGATGGCCAGTTGGAGGCGGAGGCAGTTCCCCACTTCGGGCATATCCTCCGGGTCGATGTGGGGTTTGTGCTCTTCCATCTCCGTCACCCCGCAGGTCTTCCCTTCCACGGGAATAACTTTGGAGGCCGGGTACACCAGGAAGAGGTCTTTTGAAGCGTCGGGGATGAAATACCACAGCGGTTCGATGAAGAACTCCTCATCGCCCTCTGTAATGTAGCCGTAGATAAAATCCACGTCGAGGGTCAGGCTGACCATGCCTCCGCCAGCTTGGAGGAGTTGCCCGCGGAAGGTATTGTTCTCCCCGGCCCGCATCTCCGTCACGCCCGCTTCGGTTGCGACGAGGATGGAGTAGTTTGCTGCCCGGATATCGCGGGCGAAGATCTCCAGGTTCCAGTCATGGCGGTCGCCGAGCTGCAGGCGGAAGGGCCTTGCGCCGTTTTCCGCCTTCGCGTAGGCATTCAGGCTGGCCGCATCGATCCGGAAGACCTGGTATTCACCAAATTGAATGTCAAGCGCTTCGGCATTTTGGGGTGTGGCAGGCAGGCCCCTGAAGGAGGGCCCCTGAGCGATGGCGAGAGACGCCACTGCGCATAACAGAAGGGTAAAGACCGTGCGAAGCATAGCAAAACATTTAGCCCCGGTATTCGCCGGGGAGGTGACACAAAACTTTTACTCTGTAAAAAAAGTAAATTTGGGAATCATTGAAGGGGTTTGGGGGGGAAAGATTTGTAAAAAATTGGCGAAGGAAGTGGATTTGGGGGTGGCTGTGGGGTTTTGTCAGGAGGGCGACTTTTCAGGGGTGGGCATTGCGGAATTGGAATTTTTAGTTTATTTTCGGAAAAGTTTTTTTTGAAAAAATGATTCATAAAGCCCTAAAACGCAGAGAAGGTGGGAGTTTACAGGGATTTTCGGGAAGGAGGTTGCGCAGTTGGCGCAGGTATCGCAGATACGATCAAGGCATACCAAAACTGCTTCCGGCCATTCATTCGTCACTATGATGATATAAAGCCCAGCCAGATGCTTGTTGCGTTCGGCGGACAGACTCAACCATGTTGCATTCTGATGCTCATCTATTCGGCTGGGTTGCGGCTTGGGAAGGCGTTTGTTAATCAGGGGAGGATGGGCAAAAAGGGCCGGTTTACGGTATTCTCGGAGAAGGCGTGGAATAAGTTGAAGGAGTACATGGCGGTATATCGTCCGGTAGAATGGGTTTTCGAGGGGCAGACGTTGCATATCCAAGCATTGCTGGGGCATGAGAGCAGCAAGACGACGGAGATATACACGTATATCACCCGAAGAGGTTGGGAGAAACTTCGCAGCCCGCTGGATGATCTGGACGGGATATAAGCGATATAGCTGTCAATACCGCTCAGACTAAGTACAAGGCGCAATGCGGGTTTTGGTTAGTCGGAGGAGTTGCGGCAATACGGTGGGATAAATGGAGATAAACGGTAATGGGGGGTATTGGAGGGGAGTGACGGTTATAAAGAAGTTAATGGCCATTAAGAAATGAAAAGTCAAGGGGCGTTGCCTCGCAAAGGCAAAACCCTTATCTTTAGGTTGTTTATAGAAACCTGATCTGAGGAATGAATATCGTAAAAATTGTAAAACAGGAAGTTATAAGGATAGACCCCAAAGCGGAGGTCATCTTGTTTGGCTCTCGGGCCAGGGGAGATTTCCGTGCTGACTCAGATTGGGACTTCCTGGTTTTACTCAATCGCCCCCTTACCGCCGACCTGAAGGAATTCATTCTTGATAAGTTGTATGACCTGGAGCTCCAAACTGATTCGGTCATTAGTACGATAATCCATACCAAGTCTGAATGGGAGGACCGGGCAGTAACCCCCATCTACCAGATTATCAAAAAAGAGGGTAAGCGGGCATGAGTTACTCCAAGGAAGAATTGGTCCGTTACAGGATAGAGCGTGCAAAAGAATCTTACGAGGATGCCGAATACCTTGTCAAAGAGGGTCGGTGGAATGCGGCAGCAAATCGGATGTACTATTCGTGCTTCTATGTCGTCTCTGCCTATTTGGCATTCAAGGGATTAACAGCAGCAACTCATTCGGGGCTCAAAAACGCGTTCAATCAGGAATTGATCAAGACGGGCAGAATTGACCGATCAGACGGGATTCTGTTTAACCGGCTATTTGCAATCCGGCAACAGGCAGACTACGAAGATTTTGCCGACATCCAGCCTGAAGAAATTAAGCCCCTTCTTCCAAAGATCAATGATTTGATTCGAGACGTCGAAGAATTGATTGATAAAGAAAACGGACATTAATCGAGTAGGGAGAGGTGAGCCATAAAGCCCACCCCAGCCCTCTCACACCACCGTACGTACCGGCCTGGTATACGGCGGTTCATGAAACAACGCTCTTTTGACGAACCTGGTGATAGTAGTCCTTGAAGGAGATGTATCCCCGCTGCCGGAGGCGTTCTTCCGTAACGGTCATGCCCATGACCGGGCTGCACGATAATCGCCAGCCGCCTTTGCGCGACCAGGCGAACTTCATGGCCCATTCGTGGTTAATGCCCAATTGGCGGAATGCCCGGTAGCGGCGCCACGGTTTCTTCCACATCTTCCAAATGCAATACCGCAAGCGATTTCGCACCCATCCGTCCAGTTGTTCAAACTTCTCGTAGCCGGTGGCATACTTGAAGTAGTTGACCCAACCGTACATCAGGCGCTTCAGCCTGCGGATGCGTTCTTCCAACGGCACGGGATGCGTTTTGCGTGTCAGGGCTTTGATCTTGCGTTTGAGGCTCTCCCAGCTTTTCCGGGCGACCGACAGGCGGTATTTGCCCCGCTCGCCCTTCTTGTAGGTGCTTGTGAACGCATGGCCTAACAACACAAAATGCACGGGGCGGCATATCCGGGTTTTCTGTTGGTTCACTTCCAGTAGAAGTTTGTCCTCCAAAAACCGCGTGATGCTCGCTTTGACCCGATCAGCAGCCCGTTTGCTGCGCAGGAAGATGCTGCAATCATCGGCGTAGCGAACGAAACGGTGTCCGCGTTTGGCCAGTTCCCTGTCCAGTTCGTTGAGCAGGATGTTGGACAGCAGCGGACTGAGCGGCCCGCCTTGCGGCGTGCCTTCTTCTCTTTGCTGCACTGCCCCGCTTAACAGAATGCCGGATTGCAGGTACCGCCTTATCAGTCGTAACAGCGCCCGGTCTGCGATCCTCTTGCGGATTAACGACATGATCTTGTCATGTCCGACCCGGTCGAAGAACGATTTGAGGTCCAGGTCGATGACGTCCTGATAGCCCGCGTTGATGTACTCCACGGCTTGCCGCAAGGCTTGGTGCGCATTGCGTCCAGGCCGGAATCCGTAGCTGTACGGCGAGAAGTCCGGCTCCCACATGGGGCTCAGTACTTGATGGATCGCCTGTTGGATCAGCCGGTCCAGTACCGTGGGTATCCCCAGCAGCCGCTTCCCTCCACTCGCTTTCGGTATTTCCACGCCTCGTACCGCTGAGGGCCGGTAGCGGCCCTCCAGCAGTTCGCTGCGCACCCGCGGCCAGTGTGCACGCAGGTAGGCGGCCAGTTGCCCGGCATCTACCCCGTCTACCCCGGCTGCGCCGCCGTTTTGTACCACGCGCTTGTACGCCCGCAGCAGATTGTCCCGCGACAGGATTGCTCCCATCAGTTCCTTGTTCTCCATGTTCGTCTCTGTTCGTTTTGCCTTCCTTTGTCCCATCGTATAGCGGTCCATCCTCCTGCCGGATTCATCGGTTCGCTATGATGGGACAGCTTCCGGCTGTTCCATGTTCGGCCCTTCACAGCTACCCTCTCTTGCCTGCTGCCTACAACCCGGTAGGGCATTTGCACAAGGTTTGGCTCTGCTACTATGGCTTCTGCTGACTTCTGCGCCTCGCCCTTCTCTCGGGTACTCGCTCGTACCTCCGTCTCCAGGTCCGGCTCAGATCTCCCCGGGTAAGAACATCCGCTTTCCGCTGATCCCCGCCACATCTACTACAACAGGATTGTTGCCCAGGGCCTTCGGTATGTTGTGCTACCTCGACCTCCTGCCATAGCCTCCTTATGTGGTTCCTATTCGTCGGTACCAGCCTTTGCAGTCCGGCTTCCTTCAGACTCCCGATCACTCGGGACGCCCTTGCCGCTTGCTAACGGGCTTCGGCAACTTGCCCGTAAGGGACTTCCACCCTTCAGAAATATTCGGTATCTTTATACCGGATCGGATGCCCATGCCGGGCACACACATTGTGCAAGCGCTAATGGCTTCGCATTCGCTTCGCCACTGCGCTTGCACCCACGTTGAACAATCCCTCCTGATTTTCAAACACTTAAGCGTTATTTTTTCTGGTATTTTTTTCCAATTGAGGGTAAATTTCCCGGCGTAATCAAAACCTTACGCCATGGAAGAATATCAAA
>JBAQQB010000230.1:0-15268 GCA_049306275.1 Saprospiraceae bacterium | reverse complement strand
CCTCTCGGTCACAGATGACATCTCTAAAAGATGACATCTTTTAGAGATGTCATCTGTGACCGATGAAACAGCCTAAACTCCTCCGCCCCTTCAAACCAATCCATTATTTTATCCCTGCAGAGCCATTCGTATCCATCTGCTCCATATAACAGTGGCAAATATGAACTCCACGGGTATTCATCAATAGAAGAAACCAGGCCGTGCTTTACAGGATTATTGTGGATATAGAAAACCTCCGTAAAAAAATGATAGGAAGATTGAATGAGAACCCGGTTGAACGATCGATGAAACAGGCAACCTCTCCGTTTGTCTGCCTTGTTAAATGACATCGCATAGGAAATAAAAAAGCGCCTGAATGCCTCGCTCAGTATCTCCTCCACAGATGATTCCCGCATTTTCTTCCATTTGTTATTAACCTCAATGTAAGACCTGATACGTTCCTCCGGCTTCACCTCAATAAGAAAATGAAAATGATTTGGAATCAGGCAAAATGAATAGGTCTCAACGAAAGGATGCAAAAACTCTACATACTTGTAGAGAAAATAATGGTAGTTTCTCTCTTCAAAAAAGAGCAAATCCCTGTTGCTATTGGCACGATTATAAACATGGTAGAACCCTCCCGCCTCCAAAGGCACATGATACTTGTCTTGCCCCATATCAAACTCCTCATTTGTTCTGCACACAAATATATGGGCGGACACTCTCATTGCTGAGAGTTAGCGAAAAAACTCATTTTTTAACATTTTTTTAACACAGATGACATCTCTTAGAGATGTCATCTGTAAGAGATGTCATCTGTTCCTCAACTGCCACACCCACTTCAGCCTGCGCTACGGCACCCTCTCCCCCGAAGAGCTCGTGCACAATGCCAAAATCCTGGGCGCCCGCACCCTGGCGCTCACGGACATCAACAACACGTCCTGTGCATTCGAATTCGTACAACTGTGCAAGGCCAATGACATCAAACCCATACTGGGACTGGAATTCCGGCAGGACGGCAAACCGCTCTTTACCGGCCTGGCACAAAACGCCGAAGGGTTTCGCGAACTGAACGAACTGCTCACGCAGCACTCCCTGTCGGGGAAACCGCTGCCGGAAACAGCGCCGCCCCTGCAACACGCCTTCATCATCTACCCCCGCCTCGCCAAACCCATCGGCGATTTCCGGGAAAACGAAATGCTGGGCATCCGCCCCGAACACGTGAACCGCCTGTTCTCCTCGGATGTTCGACAGTACCCGCAACACCTCGTCATGCTCAGCCCCGTCACCTTCCTCAATGCCGAAGGGTATAAACTCCACTGCCTGCTGAGGGCCATCGACGAAAATACCGTGCTCAGCAAAATCGACCCCACACGCATGGCCAAAAAGACCGAAGCGCTCATGCCCCCGGGTACCCTCCTCCGCCACTACCAGGTCTACTCCCAGGTCATACACAACACCCGGCGGATCGTTGAAGCATGCAACACCACATGGGAGACAGGCCTGCACGTCAACCGCCAAACCTTCACCGGCAGCAAGGACGGCGACCTCCAACTCCTCCAAAAACTCGCCCTCAACGGCTGTAAACAGCGATACGGCGAACACCATACCCGAGCCCTCGAACGGGTGCATAAAGAACTCAACGTCATCCGCGAACAGGATTTCTGCTCCTACTTCCTCATTACCTGGGACATTGTGCGCTACGCCCACAGCATGGGTTACCACCACGTAGGGCGCGGCAGCGGGGCCAACTCCATCGTGGCCTTCTGCCTCTACATCACCGATGTCGACCCCCTCGAACTCGACCTCTACTTCGAACGCTTCATCAACCCCTACCGTAGCTCGCCGCCCGACTTCGACATCGACTTTTCATGGGACGAGCGCGACGACGTCACCGACTATATCTTCAAACGCTACGGCAAAGAATACACTGCCTTACTCGCTACCTACAACACCTTTCAAGGCCGCTCCACCATCCGCGAGTTAGGCAAGGTGTTCGGGCTGCCCAAACACGAGATCGACCTCATCGCCGACCACCCCGAAGCCACCGACCGCCACCACGGGCTGGCGCCGCAGATATTCCACTACGGCCGCATGCTGGAGGGTTTTCCCAACTACCTGTCCATCCATGCCGGCGGGGTCATCATTTCGGAAAAACCCCTTTCCTGCCACACCGCCCTGCAAATGATGCCCAAAGGCTTCCCCATCACCCATTTCGACATGCACCACGCCGAAGACATGGGCTTCCACAAATTCGACGTACTGAGCCAGCGGGGGCTCGGCCACCTCAAAGACGCCGTCGCGCTGGTGAAAGAAAACCAGGGCAGGGCCGTCGACCTCTACGCCATAGAAGCCATCAAGAACGACCCCAAAGTGCGGGACCAACTTCGCTCCGGCCACTGCACCGGCTGCTTCTACATCGAATCGCCCGCCATGCGGGGCTTGTTGAAAAAGCTTCGCTGCGACAACTACATCCACCTCGTGGCCGCCAGTTCGATCATCCGGCCCGGCGTGGCGCAGTCGGGCATGATGCGCGAATACATCCGGCGGTTTCACGCCCCCGCCGGGTTTGAATATCCGCACCCCACTTTCCGGGAGCACCTGGGCGAAACCTTCGGGGTGATGGTCTACCAGGAAGACGTCATGAAGATCGCGCACCACTTCGCCGGGCTCGACCTCGGCGAAAGCGACGTGCTCCGCCGCATCATGACCGGCAAAAAAACAAAAGGAGACACTTTTGAAAAACTGCGGCAAAAATACTTCGACAACTGCCGGGCACGCGGCCACTCCGAACAGCTCGCCGGCGAAGTCTGGCGGCAGATCGAGAGTTTTGGCGGCTACTCATTCTGCAAAGCCCATTCGGCGAGCTTCGCCGTGGAGAGCTTTCAGAGCCTCTACCTCAAGGCCTATTTTCCCCTCGAATTCATGGTGGCCGTCATCAACAACTTCGGGGGCTTTTACCAGACCGAATACTACGTGCACGAAGCCCGCATGCAGGGCGCCAACATCCACGCCCCCTGCGTCAACCACAGCCGCTACCTCACCCACATTCAGGGAAAAGACATCTACCTGGGCTTCGTGCACATCCAGCAACTGGAGCGCAAGACGGCCCACCGCATTGTGCACCAGCGCAGCGCAGGCGGTCCTTTCCGTAGCCTGGAAGACTTCATCCAGCGCACCGGCGCTACGCCCGAGCAACTCGACCTGTTGATCCGCATCGGAGCGTTCCGCTTCACCAGGCGCAGCAAATACGAGCTCATGTGGGAGAAGTTCGCGGAAAAATACGACCCCAATCCGCCGCTTTTCGACGATGCGAAGGCGGAATTCAGCCTTCCCGACCTGAAAGAAGGCCCCCTTGACCAGGCCTTCGACGAGATCGAGCTGCTGGGGTTCCCGCTCTGCTCTCCTTTCGAACTGCTGGAAAAAGCGCCGGAAGGCGGCGTATACGCCCAGCATCTTTCCCGGTTTGCGGGAAAACAGGTGCAAATCTACGGCTACTACGTCTGCCGCAAACCGGTGCGCACCGTGCGCAACGAAACCATGTATTTCGGAACCTGGCTCGACCAGGAGGGCCATTACTTCGACACCGTCCATTTCCCCGCATTTCTCCGGCAGGGCACTTTCACCGGCAAGGGCGTCTACCGCATCGAAGGCAAGGTTGTGGAAGAGTTTGGGGTTCCCAGTATAGAGGTGGTGAGGATGGAAAGGGTGGCATTCAAAAAGGATGAAAGAGGTTGTTAGGTGATTAGGTGGTTGGTTGGTATATTTGGCGGAACGAAAAAATCACCTTATGAAGAACATTTACCTTCTGTTAACATTCATCCTTTTACCATTTTTTGCGTGGAGCCAGACCGCTACCGCTACCCAGACCGTAAGGGGCAAAGTGGTGGACAGGGAATCCAAATACCCCCTGCTCGGGGTCAACGTCGTGCTGATCACCGACAAGGGGGAAGGCAATGGCACGATCACGGAAGACGACGGCACGTACCGCCTGGACAACGTGCCGCTTGGCCGCCAGACACTGGAATTCACTTATGTAGGCTATGAGAAAACCGTTCTCAACAACATCATCGTAGGCTCGGGAAAAGAAGTGATCCTCGACGTGGAAATGACCGAATCGGCCACTGAGCTGGGCATGGTCGAAGTCATTGGCCAGCGCAGCGGCGAGACGCGCAACGAAATGGCGCCGGTGAGCGCCCGGCAATTCAGCGTGGAAGAGACCGACCGCTACGCCGGCAGCCGCGGCGACCCCGGCCGCATGGCCTCCAACTTCGCTGGCGTGCAAGGCGCCGACGACAGCCGCAACGACATCGTGGTGCGCGGCAACTCCCCGCAGGGCGTGCTCTGGCGCATGGAAGGCGTCAGCATCCCCAACCCCAACCACTTCGCCATCCCCGGCACTGGAGGCGGGCCGGTTACCATTCTCAACAACAAGTACCTCGACAATTCCGACTTCTTCACCGGCGCTTTCCCTGCCGAATTCGGCAACGGCATCGCCGGCGTGTTCGACCTGCGCATGCGCAATGGCAACAACGAACGTCACGAGATCAGCGGGCAGCTGGGCTTCCTGGGCACGGAAGTAATGGCGGAAGGACCTATCTCCAGGGACAAAGGCTCCTCCTACCTCCTCTCCTACCGCTACTCCACCCTGCAAATCTTCCAGTTTTTGGGCATACAGGTGGGCACCGACGCCATTCCCTACTACCAGGACGGCGCATTCCGACTCAATTTCCCCACCAAAAACGGCGGAAGCCTGGCGCTCTGGGGCGTAGGCGGCCTTAGCGATATCGACATCATTCTCAGCGAACAGGAGGCGCCGGACACCGCGACCCTCATCTACGGCTCCAACGACCGCGACCAATACTTCGGCTCGCGCATGGGCGTGGCGGGCCTGACCCTTACCCAGCCTTTTTCGGCCAACACGTTTGTCAAAGCCACCGTTTCTGCCTCCAACCAGCTGGTTGATGCCAACCACGACCTCATTTTCCGGAGGGAGGAAAACGGCCTGTTTGTCTACGACAGCCTGCCGCCTATTTTGGATTATGAATTCGAAGAAAGTAAAATATCCTTCAATGCCTTTGTCAACCAAAAACTAGGCAGGCGCACAACCCTGAAGGCAGGCATCAACGCCGACATGCTATTCATGCGCTATTTCGACAGCGCGCGCGCCGTGATCGTGACGCCCGAGCCCGAGCTCCCCACCCTGCTAGGCCCCTGGCGCACCAGATGGGACGCCAAAGAGCGGGCGCTGCTCCTTCAGCCCTTCGCGCAGGTAAAATACAAGGCGGGGGAACGCCTGACCATGCTGGCAGGCCTTACCAGCCTGTATTTCAGCCTCAATGAAAACAGCTTCTCGCCCGTCGAGCCCCGCCTGGGCCTGACGTACGACCTGGCCAAAAACCAGCGGCTCAGCCTCGGTTACGGACTCCATTCGCAGAACCTGCCCGGTTACCTGTATTTCTACGGCTTTGAATCAGTGGAAAACGACCCGGTCGAGCAGAACAAAGGGCTGGGGCTGTTCAAAAGCCATCATGCAGTGCTGAGCTACGACTGGTTTATCGCCAAAAACCTGCGCTTCAAGCTGGAAACCTACTACCAGTACCTGTACGACATCCCGGTCGACACCTTCTCCAGCTCTTTCAGCATCGTCAACACGGGCTCCGGGTTTACCCGGTTTTTCCCCAACAAACTCGTCAACGAGGGCACCGGCCGCAACTACGGGGTGGAACTTACCGCAGAGCGCTTCTTCAGCAAAGGCTACTACCTGCTCTTCACAGGCTCGGTATTCGACAGCAAATACGCAGGAAGCGACGGTGAACTGCGCAATACTACCTTCAACGGGCGATTCGCGTTCAACCTCGTGGCAGCCAGGGAATTTACCTTCAAAAAAGGTTCGGCCCTCAACCTGGGCGGCAAGCTCACCACCGTCGGCGGCCGCTGGTACGGACCCGTCGACGAACAAGCATCCGCCGATGCACTGGAGATCATCTACGAGAGCGCATCGGTTAACACCCTACAGTTCCGCCCCTATTTCCGGGCCGACCTGAAAGTGTCCTACCGCTGGAACCGCCCCAAAGTCTCCCACGAATTCGCGGTCGACTTCGTCAACGTCACCGGCCAGCAAAACATCCTGACCCTGACCTACGCGCCCGACCACCCCAGTGGCAATCCGATCCGGGAAGAGTACCAGTTGGGATTTTTGCCGATATTCTTTTATAAGCTGGATTTCAGCCTGTAAAACGATAAAATGTGAGGGAGATGCGGACGTCGCATCTCCCTCACATTTCTCATTGATACTGACTTTTGTCATTTCCACCCTCACAAAAATTCCGTAATCTCATGCGAAATAAACACCTAAAAAAGTTTCGACATGAGAACTTATCTCGCAATCCTGGGCTGTTTGCTGTTATCTATCAACATACAAGCCCAGACGGCTACTCAGACCATCCGCGGGACGGTAGTCGATCAGGAATCCAAGTTCCCGCTCATCGGCGTGAACATCCTACTCACGACAGATAAAGGAGATACCAAAGGCGCCGTCACCGAACTCGACGGCTCGTATGTCCTGGAAAAAGTGCCCGTCGGGCGCCACACGGTTGAATTCAGGTATATCGGCTACGAAACAGTGCTGCTGAACAACATTATGGTCAGTTCGGGCAAGGAGGTCCCTCTCAATATTGAGATGCAAGAAGGGGTAATGATTTTGGATTCACTTGACCTCATTATCATCGGCAAACGCACTGGAGAAACGAACAATGAAATGGCAGCTGTCAGCAACCGCCAGTTCAGTGTGGAAGAGGCTGGTCGTTACTCCGGCGTTCGAGACGACATTGCCCGAATGGTACAGAGTTATGCAGGCTTACAAGGCGCCGACGACAGCCGCAACGACATTGTCATCCGCGGTAACACGCCGCAGGGACTAATCTGGCGGCTCGAAGGGGTCACCATCCCCAACCCCAATCACTTTGCCATTCCCGGCACAGCGGGAGGACCAGTCGCTATTCTCAATACCAAATACCTGACCAATTCCGACTTTTTTACCGGGGCCTTCCCTGCCGAATTCGCCAACGGTATCGCGGGAGCATTTGACGTCCGAATGCGCAACGGGAATAATCAGCGGCATGAGTTGAGTTTCCAATTGGGCATTCTGGGTACGGAACTCTCAGCAGAGGGGCCTATTTCTAAAGAGAAACGATCTGCCTACCTTGTCTCCTACCGCTACTCCACACTCCGCCTGTTCGACTTCCTTGGCATCCAGCTCGGCACAGGCGCCGTACCGCAATATCAGGACGCCGCTTTTCGCTTCAATTTCCCCACTAACAACGGAGGTAACCTGGCCTTTTGGGGAATCGGCGGGTACAGCAAGATCGACGTGAAGAACAGCGATATCGAAGGCCCCTGGATACTGACGGACCCGGACCTTTATGCAGAAAGCGACCGGGATCAGATATTCACCTCGCAAATGGGCGTGGCCGGTCTTACTTACACCCAACCGATTAATCTCTCTACCTTCTTCAAGATCACCGTAGCCGCATCCGATCAAAGGATCGGAGCGGACAAAACGGAAAAGATTTTCCGCCACACCGTTCCCAATCCCAATCCGGATAAGAAAAAATATCCGGACGGACGCGACTCACTTATCTTTTTCCGCCCTACGGAAGATGGCCCCTTCGCGGACAGCCTCGTTCCATTCCTGGACTACGACCTGGAGGAGAGCAGGTTTTCAGCCTACCTGTCTCTCACCAAAAAATTCAACAAACGCACGAGTCTCAAAGCGGGATTGAATGCCGACTATTGGCTGTTCAACTATCTCGATTCTTTCCGGCAGATCGTAATACCGCCTGAGTATCCGGGTAAACCTGCCACCATCGGCAACTGGCGCCGGCGCTGGGACACCCAAAACGAAGGTGCGATCATGCTTCAGCCCTACGTGCAGGTGCGCCACCGCTTTGGTCCTAAACTCTCTGTCACGGCAGGTCTGACTAGTTTGTACTTCGGTTTGAACGACAACAGTTTTTCACCGCTCGAACCACGGGCCGGGCTCGTTTACGACCTGACAGATAGCCAGAAACTTAGTCTGGGCTACGGGTTACACTCTCAGATCGTACCGCCATACATGTACTTCTATGGAGTGACTTCCGATGAGGAGGGCAACCCGCAGGAAGTGAACATGGACATGGGTTTGTTCAAGAGCCACCACGCCGTGGCAGGCTATGACTGGTTCATTGCCAAAGCCCTGCGAATGCGCATTGAGGCCTACTACCAATACCTGTTCAACATTCCGGTGGAGGAAGCATCCAGTTCCTTCAGCCTGATCAATGCAGGTTCCGGCTTCGACCGCCTGTTCCCCAAACGGTTAGTCAGCGAAGGCACTGCCCGCAACTACGGCCTCGAGCTCACTGTAGAAAAGTTTTTCGATAAAGGATACTACTTCCTGGTCACCGGTTCGGTATTCGACAGCAAGTACAAAGGCAGCGACGGAGTATTGCGCAACACGACCTTTAACGGCCGCTTCGCATTGAACGGTCTGGTAGCCAGGGAATTTACATTGAAAAAAGGTTCTGCATTCAACATCGGCGCCAAGGTCACCTTGGCCGGCGGCCGTTGGCGCGGCCTTCTGGATGTAGCTGAATCAGACAAAATCCAGGAGCCCGTTTTTGAGGATGCGACGATGAACAGCGAACAGGTACCTAACTACTTCCGGGCCGACCTCAAACTTGCCTACCGCTGGACCAGGCCCAAAGTGCTGCACGAGTTCAGCATCGATCTGGTCAACGTCACCAATCAGCGCAATCTGCTGTACTTCACCTACGTTCCCGATCATCCATCGGGCGACTACCTGCAGGAAACCTATCAGCTGGGGTTCTTGCCGATTTTTTATTATAAGCTGGATTTTGGGTTTTAAAATAAAAGAAGAGGGGCGGCTGGCAGCCGCCCCTCTTCTTTTATTCATTTTTTTCAGCGATTCAATATGCTTTCCAAATCCGCCGGCGAGTAATTGACGGACTTCAGGGTCTTGTTGTCGCTCTTGCGGTAGACCAGCCATACATCGCCTTCCTGCCGGATATAGCTCTCGGTGCCGTCGCGCTTGAGGTAGAACTCCCGCGTCGCTTCCGCTTCTTCCGGCGAATGACAGGTCTTGCTCATGTTAGAGCGCTGCACCTCGTCGAAGAGCGCCTTGAACTTGTGTCCCAGTCCGAATTCCAGCACGGCGCCTGAGAGAACGTACTGGATATCGCAAAGCGCGTCGGCAATGGCGACGATGTCTTTGTGTTCGATGGCGTGGCGCAATTCGTCCAGTTCCTCCGCAATGAGGTTGACGCGAAGCTGGCAGCGCTCTTCAGAGGGAATGGCGGGTTCCGGAAGAATAGGATGGTGAAAAGTGCGGTGGAATTCAGCGACCTGGCGGAGGGAATCGAGGGGTTCCATAGTGGGCAATTCTGTTTTTTTGGCAAGTTACAAAAATGCCAAAACCGAGAAAGCCTTAACATTTTCTTAACACAGATGACATCTCTAAAAGATGTCATCTTTTAGAGATGTCATCTGTGTTAAGAAAAAAAGAACGGCATTTCTCCAGAAATGCCGTCCTCCAAAATTCCCATGTATTTTTCCTACTTCTATTTCACTTTTACCATTTTCCGCGTCGCAGTATGCTCCGGCGTCTCAAGCCGGTAATACATCACGCCGGTCGTTTCTCCCAGCTCGTCGAGCAGTATCTCGTGCACCCCGCGGTCAAAACGCCCGCTCCGGGTGGCTACGATCCTGCCGGCCGCATCCATTACCGTAAGCGTGGCCTGACTCGCTTCGGGGAGATGGAAACGAATGGCCGTCACCTCGCTGAATGGGTTGGGCTCGTTCTGGTAAAGGGCGAATCCTTCCTCCATCTCCAGTGCGCCAAATGCCAGCCGGACGTCGAGCAGCTCCCCGTTCGGGTCATAGGCCTCCGCGGCGGTGAAGCGCGAGCTGGCAGCCAGCGCCTCGCTCAGGCGGACGCGGTCTTTTGCACGCAACACCAGGGTAAACTGCACCTCTTCGCGGCCCAGACGGCGCGGCATCGCTTCGTTCCAGCTGGTCGTCAGCGCGCCCTGTCCGAGTTTGGCGAAGCCAAAGTTGTCTTCTTTCGCGATGCCCTCGCGCAGTTCTACCAGCTCAAGGCTTGAGCCAAGTTCAAGGGTGTACTGATAGCCGAAAACCTCCTGCCCGTCGCCGTAGAAAGGCGCTTCAAACACCTCCCCTGCTATTGCATCGCGGTCGGCGATGTAGAACGAAAGGTTGCCGGTCACCGTGCGCTCATCTGCATCGTTCATCGCGTTAACCGCAGCCGAGCCATTGACATCGCCTACCTTGATGGCGATAAAGTCGGCATCGAGGTCGTCGATTGCCAGGTTGTTGTAGTTGAGCACCTCCGGGAATGGCGTCTGCCAGGGGTTCTGGATGCTGCCAAACGGATGGGATGCCGCCACAAAGCGCCAGGAAGTGTTGTTCGGGAATACGTCCGTCAGATGCAGGATAACCTTGCGGATGGCAACCAGGTCGAGCGTGGAAACCGAACCGGACCGGTTGGCATCAGCAGCGATGACCTTGTAGGGGCTGTTGAGCAGGTTGACGCCCAGAATGTGGCGCTGTATCAGCACCATGTCGTACGTCGTCACGCCGTTGGCCGCGTTCTCATCCAACACAGGAGCAATTGAATAGTCGCCCCCTGCGGGCAGATCGAAACTGAACAGGCCGTTGGTATTGGTCATCTGACTCCAGCTTCCCTCATTTACTTCCACCATGGCGCCTTCCAGCGATTCGTCGTCTTCATTGGTGATCAGACCCGCGATGGTCGGCTGCGAAAACTGGGTGCAGGCGTTGAAATTGTCTTGTATGAACAGCGTCACTTCGCAGTAATCCTGGTTGCCGGTGGGGTCGGTCACCCAAATCTCTACGGTATTGGGCCCGAGGTCGTCGCAGGTGAAAACCTGACTCACGTCGTTGGTATTGGGCGAGAAGCTGAAGCTCACCGGCCCGCAGTTGTCGAGGCTGCCTTCATCGAATTCGGAGGCCTGGATCTCGATCATTCCAGTCTGCATGATATCTACTATCAGGTCTTCGCAAACCACCAGGGGCTTCAGGCAATCCTCCACCACGATGGTTACCATCTGGAAGCCGATGTTCCCGCAATTGTCGCGCACCGAGTAGCCTATCATATACTCCCCTGCCTCAACATCGGCAACCATTACGGGAGCTGTTATGTCGTAGAAACTTCCAAAATCGCCCGTAATGTCGACCCTGAAATCGAGCGAGCATTCATCCGTGATCTGCGGATAAGGCAGCACGATATCGGTGGTGCAATCGGCATCCAGGATACACCCGTCAATGGTGGGGATGGTAAACACCGGATCGTCTTCGTCGATCACCTTGATGATCTGCTTGTAGGTGATATACCCGTCGCCCACGCCAGGCGAGCCCGAACTGTTCCATCCCTCGCGGAAGGTACGGCTGTCCTTGTCGCCGTCGCCATCCCAGTCGATGTTCAGATTGGCTTCCGATTTGCCGTTTTCCGGATAAATATCGCTGCCATACTGATCGTAAATACACCAGTTGATCACGTTCCATGTACGCTCGATCTTGTAGCAGGCATCGGATACAATCGTGTAGACGATGTCAGTGTAGGAGGTCGCGATCATTTCACATTCGTCAAAGAAGATCTCCGGCTCGCCGGGGTCCGGCATTTGCCCGTCCGTGCACTGCACAGTCACATCGGCGGGGAATTCAACCACCCAATCGCTGACGTGGTAAACCTGGATGGATTGGTTGCAATATACCGGACCGTTGCCGGCATCGTCGGAGGCAGTCCAGTAGCGGGTGATGACGCCGTTGCCACAGTTATTCACCGAAACCTGCACCTGATAGTCGACATTGAGCGTATTGAGGCAGTTGTCGAGGAACTGCGCCGTGCCAAAGTCGTCGAGCACGCTGTTATCGCCCAACGCGAGGGGCATCATATACGTCTCGTTGTATTCATCACACGAAATTTCCGTGGATTCAGGACAAGACAACAAGATGGGATGGATCTTGTCGTTGACGTTGACCACCACCTGGCAGTCATTGTAGTTGCCGTAACAGTCGACCACACGCATGATGACCGTGATCGGGTTATTCTCCACATCATTGCAGCAGAAGGTCACCGTCGGGCTGAAGGGATCGTAGTCGCCTTCGCAATCGCCGTCCAGGCGGCGCACCAGGAATTCTTCCACACAGCAGTTGTCCCAGCTTCCATCGTCGAAGGTAGTAGCATTCACCACTGCCAGTCCGTCGGAAGACAGGTTGACGTCGGTAATTTCATCGCAAATGGCCGTAGGCGCTATGTCGTCGATCACTTCTACCGTAACCTGCATGTTGGTGGTATTGCCGCAGATATCGGTCGCCTGATAGGTGATGACATGGGTGCCGAGCGGCAGCCCTGGCGCTGGTACCGCGCCCCAGCCATTGGGGAGGTAGATGGCCTCCCCTATCGGCGTGAATATCCTGTACGTCCAGGTATTGCATTCATCGGTAACGATGGGCGGCGGCAGCAGCCCCTGCGACAGGCAGGTTCCCGGCGCCGACCCCGGGATGTTGGCGGAAAGGGTGAACGCAGGCACGGTAACCACCGGAGGCGTCACATCCGCAACCGTGATGACCTGGATATTGTCTTCCCCCGACTCATTGCCGGTGATCAGCTCGCCCGTGCACATATCCAACACCGTCCAGGTGCGGATGATCTGGAAACTGGTTCCGCAGGTGGGAACGACCTGATCTGAGTATGTAAAGGAAAACTCGCAAAAAGTTCCCTGTATGCCGCTCGGCTCACCTGACCCCATTCCCGCCAGGAAACCCGAAAGGTTGAATACTGTAGCATTGATGGGGTTGATCCCCTGCTGGGCCACCAGAATGGTAGGATGAACGGGATTAGCTCCAACGATATTGGGGTACTGAGCGTATTGCTGGCAGCTCCAGGTAATATCATTCGGAAAATCGACCAGATCGGCTGAAGTTCTTTGGATTTCAATCAAGCGGGTGCAAGGTTCAGATTCGTTTCCATAAAGATCTGTAGCAAGCCACACCTGCTCGATAACGACCACGCCATCGTCGCAAATCTCGGTATCGAGGTAAGTCTCGCTAATCAGTTCGATATTGCCCACGGTGCAATTGTCGATCACCAGAGGGGGCGGAATGATGGAAAGGTCTTCATCGCAGCCGATCTCAAAGGGCTCGGCCTGGCAAAGGATCATCGGTTCGAGCAGGTCTGCGACGATCAGCTGGCCGGAACACTGGTTCCAGTTGTTCATGTTGACGGCGGTAAAGGTGAGCGTCAACCCGACATATGCACTGGTAATGGGGTTGGATATTTGATTAAAGTTGTAGAAAATATTGACCTGAAAATCGTCGTAGCAGTAGTAATCGCCCTCCAGCACCATGTCCGGGGTGATGAGCGCTTCGCAGTTCTCATCTACCGACACGAATACCAGGTCGTTGCACACCAGGGTGCCGGGCGATTCGGTCGTCACTTCCACTGTTTGGGAAACAGAGGCCACGCAGCCCGGATCGCTGGGATCATTGGGCGTCGCAGTACCGGCATCCACCGTATAGGTCACCGTGTGGGTCCCTATGCCCAGCGCCATCGCGTCGAATACCATCGCAGGAATACCGTTGATAGTGAAAAATTCGTCCAGAAGATCAACGCCTCCCGCCGATCCCTCTAAATCAAGCGGATTCGAGTTGAGACAATACTGGCTGCTCAGCCCGATGATCTGGGGGTCGGGATAGTAACATACATTGCCAATCGCCAGCGTGACATCGGGGAAAAATTCGCTCTCCGCCTCGATGGCATAGCCAATGCCGTCCAAATGGACGCCCTGCAGCACATAGATGCTGGAATCCATATTGATCGGTATCTCGATAAAGTCAGTTCCTGCGGCGTAAGGCTGGAGTGTCATCGGATTGAGAAATCCGTTGTTCAGCGCAAGCTCCCATTCCATACCGGCCAGCGTTGGCCCTATGACGATCTCTTCCGCAAACTGGCCGTCGGTGAGGCAGGTGCAGGGATCTTCCACGTTGGGGCCGCCAGCGTTTATAATGTCGGGAACCGGGCAAGCAGGGCTGGCCAGTACGGTGACCGTTGCAGAACAGTTATCCGTATTGCCGGAGGGGTCTTCTGCCGTCAGCGTCACGGTATGCACCCCTACTTCGTCGCAATCAAACTGGCTAATGTCGAGAGTAAGGGTAAAAGAGCAGTTATCCGTCGTGCCTCCATCCACGGCAGAAGGAGAGAGCGTCAGCGTACCGCCCGGATTGAGTTGCACGATGGCGTTCTGGCATACTGCGACCGGATCCAGCAGGTCGAGAACCGTTACCGTCGCCGTGCAGGTGCTGACGTTGCCGCTGTTGTCGGTTATCGTCACCAATATCACGTTTTCTCCCAGATCAGCGCAGGTAAATTCATCTTGCGCGGGTTTGAACTCGTCAATGCCACAATTGTCTGTCGTGCCGCCATCCAGCAAGGAGGCCTGGATCTGAGCCAAACCATTTTCATCGAGTTGGACGCTGATATCCTGGCAAATCGCCATTGGGGGCGTATCGTCCACCACCGTCACTGTCGCGACGCACTGGTCTTCGTTTCCTGCGCCGTCCGAGACGGTGAGGGTGACGGAATTAGGGCCGGTATTGTCGCAGGTCAGCAGGAATGTGCTGATCGACAGGATTGGCGTACAGTTATCGAAGGAACCATTATCAATGTTCTCTGGGGCGATTGCCGCCTCTCCGTTTTCGTCGAGGATGAGAACGATATTCTTGCATTCCGCAACCGGAATGGTATTATCCTCAACCGTCACCGTGGCCTGGCAGTTACTCTGGTTTCCGTAAACATCCGTTACGGTCAGGGTCACCTCAGGAGAACCCACGTCTTCACAGGTAAAGCTGGAAACGCTAAGCTGGTAAGTATCGATGCCGCATGCATCTGAGGAGCCATTATCGATCTGTGCAGGAGTGATCGCAACCGAACCTGCGGCCCCGAGTTCAACGGTAATGTCCTGGCATTCAGCAACCGGCGGGGTAACATCCTGGACGGTGACCGTTGCTTCACAACTTGCCGAATTTCCTTTGTTATCGGTCACCGTGAGCGTTACCGTTACATCTCCGACGTCTGAGCAGCCGAATTCCGTCTGGCTGGCTTCCAGGGAAGCCAAGCCACAGGCATCGCTGGAGCCGTTGTTGATATCTTCGGGTTCAATGGCTGCGTAGCCCGTTTCGTCGAGCTCGACGA
>JBAQQB010000229.1:0-2056 GCA_049306275.1 Saprospiraceae bacterium | reverse complement strand
AGCGCCCGGGTGCAGAGAATTTTCAGCATACACCTTACATCCAGGGTAGGCTGAACATGTGTCGAAGGGGACTTCGACACTACATCAGGGCCGCTTCAAATCCGGAATTAATTTCCAGAACAATCCTTAGTACATCGTAACAAAAATAAATTTATCACTTAAACGGATGCCTCGGCTCCCATTCCAAACTGGGCTGGAGCCATTTCACCAGGGGCCGTATCAGGGGATGTACCACAGGAGAACGGTGACGTATGTAGCACGTCAAATCTTCGGCCACCGCGCCTACGGAGCTCTTGATCTCCATGGCGGTGCGGGCGAAGGAGATGTAGCGCACACCCAAATCGATCCCCATCCTGATCATATCGAAAAGCATGTTGAGGTAGAGCTGAAAATCGCGGTTGAGCTGCTGGTCAAAGCCCATGAAGTGCGCCTCCAGCTCTTCCCCGTTCTCAATCGTCGAATAAAAGCCCAGTAAGCGGCCCTCCAGGAAATAGCCCACCAGGTGGAAGGCATCGCCCATTTCTTCTTTTAATCCGGAAAAATAGCCCAGGTCAAGCGTCGCCATGTTGAACTCTACGGAGGCGGCAACCTGTTGGTATAGGCCGTTCAGTTCCCCTTCCCGGTACCGGATCTCCTCCAGGCTCAGCTCGCGCGTGCGCACGCCGTCGAGCAGGCGGAAGGCCCGGCGCGCCCTGACGCGGTATTTGGAGAGCAGGCTGTTGAGGTAATCGTCGAAGGTCCGCCACTGTGGCGACAGGTGGAAGACCATATTGGGGAAAAAACAAAGTTCCTGATAGCCCTTTTCCTCCCAAACCCCATGGGCATCCTGCTGCGACGCAGGCAGATCCTTTACCAGATAGCTATTAATAGCGTAGCCGTAATCCTTTTCCAAATGGCGCGCCACGTATGGCAAAGCATCGGCAAGGAGGTCATTGGCCTCTTTCTCGCCGATTTCCGGGAGGAAATAAAAGCCCCGGGGCCCCGTGAGCAACACATTGCCCAAGTGCAGCAGGCGCAGGCGGAGGAAACCGAGCGCTTTTTGTTTCAAATCAAATGCCAGGCCGGGGAAGAAGCCCTGTGGCCGGGCATCCTGCAAGCTTTGATCGGCGCGAAAATCGATTAGCTGGAAATAGGCAAGGCCAATGGGTTGGTCGTTTTTCAAATAAACCAGGTAGAAGGGATTGGCCCCTTGGGGCGGATATCGCTCCACCGTCCGCAAATAAGAGATGCCGAGAAAGGTGTTGTCAACCGGCGCAATCGACTGCCACAGCACGGCGGCGTGTTCGATCGAGGAGAACAGGCGGCAGGAGAAACCTTTGCGGGACAGGGAAATCACAGAAGTAGCGGCCGGGCGGACTGCCGTACTGAAACAGGCCTGAGCCAGTGGACAAACAGACATGGGCGTCGGGTATTTTTTTGACTTCATGGTAACAGCAGCCCCGTCTTAATTGTTTTTTCCGCCCTCCGTTTTCGGCAAGGAAGCCCTGATAAAACGCAGGGCATAAGCCCCGTCCTTCCAGTCGAGCACCTCTGCCGGTGCGCCGCCATTCCATTGCCGCAGCCAAGCCTCCAGGCCTTCCTTCACCCCCGGATAGCGGACGAGCAGGTCGGACAGATCGCGGATATTCAGATTGCACAGCGCCGGATCTGCCGGGATCGCGAGCACGAGGATGGAAGGCTTATTGTTCACGCGAAGAACGACGGCCGCAAAGGGCAAGACCGAGAGATCGTCGCCTGCCTCCATCCGCTCTCCCAGCACCATGACCCTGACAGGCGCGAAGGCCTCCTCCTGATGCGGCATGTGGGTAGAGGGCACGAAGCCCAGGTTGCCGGGAAAAGGCAGGAAGGCGACCTGTTGGGTATCCTGCTCAATCTGTTGGCGCCCGGGGTTATACCAGCCGGCGCGAACGGAACCGGCCGGGGTTTCCACAATGACCTGAACGCCGGCCTCCTCCGCCTCATCTGTGAAGGCAGGCCGCTGGTGAGGAGGCGGGGTGCAGGCGGCGATGCACAGCAGGAGCGCGGCGGGTATTATCTGGCGAAGCATGGTTGTTGG
>JBAQQB010000228.1:0-8965 GCA_049306275.1 Saprospiraceae bacterium | reverse complement strand
ACACATGTTCAGCCTACCCTGGATGTAAGGTGTATGCTGAAAATTCTCTGCACCCGGGCGCTTTGTGTCGAAGAGGACTTCGACACTACATTTTTCCAAATCGGGAAGTAATTCCCAGAACAGCCCTTATCCAATACTTCTTACATCAGGAAGTTATTCTCAAAACCATCCTCAGAGCGAAGCGAAGCTGTTGAGGAATTGCTCCAGGGCGGGGCGGAAGGTTTTGCCGACGGGGAGTTTTTTGAGGGCGTCGCTTTCGGCGATGAGCTCCGTGACAGTGTTGTTGCGTTGCAGGATTTCCAGTTGGTCGGTGGTATCGAGGAAGACGAATTCGGCGTTGGGCAGGTAGATGCGCACCCGCCGCGCATTGATGATATAGGAGCGGTGGACCTGGATAAAAGGCAGGTTGAGGAAGATATCCGATTCGATCTTCTTGAGGGTGGTGGTCGATTTGATATGGCGTCCGCGGGTCATGCACACCTGTGCGCCGCGAAAGCCCGAGGTGTTTTTGCTCTTGATGTAGATGATCTCATCGACTTCCACCAGGTGGATACCGCCGGCTACGGGCACCCTGACCTTTTGGAGCAGGGGGTTGCTGCCGATGAGGGCGATGCGGGGGTTGTGCAGACCATCTTCATCCCGCCTGCCGGGCAGGATATCCGGCGAGCGGAACAGGTCGCGCAGGATTTGCAGCTCTTGTTCGGGGATGAACTCGATGGGGCCGTAGGCTTTCTCCCAGGAGCGGAGGAGTTGGAAGAGCACGGCGGTGTCGGGGGCCGGTTGAGGAGGGAGGGGCGGTTGCTGGCTCATAGATTTGGAGATTTGGTTGGTTGGGGGATTGGAGGGAAAACGAATGGAGGGGGGGAGATGGTTCCTGAGGAGGGGGGATTTTTTTTGGGGAATTTTTGGGCTGGGGGGATGTAACATATGTTCCAAATTCACCAAACAGGGCGCCTCTTGGTTGCTAAATAAAGATTTCTTATATATTTTCGTAAAGATTCTCCGGCTGTTTTCAAAAAAATTATAACTCGTTACAAACTAACAACTTTCGTCTTGAAGGTTGGATGATAGGTTATTGGAAATTGGTTGAGAAAGCTGTATGAGGGATAAAGCCGTTTTTCCTTGCATATCGATGAAAGTCATCGGATTTCTTATGTAGAATTCAGTCAGGGTTTTCTGCTCTAAGGTAAAAAGCGATATTCCCGTCAATTACTTATGAGCAAAGCGAAAGGGGCAATGCGGGGTTTCGTTGGTCGGTGGAGTTGCGGCAATTTGAGGGGTATTAGAGAGAGGTGACGGTAACAAAGAAGTTCTGCCCCATTAATAAAAATAAATGAACAATAAAAACCAAATTTCCTAACCCGGTGATTATTCAATCCCATAAAACGATTGTTTAGCCACCACAAATCATTTCTACTATGAGTGATTCAAGTAAATCCTCAATTCATGAATTGAAATTTAAGGCAGACGCAATTTCTGCTGGAAGATTTCTTTCAAAATGTGCAGCCCCTGTTGTTTACCACTTCCAACCTCAGACCTTTACCGTCTTAGAAGACCCTGTTGATTTGAGAAAATGGGAGGCTCTTTTAATTGAAAGAGTTGGCATGAAAGGAATTGTTGGTAAGGATGTCGCTAATGACATCTTAGCTAACAGCGGAACCTGTTGTGAATCTGGTTCTCCTTCAAATGATTGTGACCAAGATTAGATTTTCAATTAAAAGGAATTCGGGCAGATTCTTCTGCCCGAATTTTCATAAAATCTCAAAACACTATGTATACAATTGGAATATTTTCTCTAGAATTAGATCTGCATGCTTATGCAATAATGGACAACCTTAGAAAAGTCCACGGAGTAAAATGTCATTTTGTAGGTACAAATGCAACAGTTAAGAACGGTGGATTAATTTGGAGAAGCGGAAAAGAATATCTGGGAAAGCTTAAATCCTATGAGGGCGAGTGGTTTAATGTAAGTGATTTAGATTTAATATGGTGGAGGAGAGTGAATCAACCGCAAGTCGAAACCGATTTGATTCAAGATGAAGTAAGCAAAGAGATAGTGACAAATGAATGGAAATCATCAATTCTCGGAATTGTTTTAGATAAATTTAAGGGTGTATGGATAAATAAACCGCATACAGATTTATATGGTGGAAATAAACTTCTTCACTTAAACGCAGCCGATTCAGTGGGACTCAGGATTCCAAATACATTAATATCTCAAGACTACAATTCAATCCTTGATTTTTGCCAAGAAATGGGTGGAGAAGTAATTGTGAAAAAACTTTTGGGTACAAGTCTTAAACCTTTAGTTACATTAAAATTGAGATATGAGGATTTAAAAAAGTCAAAAAACTCTATCGAGTTGTGCCCAGCGATATACCAAGAAATAGTGGGCGGCAATAATCATTTAAGAGTGAATTGCTTTGGAGAAAACGTTCATTCAATATTAATAGAGGCAAATCGCCTTGACTGGAGAAGAGATTTATCCGTCCCTTTCAAAAAACATAAACTTGATAGAAATACCGAAGCCAAATTGATAAAACTGCTAAATATCTTAGACTTAAGAATGGGTATTATGGATTTGAAATACAATGAGGAAGGAGAGATAGTGTGGTTAGAAATAAACACCCAAGGACAATTCCTTTTTGGAGAAGCATTAAGTGGATATGACCTTACAAATGCCTTTTCGGAATTCCTAATTGATATGATAAAAAATAATAGGAGAAAAAATAAAAACGGAACAGAACAGAGCATAGCCGTCAAGCTGCTCTAAACGGGCAGCCTTGCGGCTATACAGACCGTTCTCGGAAAAAGTAATGAACAAAAAAACCAAATAACGTGAAAAAAAAGAAAAACATTAAAATTGGGTCATTGGAGGAGCTTCAATCGTTGATGCCCGTCATCGTACCCCAAGTCAATGCCAATGCCCAACTTGCACTGGCAGCAGCGGCCAACCCCTTGCTGGCGCTCGAAAAACTCGGCTACGAGTTTACAACGCAGGCTAAAAAGGAAATCGAACCTTATGTCCGCTTCGGCCCTGACGGGCTGAAACGGCTGGCAGACATCGAAGAGAAATGGAAAAAAGCAGTCGGAGTGCAGGCTCTGCCTACTGACCCGAGCATGGCACTGAAAATTTTTGAAGTCAAAGATTTGGGCATAGCGACAGGTGACAAGACGAAGGAAAAATACGTTGTTCAGCCCAAACCCACCGACAAGGCCTTGAATGCGGCCATTGACCTCGTTTTTTCATCCAAAAAAATAACGGAGGCCGATGAGAAAAAGACGCTGGGAATGCTGGAAGGCATCCATACCGGTTTGTCGGTCTTGTACGAGTATAGAAAACTGCTGCGGCAGAAACCTGCCTTTGCAGACAAGGAACAATTTGAACGGCTGCTGAGCGGTGACCAGAAGACGCCTTTCACCTCGTTAGAATTCCTACTGAACCCTGTTGGGCAAAGGAAACAGGCTATCTCTTCGAAAAAGTAACCGGGCCATCGAAAGCCCCTTTCATTCATTTTCAAAACAAAATGAATCATGAATACGCATGGATTTCAAACCGTGGCTGAAATTACCGAAGCCACTCTGCTTTCTTTGCTTAGGGAAGCATGGCGTTCGGGTAGCCTCAACAGCAGTGGGACACTGCCCCAGGAAATACAATTGCCCGCAGGCATGGCGCTCGGCCCCCTCACATTGCAGGACGGTACTGTTCAAATCCCCCAAGACCAAATCAGGCTCGACCTGAACCCAGCCATCAATGGGTTCAACATTACATTGGGCCTCATCGTAGATTTGGAAATTGCCAACCCGCCCGTGCCAAGTGCACAGTTGTTTAATATCACTGCCGACGTGACACTTCGCACCCCGTTGGGCAATGCGCCAGACCCGGAGGTTAATCTGGCCATTTTACTCGAAAACCTGCCGCCCAATGCGGTGGATGTGGTGATTACCTCCGGCGACCCGTTCGCCAATGTACTGACCAATGGACCCGAGGAGTTCATCCATAAACTTTACCAGGACAACACAATTCCTCATTTGGTGGAAGATATTCCGCTCAATTTCGGGCCGTTCTCGATGAAGGCTTCCATCCAGTTTTTCGATGATGAGGCCGACCCCGCCAAGCGCATTACGGTGAATTATCCGCTTGGCTCGATGGAGGTGAACATCCCCATTTACCTGCGTTTTTATGACATCACGGACACCATTCCCGGCTTTTCCCTGGCAACACCAATGGGCGTGTTGGCCACTGCCCGGCTCACTATGCCATTTTCCAGGACGCCCGGCCATGTCCATATCGGCATGGATTCCATCACGACCGATTTGGTCAACATCACGCCAGCTCCCGGTGCGGAAGGCGTGAATTACAATACGAACAAAAGCATCGTGGATACAGCCCGTATGTTCTTCCCTGGGCTACCGATGCTGGACGACGCCATTAGGACGGGTTTCGTGACGGCGGCCAATACTTTCCTCGCAGGCCTGCCGCCCGTTGATTTCGACGTGCCAACGGTGGCTCAACTGGAAGCCCAGATAGAGCAATTTATCAGGGATGAAATGAACAGCCGCCGCTATATTATTATCTGGGCACCGGAGGGGGAACTCGCAGAGGGATTGACGGTAGATGATATTACACCAAAAGTCCTTGACGATGTGCTGGCTATCGCTTTCAATGGCGGGCCGGGTGCTGATGCGAACCTGTTGGAAAACTTCATCCCCGCCCCCTGCGATTTCGCCATAGGATTGGACGATGATTTTATTGAAAACCTTTTCCGGGAAAAAATCAGCGAGCGTTTCCCCAGCTTTCCCGTGACGCTGCCCGAAGAGGAAACCGACGGTCGTGAAATCCGCCTGGAATCACTCAACCTTAACCTCGTGGACGGCGCTATCCGCATGAGTGGTAGTCTGACCGCAGTTGACGTGATACTTGGCAGCATTGACGTCGGGGTGAATTTCACCGTCAACCTCGGCCTGCGCTGGGTGGACAACCCGGACGGCACGCAGATGCTCGAACCTTTTGTCATCGGCGAACCCGACGTGGACATTGACCTCGGCATACTGGGCTGGATACTGGCCTTCTTGACCGGCTTCGTGCTGGGCGGCATCATCGGCGGCATCATCGCCATTATCGTCGTGGCCATTATTATTGAAATAGTCGAAAACATCGGCGGAGGCACCGCAAAGGATGCCCTCGGCAACGTGACGGGCATCGCCGCATGGCCAGTCAACCTGCCGAACATCGGCAATATTTCCGCCAGGTTCAAAAACCCGGTGGACATCTTCTCGACCGGTGTCAGGTTTATCGGCGAAATGACTATCGTCAGCAGCAGCACTGCCGCCTTGGACTTTGCCGCTGCCAACGGGCCGTACATCAACGTGGCTGACGCCCCCATTTTCTTCAATGGCGGGGCAGACCAAGCTTTCAGCCAGCCGCAATGGATTTTCGGCGACGGCAATTCTTCTTTACTTCGCAACACGAATCACCGCTACGGTGACAGCGGTCAATACGTAGCTAAGTTGCGCATACACGTCAATCAAACAGGTGGAGCCATTACACGCAATTTTACCCCTGTCAAACTGGAAAACGTGCAGCCCAAAGTGACATTGCCGCCTTCGCTGATTGTCAACGAAGGTCAGGAAGTGGAAATCACTGGCGCATTTACCGACCCGGAATGGCTCGACACGCATAGCGCCATTTTCGATTGGGGAGACAACTCCAAGCCCACCGTTGCGCAGGTAGCGGAAACGAACAATGAACCCCAGTCAGAGGGAACCGCTACCGCCAAACATGCCTGGTGCGACAACGGCACTTATACCGTCAGATTGACAGTTATGGACAAAGACGGCGGAATAGGAGAGGCCTTTATGACCGTCACCGTACTTAACGTGTCGCCGAAGGTGAAAGCCGATGAAGAAATCTGCACCCTCGTCGGGCAGCCGGTCGTGATGTATGCCGAGTTTGAAGACGACGGCTGGTGCGACGAGCACACCGCAGTTTGGAACTTCGGCGACTGCAACGAGAAAAACGCCTTCGTAGAAGAGACGCACGAGCCGCCGAAAGGCAAGGGCAAGGTCTCCGTTTGCCATGAATGGAAATGCTGCGGGCAATACCTGACCGAAGTGACCGTTACCGATGACGACGGGGCTAGCGGCTCTGCCAAAGTGGTGGTACATGCCGTCGAGTTGAAAAACAAGAACATGGAAGAAGGCTTCTATCAGCCTGTCAAAGGGCAGCCTGCCGACCCCAACCGGGTCGTCAACGACTGGCAGCCTTATGCGACTCCTGTGGTGTCGCTTGACAGTAAAGCCATCGAGCAGCCAAGGGAGTGGTTATTTTTCGCTGAAAACTTCGTGGAAAATGAAGGCCGTCGTGCGCAGGGCATCCGCTTCCGGGGCGCAATGCAAGCGGGCATTTATCAGCAAATCTGCGCCAACAAGGGCTGGGATTACTTCTTCACTGCCGATTATCACCTCGTGACGACCCGCTCGACCGGAAAGGCCAGAATAGGCATTGACCCGACCGGTGGTACTGACCCCAACTTCCCAGACATCGTATGGCGAGAGTTGCCAGATGATACCCGTTGGAGAAGCATTACCGTCAGGGCGATGGCAGCAGCCAACAGAATTACCCTTTTCCTTGGCGGTATTGATCAACACGGCGGTCAAAACACCATTTACCTCGATAAAGCTAACCTCTGCCAGGTGCAACCGACGCCTTGTCCACCCAAGGAGAAAGAACTTCCCTGTAAGGAAACCTGCGTGGACTTCAACGACCTACAACAAGGCAGCATCTTCCCACACGGTAACCCGTCTTTGACGCATCACGGCATAGCGTTTACGTCCATTGCCAATATGCGGATTGTCGGTCTGTCAACGCCTCCACCGGCCCATCACAGCCTGTTTTTCACACCGAGAGGCATCGAGGTCAAATTACCTATTAAGATAAAAGAGGTAAAAGTGACCCTTCACAACCAAGGTGGCGGGCCTGATTTCAGAATGGAAACGCTGAACGGCAGCATAGTCACCAGCAGTACGGTTTTTGCTCTAACTTCTGGCATGGAAAGCGAGTTCATTTTATCGACAAACTCGTTTGACGGCATCAGGATTCGAGGGAATAGTATTGAGTTGTCACTGGTAAAAATTTGTTATTGCAATGAGATCCCAACCGGCATTAGCAATAAACATTGATTTCTTCACGAACTATTACCACTATGAAAAAGGTTTTTATAGCAAACAAAGGGGTTAAGTACCTCATGATTTTCTGGGGGGTGTTAATTTTCATTAATGCCTGCGAAGGCGGAAAAGGATGTGAGGAGTGTCAAGGATGCGAAGCTCCTGTGTTTCTTGGTTGTAATACGTGTTCCAATAAGGACTGGTCAGTACAGGTTGTTTGCCCACCTGGAAATGAACCAAAATTTGTCTGCATCCCTTGTGGACAAGCCTGCGCTGCCGAGCGGGCAATAGAAATCGCACAACGGCAAAATCATGGTTGTGTGGCAGGCCCTGCAAGTGGTGGAACTGGTTGTAACTGCATAAATAAAGAAAATTGAGTTGAAACTTTGAAAAATTAAATTAAAAGTGAAGTAGTCAATGGCCCGTAATCTTTTTGAATAACTCTTGACGCCCCCCTTTTTAAACCCACCTCCTTTCTTTCAACTTCTTCTCCTTAACCCTCATCACTAAGGGCTCAAGGTGATGGGCGACCTCAGTCCAGGCCTCATCTCTGTTCTCGCTTGAAGCGATCCATCCTGAGGAAGGAGCTCCACGCAATTTGGCAATGGGTAAGGACTCCCAAGCGCACTTCCTTATCTTTACAGGAACAACTATCTTTCCACTCTCTAAAGCCTTATTCAATTCTTCAGAGTAACAAAAATCAGAATTGATGTAATCTGCGCTGACCAGACATAGTACGATATCGGAGGTATTCAACTCGCGGAATACCTCCTTTTCCCATTCTTCTCCGGCGTTAATATCGTGGTCATCCCAGATTTTGAGCTTTTTCAGCCTCTCCAACGGAGATAGCGCTACCCGAAGCTCCTGACGGTAGGAGTCGTCTTGATGGCAGTAGGAGATGAATACGCTAACCGGTATCTGCGCAATTTTTTCCCGCATGGCAGCCTCTTCTACCCCATTTAAAAGATCGGTAATCGAAACACTGCCCTTCCCGCGAACAAATACATCTTTTTGCCCGGCATTTTCAGCCTCTAATAGGTAGTTATACTCCAACTCCTCTTCTGTATCTGGAACCGGTACAACTTCTATGTAGTTCAACTTTGTAAAATCCGCAGATATTTCCCGGATGGTTTCCCGGATAAAACTCAATAGTCTGCGAGGTTCTTCTCCGCACAAATCAATCCGGATTTCTTTATCCTCCCTGTCAGCACGGATTCGTGCATGAGCATTGAAAACGCTAGGTTTAAATAACACCATGCCAGTTCGCCAACGCAATCCCTGTTTAATAAAGGGATTGAGTTTTACCATCAGCCTCGGAAAGATGCTGTCTGGCAAAAAGTCGGGGAAGCGAAGAATAAAATGCAAGATAGGTCCATCCATTTTGAAGTCGGGCTCTTCAACGGGCAAAAGCTGGGGAACAACCCAAGTGTCCGCATCCAGACGAAAGGATAGCTCAAAAACTTCCATTATTTTGGCTATGTAGGACAACTTACTTTTGGGATAATGAAATTGCCTTTCCTGGGTATTTGCTGATGTGTACCTCGGATCATTAATCCGTAACTCCGAATTTTTTAGGGAATAGGCAGTTCCAGTTTTTCGGCGATCAGCCTGGCCCGTTTGGGGATTTCAGCTGTTCGCCACTGGCCGTTTGCTTTGATCTTGTAAATGCGCTCCAGGTATTGCAACACTTCCATGGGAGAGTATCTGGACAAAAGGTTCAAGCGTGCAAGTTCTTTGAATAGTTGGTAATACAGCATCAATGACAGGTGGTTGATAAACATCCATCCTTCCATTTGTT
>JBAQQB010000227.1:0-4639 GCA_049306275.1 Saprospiraceae bacterium | reverse complement strand
CGTTTATCGTTTACGTAAACGATAAACGATCGACGATAAACGCCCCTTACCGCTGCGCCACCACCAAATACCGGGTCGAGGCGCAGGAATCGGCCGTATCCGGGATCGGGGCGAGGGTGACGGCGTCGAAGAGCGACACTTTACCTTTAAAGGTCTTTTCGAAATACTGGCGCACACGGTGCAAGGGCGGCAGGAAGCGCTTGTGCTTGCCTGCGTACGACACCCGCATTTTTCCATCCTGAAAGCGGATATTGACGATCTCGCTACGCTGGAAGATATGCCCTTCCTCTTCCGTCAGCACGGGAGTTCGAAGGGAGATGGTTTGTTTATCGTCGGAATAAGCCACGTTGGGATACCAGCGGATGTGGTCGGGGGTGATGAAATCGCCGAGGAAGAAGCCGCCCTTTTTCACCATGGAGGCCGCTTTTTGCACGGCTTCCTCGAAGCGGTTGTGGTCGAGGTAGTGGAAGACGTTGAGTCCGGTGAAGACGATATCGCGCTGTCCAAGCTCCGGTTTGAGGTCGAAGATGTCGAATTTTCTGGCCTGGATGCGGCGCTGCGCCACACTGATCATGGCTTCGGAGATGTCGATACCTTCGAGGCTTTCGTGTTGGACACCGAGTTTGCGGATCATGAAATCTTCGGTCAGGCCGGTGCCGCAGCCGATGGAGAAGACTTGTTGGCGGGAGAGGTCCACGCCATAGTGTTGCTGGAAGAAGCGCAGGTAGTTAGCCATAAAGCCGTCGAGGCAGGGCTTGCCGATGAGGGCGTCGTACCATTCGGCGTATTGGTGGAAGGGATCGTCGCCGCGGTGGTCGGCCAGCCAGGCATCCTGAAATCTGGCCGCTTCACGGAGTTCCCAGTTGAGCACCCCCCAGGCCGCGGAGTCGGTTTGGTGAAAGTCTTCGTCGGTGATCTGTTCGAGAAAATACAGGAGTTTGCGGTATTGATCGGCGGAGAAGATCAGGGCGGCGATCTCGTCGAGGCGGGTGGTATCGCCCATTTTTTGCAGGCGGCGGGCCAGCTCGGTGAGGTGGCGCAGGCGGGTGGGAAAATCGCCCCGGGGACCGGGTTCCAGCGTCTTGATGCCTTTGGGAGGCAGTGCGTAAAACACTCCGCCGTCGACGCGCTGGATCTTTTCGCCGAGCAGGTCGAACACCCGGGCGTCGCCGGTGACGTTGCTGATGTCGTGATCAAGGCCGTAGACATGGAGGGAGAAGAATGGCTCATTGGTCAGCGTGTTGCCCATCTGGTGCACCAGGTCGTGGCTGACGGCGATGACTTGCCCGGTCTTGAGGTAGCCCCGGGATGCGGTGTGCATAACGCCCTCCTCCACGCGGAAGGTGGCGTGTTCGGCCGGGCCGAAGACCTGTACGGCGCCCCACTGCGTATAACCGTGATCGTGGATGGCGGAGACGTCGCCGGGTTTCCAGGACATGGCCATGATCTCAAAATGTCCGCCGTCGTAGGCCAGTTTGCGGCCGTAGCTGTCGGCAAGAGGGTGGTCAAAATCGGCCCAGCGCTGCAAATCTTCCGGCTTCACGCCCACTTCCATGACGATCTTGCGGATGGCGGCGGGGGTTGAACGGTACAAAGGCGCCATAGCCCGTGCGATGGATTGCAGGGAAGGCGGAAGTTGCTCCAAAGGGAGAGGGCCTTTCAAGACTGGATTATTCATAGCAACGATTTAGACAAGGGCAAGATAACCAATCGGAAGGCCAAGTTCCGTGACAAAAATCACCAAGCGTGATGAACATCACTGATAATGGGACCCGTGTGCTATTACTTTTGCGCTAGCTAAAAAAATGAAAATTCATGGAAAAGAAACTATCTTTTCAGGAGTTAATAAATGGCGATAAGCCGGTACTTGTTGATTTCTTTGCCACCTGGTGCGGCCCCTGCATCGCTATGAACCCCATTTTGAAAGAAGTGGCAGGAGAAATCGGCGACAAGGCCTCTATTGTCAAGGTGGATGTCGACAAAAACCAGGCGCTTGCCAACCAGTTGGGCATCCAGGGGGTGCCGACATTTATGCTGTTTCAGAAAGGCAAGGTCAAATGGAGCAGGGCCGGGATGCAATCGGCCTATATGCTCAAGCAGGTGATTGAGGATGCGACGGACGGGAAACTTTAGGTGAAAAGGTGAAAGGGTGAAACATCATTAAATCGGACAATTATATGGAAATTCTCACTTTACAATCACAGGGCATTGTGGGCTTTTTGAGCCAACCCTGGCACTGGGCGGTGTCGGGTGCGGCGATCGCCGTTACGATGTTTTTACTGAACTGGATGGGGCGCTCATTCGGCGTTTCCATGGCGTTCAAGGACATGTGCACCATTGCTGGTGCGGGCAAAAAGTACGAGTTTTTCAACATTGACATCAAGGACGAGTACTGGCGGCTGGCCTTTGTGTTTGGCGCGCTGGTCGGAGGTTTTGTCACCGCTCAATTGCTGCCCAGTCCTGATCCGGTCGATATTTCAGCATCGACGATCAACCACCTTAAGGACTGGAAAATGGAGTACTTCCTGACGACGGAAGAAGGTACAGGCTTGTTCAACACGTTTTGGTTCAACTGGACGAACGTGGGAGGCATCATTCTCGCCATTGTCGGCGGTTTTCTGGTAGGTTTCGGCGCCCGTTACGGCGACGGCTGCACCTCGGGGCATGCCATTTCCGGGCTTTCCCACCTCCAGCTTCCCTCGCTGATCACCGTGATCGGCTTTTTCATCGGTGGTCTTTTCATGACCTGGGTCGTGTTACCCCTCATTTTCGGTTAACCAACAAAAGAACAAGACATGAGAACATTGAGCTTTTTCCTCGTCGGTATCGTCTTCGGGGTCATCATGACCAAGTCGGAGGCCATTTCCTGGTTCCGCATCCACGAGATGTTCCGCTTTGAAAGTTTCCATATGTACGGCATCATCGGAACGGCTGTCATTCTGGGCGCCGGTTTGATCTATGCCATGAAAAAAATTCCAATCAAGACCATCGACGGCAAGGTGATCGAGTATACGCCTATGCCGCTGAACTACAAGCGCCACCTGCTGGCGGGCACGATCTTCGGCCTTGGCTGGGCCATCACCGGCTGCTGCCCCGGTCCGATGTTCGTGCTGATCGGCAACGGCTTCCTCTTCGCCATCGTCATCATGGCCAGCGCCGTGCTGGGCACTTTTGTGTATGGGGTGGTGAAGGACAGGCTGCCGCATTGAAAAAAAAAATTGGGAGATTGGGTTATTGGGTTGTTGGGTTCTTAGGATCACCTAACAACCCAACAACCTAACCACCCAAAAAACCTGACCGATGTCTTTCCGGTTTGTATTGTTGCTTCTTCTTTCTCCACTTTATTCAATTGCTCAGCCCGCCTTCAGCAACTGGATCAAGCCCAAGGAAGGCGCCAAAATTGAACCTTTTGTGGCCTTTCAGCTTTGGTCGGCCTACAGCATGGGGCAGGAGGTGTACGATGCGGATGCGAAGCAATACCTGCCGGCAGGCGACCGTTTCAACGCCTTTTTCCGCAGGGGAAGGGCAGGGCTGAAGGCCAATCCTTACGAAAATCTCTCTTTTACCTTTATAGCCGCTTTCGACGGGCTGGGCAGGGATGCTCTCAACGCGGCGCTCGGGCCTGCCAACAACCTCACGGCGCCGCAGCTTTCGCTTTGGGAGGCATTCCTGCAATGGAAAGCAGGCAAGGTAAACCTCACCGCCGGGTATTTCCGCCCCCAACTGAGCCGGGAAAGCATCACGGCTGCCTGGGGCGTCAACTCCATGGAGAAAGCCATGTCGCAGACCTATATCCGCAAGCACCTGACGGGCATCGGTACAGGACGGGCCCCGGGCATCAACCTGGGCGGCCTGATCCTTCCCGAAGGAAAGAATTGGGGCTTGAACTACAATGCCGGGGTGTTCAATCCTGTCTACCAGTCTTATAATGGTAACTCCACAGGGTTTCGCTTTTCTCCCGTTTTCGTGGGCCGTGCGGTGCTCTACCTGGGCGACCCGGAGCATACCCAATACCAGACGAGCTACCAGATCAACTATTTCGGAGAGCGCAAAGGCCTCTCCATCGCCGGCGGCGGCGCCTGGCAAGGGGCGACTGATCTCTTCGACCGCTCCTACGCAGCTTCCACAGATTTGCTTTTTAACTGGGGGCCCCTCAACCTCGACGGCGAGTGGAACTGGATGTGGCGCGACGACTATTTTTCCCATACCGGCCATTTCCGCGCAGGCTACAACCTGCCGCTGAAACAACGGTATTTTCTGGAACCCGTCTTCATGGTGATGCAATTCAGCGGCGCCCACGACCTGGCAGGTCAGGCCGAAGCCAAGGCCCTCGGCGCTTCCTCCGGCAGCGAGACGACCTTCGACGCCGGCATCAACTGGTACCTCAACAAATCGCGCCTCAAACTCATGCTTCACTACACCTGGCACCAGGCCGATGCAGGCGAAGCGGAAGGCATGGCTTTCACGGGCAATGCCTATTTCTCCGAATCAGGTGTCGGGGCCATCCGGCGCGGCAACTGGCTTGGGTTTGGCGTGAATGCTATTTTCTAATAATGTGAGACTTTGAGCATCTTCCCTCCTTAATCCGCGTTGCTTGCATCCGCGTCATCCGCGTGCCTTTATCGGGTTATAGTAATAG
>JBAQQB010000226.1:0-4815 GCA_049306275.1 Saprospiraceae bacterium | reverse complement strand
ACCTGTCCGGTGGCGGCGAGGATACCCACGGCGATGGGCAGGTCGTAGGCGGAGCCTTCCTTTCTCAGGTCGGCAGGCGCCAGGTTGACGACGATTTTGAGGCGGGGGAGTTTGAAGCCCACGTTTTTGAGCCCCGCTTCGATGCGTTGGAAGCCTTCCCTGACGACGCTGTCGGGAAGCCCCACGAGGTGATAGCAGTTGTTGCCGGGCGGCACGATGCCCCCGGCATTGACTTCGACGGTAATCGTGCAGGCATTGACCCCATGTACCGCGCTGGCAAAAGTTTTGACCAACATTGCGCAATGTTTAAGGCCCTGACGGGCTTCCGAAAGCCCGTCAGGGTGGGGACCTTATCCTTTGTGGGGGAAATTCACAGGAGGGTGAATCGCGGCGCTAAGATACGGGGATTTTGGGTTGGGCGCAAGGGGGGGGATAAGTGAAGGGTGAAGGGATATCTTTCTACATCTCCCCCAACTTCACATAATATTCCTCACCAGTATCCAGATCATACAGGGAGATGTTGTAGCGGATAGACATGGAGTCGGTGATGCCATTCTCAAAGAGATAATCTCTGCGGGTGAGCAGCAAGCGGTTGGAGCCGTCGCGAGCCGCAGAGATGGAAGAGTAGTAGATATTGGGGCAGACTTCTTTGACGAGTTCGATCTGGTTAGTAACTGTATTGGCACGATAAATGCCGCTATCGTTGATCCAGACGATCTCGTCTTCATTAAGCCAGTCAAGACCGCTAAAATTAAAAAAGTCTTCTGTGTAGGGATAACTCCAGGTTATTTCTCCGTCTTGGTAAACCACTATTTCAACTAAATCAGGCGGTGCGATCCGCCGGGCAGCAATTTTTGATACAAAAGAGGAGGAATAAGTGAGCAAATAATCCAGGGTATCTAATATCTCCCCATTATCGTTTAGTTGGAAATATGTATCATCCCACCCTGCAAGAATGGAATTGCCTTGTTCAATCCAAGTGGGGTAATTTATTTCATTATTGTTTAATAAAAATGAAAGGCTATCCCCATTCGGTTTTATTTTATAAAGTCCTTTTTCTTCAGGTAATGCATTATCACCTATCCATCGAACTAGTAAAACCCATCCTTTTTCAGACCATTTGGGAATGCGAGGCGATGATCGCGAAAAACTGATGGAATCTTCAATTGTCCAGATCTCTCCAGTGCAGAAATTCGCCCCCTTGATTTGCGCGTCATGAAAAAATAAGAACTGTTCATATGAAGAAGGGTCAAAAGCTGCAAATCGATATCTATTATCTTGCCCAGGATAATCAATTACCAAGCCCCAAGGATCCTCTAATAATGACTCCATGCAAGTGTCAGTAATTGGGATCAATTCCAATTGGGAAGGACATGGAACAGGATTTTCACATGGTGGGGTAAATGGAGATTTTTGACAACCGTGAGCTATACCAAGTATTATCAAAAAAAGAAGTATGTAAAAGAGGGATGTTTTCATAGCTTAAAATTTTAGGGCTTTTGCAGATAGGAGTTGAGTGCCTTTCTTGGAACCATTTCTTTGCAAATTTGGAATTCAATTCCAAATTTGCAAAAAATCCTCCTACCCCACCACCCCCAACAGCCACAGAATAGCCGCCAGCCCCCCGGTCTGCAAGGCAAATAGCAATATGCCGAAGCCCAGCGCCACCCGCCCCGTGCGGAAAAGCGTGCCCAGACTGATCTTCATGCCGATGGCCGCCATGGCCAGGGTGAGCAGGATCTTTCCGATCAGCTTGCCGGCGCTCAGCAGCTCCGCAGGCAGTTGCACCAGCGAGGTCAGCGCAATGACGGCGATGAAGCCCCAGATGTAGTAGGGCAGCATAAAGGCGCCGAATCCCGACGATTTCCGGTTGATGAGCCAGTTGAAGAATAGCAGGGCGGGCGCCAGCAGCGCCACGCGGCCGAGTTTCACGGCCAGCGCAAGTTGGCCCACCTCGTCGCTGACGGCATAGCCCGCGCCGGCCACATTGCCCACTGCGTGCAGGCTGCCTCCGATCAGGATGCCGGACCATTGGGCGGGCTGGTCCATCCAGAGCAGCGCCGCTGGCCATAGCAGCATGCCCGCCAGCCCGAGCAGGTTCACCACCGCCAGGGCTATTCCCACGTCTTCCTTGCTGGTGCTCACGCTTCCCTGCAAAGCGGCGATGGCCGATGACCCGCAAATGGCCGTGCCAAAACCCACCAGCCAGCCCGTCGAGGTGGGGCATCTGAATCGCCGTCCCAGAAAATAGGCCAGCGTGAGCACCAACAGCACAGTGAGCACCAGGGCTGCCAGCGTGGTCCACCCCAACTCGCCAATCTGCCGCGTGCTGATGTCGAAGCCCAGGAATATGACCGAAAAGTTAAGGATCTCCCTGCCCCCGAAGTCTATGCCCGCTTTCAGCGATGCCCCCGGCTGCCGGATATTGCCCAGCAATACGCCTATCAGCAAGGCCCACAAAATCGCGTTGAAGACCGGCGCCCAGGCGTCGAGCGCAAAGCCCAAAGCGGCAATTCCTATCGTCAGGCCCATACCGGGCAGGTATTTCTTCATATTTTTTGCGTGCAAAAATATCTCCCTAATTCCAGCCATGCTGTGACGCCAATCACAGTCCCTTCACTCTTCACTCTTCACTCTTCACCCTTCACCCAAAAACCCCTCCAAAATCCCCCGCACCTCTTCCTCCGCCTCAAACATCCCCATATGCCCTACGCCTTCGAGGTAGTGGATGCAGGCCACCGGCGGCAGGGCGGTCTGCTGCTTGCTCAGCCCGGCGGGGATGGCCTGGTCTTCCGTGCCGATGAGGAACAGGACGGGGAAGGGAGCGTTTTTCAGCACCTCCGAGCGGTCGGGGCGGAGGCGCATGGCGTCGAGGGCCTGCGCGATGCCCTCGGGGTCGTAAGCGGCGGCGCTATCGGTGAGATGCCGGATGATATCGGGATTGCGCTGCGCGAAGGCGGGCGCGAAGAGGCTGGGGATGAGCTGGGCTACATAGGGCGCCGAGCCGTTGCGGCGCACGAAATCCATGCTTTTCAGGCGGGCTTCCTTTTTCTCCTCGCTGTCGGGGTAAGGGTGGGAGTGGAAAAGCCCGAGGGCCCGCACCTGCTCCGGCCATTTTTCGGCAAAAGCCAGCGACACGTAGCCGCCCATGGAGTGGCCGATCAGGGCGATATCGCTCAGCCCGAGGTGCTCCGCGACGGCGTGCACGGCCTCCGCCATATCGCCGATGCCGGCGCCTGGCAGGGCAGGCGACTGGCCAAAACCGGGCAGATCGGGACAAACCACGGTGTAGCGGGTGAGAAAAGGCTTCGCAAAATCTTCCCACACCCGGGAGTCTTCGCCGAAGCCGTGGATGAAAAAGAGGGCCGGACCTTCGCCCTGGACCGAAAAAGCGAGCTTTTGTCGCCTGAATGACATTTCGCGCATGGGGCAGTCTGTTTTTCAGGGGTGAAGATAGTGAATGAAAAGAGGGTTTAAAAAATCCTGACTGAATCGCTATCTTTGAATGGACTTTCAACGAATGCCTGATCTGACCGATATCAAAAAAGGAATGTCCCGCCTGGAAACCCTGGAACGGGAGTTGAACCTGAAGCAACTTCAGATCAACCGTCTATTGGGCATTACCCAGGCCATCAACAACAACATTTCCGCGGCGGGGCTCTTCGAAATGTACCAGTCCTTCCTGAGCTGGGAGATGGGCGTGAAGAAGATGGCCCTCTATTTCTCCGAACCCAAAGGCTGGGTCTGCAAGGCCTCCATCGGCATCTCCGACGAGCTGCTGCGGGAGGACATCGCCCCCTTTCTCCCCCGCTTCAAAAAACTCAGCCACATCCAGACGCCCGAGCACCCGCTCATCCGGGAGTTTGACGTGGTGATACCAGTGCTGCACAAGGAGACGCCGCTGGCTTACGTCTTCATCGGCGGCTTCGGGGAGGACGAGGACATGTACAACAAGGTGCAGTTTATCACCGCCATCACCAACATCGTGGCGGTGGCCATCGAAAATAAGCGCCTGTTCAAGCGGCAGATTGAGCAGGAACGCCTCAAGCGCGAGATGGAACTGGCAGGCGAGATGCAGCAGCTGCTGATCCCCTCTAACCTGCCCAGTTGCGAGCACTACGAGCTGGCCAGCATCTACAAGCCCCACCTCGGCGTCGGCGGCGACTATTTCGACTTTATCGAACTGGAGAACGACCGCTTCGCCTTCTGCATCGGCGATATTTCGGGGAAAGGGATCGCCGCCGCCCTGCTCATGGCCAACTTCCAGGCCCATTTCCAGAGCCTGATCCACGAGCGGCGCACCCTGCCTGAGCTGGTCAGGTCGCTCAACCAGTCGGTACTGCGCATCACCAACGGCGACAAGTTCATCACCTTCTTCGTAGCAGAATACGACCTGAAACTGCAGACCCTCTCCTATGTCAACGCCGGCCACAACCCCCCCGCCATGGCCATGAACGGCAAGATCCACCGCCTCGACAAGGGCTGCACCATCCTGGGCGCCTTCCAGGAGCTGCCCCGCCTCGAGGTCGGCGAGCTCTACGTCGATAACGAAGCCCTCATCCTGGCCTACACCGACGGCCTCACCGACATCCGCAACGAAGAAGGCGAATTTATGGACGAAGCCTACGGCTACGACTTCCTCCTGCGCAACCACATGCTCTCCGCCGGCATGTTCAACGAAAAACTCCTGGAAGAGATCGAGCACTTCAAAGGCGCCGAAAGCTAACCCGATGATTTCACCGTGCTCACCTGCAAAATCTACTAGGAATAAATCGTTTATCGGCGATCGTTTATCGTTTACGTAAACGATAAACG
>JBAQQB010000225.1:0-8290 GCA_049306275.1 Saprospiraceae bacterium | reverse complement strand
AAAACCGCTCGACGATAAACGTTTTTAAACGATCAACACCCCTTCCCCCTCAGTCCTCTTCCGGTAATGGGCCTGCAGCTGCTCCAGCAGGTGGATGCCCGAGCGGTTGACGATCTTGCGCCCGTCGATGCTGCCCACCCGGGTCAGCTCGCCCATGGTGCCGGTGGCGAAGACCTCGTCGGCAGTGTAGAACTCAGTGAGGGAGAGGTTTCTTTCCTGGAAGGGGATGTCTTTTTCACGGCAAATATCCAGCACCGTGCCGCGGGTGATGCCCGGCAGGCAGGCTTGGGGAAGGGGCGTACATACCACCCCTTTGCGGATGCAAAACAGGTTGACGTCATTGGCCTCGGCAACAAACCCATGCTCGTCGAGCATCACGGCGCCGTCGGCGCCCGCCACATTGGCCTCGATCTTGGCCAGGATGTTGTTGAGCAGGTTGTTGTGGTGCACCTTGCTATCCAGAAACGCCGGACCGTTGCGGCGGATGGCCGAGCTGACCAGCGTAATCTCCGGCGGAAAGACCGGCGGCTTCCACTCCGCCAACACGATCAGGGTGCAGCCCGACTGGTTGAGGCGGGGGTCCATACCGGAGGTAACCTTCTCACCCCGCGTGAGGGTGAGCCGGATATGCACCCCGTCGTCCATCCTGTTGGCTTTCAGGGTCTGGAAAATGGCGTCTTGCACGAAAGCGCGGCCGGGCACATTCTCGAAAGCCAGCGCGTGGGCCGAGTCGAATAGCCGGTCGAGGTGCTCGTGCAGGTGGAAAATACGGCCTTTGTAGACCCGCAGTCCTTCCCACACCGCATCGCCGCCCTGCACCGCGCTGTCGAACACGGACACGCGGGCCTCGCCGCGCGGGTAAAGCTTGCCGTTGATGGATATGAGAATATCGGCGTTTTTCGGATTATAGGCTTGAAGCATGGTCAGCTCGCTTTGATGGAATGTTGGTAAAGGTTTTCGTAGAATGGACGGCAGGCTTCGGCCAGGGGTTCGAGATGGGCGGGCAGGGGAGTAGGGTCTTCCCGGTAGGGCTGGAAGCCGGTCGAGCGGTGCACGTTGGCGTACCAATATTTCGCCCACACGCCGTCTTCCGGCCTTGGCCCCGCCTCCCAGCGCAGCATGTTTTCTTCGAATGGCAAATCCAGCCGCTCGCAGAGCGCTTCGAGCACCGAGCGCGGGTTGAGGAGCAATTCCCTGGCATCGACCACGGCCCGCAAGGCGCCGGCATGCTGAAGAAAATCAAACAACTCCGCCTGCTGCTCCACTCCCACATCCCGCATGCCCGGGTTGGGTATCACCTTGGCATACGATACCAGAATGGCCCTGGGGTCGCGGATGAGCAGCACATTGTCCATTTTCTTCAGAAAGTCCAGGTCGAGGTTCACCAGGTGGTGGGTCATTTGTTTGAACACCACCACGGGACTGTCGTAATGTCCGATGAGCACTTCGCGCACAACTTCCTCTCCGTCAGCCGACTGGCTGGCCAGCACTTCCGCCGTTCCCGGATGTTCGGTTCCGGCGGAATTGCTGGCCAGGTAGCAGGCGTAGAGCGGCTCGTCGACCACAGTGGTATCGCTGCGCTGCGCGAAGGAATACATCATGGCCGTGGAGATGTTCCGCGGACTCGACCAGAGGTTAATGCGCCGAGTACCCATCATCAGTTCACCTTTATGAACCTCCGGGTCACCGGCTCAATGCCTTCGCCGCTGAGGGTGAGGAAGTACATGCCCTCCGGCAAATGGCTGATTTCCAGCCTGGTCTGTCCTTCTTCTAGCATGGTTCTCATCACCTCGCCGCCGTTGAGGCTGATGATGGAAATCATCGTAGCAGGCGCCGGCAGGTAGTCCCATTCCAGGTAATCGCTGGCCGGGTTGGGCCGCAGGCTGAATGTTTCTTTACCCGGCCGCTGGAACGAGCTCTGCGTGGTGAACAGGTAGGTGATAGCCGACACGAAGGAGGTCGACCCGCCGCTGCACTTGGTCTGGGTGCGGAACTCGTAGGTCGTGCCCGGCGCCAGGTTGCTCAGGTTGAACACCAGGTTGGTGGTGGCTGCGTTTGTCCAGGTGCTGGCCCCTTGCGGCCGGTAGCGGATCAGGTATTGGGCGCCGCCTTGCACGGGCTGTATCTGAATGGAGGCCGTCGTTGTCGTGGTGGTGATGGTTCCGGGCTTCCAGGCCTTGCAGGAGTTGAACGGACTTTCAAGGGTGGTGAAGAAATAGTCGTTCGACCACTCGGTATATTGCTCGTTGCAGAAGGTTGCTGTCTGGAACACGTAATCCGTTGCCGGCGCCAGGCCTGAAAGAGACAATGAAGTAAAGGCGCCGTTCACCTCGATGGTCACCCACAGGTAGGGCGGGTTGCCGACGGGCTGGTAGCGCAGGCGGTATTTCGAAGCGCCTGGCTCGGGCGCCCAGGTGATGAAGCAGTTGGTGCTCGTGGGCATGATGGTCTTGGGTACCCAGGGCGAGCAGCTGTTGGGACCGGCGACCGTCACGCAGCCTTCCTTCTGGCAGCCGGTGGCGTCGGTGACCGTCACGCAGTAGACGCCGGGTTCGAGGTCAGCAATATCTTCGGTGGTGGCGCCATTGCTCCACAGGTAGCTGAAAGGCTCTATGCCGCCGTTAACCGTCAGGTCGACCGCGCCGTCGTTGCCGTTCTGGGCTGTGGTAGGCGCCAGGTTGAGCAGGATGGCGGCGGGCTCGCCGATTTCGAAGATTTCCGTCAGGGTGGTGACGCCGTCGGAGATGGTGACCTGGTAGGTTCCCGCCTCCAGTCCGCTGATGCTCGGCCCGCTTTCGCCGGTGCTCCAGCTGATCGCGTACGATCCCGTTCCGCCGTCGGCTTGAACGGCTGCCGTGCCGTCGGCTTCGCCGTGGCAGGAGGCGTCTTTGAGGATCAGCTCATACGTGAGCGGTTCGGTTCCTTCGGGGAGGTAGCAGATTTCGAGCGACCAGCTTTCCAGCACACCGCTTTCGGCAGTGGGAAATACGAGGATGTCAAGCTTCCAATCGCCTTCCATACTTTCGTCGTTCACCGCCGCGAGGGGCGATTTGGGCTGGTAGGCATTCTGCGGGTCTACCGGCGGACAGGGTATCTGGGAATAGGGCTTGGCCGCCTCGTCGTCGAGGTTGAGCAACAGGTTTTGCCCATTACCGCCGGGGCAGAGGCCGTTGACCAGCGTGACCGGGGTGCCGGCCGGGCTGTACAGCCCCACCACCACCTGGTTGATGTTGGGGTGGGTAATGGAAAGGTCCAGCACATTCACATCCGTGACGGTTCCGGCGATTTCAACCGGCAGCACGGAGCTGACGGTTGCCCCGGGCGTAAGTTCAATGGGCGTATTGATGCTGCTGAATGTCAGGCAGATATCAGAAGGCGTGGTGGTGAGGGTTTTGAAGGTGAAAACGGGGCTGAAGCCATTGTCGCCGCAGAAGTTAAACGCCTTTACCCTCCAGAAGAAGGAACTTCCTTCCGGCAGCGGAGACCCGATGGCGAAGGAGTTGGACACCAGGAAGGGCAGGTCGATGACGATATTGTTGAAGGCGGGATCGGTGGCCAGTTGGAAATGGTAATTGCTGGCGCCGGGCATGGGCGTCCACTGAAACACTGGTTGCAGCTCCACATTGCTGGCGCCGTTGGCCGGGTAAGTCAGCGTAGCCTGCTGGGGCGGGTCGGGGTAGATGAACATGGCCCCGTTGGCCGTCTGGGTCTCAAACTGGTTGGTAGCGGAGACCGTAAAGCCGAAGTTGCCCTGCACGCCAGAGCCCGGCGTTACTGTCAGCACCAGCTGCGCTGTGCCCGGGATGTTGGCGGGGTTGGGCGTCAACACGGCGTTGACCGCAGCGGGCAGGCCGGAGACCGACAGGTTGGCCGTGCCGGTGTAATTGCCGAAGGGCGTCAGGGTGAGGGTGTAGGTAGCCGGTGTGCCGGGACAAACCTGTTGCAGCGGCGGCGCCAGATTGATGGCGAAGGTTTGCAGCGGCGCGCTGATCTGGAAGTTGGTATTGGAGATGTCGAAGAAAATATTGTTCGAGCCCCTCACCATGATGCGTGCCGTGGTGGTGGGGTTGTAGGGCACGGTGATGGCTTCCGAGCCGTCGTTGGGCGTGTTGCTGGCCAGGGTGATGGGGTAGGTGTACCCCCCGTCGAGCGAGAGCAGGATATCGACGTTCTGGCAGTTGACCGGCGATGCGGTGGTGCTGGCCACGTTCCAGGTCACCGTTTGCTGGGTAAAAGCCGGCCAGTTGACGAAGGTGTTGGGGGCGGTCACGACGAAGGGGCCTGAGTTGGCGGCTACGGTCACCACCATGGCGTCTTGCGCCGTACAGCCTGCGCCGGGGTTGTTATCGCGCACCGTCAGTTGGAAGTTGTAGGTACGGCCCACGCTGGCCAGCACCTCCCAGGTCGGACTCTGGTTGTTGACGATGGCGTCGATATTGGGGAAATAGCGAAGGGGCGAAGGCGTGGGGTCGAGCGAGCGGAAGGCCGGTCCCTGGGTATTGGTGGGCAGCGGCGGCTGGGTGGCGATCTGCCGGTCGTACTGTTCCCAGCAATAGGTCAGCGGGTCGTTGTCGGGGTCGCTGCCCTGGCCGCTGAGCACGAAATAGGTGCTGCGGGGGATGACGTAGTTGGGGCCGGCTTCGGCAGTGGGTTGTCCGTTGCCGGTGGTAGTCACCGTGGCGCAGGAGTTGCCCGTCCCTGTGATGAAGTTGCTCATCAGCAGGATGGAGTTGATGTGGAAATAGTCGTCGGAGTTGTTTTGCACGTTGGGGGAGCAGATGCCGGCGTAGCCCATGATGGTGGAGGCGGAGCCGGGTTCGTAGCTGCTCTGGTTATCGCGGTTGCAGGAGTTGTTTTGAGTGTGGCGGCCGCCGTACTGGTGTCCCATTTCGTGGGCTACGTAGTCGATGTCGAAGGGGTCGCCCACGGGGTTGCCGCTGCCGGTTACGCCCCCCGCCTTATTGGAGCCGCAGACGCAGGACAGGTAGGCCACCCCGCCGCCGCCGGTGCTGAACACGTGCCCGATGTCGTAGTTGGCCGCGCCGATGACGCTGTTGCAGGTGTTGATATTTTGCTGCAGCATGGCGCTGCCGTTGCCGTTGGTGTAGGGGTCGGTATTGGCGTTGAGGTACACCAGCAGGTTGTTGTTGGGCACGAGCTGCATGGTTACCCCGAGCTCGCGTTCGAACACGCCGTTGACGCGGTTCATCGTGGTGTTCATGGCCGCCAGGACCAGCGGCACGGTGCCGCCGTGGTAGGTGGCGTATTCGCCGGTGCAAGCCAGGGCCAGCATGTAGGTGCGGAGCTTGCAGTCGCCCGCTTCGGGCATGTCTTCGCCCGGCTTGGGCGTATCGTCGCCGGCGTGTGTTTCATCGACCCCGCACTCAAAGGGCGGCTTGAAGGTATGGTCGAAGTCTTTTTTGAAATAACTGATATAGTACTGGGTATTGGGGAAGGCGTAGGGATCTACGAACACCATGCTCCCGCCCGGTATGAACACCATGGCGTGGAAGCCCTGGGGCGTCCAGTCCAGCCTTGCCGAAGCCCCCGGCAGGTCGATGCCCGTGCCCTTGAAAGTTTTGATTTCGGGAAATTGCTTCGCCAGATTGGGGTGCATCACCTGTGCCTCCTGGATGCTGAAGCGGCGGGTGGCGCCGTCGGGCATGGGTATGGCCAGTTCGGCCCCTTCCGTCAGCGCGCTCTCGAGCGCCTGTGCGTTGAGCTGAAAGGTCTGGTAAGCCAGTGGAATAATGCGGCGCTCGCCGATATTTTCCGGAACGGAAACCGCCTCAATTGGCGACCATAGCTGGGCTTTCTGTGCGGTGACGAAGGGCAGGAAGGCCAGGAAGGTCAGGAGGAGGGAGAGGAGTGTAGAGATGGGACGAATCATTGGAATATTTTTTGAAAGACTTATTATCGCTGAAGAACCACTCACCCCCGGCCCCTCTCTCCAAAGAGAGGGGAGCTTTTTGAGATGAGCATTTTGGGAGATTTTAGCGCTCCCCTCTCTCGGGAGAGAGGGGTTGGGGGTGAGTGCGAAAAATGCGCGGTACTGTATTTAAACAATATTTTGATGCTAAAATACATCAGGATTCTTAACCATTATCTTTTTCCAGAAAGGAATTCTCCGATTTGTCGGCTCACCGCCTTATGGCTTCCTGGGTTTGACGAGCTTGCCACCCGGTCCGGGAGGCTGGATATGGGTGTAGTCGATCTTGCGGCCCGGATCCTCGCCGCTGCGCGATTTGGCGATGTAGCCTTTGGGGTAGTAGAAGCGCTCCCGCACCTGGTTGTCGAGCAGGTACGACTGTTTGTAGCCGCGGTAGGTGCCCCAGAACTGCATCAGCCGGAACATGAAAATGCTGCCGAGGTTTTTGAGCAACACCCCGTCGTGGGCCGCCTGCCGCATGTCGCTCCACCAGTTCTTGAGCAGCAGGCTGGCGAAGGTGTAGAAGTTGAACTTCTCGTGTTTCATGATGAGCCGCAGGGCGATGGCTTCGCGGCGGTAGCGGTTGTAGATATTCTTCCACCGCTCCTCGTGCACGTGGATGATGGTGGCCTGGGCCTGGTAGGCGATGCGCCAGCCCTTCTCCAGAATGCGCTTCGCCCAGTCGATGTCCTCCAGCCCGGTAAGGGTTTCGTCGAAGGGCTGTTCTTCCCAAAGCTTCTTCCGGATGGCGCAGTTGGCGTTATTGCAGAAGGGGTGTTGCTGGTTGCGCGTCGACTCCTCCGGAAACCACTTGGCGAAGATCTGGTGTTCGGAGTAGCGCGTGATCTCGTTGCCCCGCTGCTGCCCATAGGCGAGGGCCACTTTTTCGTCCTGGAAAGGCTCCATCATCAGCTCCAGCCAGTCGCGATACACCGGGTACACGTGGGCGCTGGCGAAGAGCAGTATCTCGCCCGTAGCCTCCCGGCAGCCCACGTTGAGGGCATAGCCAAAGGAGAAGTCCTCGGGCCTGATAGAGATGATCTTGACGGGAAAATGGCTGGCGATGCTCAGCGTAGCGTCCTTCGACCCGCTATCCACGACGATGATCTCCACCTCGGGCACGGACTGTTCCATGATACCGGCCAGCAGCCTTCCGATATGCTTCTCTTCATTGAGGCAGCGGATGATGATGGAGAGTTTCATGGGGGTAAAGGTAAGGAAAGGGATTGGTTGTTGGGTTGTTAGGTTGTTGGGTTGTTGGGGGCGCTAAATTTATTTGGCGCAGGTGGTGAGCCGAATTTATTCGGCGATTTTGTCCGGGCAGCGTATTTGTCAGGGACGCTGTGGTTTGTCTGAACTGTGATTCGTGTGATTGATTTGATTGGTTTGATTTTTGGAAGAAATGATTGTATTTTTCACTCTTCACCCTTCACTCTTCACCCTTCACCCTTCACCAACCATGCCCGAAAAGAAACATATTGAAGTACCCCTTCGCCCTGACCTGAGCTTCCGGATGATCTTTGTAGAAGCCGGTTCCTTCCGCCTCGGCGGCCCTGATGGCCCCGAGACCCGTATTTCCTCATTTTACCTGGGCGAATACCCTGTGACGCAGGATGTTTGGGAGGAGGTATTGGGGAACAACCCCTCCCGTTTTTTGGGAAAAAGGCGCCCGGTGGAGTCGGTGAGCTGGTATGATGCCGCGGTGTTTTGCAATGCATTGAGCGAGCGCTACGGTTATACACCTTGTTATTACAGCGATAAGGCATTTAAACATCTTTTTGGAAAAACAGGCGAGGGCTTTAGCCTTCCGGAGGAAGGAAAGGACTTTGAAGTGTATCGAAACGTGGAAGCCAAAGGCTACCGCCTGCCCACAGAGGCGGAATGGGAATACGCCGCCCGCGGCGGCAAAGACCCCCAAAAACGGCCTCGTTTTGAATACGCCGGAGGCGAGAAACTGGATGAATTGGGTTGGTATAAGGACAACAGCCACGGCGAAACCAAACCGGTAGGCCTGAAGCTGAAAAACGAACTGGGGCTATACGACATGAGCGGGAATGTGTGGGAGTGGTGTCAGGACTGGTATGGGAAATACCCGGAAGGTCCCTTGTTTGACCCGCGAGGGCCTGAACAGGGTTCCAACCGCGTGCTCCGCGGCGGCAGCTGGTTCGACTCCGCTGTGCTCTGCCGCACCGCGTGCCGCAACTTCAGCTGGCCGCAGTTCCGCGACGACGACATCGGCTTCCGCCTCGCCTTGTCTTACCCTCCAGTTTAGGTGGTCTGTTCGTCCGAAAAATCCTGTGAGCGAGCGAAGTGCATCCGCAGTGCGGAACAGGCGGAGCGGGAGCGGAGCCGGTGAAGCAC
>JBAQQB010000224.1:0-30545 GCA_049306275.1 Saprospiraceae bacterium | reverse complement strand
CGTTTATCGTTTACGTAAACGATAAACGATCGGCGATAAACGACTCTCAATCATCATCTTCTCCATCCTCGTCCTCCTCCCCGCCCACGGGGGCCTCGGTGGGGTTGAGGGCTTTGTAGTAGAGGGTGGAGCAGTTCTCGCGGGTGAAGAGGGATTGGGAGATCCTCAGCAGGTCTTCTGCGGTGATCTGGCTGTATAGTTCCACTTCGCGGTTGATCTGGTCGGGGTCGCCGAGCAGTTCGTAGAAGGCCAGGTTGAGGGCCTTGGTGAGGATGTTGCTTTCGGAGAAGATGAGCGAGCTCTCCATTTTGTTTTTGACCTTTTCCAGTTCCCTGTCCTGCACGGGCCTGGACTTGAGCTGGTCCAGTTCTTCCCAGATAAACTCTTCGATCTGCTGGAGGTCATACCCTTTGGCGGGTCGTGCTTCGACGATGAAGAGTCCCGGGTCTACATTTCCCGTAATATAGCAATCGATGGCGGTGACCAGCTTCCGCTCCTTGAGCAGGTGGCGGTAGAGGCGCGAGGAGGGGCCGTTAGACAGGATATCCGAAAGGAGGTCGGTGGCGTAGTAGCCGGCTTCCATGCGCCCGGGCGCATGGAAGGCCATATAGAGGGCATCAACCGGCACATTGGCGTGGAGGATGCGCTGTTGGAGTTTCTTCTGGACCGGTTCTTTGGGCAGGCGGCGTTCGGGTACCGCTTTGGCCGGGATGTCGCCGAACCATTTCTCTGCCAGTTTCCGGGCCTTATCGGTCTTGATATTGCCCGTGATGGCGAGGATGGCGTTGTTGGGGGCGTAGAACTTCCCGTAGAATTCCCTTACATCGTCGATGGTGGCGTCTTCCACGTGTTTGGGCACCTTGCCGATGGTGGGCCAGCGGTAGGGGTGCACCTGGTAGGCCATATCGGCCAGGTGGTGCCAGACGTCGCCGTAGGGCTGGTTGAGGCAGGTTTCCTTGAATTCCTCGACCACCACTTTCCGCTGCACGTCGAGCACCTGCGGGTCGAGGTTGAGGCTGAGCATGCGGTCGGATTCGAGCCAGAGGGCCGTTTCGATGTTATCGGCGGGCAGGATGTCGTAGAAATTGGTGACGTCGTTGTTGGTGAAGGCGTTGTTTTCGCCCCCCGCATTCTGGATCGGGTCGTCGAAATCGGGCACATTGGCCGAGCCGCCGAACATGAGGTGTTCGAAGAGGTGGGCGAAGCCGGTCTTTTCGGGCAGTTCGTCGCGGGCGCCCACGTTGTACAGTACATTGACGGCCACCATGGGCGTGCTGTCGTCTTCGTGTATCAGGACTCTCAGTCCGTTGGGCAGGGTAAATCGGGAGTATTGGATCACCTGTTGCTGTATTTAACCAAACAACAACAAATCTAAGGAACCTTAGGTTTTGGTGCGCCAAAAAAGAAGGGAAGGGCATCTTATAGTTAAAATATGAAGCTATGAAAACTATCCACGTTTCCGGTCTGGAGCGCAACTATCGGCGTAATTTTCTCATCGGCCTCGCCGCTTCTCTTTTCCTGGTCTGGATGGCTTTTGAATGGACGACCGAAGGCCCTCCAGCCTATGATGGTGAGGAAGAATACCTGTTACAGGTTAGTGAAGAAATAGAGGTGGTTCGCACGGCGCATCCCCGCAGTCAGGCGCTGCCTCCGCCCAGGGTGGTGAGCGTGTCTTCTTCTGTGATCGATCCTCTCGCCGAGCCTTTTTACGGGTACGAACCCGCTTTTCTGACCGATACGAGCAGTTTTTTTGATCCGGGTGAGCCGGCTTACGGAACAACCGGGCCGGCTCCGGCCATGCCGCCTCCACCCAAGCCTGTGGTTCAGGAGGTTGAAGCGCCATTAATCATTGCCGAGATCATGCCGCGTTTCCCCGGCTGCGAAGACCGGGCGATGAGTAAGGAAGAGCGGAAGGCTTGTGCCGATCAGGCTTTGCTGGATTTCATCTACGCACGGCTCGAATACCCGGCGGTCGCTTTGGAGAATGGGATTACGGGTACTGTGATCGTACGGTTTGTGGTGGAAAAAGACGGTAGCGTAACCAATATGCAGGTTTTGCGCGACATCGGAGGCGGCTGCGGGCAGGCCGTGTTGAAGGTCGTGGAAATGATGCCGGAGTGGATACCCGGCAGTCAGCAGGGGCGCAAAGTGCGGGTGCAGTTCAACCTGCCGGTCAGGTTTCAGGCAAAGAGCTTTTAGCTTTTTCCAAAGGGGATAATTGCGTACCTTGCAACACCAGAACGCAAATTCCCGAACATGCGACCCAACTACGCCCAGATACCTTTCGACCGGAAAATCGTCCAGAAAATGAGTGTGTCTGAAGCCATTGATGACAATGGCTGGACGACTTCCGAGCAAATACACATTCTACCTATTTTTGGTCCTGCACACCGGCAGGGGTTGGCGCATCTGGACTATGTGTCCGGCATTGCCCCTTTCCTGCGCGGGCCCTACGGCTCGATGTACACGGTGCGGCCATGGACGATCAGGCAATACGCCGGTTTTTCCACTGCGGAAGAGAGCAATGCCTTCTACCGCCGCAACCTGGCCCAGGGGCAGAAAGGCCTTTCCGTGGCTTTCGACCTGGCCACTCACCGGGGCTACGACTCCGACCACCCGCGCGTGTCGGGCGATGTCGGCATGGCCGGCGTGGCAATCGACTCGGTGGAGGACATGAAGATACTCTTCGACCAGATACCCCTTGGCGAGATGTCGGTGTCGATGACCATGAACGGCGCGGTGATCCCCGTGATGGCTTTCTACATCGTGGCTGCGGAAGAACAGGGCGTGGCCCCTGGGCAGTTGAGCGGTACGATCCAGAACGACATCCTCAAGGAGTTCATGGTGCGCAACACCTATATTTATCCTCCCGGCCCGTCGATGCGCATCATCGCCGACATTTTTGCTTTTACTTCCCGGCACATGCCGAAGTTCAACTCGATCAGCATCAGCGGGTACCACATGCACGAGGCGGGCGCGCCGGCCGATCTGGAGCTGGCTTACACCCTGGCCGACGGGCTGGAATACCTGCGTACCGGTATACAGGCGGGGCTGGACATCGACGATTTTGCCCCGCGCATTTCGTTCTTTTGGGGCATTGGCATGAATCATTTCATGGAAATAGCCAAGATGCGGGCGGGCAGGTTGTTGTGGTCGAAGCTGGTAAAGCAGTTTGATCCCAGGGACGAAAAGTCGATGGCCTTGCGCACCCACTGCCAGACCTCGGGCTACAGCCTGACCGAACAAGATCCTTACAACAACGTGGCGCGCACTTGTATTGAAGCTTTGGCGGCCGTGTTGGGCGGTACGCAATCGCTGCACACCAACTCCCTCGACGAGGCAATCGCCCTGCCGACCGACTTTTCGGCCAAGATCGCGCGCGATACGCAGTTGTATCTGCAGAAAGAGACGGCGGTGACCAAAGCGGTCGACCCCTGGGCCGGCTCCTACTACGTTGAGTACCTGACCGATCAGCTGGTGCAGCGGGCCTGGGCGCATATCCAGGAAGTGGAGGCCCACGGCGGCATGGCCAAAGCCATAGAGGCAGGCATACCGAAGATGCGCATCGAGGAGGCCGCGGCCCGCAAGCAGGCCCGCATCGACAGCGGGAAGGACCAGGTGGTGGGGGTGAATGTGTTGCGATTGAAAGAGGAAGAGGCGCCCATCGACATCCTGCGCGTCGACAATACGGCGGTGCGGGAGAGCCAGGTGCGGCGCATTCAGGAGATGAAGGCACGGCGCGACGAAGGTGCGGTGCAGGCAGCTTTGGAGGCTATTTTCGAGGCAGCGCGTTCGGGCGAAGGTAATTTGCTGGAGTTGGCCATTCAGGCCGCCCGCGTGCGCGCGACGCTCGGGGAGATATCCTACGCTATGGAGCGGCACTATGGCCGTTTCCAGGCCGACAGCCATGCGATTTCAGGCATCTATGCAGGAGAAATGGGAAATACAGAAGACAGTTTCCGCAGGGCCCGTGAGTTGGCCGACCAGTTCGCCCGCCAGGAGGGCCGCCGCCCGCGGATCATGGTAGCGAAGCTGGGCCAGGACGGGCACGACCGCGGCGCCAAGGTGATCGCCACCAGTTTCGCCGATTTGGGTTTTGATGTAGATATTGGTCCGCTGTTCCAGACCCCGGCAGAAGCGGCCCGGCAGGCAGCGGAGAACGATGTGCACATTTTGGGCATCTCCTCTCTGGCGGCGGGCCACAAAACCCTGGTGCCTCAGACCATCCAGGAGCTTGCCAAACTAGGCCGCGAGGACATCCTCGTGGTGGTGGGCGGCGTCATCCCGCATCAGGATTACGAATACCTGTACGGGCAGGGGGTGGCTGGTATTTTTGGGCCGGGTACGAAGATATCGGATGCGGCGATAGAGATATTGAAGCAGCTATTGGAAGCGGTAGCCTGAAAAGAAGAGGGCTGACGCCTGGTAAGGTGTCAGCCCTTCTACACTTTGAGCGGGAAACGAGACTCGAACTCGCGACCCTCAGCTTGGGAAGCTGATGCTCTACCAACTGAGCTATTCCCGCAATGGACAACAAATATACACAGGTTTTAGGAGAATGTAAACAAGATTATTGCAAGCAGCCTTGCGAAAATCTTCCCTTCACTCTTTACTCTTCACCCCTTTATCAATAACCACCACCGGATAATCCCCTACCCAGCCGAAGAAGCGGGGGTAGCGGTCTTCCATGCGCAGCAGCCAGCGGAGGATTTTTTCACCGCCCAGTCCCTTGTGGATGTAGGTGTTGAGGAAATACTTGTTGACCGAGCGCCAGCAATAGAACTCCATTTTCCCGGGCAGGTTCAGGTTTTTGAACCAGAAGGGGCTGTGCACGGCGAAGTAGAGGCGTGGTTTGCCGCGGAAAAAGGGCGAGAGCCAGAGGCTGAGGAAGTAGCGGGCCACACGGTATAGCTGGATGGGCAGCAGGGCGATATTCATGAACAGGGAGTAGTAGAACCAGCTGTACACGATGGCTATGCGTCCGCCGGGTTTGGCAACGCGGTAGAGTTCGCGCACCGCGGTGGCTTGCTCCTTGCGGGGCACGTGGTAGAGGGTGTGTTGAGAGAGCACGGCGTCGCAGACGTCGTCTTTGAGCGGGATGTTGGCGATATCGCCGCAGATGAAGAGGCCTTCGCGGGGGTAGTTTTCCCTGGCTTTTTCCAGGGCTTTCCAGGAGATGTCGATACAGATGCGCACCTGGTAGTTTTGGGACAGGTCGATGTATTCTTCCAGGCCGATGGGTCCGGAGGCCACGTCGAGGTAGTATTGCCCTGCGCCGTCGAGGTATTTGCCGGCGCGGCGGAAGCAGGTCCGGATATATTCTTTGGAGACTTCGCGGTAGTCGACCCATTTGGAGGAGTCGGAGTAGATGGCTTTGCCTTCGACCTGGTGGTAGGAAACCTCGTTGTAGTAGTCGAACACCCTTTCCCTGTCGTAGGGCATTTTGCCCTTACTGTTAGCGGCTTTGGGGGTAAGTGCTATGGCGTAGTGGGGAAGCAGGAAGATCACGCCGTTCATGACGGGGTAGAGCCAGGAGCGTGAGTCGTTGACCAGGCAGGCATCCATGGCTGAAATGCCGGGGATGTCCTGGTTGAGGGCATCTTTGAGTTGGGAGATATCCTTGACGAGGCTGAGGTTTCCTCCGGTATGGGGGCATTGCAGGATGCCGGTGTGTTGTTCCATGGTGTGGAAGATACGGGGTACGGGAATGCGATATGGGGTGCAAGATAAGCACAATAGGGCATTCACTCGTCTTGCTTTCATTCAGCAAGGATTATCCCGGAAATTAATTCCGGATTTGGAGCGGCCCTGATGTAGTGTCGAAGTCCTCTTCGACACAGGCCGGGTTATTAGCACGATGTTATGCTTAGCTTGAAATGTACTTTTTCCTTGTTGAAAAAGTACCAAAAAAACAAGGCTTTCGCCGCTTTGCCTAAAACCGGCTTTCATTTCGCCGGGCTGGCTAAACTCGCACGGACTGTTGAGGGAAGTTCTGCGTCCGTTTTGCTCAAACAGTAGCCAGCCTGCATCCGGTCTTCAGCAGATTGCACATCCGAGTGGGCTCCATTCCAGCCGGTTTTTTGACGGCAAACCGGCAAAGGCCGGATGGAAACGCCCCCGTGCTCTTGAAATAGGGAAGTTATTCTCAAAACGATCCAACGATGAGAAAAATTACCAGAGTGTCATCAGCGCCCCATTCCCCTGCCCCTTGATATCCTGCACGACGGAGGGGTTGACGTTGGGCAGGAAGGAGGGGGCGGCGCCGGGGCGGTCGTCGAATATGTCTACGCGGAGTTCTTTGGCGAAGAGTTTGGCCAGGTCGCCCAGGTTTTGGGCGTAGCGTTCGGATTTGCCCATACCCATGAAGAAGTCGATGACGCCGGAGCGGATCATCTCATACCTGTCGAGGGCCATGAGCAGTTGGCGCTGGGATTTGCCTTTGGCCGTTTTGCCGGTTTTTTCCGCTTTTTCGCGGAGCTCGTCGGGCGAGTAGCCCAACAGCCGGGAGCGGAACTGCCACCAATTGGCAGCGCTCCCGCCGTTGCGCTGTTCGTACGTCTCAAGGTGCCGCTGCTGGCTGGCGGTCTGACAGGACACCAGTCCCATCGCCTTCGCCATCTCGAGCACGGCCACGACTTGTTCTTTGGTCAACAGCTCGGCGTTCTCCACCTTGTCTTCCAGGGAGAAGAGGTACCGGGCATATTTCTGCTTGACCCGGCTGTGCGAGTTGAGTGTGATCAACTTCGCCAGCTCTACGGAAAAGTAATAATCGTCTAACAGGGGATCGCCCGAAGGGCGAGACGCAAAATCCTGCATCTTGACCGGCTTGCGGATGCCATCGCGGAATTCATATACGTCGTTCAGCCATTTCTTCACATTCCGGACGTACTGGGCAGCCGGCAGTTCCAATACCTGGTACAGCTCGCTCGCCCGTACCACTTTTGTTCCTTTTTTGCTGATCAAAACCTGAAGTTCCATCGCGTTGTTGGATTTGTTTCAACAAATATAAACACGATGTTTTAATTTGTCAAGTTTTTTAAACAAAAAGTTTTTTTAATAGTTGAGAGGTGAGAGTGGAGAGTGAATCAAAAAAAGCATTCCGCTGCCAGATAATCCGCGATCAGCTTGCCGGAGCGGGTGAGGCGGAAGACGGCGCCCTCGCGCTGGGCGTGGCCGCTGTCGATGAAGGGCTGGATTTGGGTGAGGAAATGCTGGGAGAAATCTTCGGGGAGGGAACGGATGTGCTCGAGGTCGCAGCCCCACTGGGTGCGGAGGCTGGTCATGACGTATTCGTTGTAGCGGTTGGCAGGGGTGAGCGCTTCTACTTCGAAGGGCACGCGGCCTTCGGCCAGGGCGCGGAGGTATTGGGCGTTGTTGGCCACATTCCACTGCCGGGTGTCGCCGTTGAAGGAGTGGGCGGAGGGGCCGATGCCGAGGTAGGGCTCGCCTTTCCAGTAGCTGGAGTTGTGTTTGGAATGCCAGCCGGGCAGGGCGAAGTTGGAGATCTCGTAGTGTTCGAAGCCGCGGGCGGCCATAGTGTCCATGATGTATTCGAAGTGGCGGGAGGCTTTTTCTTCGTCGACGGGGGGCGCAGTGCCTTTTTTTACGAAATGATCGAGCGCGGTTTTGGGCTCGACGGTGAGGCAGTAGGGCGAAAGGTGGGGGATCTGGTGGGCAAAAAAGATATCCAGGTTTTGCTTCCACTGCGCGTCGGAGGTGGTGGGTGAGCCGTAGATAAGGTCGATGGTGATGTTTTCGAAACCGGCGTCCTGCACCCGTTTGATGCAGTCCTGGGCCTCGCCGGCCGTGTGGGCGCGGTTCATGAAGCGAAGGTCTTCTTCCGAAAACGATTGTATGCCGATGCTCAGGCGGTTGACCGGACTTTTGCGCAACGCCTCGACTTTCTCGCGCGTCAGGTCGTCGGGGTTGGCTTCGAGGGTGACCTCCGGGTTGGCGATTGCGGGAAAAAGCCGGTAAATTTGGTCGAACAACAGACCGAGGTCTTTTGCGTCGAGCAAAGAGGGCGTGCCGCCGCCGAGGTAGATCGTGCCGAGCGTAGCGCCTTGCAGGTAGCCGCGCTGGATCTCCATTTCCCGCAATAAAGCCTGCACCATTTCGTCTTTGTACCTGAGGGACGTGGAGAAATGGAAGTTGCAGTAGTGGCAGGCTTGTTTGCAGAAGGGGATATGTATGTATAGTCCTGGCAATTTTCTGGGTTGTTGGGAGGTTAGGTGGTTGGGTTTTGGGTGAAAAATTAACAACTTTTCTGGTTAAATTGATTTCGGAGAAAAAGATACTGATCCTGGCCCTTTTGTTGTGGGCATCCGCTGCTTCGGGGCAGGTGAGGCTGGCGTGGGCGGGGGCAGACAGCCTGGAGGCGCCGGCTTCGTTTTCCGACTCGGCGGCGGTGGCGGCATTTCTCGAAAAAAATATACAGGAGCTGAGGGGCCGGTCGCACCTGGCGGCTTCAATAGATAGTGTGGAATGGGGCGACAGCCTTGCGAAGGTGCATTTGTATATCGGTCCGGAGCTGCGCCTCGGGCGGCTGGAGAACGGCAACGTGCCGGAGGCGATGCTGGACAAGGTGCGCTTTCGCGCCAAATCATTTGCCCCAAGGCCGTTACAACCCGCAGAGATACTGGCCTTGCAGGAGAAATTGCTCGAAGAGGCCGAAAATACAGGCTTCCCCTTTGCCCGTTTCTGGTTGGACAGTGTGCGATGGAATGGCGATGAAGTGGAGGCGAAGCTCTTTTGGGATGGCGGTCCGGCGATAGCCTGGGCGGCGGTGGAGTTGGAGGGCGAGGCGAAATTGTCGGCGGCGTATGTGCAGCAGTATCTGGGTATTCGTCCGGGCACGCCCTACAGCCGCAGGAAGGTGCTGGAGGCGCGCAACCGCCTGCGCGAGCTGCCCTTCGTGCGGGAGAGCAAGGACCCCGTGGTGGAATTTTCCGGGCAGTCGGCCGCCCTCCGTTTATTTCTCGAAAGAAAAAAAGCCAGCCGGCTGGACTTCCTGGTCGGGGTATTGCCCACCAACAACGAGGGACCGAACCGGCGTTTTCTGATCACGGGCACCTTTAATGCGGAGTTTCAGAACGCCTTCGGCAAAGGAGAGCGCATTTTTGCTTCGTTCGAGCAGCTGCGTCCGGGCACGCAGGAACTGGAGCTGGCTTTCACCTACCCCTACCTGCTGCAGCTGCCCTTCGGCATCGACCTGGGTTTCAACCAATACAAGCGCGACTCGACGTTCAGCGACGTGATCTTCGACGCGGGATTGCGCTACCTCATGCCAGGCGGCAACTACCTGCGGGCTTTCTGGAACCGCACGGCTTCTTCCAATATTTCTGTCGACCAGGAGCGGGTGTTGCAGACCCGGCAGCTGCCCGCCACGCTCGACGTGCAGGTCAACGCTTTTGGCCTGGAGTGGCAGTGGCAGCGGCTCGACTACCGGTTCAATCCGCGGAAGGGCTGGAGCCTGGCGGCGCGAGCGAGTGCCGGTGCCAAGACCCTCCTGCGCAACCCCGCCATCACGGCCCTGCAGGACCCGGAGGACCCTGCTTTCGACTTCGGCACGCTATACGACACGCTCGATCAGAAGACCTATCTGGTTCGGGCCACGGGCGATGTGGGGTATTTCCTTCCCGTTTTTTCCTCCTTTGCCCTCTACCTGCGCAACCGCTCCGGCTGGGTGTATTCGCCGCAGGCCATTTACCGCAACGAGCAGATCCGCATCGGCGGTAACCGCTTGTTGCGGGGATTTGACGAAGAGTCGATTTTCGCCAGCCTGTATTCTGTTTTTTCTTTGGAATACCGCCTTCTCTTAGATGGCAACTCCTACCTCTACGCCTTCGGCGACTACGGCTACGTGGAGGACCGGACGGCCAGCACCCGGCGCTTCGACCGTCCGGCGGGCCTGGGCGTGGGGCTCACTTTTGAGACGCCGGTGGGCATTTTCGGCATCAGCGTGGCGGTGGGGCAGCAGTTTGGGCAGGGCTTTGATTTCCGGAATCCGAAGTTACATTTTGGGTATGTGAGTGTGTTTTAGGCTTCGAGGTGGCTTCGAGGTGACACCTTGTTTTTGGTTGATTGTCAGCGGTATAGGAGGTGACACCTCGTTTCTGGCTGATTGTCAGCGGTATAGGAGGTGACACCTCATTTCTGGCTGATTGTCAGCGGTATAGGAGGTGACACCTCGTTTATGGCTGATTGTCAGCGGTATAGGAGGTGACACCTCGGTTTATTTTCCGATAATTACCTTCACTCCATTTCCAGCCTGGTTTGCTGCTTCCAGGCTGAGCCAATACACTCCTGGCGCCAATCCGGGCGGGAAAGAAAGGGCTTCGGCGTGCGAGCCGGCGCTGCGGGGCGATTTTTCGAAGAAAGTGTGGGCCTTCTTCCCTTGGCCGTCGAAAAGCAGGAGGCTGAGCGGAACTGAGTGGTTGAGCTGGTAGCTGAGCGTGCCGGTATTGGAGACCGGGTTAGGCGCAAGGATCAGACCTTGTACAAGGGAAGGAATATTGGTTACCCCAACGTGGGGGTCAGAAGGAAAGCGGACGAGGCGGAAATCGGCATCTGACGAAATTCCGTCGGGATAGGTGGCATAAAACCGGGTGGATGCCAGAACGACTTTTTCATCGGGTTGGATGAGCAGGTGGGGTTCTGAGAAAGACTGAAGATGGTCCAGTGGGGACAAATAACCATGGTTGTAAAAGGAAAGGTCGAGTGCGCCATCAGACTGGATCCGGCCTATGAAAAGGTCGCCAAATTCATAAGAAACACCGGCAAACATAGTTTTCCCTCCAGGCAAAAGGGTGAGCTCAAAAATGGCGCCGTAATAGTAGGCCAAAGTTGTGAGGTTATTGGAAAATTGAAAATCGGAATCCAGAGGGCCATTCGGCAGCAGTTGGACCATGGCGGGATTGCCGTTCTTCCCCCCGGCAGCCAGTATCTTGCCATCGGGGCGAACGGCAAGGGCCCAGGCGCCTTCCAGCGGGGTGTTGGCCTTTCCGATAAAGTTGAAAGACGGATCGGGAGACCCATTGGGCAGGAACCGGAAAACATCGTTCCCGTAATCATCATCCCCTCCCGCCAGTATCTTGCCATCGGGCAGCAGGACCAGGGCGCGCAGTTCAACATCAGGAAGGGTGATTCTGCCATTTTCGCCAAAAGAAGGATCGGGCGAACCATCGGGCAGCAGGCGGCTAAGGATGGCGTTGTCCTCGATCTTTCCTGTCCAAAGTATCTTGCCATCAGGCAGGATGAGGAGGGCCCGTAAACCGTCATAGATAGCCCCGGTGGCATCCTGTGTCAGCATGCCATTCTCTCCAAAACCGGTATCCAGGCTTCCGTCAGGATGATACCGCATCAGGAACAGAAAATTATCCCACCGTTTTCCGCCGACGAATATCCGGTCATCGGGGCCGAGCGCCATGGTCTGGGGGGTAAGTCCGAAAGCTTTCAGGTCGGTCACTACCTTTCCGTTTTCGCCAAAAGTGGGGTCCAGGCTTCCATCATCGTTGTATCTCGCCATCGCGACATCGCCGCTCACGGCCCCTCCTGCGGCGACAAGTTTGCCATCAGACTGCCTTCCGACGCCTTTTACTATCGCCCGGTATCCGCCGAAATAGGCGGTCAATATCCCATCGCCGGCAAATGACTGCACGAGTTCCCCATTGGGCTGGATCAGCGCCAGCGACAGCTTATGATCAGAAATGCCGGCTATTGCCAGGTTGCCATTGGGCAACAGTGCGAGGGAGTGGAAGTAATCATTTTGCCAGATATCGAGAAAGATTTGCCCATTTTCACCGAAAGCCGGGTCCGCTTGCCCGTCGGCCGTGAAGCGGAGTAAGCTGAAGTCAAGTTTCTGGTTGTGAAAAATGGTTTTGGCGACGAAGATATATCCGTCGTAAAATACTGCTTCCAGTCCCACGTCGCTGAATACTACTGACACGACGCCATTGCTGCCGAACGAGAGATCGGGCTGGCCGTCGGGGCCGAATTTTGCCAGGCTAATATCTGTACAGAGAATCATATCGCCGTCAGGGAGCAGCAAAACGCTTTTGGTCTCAATCTCGTAATCCACCCCTGTGGTAACTCCCCCTTCCCCGAATGTTTCGTCCAGGCTGCCGTCTTCATTCAGCCGTGCAATGGCACTTTCTATATAAGGGTAGGTAGATTGTGTGGCAACCAGTATTTTCCCATCGGGTTGCACGGCAAGTCCGTTGGCGCTGATCAAGGTATCAATAAATACCAATCCGTTTATGCCGAAGGTAGTATCGGGGGCGCCGCCAGGAAGGAAACGGGTAAGGGCAAACTGGCCGTACTCGGGATACTCCGAATTCGTATCTCCCGAGACCAGTATCTTGCCATCGGGCTGAACCGCTATGGCCCGGGGGTGGGAGTTCCAGAAATCACCGTCCCAAGTCATTGAGGTCGTTCCTCCATTCCCAAACGAAACATCCAGGGCGCCGTCGGGGAGATAACGGGTTATTCGAAATCCATACCCATTGTTACCGGTAACGAGTATTTTGTCGTCCTCCTGCACTGCCGGAACGGCGTAGTATTCGGAAGGATGCAAAAGCACCCCTGCGTTGCCGAAGGAGGGATCGGCGCTGCCATCGGGCAGGTATCGAAGGATATGGAGAGCATGGTCGTAATCTCCCTGCTTCAAAACGCCTCCCAGCAGGAGGTTTCCGGTGGATTGGTACATGACCTGGCAGGTGATCGGCAGGCGTCCGAAGTCGGTCGTGACACTGCCATTGGCGCCGAAAGAAAGGTCAAAGGTAGATTGTGCGATTGCCGCGCCGCAGATGGCGGTGAGTAGCAGGGTGTATAAGGGTTTCATGCCACATGTTTTTTGTTCGCAGCAGAAATTTACGAAGAAATGGGGGGGGGGGGATTGCTTTTCGGGGGTTTTGCCAGAAATCTGTCAAATGTAGGAGGTGACACCTCGCCTCTGGCTGGTTATCAGGCATATCCGAGGTGTCACCTCGGTTGGTGTTGATTATCAGTGATATAGGAGGTGTCACCTCGTTTGGTGTTGATTATCAGTGACTTAGGAGGTGTAACCTCGATAATTCACTGATTTTCAGCAGCTTGTAGGTCCATTTTTGTTGATTCTGCTAAAATAATGGATATCGTATCTTTGTAAAAAGATTCCAACTATGCCAAGACCCCTGCTATTCCTCCTCCTCATGCTCCCCCTCGCGCCCCTCTCCGCGCAGGACGACCTGCGGCCCGATAGCGCCTTTTTTCATTCTCAAAAAGAAGGCTACCAGCGCTGGCTCGAATTTGAGGGGATGGGCAATGTGCTGCGGGTGCAGGGCCTGGAGGTCGACACCCAGCGGCTGGACCTGTACCTCGCCTTCACCAGCGACGACCCCGATACGGTGGCGCAGCTTTGGCGGCAACTCAAACTCGATTTCGAGGTGCGCAATGCCGTGACGCTGGAGCAACACCTGTTTTACAAAATGGCACAGCTGATGGAGGTGGAGGAAGGGCAGGCCAGAATAGCCCTGTACGACACCTACGACCCCGGGAAAGGGCACTGCTTCCTGCGCGGCATTTTCTTTGAAGACGGGCAGGTGCGGGTGCACAGCGAAAACTGCAAATCCGAGATCCGCGACCTGATCGTGGAGCGGCCGGAGTTGCACAACAAGAGCCAGGTGTCGGAGACCAGCTTCAGCAGCGCGGTGGCGCGCAGGGAGGTGTTCGACAAGGTGTATGCCTATGCGCTGAAGCGCTACGGCGGCAGGCTGTGCGAAGGGCAGCCTGCGCGCGTGTTCCTGCGCGAGCGCGACCAGGTGCTGCGCTTCGAGGTCAAGGACCTGTGCAAGGAAGTCATCACCGAAAGCCGGGCGCCGCTGGTGTGCCAGTGGCTGCCCATCGACTGCAAGGAGCGGCGGGAGTGGCTCACCTTCACGATCACCTATCTGGAAACGCCCAAAGGCTTCAAGCTCACCTGCACGATCGACGGCAAGGTGGGCTCGGGCTATTTCGGCTCGGTGGGGCGCGGCGCCTTCTACGATATGGAAATCGACTTCGAACCCTATCTGAAAGATTACGCAGATAGTTTTAAATTGGAGCTCCAACAGCTCTTTTGACATGGATAAAGCCCTCATTCAACAACACATACAGGAAAACCAGCTCCGCCAGGCCCTGGAGCTGCTCACCGCCTACGCCCGCGAATCGGCCCTGCGCGATTGGGAGCGCGAACTCATCGACCTGGCGCGCCGCTACCGCGAAAACGCCGACCTGCACCGCCGCGAACTCATCACTTCCGAAGAGTGGAGGGTGAACGAAGCCCGCATCTCCAACGCCCTGCTGGAAATACTCGACCACCTCGAAGAAGGCACGCCCGGCCCGACGGCCCGCGAGCGGCAGGCCCTGCAGGAGGCTGTGCCCGAGGCGCCGCGCACGCGCTTCCGCACCTTCGCCGGCATCCTGCTGGCGCTGACGCAGGTGGCAGCCCTGCTGGCGGTATTCCTGTTTTGGGACCTCGGCAGCCTCTCCAACCAGGCCTACGGGATCGCGTCCGGTATTGTGCTGGTCCTCCCCCTGCTTTCGGGCTACGCTGCGATGAAGCGCCTTCCGGGAGCCGGAGGCAGCGGCGTGACGCCCCTGCTTGGCTTCCTGTTTTTACTCAGTCTGGCCTTGTACCTGCTGGGTGTGTTTTTCTTTCTGTACCAAAAATCGGTGGGCGGCCTTTTTGGCGAGTATTTTTGGGGAATGTTGGTGGCGATTGGTGTGTGGTGTTTGGTTTTTGGCGGGGTGGCGGGGTTTTGGATGAAGAAATTTTTTGTCTGAACTTTGATTCGTCTGATTGATTTGATTTTCCTGATTTTGCCTCGACCAATTTCAATAAATCAAAGAAATCACCATAATCAGACCAATCACAGTTCAGATAATTTTCTGATGCAAAGCATAAAAAGCAGACAAAATAACAGCCCTATGATCAGAATAATCTGCCTCTTTTTCCCCTTTCTCTTTCTCAGTTTTGGCCCGCACCGGCCCGTTCCGGTGCGCAAAGGCCAGGACCTCGCCGTCTTCTTCGCCGTAGACACCTACCGGCACTCCAACCTGGCCGATCTGCAAAACCCCGTGAAAAACGCTGCCGACATCGCCGGGGTGCTGCACAAGCGCTTCGGGTTCGATACCTTGGTGGTGCGCAACCCCTCTTTGGTGCAGGTCGAGGAAAAGCTCAACGACTTGTACAGCCGCTACGCCCGCAACCTCGACGGGCGCACGCCCTCGGCGGGGCAGCTGCTGGTCTTTTTCTCGGGGCATGGGAAGGAGCACTTCGGCGAGGGCTATTTCCTGCCGGCCGATGCCGACCCCGCTATTCCCCACCGCACCGGGCTGCCCTATACCTATCTGCGCAACCTGATCAATAGCATCAACTGCGACCATATTATGGTGGCGGTGGATGCCTGCTTCAGCGCCAACTTCGAACCCGACAGGGGGAATAAGCCCGACCGCGAATTCAAACGCCCCGGCGAGCTGAGCGAGGTGGAAAAGACCTTGCTCAATCACCGCCAATATAAGGCCCGCCTCTTCTTCACCTCCGACGCCATAGGCGACATGACGCCCGACCGCTCCAACTTCGCCCGCAAGATGCTCGAGGGACTGGATGATTTCCAAAGCCCGGCAGGCTTTATGACCTCCTCCGAGCTCTTTGCCAACTACATCGAGAAAGCTTCGCCCACGCCCCACGGCGGCGATTTTGGCGATGACGACCCGAGGTCGGCGTTTTTGTTTTTCTTCGAAAAATCAGCTACACCGCAAGTAGACCCCGTTTTGGACAAACAGGCCTGGGAGGAGGCTAAAACTGCCAACACGCTTGCTGCATTCCAATTTTACCAGGCCCGCTTTCCCAACGGCGAGTTCCGCCCCCTGGCCGACAAGCGGATAGCCGAGTTTGAAGACTTTGAGGCCTGGCAGCAGGCAAAAGCTGCTAACACCAAGGCCGCTTACGAAAAATACCTCTCCGCCTACCCCTCCGGCGCCTACCGGGAATTGGCAGAAAATGCCCTAAAAAACCTACTCACCCAACAACCTAACAACCCAACAACCCCCTCCGAACCTTCAGATGCCAAAAACAGCAACATGGTCTTCGTAAAAGGCGGTACCTTCATCATGGGCTGCACTAACGAACAGGGCAGCGATTGCGACGACGAAGAGAAACCGGCTCACCGAAAAAGGGTGAGAAGTTTTTACATGGGAAAGTATGAGGTGACGAATAGGGAGTTTTGTGAGTTTTTGAATGAGAAAGGAAACCAAACTCAAGCAGGGAATTTTTGGCTCGAAATAACAAGCAATAATTGTCTTATTGAGAAAAGAGAATCCCGCTTCGTTCCCAAACCCGGCAAGGAAAATCATCCGGTTGTTGAAGTTAGCTGGTACGGCGCCCAGGCCTATTGCAACTGGCTGAAGGAAAAGACCGGCAATCCCTACCGCCTGCCCACCGAATTCGAGTGGGAATATGCCGCCCGCGGCGGAAAAGCGAGCCAGGGCTACAAGTATGCCGGCAGCAACAGCCTGGATGAGGTAGGCTGGTACACCTCCAATTCGGGTGGAGGTACTAACCCGGTGGGGCAGAAGAAGGCAAATGAACTCGGCTTATTTGATATGAGTGGGAATGTATGGGAGTGGTGCCAGGACTATTGGAATGAATCCTATAAGGGAACCCCAGCCAAGGGCCAGTATTGGTTGTCAGAGTATTATTCTTGCCGGGTGTTTCGCGGCGGGTCATGGTATAATGCCAAGAATAACTGCCGCGTGCCGAGCCGCCAAAAGGGTTACGCAGAAGACTGGGTAAACGGCATCGGGTTTCGGGTCGTGCAGGACTCAAACTAACCCTTTAAACTTTTAAACTTTTACCCTTTTTGTCTGAACTGTGATTCGTCTGATTGGTTTGATTACCCTGATTTTGCCTCAACCAATCTCAATAAATCAAAGAAATCACCATAATCAGACGAATCACAGTTCAGACAATATACTTAGCGATTCCACAGCGATACCCCCCGCCCCACACACCCATAAACCCCCTTCCATGCCCCAAAACTCCCAAAAAAATACGCGATCGACGGGATGGACGACCCCTCGAAATCCAGCACCAAAGGCTGCCTCGCGTGGCGCTGGATCAGGGCGTCGAGCAAAAAGTGCATGGAATGCAGCTCCTTCCCCTTCTCCGTAGAGGCCCCGAACACGTTGATCAGACGCCAGTGGCTCTGGAGGAAAAAACCGGCGGCGAGCAACTCGCCCTCGTGGCTTGCGGCGCCCCAAATGCGGCCCTTGCCGCGCGCCACAGCCTCGCGCATCACGCGCTCGAAGCGGCGGTAAATCTGCGGCGGACACTCCACTTTATCGCCCAACTGCCGCTGGTAAAGGGCGGATAATGCTTCCGGAGAAAGGGGTGATTCTACCAGGTGGTGTATCTCGCGGGCCTTGCGCAGGCGTTTTTTCAGACTCTTCGAATAGCCGGCCTCGATCTCTTGCCAAGTGCGGCCGAGGTCGAGCAGGTAATTGGGCCGCTGCCGGACGCGCCAGCCGGAGAGCTTTCCTGTCTGATTTCTTTCATTCAAACACAACTGCACCCGCCAGTAAATGCGGGGTATGGCGTTCAGAAAATCGCGTACCAGCTCCGGCGAAGGCGATTTTTTCGCAAACACCCCGAGCTGCTGGCAGAACAAAGGCTGGTACACCTGCCGGATTCCCAGCAATTTGGCGTTCCAGGGCAGGGGACAGACGGCCTGGTAGTCGCCGAGCACGAGGACGTCCCAGCGGCCGGCCATGGCGTCGAGGTACCAGGAGTAAGCATAGGGCATACCGTTGGCAGCCTGATCGATGCAGGCGTCGTAGCGGTCGCGGTCGAGGGCGGTATGGGGGATGCGGCGGATCAAGGCAAAGGCTTTCGGATGTAAAATACAGGCATTTGTCGACTTTAACGCCGCTTTGTCGCCTTTTAGGCCAACCATTTCAGCGTTTTTTCATCTCTTTGCGTTCAAACAACCCAACAACCCAACCACCCAAAATGATGAAACAACTCCTGATCCAAACCTTCCTCCTCTGCCTGGGAACACTCCCCCTCTTCTCCCAAAAAGCCACTATCAGCGGCTACATCAAAGACGCTGATACGGGCGAGGACCTCATCTCCGCCACCGTCTTCGACTACGGGTCGGGGCAGGGGGCGGTGACCAACGTCTACGGCTTCTACAGCCTCACCCTGCCGGCGGGCGATACTGTGACGCTCGAAATGTCGTACCTCGGCTATGCCCCGCAGCGCTTTTCTTTCATTCTCCGAAAAGATACCACCCTGAGTGCGCGCCTGGTCTCTTCGGTCATGCTCGAAGCCGTGGAGGTGACCGCCACCCGCGCCGAACGCATCGAAGAATCGGCCCAGATGAGCAAGGTGGAGGTACCGGTGGAGATGATCAAGAAAATGCCGGCCCTGCTCGGGGAAGTCGACGTGCTCAAATCGCTGCAGCTCCTGCCCGGCGTGCAGTCGGGCGGCGAAGGACAAAACGGCCTGTACGTGCGCGGGGGCTCGCCCGACCAGAACCTCATCCTGCTCGACGGGGTGCCGGTGTACAACGTGTCGCACCTGCTGGGCTTCTTCTCGGTCTTCAACGCCGACGCCATCAAGAACGTCACCCTCACCAAAGGGGGCTTCCCGGCGCGGTACGGCGGACGCCTCTCCTCAGTCATCGAGATCAACATGAAAGAGGGCAACGACCAGTCGTTTCACGGCGAAGGCAGCATCGGCCTCATCGCCAGCCGCCTCACCCTCGAGGGACCCATCGCCAAAAACAAGGCCTCGTTCATGGTGAGCGGGCGCCGGACCTACGTCGACGTGCTCATGCGGCCATTCATCGCGCTGGGGCAGGGAGAGGGCATCAGCTTCAAGCCCAAGCTGTATTTCTACGACCTCAACGCCAAGGTCAACTACAAGATCAACGACAAGCACCGCATCTACCTGAGCAGCTACATGGGCAGCGACATCTTTTATTTCCAGGCGAAAGAAAACCTCGAAAACGCAGGCTATTTCTCCACCGAAAACGGGGTCGACTGGGGCAATATCACCACCGCCCTGCGCTGGAACTACCAGATCAACAACAAACTCTTCGCCAATACCACGCTGACGTACAGCCAGTTCCAGTTCGATTTCGCCTCGGCTTTCGAGACCAAGCTGGAGGGGATCAAGGAATCGTTCGGGGCGCGCTACTCTTCGGGCATCCAGGATTTCGCAGCCAAAGCCGACTTCGACTACATTCCCACGCCCAACCACTACCTGCGCTTCGGGGCGGGCGTGACGCATCACACGTACAACCCCGGTGTCACGCAGCTGGAGGTGGGCTTCAACGAGATACAGTTCGACACCCTGGTGGGCTCCGACAAGATCAGCTCGCTGGAGTACGCCCTCTACGTCGAAGATGACCTGAAATGGGGCGCCCTGCGGGCCAACATCGGCCTGCACGCCGCGGCTTTCCAGGTGATGGGCGAGGAGCCGGCGCAGTACTACTCCCTGCAGCCCCGCATCAACCTGCGTTACATGCTGCCGGGCGACGTGGCCCTGAAGGCCTCCTACGCCACTATGACCCAGTTCATCAACCTGCTGACCAACGAGTCGCTGAGCCTGCCCACCGACTTGTGGGTGCCCAGCACCGCCCGCATCAAGCCGCAGGAAGCCTGGCAGGCGGCCCTGGGCGCGGCCAAGACCTTTGGCGACGGCTACGAGGTGAGCCTGGAGGGCTATTACAAACAAATGGACAACGTGCTCTCCTATCGCGAAGGCGCCGAGTTCATCGGCATCGAAAACGACTGGCAGGACAAGGTGACGCAGGGCGAAGGCGAGGCCTACGGCCTGGAGTTTTTCGTGCAGAAAAAACAAGGCAAGACCACCGGCTGGATCGGCTACACCCTGGCCTGGAACTGGCGGCAATTCGACGAGATCAACGGCGGAAGGCCTTATCCCTTCAAATACGACCGCCGCCACGACGTCGAGATCGTGCTGCAGCACCAGCTCTCGAAGAGCATCTCCATATCCGGCACCTGGGTGTACGGCACGGGCAACGCCCTCACCCTGCCCCTCTACCGCTACGTCACGGCCGTAACGGAGCAGTACGGTAACATGCCCGAATTCACCTTTCTGCGCGAAGTGGAGGCCATCGGCGACAAAAACTCATTCCGCATGATGCCCTACCACCGTCTCGACCTCGGCATCGAATTTTTCAAACAAAAGAAAAACTGGTCGCGTACCTGGGTGATCAGCGCCTACAACGTGTACAACCGCAAAAACCCCTACTACGTCTTTCCCGCCACCGGCAACGAAGGCCAACGGGTGTTCAGGCAGGTGAGTTTGTTTTCGATCATCCCGTCTGTGGCGTATAACTTCAAATTTTGAGTTTTCAATTTTCAATTTTCAGTTACCTCAACTGAAAATTAAAAACTGAAAACTGAACACTGAAAAAATAAGAACAATGAAACTCCGCCATATTCCCTTCCTCTTTTTGCTCGCAGCAACAACCGGCTGCTCCGACTTTTTCAACCAAATCGTCGATATCGACATCCCCGAGCACGAGCCGGTGCTGGCGGTGTCGGGGCATTTCCGCGCCCAGGACAGCACCCTGACAGTTTATGTTTCGCGCAGCGTAGGCATTCTCGACCCTGTAGCATTCGACACCATCGCCATAGAAGGGGCGTCGGTGACGGTGCTGCGCGACGGGCAGCCCTGGCAGACCCTGCCAGACAAGGGCGCGGGCTACTACCGGCTGAACCTGGACGGCCCGCTGGGCGACAGCCCCTCGACCTATTCTCTGCGCGTGTCGGCTCCGGGCTATTCCGACGCAACAGCCGAGCAGACCATGCCTTCAAAGGTTGACATTACCTCAACCGCGTACCAGCCGGAAGGCGGTGTCAACCCCGACGGTCTCAAGACCAACACGCTCACCGTGGAGTTTCAGGACCCGGCGGGAGAAGACAACTACTATCTGCTGGAAGCCTTTGTGACCATACCCGACACATTCGGCGGCTTTGAGTACAACCTTTGCCTTGCGACGGAAGACGTTCTGGCAGAGTCGTACAACTGCGGTCTTCTCTTCCGCGACGGGCCGATTGACGGGAAGAGTTACGCGCTCAAGACCTATTTCCTCGACAATGTACACGAGATATCTGGCGCCACCGTGACGGTGCGCCTGTTCTCCATTTCCCGCGACCGCTACCTCTTCCTCCGAACCCTCGACCTGTATTACAACGCTCAGGACAACCCCTTCGCCGAGCCCGTTGTGGTGCATGACAACATCGAAGACGGGGTGGGGATATTTACGGTGGGGGCTGTGGCGGAGAGGGTTTTCAGTTTTTAATTTTCAGTTTTCAGTTTTCAGTTGTTGAGATTTTGACGGAGCTTCGCACCCACAGGAAATGAACTCGCTTGGGCTCTACCAAAACTGAAAACCGAAAATTAAAAACTGAAAACTCAAACGATTCCCAGCACATACGCACTCAAATCCGCCTCCTTGTCCAGGCTCAGCTTTTTCTTCAGCCGGTATTTACTCTTTTCGACCGCGCTGAGGGAGGTGTTTTGAATGGCGGCGATCTCCCGGTTGGTCATGTTGATGCGCAGGAGGCAGCAGAGGCGTATTTCGTTGGGGGTAAGCTCTGGGTGGCGCAGGTGGAGCAGTTGTGAGAACTGCTGGTGCACCTGGTCGAAGTTGAGTTGGAACTGTTCCCAGTAGTCTTCGGAAGACAGTTCGGAGTCGATTTTGCGCACCAGTTGGCGGATTTCCTTTTTTTGCGTGGCGTCGGCGGTTTTGTCGCGACCGATATCGAGGAGTTGTTTTTTGAGCTTGTCGAGAGAGGTATTCTTGTGGGCGGTTTGCAGCAGGGCGGCGGAGAGTTGGGCGTTTTTCTCCTTCACCTCTTCGCTGAGGCGCTCGTTCCGGAGTTTGAGGATTTCCTGTTCTGCTTTCATGAGCCTTTTCTGGTGAGCTTCCATGCGTTTGGAGTCGAGGAATACGAGAAAGGCCACGATGGCGCTGAGGACCAGTACGATGACGATAGCCCTGAACCACCAGGCTTTCCAGAAGGGTGGGCTGACGCGGATGACCAATTCTATGGGCTCCTCGCTCCAGACGCCCTTACTTTTGGAGGCTTTGACCTGGAAGGTGTATTCCCCGGCGTTCAGGTTGGTGTAAGTAGCTCTTCTTTGTTTGGCATTGACCACATTCCACTCCTCTTCGAAGCCCAGCAGGCGGTAGGCGTACTGATACTTGGCGGGGTTGTTGAACTCCAGGGCCGCGAATTCGATGGTAAAGACATTATCGGTGTAGCGGAGCGCAATTTCAGGCTTTTCGTTGAGCGGGCCGCAGGCGCTGGCGGGCAGGGATTTGTTGAAAAGTTTGAAATCGGTGAAAACCACTTTGGCGGGCAGGGAGTCGACGACGATATTTTCGGGAATGAATGAATTGAGGCCCAGTACGCCGCCGAAATAGATCTCCCCTTTGCGGGTGCGCAGCGATGCGCCGGGATTGAACTGGTTGGACTGCAGGCCGTCGTGCTGGTCGAAGGTGGCCACCATGCCCGTTTCGGGGTTGAGGGCCGCCAGGCCGCTGTTGGTGCTGATCCAGAGCGTTCCGCTTGCGTCTTCTTCAATGGCGTTGATGACGTTGGAGGGTAGGCCGTCTTTGATGGCGTAGTTTTTGAAAACGCCTTCTTTCACCATCAGGTGCAGTCCACCGCCTTCGGTGCCCACCCAAAGGCGGCCGCGGCGGTCGAGGTGCAGGCAGAGGATGAAGTTGGACTGCAGGGCGGTAGAGTCGCTAGTATTGGCCAGCCAGTGGGTAAACTGTCCGGTGGCGGCATCCCTTTTGTTGAGTCCGCCAAACTCGGTGCCGATCCAGAGGTGGTCCTTCTCGTCAGTCAGCAGCACCCTGATATTCCAGTCGAAGAGCCGGTCTGGGCGGGGCGGGATATTGGTGTCGGGGGTGTAGCGATAAAATTTCCTTTTCTCAAAATCGAAGCGGTTGAGCCCCCCGCCCAGGGTGCCGATCCAGAGGTTGCCCTTGCTGTCTTCGATTACCGACCACACGTTGTCGTTGCTGATGGAGGTGGAATCGCCCGGTTTCTGCCGGAAGTTTTCGAGTTTGCCTCTTTGGGGATCGAACAGGTCGAGTCCCCGGGAGAAGGTGCCCACCCAAAAGCGCCCCTTGCTGTCTTCGTAGATCGACGTCACCACGTCGCTGCTGATCGCCCCAGCCCGGTAGGCGGTATACGACCGGTTGCCGGGGTGGAAACGCACCAGGCCGCCCCCGTCTTTGCCGATCCAGATATAGCCTTCCCGGTCTTCGAGAAAAGCCAGCGCCGACTGGCTTCCGGGCGATTCAATGGTCCCGGAAAGCTGCGGGTGGGTGAGAAACTCGTTTTTATTGGGGACGTACACATTTAGTCCGCCGTTGAAGGAGCCGATCCATACGTTATCCCGGCTGTCGACATACAGGTCGTAGAGTGCGTCGGTGTTGAGGCTTTTGAGGTTGGGCGACGACTGCACGGCCTGGAATGAGCGCCCTTCATCTTTGCTGTAGAACAGGCCGTCGCCATCGGTCGAGATCAGCATCATGTCCCGGTATGGGGTAACGTCCTTCACCAGTGCGTTGCCAAGGGCTTTTCCCAGGTATTCCCTGCGCTCCAGGTCGTAGCGGATGACCCCATTGCCCTCGGTGCCGATCCACAGCACGTCGTTTTTGATGGCCAGCGACTTGGTATAGCTATACAGGTCGATGCCTTTGGCCGGGTCGTTGCCGATCACTGCGATCGAATCGGTGTCTGCCAGGTAACAATGGATATGGTTGTCATTGGTGCCCATCCAGACATTTCCGTTTTTGTCTTCGACAAAAGAGAAGCAGGAATGATCCACGAGGCGCCGCCTGGGGTCCTGCGCTTCCGGGCCGAAATACTCGAAGTTTTCGACCTCCGGATCGATCCGTACCACGCCGCGTCCGGAAGTGCCCAGCCACATGTAGCCCCTGCTATCCCGGAAGATAGCCTGAACGGAGACGCTCCTCCAGTCGTCGTAGACTTGCGTGAAAGGGTTGACCCTGAACTGCTGCGTAGCGCGGTCGAGGATGCAAAGCCCTGCCTGCCGCAGCCCGATCCAGAGGTCGCCGCCGGGGTGGGCGAACAGGGCCTGGATGTTGTTGCCTGGCAGAGAGAGGCTATCTGTTGGATCCGATTTAAAAACCGTAAATTCGTAGCCATCGTATTTGTTGAGCCCGTCGCGGGAGCCAAACCAGAGGAAGCCGTCGCGGTCTTCGACAATGGCGTAGATGGTGTTGTTCGAAAGCTCCTGATTGATGGTCAGGTGGCCAAAAGTAAAATTTTGGGAAAAGGCGGATTGGGTGAAAAAGGACAGGAGAAATACTGCGAGAAAGTAATGATTATTGCGCATGTCCAGCAATTGTCCAGTAAAAATAGCTAAATATTCCCATCCTGCGAAGTAGTTTAGCAGGACCTGCAATAAACGAATTGCTCACTTTAAACAAAGCAACATGAGGTCCTTCATTTTTACCCTTACAATGCTGTTAACCCTGGTGACAGGGATATCGGCTCAGACTGAGGTTCGGGGTACAGTGACCGATCCGGCCGGGGAGCCCCTGATTGGGGTCAACGTGCTGGTGAAAGAATCTGCTACCGGAGCATTCCTGGTCGGTACTACCACCGAATTCGATGGTACTTATTTGATCAAAATGCCCGCCGGGTCCGACAGTCTTACCTTTTCCTACACTGGTTTCAGAACCATGACCATCAGCGTCGGCAACCGCACACAGGTCGACGTGGTGATGAACGAGGAGTACACCCAGCTCGAGGAGATCATCGTAGTCGGGTATGGTACGCAGAAAAAGAAAGTCGCCACGGGGGCTATTTCCAAAATATCCACCGAAAACCTGGAAGGTTTCAAGGTACAGAACGTCCAATCGGCCCTGGAAGGCCAGGTGACCGGTTTGATCGTCAATGAATCATCCGGGCAACCCGGCGCTGCGAAGTCGCTGCTCATCCGCGGTATCAGCACCAACGGCGACAACTCGCCGCTGTTTATCGTCGACGGCCTCCAGGTCAGCGGCATCGACAACATCAGCCCGGGCGACATTGAGTCGGTCGACGTGTTGAAAGACGCAGCTTCCAGCGCCATCTACGGCGCTCGCGCCGCCAACGGGGTGGTGATCATCACCACGAAAAAAGGCCGCGAGGAAGACCGGGGAGAAATCTCCTACGAAGGCTTCTACTCCACTTCCACCCCCTGGAGGCTCCCGGAAATGCTCAGCGCCGAAGACTACATCCTGCTGACCCGCGAAAAGTACGAGAATGGCGGGCAGCTGGGCACCCTGGAAGCGCTCGGGTTCCCGAAGACCGCCGACCAGACGGAAAACACCCGCTGGATGGAAGAGATATTCGCTTCTGCCCCTGTACAAAACCACCGCCTGACCGCCAATCTGAAAAACGTGTACATCGCAGGCGAGTATTGGGACGAGGAAGGCGTGATCGGGGCTGAAAAGTCCAGTTACAAACGCTACGCCCTCCGCCTGAACGCAGGCAGGAAGATCAACGATTTCATCGGCATCGGCAATAACTTCTACGTCAACCGGACCGAGAACCAGAACATCGGCGTCAACGACGCCTTCGGCACGATTATCGCCGACGCTTTTGCATACGACCCACTCACGCCGTTGTACGACGAAAACAAAGACTACGGCTTCGCCCAGTCGAAATGGGTGCAGAAAGAATACATCAACCCGCTGAGCCGCCTGTTCCTGGCCAACAACGAAGGCCACGCCGATCAGGTGCTCGGCAACGTCTACCTGGACATCACGCCCCTTAAAGGCCTGACTTTCCGCTCCGACCTGGGTATCGATTACTACTGGTACAATTTCAGGAGCTTCACGCCCGACTACAACTTCCACAGCGCTTTCGTCAACGTGGAGAACGACATTTCCCAGGGCTATGGCTTCTCCGAAAGCCTGCAGTTCGAAAACTACGCTACCTATAGCAAAACCTTCAGCGACCTGCACAACTTCGACGTAGTGCTCGGCACCGCCTATCGCGAATCCCGCGGCGAATGGGCCGGCGGTTCTTCTTCCTCCATCCCCGACGCCGTCAAGTTCCTGAACAACTGGCAGTATATCAACTCCGGGCAGGACACTACCGACCTGGCATACGGCGCCGCAAATGTCGACTACGCCCTGATCAGCTACTACGGCCGGTTGCGCTACGACTTCGCCAACAAGTACCTGTTCACCGCTACCCTGCGCCGCGACGGCAGCTCCAACTTCGGCGAAAACAACCGCTGGGGTATGTTCCCCTCCTTCTCTGCTGGTTGGGTCATCTCCAAAGAGCGCTTCTTCCGCTTCCGCCCCATCAGCTTCCTCAAGCTGCGGGCCAGCTGGGGTCTCAACGGCAACGACCGCATCGCTCCGCTTAGCTATGCGGCCACGATCGAGAACGTCTTTAACTATCCCTTCGGCCTCAACCAGTCGCTGTTCACCGGCGCGGCCCTGGCCACGCCGCCCAACCCCAACATCAAATGGGAGGAAAGCGAACAGCTCGACATCGGTCTTGAAGTGGAATTGTTCGAAGGTCTTATCAATGCTGAATTCGGCTATTACAAAAAGAATACGAAAGACCTGCTGATGTCGCAGATCATCCCCGGCTACGTCGGGGCGACCAACAACCCCATCAGCAACCTGGGCGAGATCGAGAACCAGGGTGTGGAAGCCTCCATTTCCCACCGCCTGGTCCGCAAGAACTTCTCCATGACCACCCGCCTGAACTACACGCATTTCACGAACACCGTTATCGACGTGGCCGGCGACGCAGGCTTCCTCACCGGTTGGGGATGGCCCGTGCGCAACACCCCGATCACCCGCATGAGCGAAGGCTTCCCGGTAGGTCACTTCGTGGGCTACATGTCTGACGGCATTTTCCAAAACAACTCCGAAGTGGCCGCCCACGTTAACGACCTGGGCCAGCCCCTGCAGCCCAACGCCAAACCGGGTGATCTCCGCTTCCTAGACATCAACCAGGATGGCGTGCTCAATACCAACGACATCACCGACATCGGTTCCCCCTGGCCCGACCACATCATTGGCCTGTCGATCAACATCCAGTACAAGGGCTTCGATGTGAGCGGCATCCTCGCCGCGCAACTCGGCCACGAGATCTTCCGCGCATACGAGCGCTCCGACATTTCCTTTACCAACTACCAGACCTTCTGGCTGGAACGCTGGAGGCCCGAGGCCCAGAGCGACAAATACCCGCGCCTGGTCTCCAACGACCCGAACGGCAACCAACGTCCCTCCAGCTTCTACGTGGAAGACGCTTCCTTCCTGCGCCTGCGCAACGTGCAAATCGGCTACAGCCTGCCTACTTCCCTGCTTGCAAAAGCCAAGCTGAGCGGCCTGCGCATTTATTTCACCGCCAACAACCTCTTCACCCTGACCGGTTATACGGGCTTCGACCCCGACATCGGTACCAACGGCTGGATTCTCGACACGGGTATCGACAAAGGGTTCTACCCCTCGAACAAAACCATTGGTGGAGGTATTAAAATAACGATGTAATCATGAAAGCATATCAAAAACATATCTTCGCGCTGCTGCTCGCCATGCTCGCCGCCAGCGGCTGCAATAAAGACCGGCTCGACGTCGAACCGGTAAACGAGTTCCTTTCCAGCAACTTCTACATCACCGAAGAGCAGGTCTTCTCCGGCCTCATCGCCGCCTACGACCCGCTCGGCTGGTCGATGGCCTATGGCCAGTGGATCTCCTACGTCATGTTCGGCGAGATCCGCTCCGACAATGCCCATGCCGGCGGCGACGCCTCCAACAACGACCAGCCCGGCTGGCAGGAGTTCGACGATTTTCTCAACTCCAACACCAACGTGGTGATCCAGCCCCTGTACCGCCGCAACTACATCGGCATCTTCCGGGCCAACCTCGTCATCGAACGCCCGCAGATCAACACGCCCCTGGTGCAGCGCTACCAGGCTGAAGCCAAGTTCCTGCGCGCTTATTACCACTTCGAATTGTTCAAACACTTCGGCCCCATCCCCGTGGTGACGACCGCGCTCACCCCCGACGATACAGATTTGGGACGCAATACCGTTTCTGAAGTCTTCGAAGCCATCGTCGCCGACCTGGAAGACGCCATCGAAGTGCTGCCCAGCACCCTCTCCGCTAACGAAGCCGGCCGCGCATCCAAAGGCGCAGCCCTGGCCCTGCTCGGCAAAGCTTACCTCTACTGGGCCGACATCCTGGACGACGACAAATCCAGGTTCGACCTGGCAGCCAACTACCTGCAGCAAGTGGTAGACCTCGGCATTTATGATCTGGAAGACGACTTCCACGCGCTCTACGAATTGGGACGGAAAAACCCCACCGAGTCGGTATTCGAAGTCCAGCACTCCAACCTCTTCCCCAGCGACTGGGGCTGGTTCGAGGGCGTCAATGGCAACGGCATCATTCAGCTCTGCGGCATAAGGGGGCTTTGCGACCAGCATCCCACAATCCAGCCGGGCTGGGGCTTCATGCTTCCCACCCAGAGCCTCTACGACTCCTACCTCGCCGACGACCTCTACCGCCGCGATGCCGCCATTACTTCGGTGGATGAACTGACCCAGGAAATCCAGGCTTCAGGAGGAAGCTGCAACCCCGTGATCAACCTCACCGACAACAACCTGGTCGATTACACCGGTTTCTGGCAGGAGAAATACTCCAACTACAAAGCCTATCTCGGCAACAACGTCAACGGCGGCGACCCCAACCTCACCAAGGACGCCAATACCTACGTGATTCGCTATGCCGACGTACTGCTCATGCTGGCCGAAGCCCTGCACCGCGGCAACGGCGCCGACGCGACAGCCATGGGGTATATCGATCAGGTCAGGGAAAGAGCGGCAGGCCCGGGCGACAACACCGGCAACTTCAAAACGGCCCAGGACCTCATGACCGAAAAAGGCTGGAGCCTGCTCGAAGTCATCTGGTACGAACGCCGCGCCGAACTGGCCATGGAAGGCGACCGCTGGTACGACCTCGTTCGCTCCGGCCGCGCCAGCGCCAGCCTCTTCGCCGGCGATCCGCCCCGCGACGCCAATTTCGATGAAAATAAACACCTGTGGCTGCCCATCGCACTGGAGGAAACCACAGTTGCTACGAATTTGACGGAATATCCGGACGCCAGTTTGTTCCGGTAAGTCATTTATAAGCGTTTATCGTTTATCGTTTATCGTTTACAGCTAAGTAAACGTTCAACGATAAACGATAAACGATTATAGCAAAATGTTTAAAACAATCATCAACAAAATGAGAATGTCATCCTATCTCTTGCTTATTCTGTTGCTGGCCGGCTGCACCAAGACGGACGATCCGGTAGTCACGCCCCTCATCAACATCGAGGGCTTGACGGTAGATGAAGGCGATGCAGACAAAGCCGTTTTTATTCGCCTGCTGCTTTCCGAAGCAACAACCGAAACGGTCACTGCCTACATCAAGACTTATGACGGTACCGCCAAGGCCAATGAAGACTACCTGCCCGTCGACAACGGGGCTGTCGTCTTTTCTCCAGGTTCGACCGTAAAAGAGTTCCGAATTGACCTGAAAGGTGACAACACCCTGGAGCCCGACGAGACGTTCACGGTGCGCGTCGAAAACGTAGTTGGCGGAAAAATCGGCACAGCCGAAGCCAGCGTCACGATACTCAACGATGAGAGCAGCACCAACGAGCTTTTCATCCCGCCTACGGGCGCCACATCGCCCTTGTCCTATCCAAATATGACGCTGATCTGGCAGGATGAGTTCTCCGGCCCCGCGCCCGATCCAAACTACTGGACCTTTGAAATCGGCACCGGCAGCAACGGATGGGGTAACAATGAATCTCAGTATTACCGCGCGGAGAATACCTCCATCGTCGACGGCAACCTGGTCATCGAGGCCCGCAAGGAATCCTTTGGCGGCAGGCAGTATACCTCCTCCCGCATGATCACCAAAGACAAGTTCGACTTTCAGTACGGCCGCGTCGATATCCGGGCGGCGCTGCCCTTCGGGCAGGGCATCTGGCCCGCTCTCTGGATGCTGGGCGCCAACATCTCCTCCGTCGGCTGGCCCGCGTGCGGGGAGATCGATATCATGGAGCTGATCGGCCACCAGCCTTCCACGCTCTACGGCACAGCTCACTGGTCGAACGCCGGGCAGCACGCCTCCTACGGCGGGAATACCAAACTGAGCACGGGAACCTTCAACGACGCCTTCCACGTCTTCTCCCTGGTCTGGACCCCCACCCAGCTCCAATGGCTGCTCAACAACCAGGTCTACCATGTCATGGACATCACGCCGGCTGAGCTGAGCGAATTCCATCAGGACTACTTCTTCATCTTCAACGTCGCCGTGGGAGGCAACTGGCCTGGCTACCCGAATGCCACCACCATCTTCCCGCAGCACATGATCGTGGACTACATCAGGGTATTCCAGGCAGAATAATGAGCAGGAGTTTGATTCACTTGCGGCGCA
>JBAQQB010000223.1:0-32658 GCA_049306275.1 Saprospiraceae bacterium | reverse complement strand
GAAGTGGATCCACTTCTCACCTTCTCATCTTCTCATCTCTTTGAAAATAATTATCCCCTGCTGATCAACATTTTCCTCGCTACCCTCGATTGGCCATTAGAGAACGAGTAGATGTACAGCCCGTCTGGCAGGTTGCTGCCGTCGAATTCGACCTGGTTGAGGCCGGAGTTGATCTGGACGCTACGGGTGTGGAGCACCCTTCCGAGCATATCGGCTACCTGGAACTGGTAGGCGCCGGCTTCGCGCGAGTCGATTTCAATGGTGGTGATGCCGCTGAAGGGGTTGGGCAGGTTGCGGATGCTTTCGAAGTCGCTGTGAACTTCGTTGACACTGGTATAGACCACGCAATTGGGGCTGTTTTCTTCCAGTACGTAAAGGTAGTAGTTGCCAGGGGCGATTGCCGGGTTGGGGAAGGTCAGGGGGATGCCGGTGGGCAGGCCCGATACCCAAATCGTGGCAGAGATGGTCAGGTTGTGCTGGCCCAGGTCTGCGGGGTTGGTGGCTTTGCCGAAGATGGCGGCGCAGCCTACCTCATTTTTGTAGAAAACGCAGTTGGCCGTGTTGCAGGCGTAGCTGAACCCTTCGGGGAGGCCGCTTACATTGTTGATTCTCAGTGAGTCGAGGAGCAGTACAGTAGTGCCGAGCGTTAGGGAATCGCCAACTACTGCGGTGAGGTTGTATTGGTAATCTTTGTTGAGACAGGCGCTGTCCTGGATGCCTCCGGCGGGATTAGTTGCGGGGTCAAACGGAAGGGGGTAAACGCCGGGCAGGGAGTCCTGGAAAGAAGGCTCGGGAATGCAGGTACCGAACTGTGCAAAACTGCTTACAAGAGTAGTGAAAACGACCAGCGAAGTGAGTAATGCTTTTTTCATGCAAGGTAGAATTTGATGATGGTGATGAATGTAATCTGTTTGAAAAGAGTCGGCAAGATAGAATTTCCACACCGGTAAAAATATTCCACAAAATTCTAACTTTGGCAGGAAGAGGGCAATTTTTGTGGAAAAGGCATTTCCCAAACCTCTTTTATCCCTGAACATATCCCGGCGAGCTGCACCTTCTTAACTTTTCAACCTGGCTTATGAAGCGATTCTACTTTTTTACCCTTGCGCTCCTTTTTCTGGGCGCTTCCGTTTTTGCTCAAAAAGGAAACATTCAGGGAACGATAAAAGATGCCGCTACGGGCGAGCCCCTCTACTCGGTAACCGTCAGGACGGGCTCGCACGGCACGATCTCCGATTTCGAGGGCTTTTACAGCCTGGATCTTGAGGCCGGCGCCTACGATCTGGAGTATTCTTACGTGGGTTATGCCACCCAGGTATTGAAAGTGAAGGTAGAAGAGGGCAAGAGCCAGACTATTGATCTGTTGCTGGCAGAAGAAGTGACGATTTTGCAGACGGCGACCGTCACCAGCGGCAAGTTCGAGAAACCTCTTGGCGAGGTGACCGTTTCGCTGGAGGTGTTGAAGCCCCAGTTGCTGGAGAGCACCAACACAGTGTCGCTCGACCAGGTGCTGGAGAAAGTGCCGGGGGTCAATATCATCGACGGGCAGGCCAACATACGTGGTGGCTCGGGTTTCTCATACGGGGCGGGCAGCCGGGTGCTGTTGCTGGTCGACGACATCCCCATGCTGCAGGCCGATGCGGGCTTTCCCAACTGGAACGACCTGCCGGTGGAGAACATCGAGCAGATCGAGGTGGTGAAAGGAGCTGCTTCGGCGCTGTACGGTTCTTCGGCCCTCAACGGCATCATCAACGTGCGCACCAGTTTTGCGAAGAACCAGCCGGAGCTGAAGGCCTCCATTTTCCACTCGGTATTCGGCTCGCCGCGCAACTCGGAGGCGAAGTGGTGGAAAAGCAGTCCCAACGCCACAGGCGGGAGCCTGACCTACAAGCGGCGCTTCGGCAAGCTGGACTGGGTGTCGAGCGGCTTCGCCGTGCGGGAGCAGAGCTACCTGGAGCGCAACTTCACCGACTACCGGCGCCTCACCTGGGGCTTGCGCTTCCGGCCCACCGACAACCTCAACATCGGTTTCAACAGCAACTTCAACGGGGGGGAGACCCGCAATTTCTTCTTCTGGCTCAACACCGGAGACGGCCTGCTCAAGGGTACGCGCTCGGCCTATTCTGCTACGCAGCGCCTTCGCTTTAACATCGACCCCTACATCACCTGGTTCGACCCTCTCGGCAACAGGCATAAAATCATGGGCCGCTACTACAATGTGAACAATAATTCCATCAACAACCAGTCGAACAGCTCGCAGCTCTACTACGGCGAGTACCAGTTCCAACGGCAGTTTGCGGGCTTGCAGCTCGTCACCTCTGCGGGGGTGGTGGTGTCGGGTACGGAAGTGGCGGCCGAGCTATACGGCGACACCACCTACCGTTCTTTTAACGTCGCAGGCTACCTGCAGTTCGACCAGAAGCTGTTCGATCGTTTGAACCTTTCGGCAGGTTTCCGCTATGAGTCGAACCGGCTCGACAATCCGGGGTACACTTATTTCAACGGCCTCTATGAAGTGACGGTGCCGCCGAGCCAGGAGCTGGAGGCAAAGCCCGTCTTCAGGGTGGGCGCCAATCTGGAGGTCGCCAAATACACCTTCCTGCGGGCATCGTGGGGGCAGGGCTACCGCTATCCTACTATTGCCGAGAAGTACATCTTCACGACTTTCGGCGGGGTGCCGATCAGTCCAAACCCGAGCCTGACTTCCGAGACCGGCTGGTCGGCCGAATTGGCGGTGAAGCAGGGCTTCCGCCTGGGGGGCTTCGAAGGGTTTCTGGATGTGGCGGCTTTCTGGTCGGAGTATCAGGACATGATGGAGTTCACCTTCGTGGATGTCTTTCCCAACGGGTTCCAGTCGCAGAATGTGGGCGGCACGATCATCAAGGGGCTGGAGTTTACGGTGGCCGGCCGCGGCAAGCTGTTTGGCCTGCCCAGCACGCTTCTCACCGGCGTGACCCTGATCGATCCCAAATTCGCGGCATTTGATACTACCCCGATCAAGCCCGGAGAAACCGGTACCGAAGGGCAGCAGAACGCGGCGAGTTCCTCGGTCGATTACAACGTACTCAAATACAGGAATCGCACGACCTTCAAGTTCGATTGGGAGAGCGTTTACAAGAAATGGTCGGCAGGGGTGGCCATTTTCGCGGCCAGCCACATGGAAAATATCGACCCCATTTTCGAAGTGCTCGTCGTGCCCGGACTACGGGACTACCGCCTGGAGAACGATAAAGGCTACATCAATACAGGCGTCAGGGTAGCATACCGGATTCAGGAGAAGGCCAAAGTGTCCGTACTGGTCGACAACCTTTTCAATGCGGAGTTTCTGGTGCGTCCCGGTATGGTGGAGCCTCCCAGAACCTTCACCTTGCGTCTGGACTATGGTTTTTAAATAGTGTTAAAAAGCATTAACCGCTATCCTAACACGAAATTAACTATTCTCCATATTGGAAGAATCCAATCTTTTTCTATTTTTAGGCCCGGTTGGGCAGGGTTGATTGCAACCAAGAGGCAATTACCGCTGTCTTGCCAGATACCTACGCTCGGCCCTATTTTGGAGTTTTCCGAAAATCCATAAAAGAGTAGGAAGCGGACGCCGAAAAGCTCAGAGAGTAGGCAACTCACAACCCAATTAGACTTTGCAAATGAAAAAGTTTCTTCAACTCCCCCTTTTAATTGCTATTTGTGCGCTGATGAGCGTGACAAGTATGCAGGCCGCCGTCGAACTCGAGCAAAACTCCCCGATGGAGCAACTTCTCGACGGAACCCAGCCCGGCATGACCCTGGAGCAGTTCGTCCAACTGACTCCCAAACAGATCGAAGAAATGACGGGCCAGAAAATGGGCTTCAAAGAGACGCTGGCGCTGAAGAAAGCGCAGAAGCAGATCAAGAAGGACATGAAAGACGGCAGCGCTTCCAATCCCAAGAGCCAGATCATCGCCCTGATCCTCGTGATCGTGGTAGGCGGTCTGGGCGTGCACCGTTTCTACCTGGGCTACACCCTGATCGGCGTTATCCAGTTGCTGACCGCTGGCGGTTGCGGCATCTGGTGGTTGATCGACCTGATCCGCATCATCACCGGCGACCTCGGTCCCGCCGATGGCAGCTCGTATGATCCGGCGCTTTAACAACAACCCTTACTTTCTGTACCTGAAGCTGGCGTTTTACGTCCTGGTTCCCGTGGTACTGCTGGTCCTGCCCGCCGGGTATTTCGACCAGGGGGAGTCCGTATGTCTCTCCCGGGTGTTGTTTGACCTCGAATGCTATGCCTGTGGCATGACCCGCGCTTCCATGCACCTGATCCATCTGGATTTCACAGAGGCGTACTACTATAATGCCCTGTCATTTGTAGTGGTACCTTTGCTGGCCTTCTTGTGGGCCAAGTGGTTTTGGACGGATCTGAACAGGCTCAAAGCGCTTCGCCAGGTTTAATTTTTTGGCCGAGTTGACCTTGCTGCGCTCCGGTATATCGGGGGCGCAGCATTTTTTTTTCGAATGAACCGTACTTTTGGGTGTCCTGGGTGTTACTTTGAAGTCTTGTATCAAAATTCACTGTACTACCATGACACCAATGAAGCGCTTGAATCATTTTGTGCGCACCACCCTGCTTGGCGGCGCGGTGGTGGTTTTGCCTGTCACCATTTTCATCCTGCTGGCCAAGCTGATCTTCGACACCATCCGTGCTCTGATTGATCCCATTTCCAGCATCCTTCCCTTTCCGTCCATTTCCAGCGACATCCTGCTCGACCTGATCGCACTGGGCCTGATCATCGCGTTTTTTTTCCTGATGGGGCTTTTCGTACAGACCTCTCTGGGGCAGGGGCTTATCGCGCTCATTGAGCGGGAGCTTTTACACCGCCTCCCGTTTTACGGCGCTATCAAGGAGACGGTGCTGCAATTCACCGGCGCCAAGCGGATGCCATTCTCGCAGGTCGTGATCGTGAGGCCCTATGGCCCGGAGGGCAGCAAGATGTTTGGCTTTGTAGCCGATGAGCACAAGAACGGCAAGTACACCATTTTCGTCCCCACCGCGCCCAACCCCACCAACGGCTTTATTTTTTACATGGAAGCCAGGGAGGTAGAGCTCGTGGATGTTAAGCCGGAAGAAGCCATCCGGATGATCATCGGCATCGGCACAGGCGCCAGCAAGATGTTTTGATGCGCAGCCGACAAAATATTGTTTGCGGGCAAACCATTTTGGGGCTAATTTGCGTTATCATTTTTGGGCAACATTTCGCTCCCGGGAAAGTACGGCGCTAACAAAATTCACTCCTGCATGAGAATATTATGGCTGTGGGGCTTCCTTCTGCTGATTGGCACGGGCGCAGGCGCGCAGGAACGCCTTCAGTTTACCCATTCCTGCAACTATACAGGGGAGATCAGCCCAGTGGAGGACCTGTACGGTTTCGCCTCCGACAATGAAGCGGAAGACGCCATGCGCCGCATCATGCGGTATACGGGGCTGCCTGCCAACTTTACCATCAAGGCGGCAAACGTGCCCAACGCGGCCGCCGTGCTCTACCAGGAGCAGCGGTTCATTCTCTACAACCAATACTTCATGATGCGCATCAAGGACCAGACACAGACCGACTGGTCGGCCATGAGCATCCTCGCGCACGAGATCGGCCACCACCTCTCGGGGCATACCCTTGATTCCCAGGGCAGCCGCCCCGACAAGGAGCTGGAAGCCGACCGCTTCTCGGGCTTTGTCCTCTACAAAATGGGCGCCACCGTTGATGAGGCGCGCATCGCCATGGAGACCCTGGCCGCGGAAACGGGTACTGCGACCCACCCGCCCAAATCGGCCCGCCTGGCCGCGGTGACCAATGGCTGGCTCGAAGCCCGCAACCAGAACGCAGATGTTCAACCCATCACGGAGGGGCGCACGGCTTTGGAAAAAAAGCCAGAAACCACCCAGCCGCGTTCGCCTGCCGAGCCCCAAAAGGCCAGCAGCGCCTTCAAGCGGATCTGGCTGGAACAGAATGTGGAAGAAAGCGGCGTCAAAGGGCTGAGGATTCACGCACACTTTAACGTCAACAACCTGTTTGGCCAGAATTGCCGGGCTGTCACCTGGTTCTACAACGCCCGCACCGGCGAGCCCCTGGAGGATTTCAACAACTTGTACGCCACGTCCTCTGGTGATGTCTCCGTAGGACACGACTTCGTGCCCAACTATCCCTCAGCCGATTTTACCGATTTCCCGATGTTCATTCCCTACGAGGAGCTTCACCTGCCTGAGGGCAGTCACCAGATCAAGTTTCAGATCGGTTTGTACCATCGCTTGCCCGGGGGGCAGTTGCAACAGGTGGGGCAGGCCAGCCCATTCACTGCGTTTGATTACGCAACCGAAACCCCGAAGCCGGAAGTCCTCTACCGCAAGATGTGGGTAGACTTTGGCGTGTATGAGGGAATTCAAAAAGGTATGCGCATCCATATGCAATTTAACCTGAAACGGCTCAAAGATATGCCCTGTATGGCTATGGCCAGGTTTTACCACGACACCGGCCAGCCATTGGCAGACACCAACGGCCAGTTCAGTACACCCGACGGAAAAGTATCGGCCCGGATGGATTTTTCACCGCAGTATGACTCTTCCGACTTTCACGACTTTACGATGTTCCTACCCTATGAAGAATTGCACCTCCCCCCCGGAGAGTACATTCTGAAATTCGACGGGGGTATCTATATCCTGAAAAACGGACGGCTCGAACAATTGGGTGAAGGATTTCCGCCGCAGCGGTTTTCTATCTCAAAGTAAGCCAACCGGCTGTTTTTTGGGAAAATTGTTGTAAATTTGAACAATGAGAAAATAATACACATGAAAACAATTTTTCATTTGATCCTCCTCGGAGCAGTTTTGATGCTTTGCGCGACCCAATCCATGGCCCAGGCCCCGGAATACGGATACGCCATTTACTATGCAGATTATTTTCAGGGAAAAAGAACCGCCAATGGCGAGATCTACGATAAGTACGCCCTGACTTGCGCTCACAAGGTACACCCCTTCGGTACCTTGCTCAAGGTAACCCGCACCGACAATTTCAAGTCGGTGGTGGTCAGGGTGAATGACAGGGGGCCCTATAACCCGGGTTGCGTGATCGATCTCTCCTGGGCTGCGGCCGACCAGATCGGCTTGCTGCTCGACGGCAAGGTTGAGGTCAAAGTCGAGGTGGTGAGTTCCTCGGGAAGCGCCAGCACGGCGAAGCAACAGGAGGGATATGCCCAACTGACCGTCAAATCTGCCCCTCAGGCTTACAGCGCCCCTTCCTACGTGCCCGAGCAGGCTGTTCCCCAGTCTTACAACTCATACAGCAGCAGCGCAGCTATCATTGAAAACAAAAACGTTCAGAATATCCGGGTACCCATCGATATTCCCGCGAAGGGCGCCCCGAAGACAAGCTCCCCCGCCGCGGCAGTTCCCGCCGATGTTCCGGTAGCTTACAGCGCCTTTCCCGAGCAAATGACTGCCTCTGCCACTCCGCGGGGGGCAGCTGCCCCGGCGCCTGTGGCACAGAAAGGCTACAGCATACAGGTAGGTTCCTATTCCTATCAAGGCAACGCCGACCGCCAGGCCCAGATGATCCGCGACAAGGGGGTGCAAAATGTGCAGGTCAAGAAGACCACAGGTCCCAGCGGTTCTTTCTATAAAATCCTGGTTGGCTCCTTCGGCAGCAAGACCGAAGCCAACAACTTCCTTCCCAAGTTGAAAAATCAATACGGATTGGCCGGCTATGTGGTCAATCTGGCTAATATGTAAGTAAAGGCTGCGACCTTTTCTGCAAAAGGCTCCCGCCACCCGGCAGGAGCCTTTTTTAATTTTTTTTTATCTCATAAATAATAGATCGGAGGCGGCAACCGTTTTGAAGTCCAATATATCGAAACCGATTTCACCATCACAAAATGATCCCAGCCATGCTCCAGAACAAATTGCATCTGACCTTCGCCATCGTCCTGGCGATCTTCTCCGCAAGCGCGTTGACCAGCTGCCAAACCGAAGGTTGCACCGATCCGCAGTCCGACAATTACGATCCGAATGCCAAAGTCAGCGACGGGAGCTGCGTTCCCTGGCGCGATAAATTCAGCGGCAATTTCAGCGGCAACAACGCCTGCGCAGGTAGCGCCGACCAGGTGATCACCATCGTCGTTACGCCTTCCGCAAACCAGGAAGACGGCATTGTCATCTCTGTGCCGAGCGCCGGCCTGCTGTTCACCGCCAATGTTTCCGCCTCCACCGGGCTGACGATCCCGAAACAGACCATCAACTACCAGGGCTCTACCGTCGACATCACCGGCTCGGGTACCCTGGAAAACGAATCTGAGCTCAGCATCAGCTATTTCCTCTCCTCCGGGCCCCTGACGGTGCCCTGCACCCTGTCGGGCAACCAGCTCTGACAAGAAACCGATTTAGTTAAATATGCGGAGGCGCCTGGATTTTTTCCAGGCGCCTCTTGCTTTTATCAACCAATTCATCGTATTTTTACGATGAATATTATTTCATAATGAAAATCTCATCAACCATGGAGACACCCAATGATTTGAAAGAACTGGTCAGACAGAAATACGGAGAGATCGCCGCGGGACAGAACAGCTGCTGTTCCCCCTCGTGTTGCGGCTCGGTGGAATCGAAAGCCGAGGTTTACAACATCATGAGCGAGTCGTACGAACAATTGGAGGGGTACAACCCCGATGCAGACCTTGGTTTGGGCTGTGGGTTGCCCACTCAATACGCCCGCATCCGCAGGGGAGATACGGTGCTCGACCTGGGCTCGGGCGCAGGCAACGATTGTTTCGTAGCGCGGCAGGAGGCGGGTGAGGAAGGCCGGGTTATCGGCCTCGACTTTACCCCTGAGATGGTCGGCCGCGCCAGGGAGAACGCGGGCAAGCTCGGCTATTCGAACGTGGAGTTCATCCAGGGCGACATTGAGCAAATGCCCATACCCGCCTCAACGGCTGATGTGGTAGTGAGCAACTGTGTGCTCAACCTGGTGCCGGGTAAAAAACAGGCTTTTTCCGAAATATTCCGCGTGCTCAAACCCGGCGGGCATTTCAGCATCTCCGATATCGTACTGGCAGGCGAGTTGCCTCCGCAACTGAAAAATGCCGCTGAAATGTATGCAGGCTGCGTAGCCGGCGCCATTCAAAAGGAAGATTACCTGTCGATGATACGCGATGCCGGTTTTGAAGGGGTTGAGATTCAGAAGGAAAAGGTGATCACCGTGCCCAGGGATATCCTGCTGGACTATCTTTCGCAGGAAGAGTTGGAGGTTTATCAGAAAGGCGGGGCCGGTATTTTCAGCATTACCGTTTTCGGGAGGAAACCGGAGTGAAATCCTTTTTGGGGGCGGCCAGGAAAAATGAGTTAAGTGTACAGAGGACCTTGGCAATTGCCAGGGTCTTCTGTTTTTAATATTTTCATTACATTTAAGGCTTAACCTGACCATTAAATTCTTTGACATGTCAACAGCAAATACGCGAACTTTTCTATTCCTGCTGATACTGCTTCTTCCCATTGGGGCTTTCGCTCAGAAACAGAAGAAAAGTGAAGAGAAGAAGGAGGAAAAAAAAGAACACTATCTCGACCAGCTTTCCCTTTCCGGACTCAAATTCCGCGGGGTGGGCCCGGCGCTCACTTCAGGGCGTATTTCCGATTTCGCCGTACACCCTGACAACCGCAGCGTCTACTACGTGGCGGTTTCTTCCGGCGGGGTGTGGAAGACCGAAAACGCGGGCACTACCTATGAGCCCATCTTCGACAGCCAGGGCTCATACTCGATAGGCTGTGTGACGCTCGATCCCAACAACCCCAACGTGGTATGGGTGGGCACGGGCGAAAACAACAACCAGCGCTCGGTGGCTTATGGCGACGGGGTGTACAAATCGGAGGACGGCGGTAAGTCCTGGAAACACATGGGCCTGAAAAACTCCGAGCACATCGGCAAGATCATCGTCGATCCGCGCAATTCCAACACGATCTACGTGGCGGCGATCGGGCCGCTGTGGAGCGCCGGCGGCGACAGAGGCGTTTATAAGTCGACCGACGGCGGTAAGAACTGGTTCCCAGCGCTGCTTATCGACGAGCATACCGGCGTCACCGACCTGGTCATGGATCCGCGCAATCCGGATGTGCTGTACGCCTCGGCTTTCCAGCGCCGTCGCCACGTCTTTACCTATGTGGGCGGCGGACCTGGCAGCGGTATTTACAAGACGACCGACGGCGGCAAGACCTGGGAAAAGGCCAATAACGGCCTTCCCAATGTCGACCTGGGCCGCATTGGCTTCGCCATTTCGCCCGCCAATCCGGAAGTAATTTACGCCATGGTCGAGGCGGCCGATGATAAAGGCGGTTTCTATCGCTCCACCAACCGCGGCGCCAGCTGGGAGAAGCGCGGCGGCCACGTGACCAGCGGTAACTATTACGTCGAACTCGTTCCTCATCCCACCAACCCCGATATCGTCTATTCCATGGATGTCTGGCTGCAATGGTCGACCGATGGGGGCAAGACTTTCAGCCAGGTAGGGGAGGACTGGAAACACGTCGACAACCACTGCATGTGGATCGACCCCAAAGACCCCAACTACTACCTGGTGGGTTGCGACGGCGGCATTTACGAGAGTTTCGACGCGGCGAAGACCTGGAATTTCAAGGCCAATCTGCCCGTGACCCAGTTCTACAAAGTGGCTGTCGACAACACGCTTCCATTTTACTACATCTACGGCGGTACGCAGGACAACTTCAGCCTCGGCGGTCCCTCGCGCACGCGCAACGGCCACGGCATCGCGAATTCCGACTGGTTTGTGACCAACGGAGGCGATGGTTTTGAATCGCAGATCGACCCCCGCAACCCCGATATCGTGTATGCCCAGTCGCAATACGGCGGCCTTGTGCGCTACGACCGTAAAAGCGGCGAGAGTGTGGGCATTCAGCCCAAACCGGGCAAAGGCGAAGAAGATTTTCGCTGGAACTGGGATGCCCCGCTACAAGTGTCGGCCCACCTGCCCACCCGCATCTTCTTTGCGGCCAATAAGCTTTTCCGCAGCGACGACCGGGGCGACAGCTGGCAGACCATCAGCCCGGACCTGACGCGGCAGCTCGACCGCAACACTCTGGAGGTGATGGGCCGCGTGCAGAGCATCGACGCGGTGGCCAAGAACGGCTCCACTTCCCAGTACGGCAACATCGTGGCTTTCTCCGAAAGCCCGCTTGATGAAAATCTGCTCTACGCAGGCACCGACGACGGCCTGATCCAGATCACGACCGACGGCGGGAGGACCTGGCGGAAGGTGGACGTCAACGACATTCCCGGGGCGCCGAAACAGACCTATGTCAACCACCTGCTGGCATCGCGCTACGACGCCAGGGTGGTCTACGCCGTTTTCAACCACCACAAGTATGGGGATTTCAAGCCATACGTATACCGGAGCGCCGACCAGGGAAGCACCTGGACCAGCATCTCGGCCAACCTGCCTGAGCGCGGATCGGTTTACACCCTGGCAGAAGACCATATCGATCGCAATCTGCTATTTGCGGGCACGGAGTTTGGCTGTTTCTTCAGCAACGACGGCGGTGGCCATTGGAAGCAGCTCAAGGCGGGCCTTCCCACCATCGCCGTGCGCGACATTGCGATCCAGGAGCGGGAGAATGATCTGGTGCTCGGTACTTTTGGCCGCGGGTTTTTTGTGCTCGACGATTATTCTCCTTTGAGAATGGTGAAGGAGTCTGAACTGCAGGCAGATGCGAAGATATTTCCCGTAAAGAACGGCCTGATTTATATTGAGAATCTTCCTTACGGCTTGAGGGGCAATGCCTTTCAGGGCCATAGCTTCTACACTGCGCCGAATCCGCCGGTAGGGGCGGTTTTCACCTATTTTGTCAAAGACGGTGTAAAGACCCTGAAGGAGAAGCGCCAGGAAGCTGAAAAAGAGGCGATTAAGGCGGGCAAGCCCATTCGCTATCCCACTTATGAAGAATTGCTGGCTGAGCAGCAGGAGGAAGAGTCCTATCTTGAGTTCACGATCAGCGATATGTCGGGCTACGTCGTGCGCAAGCTGAAGACGGGTGTTTCGAAAGGCGTCAACCGCATCGTTTGGGATGGGCGCTTTGCATCCGTCAGCCCTGTGAGCCTGGCGCCTCCGCGGGAGAACATCTTTGGCAACCCCGATCAGGGCACGCTGGCGATGCCCGGCGAGTACACGGTCAGTTTGTCGCGCAGCGTCAACGGCGAGATGACCCAATTAGCTGGTCCGGTGACCTTCCGCCTGGAAACCCTCGGCGGCGTCACGCTTCCTGCCGCCAACCGCGCCGAGTTGGTCGAGTTCCAGCGCGAGGCGCAGGAGCTTATGCGCGCCTTCACCGGCGCCAGCGCCATGATGCGCGACATCGACAACCGCTTGAAGCATATCCGCAAGGCCGTTTACGCCATCCCGGCGCCCACTGCCGATCTGGTGGCCAGCCTTCAGGCTATTGACGACCAGCTATACGACATCCGCAAGGCCATGAACGGCGACCGGGTAGCGGGAGAGTTGGACAAGGGGGCTCCGGCGTCCATCAGTTCCCGCATTTTTTCTGTGGCTTCCGACATGTGGAGTTCCACTTCCGCCCCCACCCAGACCATGCGCGACGGGATCCGCATCGCTGCGGAGGAGTTTAGGCCCCAGCTCGCTGCCATCAAGAAAGTGCTTAGTGAAGACCTCAAGGCCCTGGAGCGAAAGTTAGAAGAAGCGGGTGCGCCGTACACGCCGGGACGGGAGGTGGAGTATGAAAGGGGGAGGGATTGATTTATGCAGGCTTAGGAGGTGACACCTCGTATCTAGGTGGTTTTCAGTGTGTAAGGAGGTGACACCTCGTATGTCTGTGTTTTTCAGGTAAATACGAGGTGTCACCTCCTAAGTTGTTGATTATCAAAAACAAACGAGGTGACACCTCGATAAATTACTGATTATCAATATTCTATACATGGATTCACTCCGCTTCGGTATCGTCGGCCTGGGCGCCATTGCCCATAAATTCGCGCTCGACCTGCGGCTGGTAAAGGGCGCAAGCCTCGTTGCAGTAGCTTCGAGGACGGATGAAAAGGCTGAAAAATTTGCCCGCGAACACGGGGTTAGCCATTATTACGGCCGCTATGAAGACCTGCTCGCCAACCCCGCCGTCGATATCGTCTATATCGCCACGCCGCACGATTCGCATGAGAAATGGACCCTTGCGGCCATTGAGGCCGGCAAGCACGTGCTCTGCGAAAAACCCCTGGGCGTCAACAAAGCCCAGGTGGAACGCGTGGTGCACGCAGCCCGCAACAAGGACGTCTTCCTCATGGAAGCCCTTTGGTCGCGGTTTAACCCTACCATCATGGAAGTGCTCGGGCTGGTGCGCGATAAAGCCATCGGCGAGGTCAACTACCTCAATGCCGATTTCTGTTTTCACTACGAAAAAGACGATATCGGCAGCCGCCTGCTCGATGCGCGGCTGGCAGGCGGCGCGTTGCTGGATGTCGGCATCTATCCGCTCTTCCTGGCTTATTCCATCTTCGGAAAACCCAGTGAAATCGCTGCCCTGAGCCGCTTCGACCCACGTACCGGCATCGACTCCCAGACCGCCATGATCCTCACTTTCGACGCCGGTATCGCCAGCCTGATGAGTGGATTCATCTCAAAATCGGACATGACCGGACGCATCTACGGCACCGCCGGGCAGATTTACATCGACTCCCGCTGGCACGAATCGCAGGGCTACACCCTGGTGGCTGGCGGGAAGACCGAGTACGTCTCCCTGCCCAAACTCGGCAAAGGCTACACCTACGAGATCGAAGAATGCATTCGCTGCATCTCCGAAGGCCGCCTGGAAAGCCAGTTCTGGTCGCACCAGAACAGCCTCGACCTGGTGGAGATCATGGACGAGGTGAGGGAGAAGGTGGGGCTGAGGTATCCGTTTGAGTAGTTTTCAGTTTTTAGTTTTCAATTTTCAGTTTTATTTAAGTTTTTAATTTTAAATTTGTATCGATGACTGAAAATTAAAAATTGAAAACTGAAAACCCTCCATCAATGTTTTCCTCCAAAAAAACACTCCGCATCGCCCAGCTCGACCAGATACTGGAGCGCTTCAAAGGATTGGACAAGGCGCCTATGCCAAAGATCGGCTGGGTGCGCACCGTGCGCCTGACGCTTGGCATGTCGATGCGGCAGCTCGGCGAGCGCATGGGTATAACGCCGCAAGCCGTGGCTCAGTTGGAAGAAAGAGAAACCCAGGGCGCTGTGACCATCGAAAGCCTGCAAACGGCCGCCCAGGCCATGAATATGAAAGTGGTCTACGCCCTGCTCCCCGCAGAAGGCACGCTCGAATCGATGGTCGAAGCCCGCGCTCTCGAACTGGCCCGGGAAATGGTCGCCCAGGAACTCAAAGACCTCTCACCCGCCGAAAAGACCCTCATGCAAGAGCGCCTGGAAAAAAGCATCCTCACCAAAGCGCTGGAATTGAGGTCCAAAATCCCCAGATTCTTCTGGGACTAACCCTCACCCTTCACTCTTCACCCCAAAATGAAGCTCTTCCTCCACCTCTCCTACAAAGGTACGCACTACCACGGTTGGCAGCGGCAGCCGGGCAAACCCACCGTGCAGGAAACGCTGGAGGACGCCCTGGCGCGCATCCTTGGCCGCAAGGTCAACTGCATCGGGTGCGGGCGCACGGATGCGGGGGTGCACGCGAGCCACTATTTCTGCCACATCGTGCTGCATGAAGCGCCAGGCTTCGATCTTGTATTCCGCCTCAACAAGGTCTTGCCCGGCGATATTTCCATCCATGAATGCCTGGAAGCGCCCCGGGAGGCCCATGCGCAACACGATGCCGTTTCGCGGTCTTATACCTACCGCATTCACACATTCAAAGACGCTTTCCTGAGCGAGCTGAGCGCCTTTTACCCCGCCGATGGGCTGGATGTGGGGAAGTTACATGCCGCCGCGGCGCTGATCCCCCGGTACAAGGACTTCCGGGGCGTGTGCATGCAAAGCGGCTTGTACAAAAGCACGATCTGCCAGGTGAGTCATGCCGCCTGGACCATCGCTGAAAATGGACGCCAGTTGCAGTTCAATATTACATCTGACCGTTTTTTGAAAGGCATGGTGCGCATCCTGGTGGGCAATATGCTGGAAACGGCGTATGGACGGATGAGTTTGGAGCATTTTGAGGAAATACTCCGCACCGGCAGGCCGGCGCCTTTTTTCAACGCGGCCTACCCGCAGGGACTGTATTTGTCGGACGTGAAGTACCCATTTTTTTAGGCAGGTATCGCCTCCAAAAACTTTTGCCTGCTTTGCAGGTTTCTTTTCCATGTCCCCCAAAATATCCGCTATGTCCCCATTGAATCATTTGCAACAAAACCCCATTCTCGGGAAAGTCCCCGTCTCTCAACTCGAATGGCTGCTGGAAAAAGGAGAGGTCCTCACCCTGGAGGAAGGCGATCACCTGTTTCGCGCCGGCAATCCCATCGAGTATTTCTTCGTCATTTTTGAGGGAAAATTCGAGGTGTTTACCTGGCAGGCAGGCCAGCGGCGCGACGTATTTTCCCTCGACCCCGGCGACCTCTCCGGGGCGCTTCCGTTTTCGAGGGGTAAAATTTCGATGGCCGATGCTGTGGCTTCAGAACCCTCCACCATTTTCCGCCTTCAAAAGGAGCGGCTGCACGACATGATATGCGATCACTACGAACTGACCGAGGCTTTGGTACACCAAATGACCGACCGGGTGCGGGAAATGGGCAAAATGCAGCTGGTCAATGAGAAAATGGTCTCGCTTGGTAAACTCTCCGCCGGCCTGGCCCATGAGCTCAACAACCCGGCTGCCGCGATCGTGCGAAGTTCGGATGCCTTGAAAAAACACCTCTCCCATACCCCCGAACAGTTTAAAAAAGTCATGGCCATCGAAGCCAACGACAGGCAGGTCGATGAGGTGAACCACCTCATTTTCGAGAGGCTGCAAACGCCTCCCCCCAACTTGTCCTTGCTGGAACGCGCCAATCTGGAAGACGACCTGCTCTCCTGGCTCGAAGACCATGAGGTAGAGAATGCCTACGACATCGCCCCGGTATTGATGGAGTTTGGATTTCAGCTATCCGACCTCGACCGCCTGAACGGCATCCTGAAGGGAAAACACCTCGACCCCGTCGTCAATTGGGTCTGCAATAACCTCGTCACCGAAAAGATCGTCTCCGAGATTCGCGAAGCTTCCCAGCGCATCGGCTACCTGGTCGATTCCATCAAATCCTATTCGCACATGGACCGGGGGACTAACAAAACCACAATAGCCATCGGAGATGGGCTGCGCAATACCCTCACCCTGCTCAACCACAAACTCAAAGTGAAAAATATCCAGCCCCGCCTGGATATCCCTGACAGCCTTCCCCCAATTCCCATCTTCCCCGGCGAGATCAACCAGGTCTGGACCAACCTCATCGACAACGCCATCGATGCCATGGACGCAGGAGGAAGCCTTGAAATCATCTGTAGGGCGAATGGTAAATGGTTAAAAACCAGTATTATCGACAACGGCCCCGGCATTCCTGAAGATATTATCGACAACATTTTCGACCCCTTTTTCACCACGAAGGAAGTAGGCAAAGGCACCGGACTCGGACTCGACATCGTGCGCAAGATCATAAACGCCCACAAGGGCGAAATCAAGGTCGAATCGCGCCCCGGCCGCACCGAGTTCATCGTTTGCCTTCCTCTCCAAGAGAATTCCTAAGGTGTTATGAAACAACCCATTATCCTCTCCGTCGACGACGACCCGCAGGTGCAGCGCGCCCTGCAGCGCGACCTGCGCAGCCATTACCGGCAGGACTATAAAGTGCTGAGCACCACCTCTGCCGCCGACGCCCTTCACACCCTGGAGGAGTTGAAAAAGCAGCGCGAGGAGGTAGCCCTCCTGGTTTCCGACCAGCGCATGCCCGAAATGGAAGGGGTGGCTTTTCTGGAAAAGGCCAAGGCTTTTTATCCCGATGCCCGCACCGTGCTCCTCACCGCTTATTCCGACATCGACGCAGCCGTCAAGGCCATCAACGACGTAGGGCTGAATTACTACCTGGCCAAACCCTGGGACCCGCCCGAGGAAAAGCTCTACCCCGTGCTCGACGACCTGCTGGAGGACTGGCAGATGCACTACAAGCCCGATTTCGAGGGCTTGCGGCTGGTAGGTTACCCTTTCTCGCCCCAGACCCACGACGTGAAGGATTTCCTGGCGGGCAACCTCTTTCCCTACGAGTGGCTCGATGCCAAAACCAGCGAAAAAGCCGGCGAGCTGATGCGGCTGCATGGCCTCAGGTCCGCTGATCTGCCTGCGGTAATTTTCGAAGACGGCGCCGTGCTTTCCCATCCCGGCAAGACCCAGCTGGCGGAAAAACTTGGATTGCAGGTGCGGGCTTCGCACGAGATATATGACGTAGCCATCGTTGGTGCAGGCCCAGCCGGGTTGGCAGCTGCAGTTTATGGCGGTTCCGAAGGTCTCCGCACCCTGCTCATCGAAAAACGGGCTCCCGGTGGGCAGGCGGGCACCAGCTCCCGCATCGAGAACTACCTCGGCTTTCCCTCTGGCCTCAGCGGCGCAGAGCTGGCGCGGCGCGCCGTGACCCAAGCCTCCCGTTTCGGCGTGGAGATTCTTTCGAGCCAGGAAGTGACCGGCGTGCGGCTGCAAGACCGCTACAAGATCCTGTCCCTGTCAGACGGCACAGAGATCCTGGCCAAAAGCATCGTCATTTGCACCGGCGTGTCGTACCGCACCCTGGAAGGAGGCGGACTGGAACGCTTCGCCGGCGCCGGCGTCTACTGCGGCGCCGCCACCACCGAAGCCCACAGCTGCCAGGGCAAGGACGTATATGTAGTGGGCGGCGGCAACTCGGCAGGGCAGGGCGCCATGTACCTATCGCGTTTCGCAGCTAATGTGTACATCGTCATCCGAAAGCCGGGTTTGGAGGAAACCATGTCCCAATACCTCATCGACCAGATCGCAGAAACCCCCAATATTCATTTGCTTGCTGAAACAGAAGTGAGGGAAGCCCACGGGGAAGATCATTTGGAAAAAATAGTGCTGGAAAGCCTGCCCAGTCGCGAGTGCAGGGAAGCCCAGGCCGGCGCCCTGTTCGTCTTCATCGGCGCCAAGCCCATCACCGATTGGCTGGGGCTCGACATCATCCGCGATGAAAAAGGCTTTCTGGAAACGGGCAGGAATCTGTTTGCCTACGAATCTTTCAAAAAAAGCTGGAAACCCGATCGCGATCCCTATCTGCTCGAAACCTGCGTGCCTGGCATCTTCGCCGCCGGCGACGTGCGCGCCACCGCCATGAACCGCGTGGCCTCAGCAGTGGGAGAAGGCGCGATGGCGATCAGTTTTGTGCATAGGTATCTGGGGGAGGTGTGAGGTAGTCCTGAAGTTAAAAAATATGCGCCACCATGACAGACTATAAAAGATACCTGCAAACCCGCCGCCGCACGGAAGCCGTCTGCCGCAACCTGGAGACGGAGGACTACGTGGTGCAGCCCGCGGCCGATGTCAGTCCGCCGAAGTGGCACCTGGGGCATACGACCTGGTTTTGGGAGACCTTCCTGCTGTCGCCCCACCTGCCCGGCTACCGGCTTTTTCACGAAGATTTCAGTTTCGTCTTCAACAGCTATTACGAAACGGTGGGCAAACGGGTGTTGCGGGCCGAGCGCGGCAACCTCTCGCGGCCCACGGTAGGGGAGGTGTACCGCTACCGCGCCTGGGTCGACGAACATATGGAGCGCCTCTTTGCAACTGGCGCTGACAACCTGATCCCCCTGATCGAGCTTGGCCTCAACCACGAAGAGCAGCACCAGGAATTGCTGATCACCGACATCAAGTACATCCTGGGGCACAATCCGCTCTTCCCGGCTGTGGAGGTATTTCCGGAAACCCCGTCCCGGCAGGCAAGTCCCGCCGGCTGGGCGGACTTTGACGAAGGGGTGTACGCCATTGGCTACGAAGGCGGGGGCTTCTGCTTCGACAACGAACTGGGACGTCACAAGGTATTCCTGCCTTCTTTTTCGATACAAAAAGCGCTGGTGACCAACGGCGAGTATGAGGCCTTCATCGAAGATGGCGGGTACAACCGCTTCGACCATTGGCTGGCCGACGGCTGGGATTGGGTGCGGAGTCAGGGAGTGAAAGCTCCCCTATACTGGCACATGGTAAATGGACAGTGGCAGACCTACGATTTCGGTGGTCTTGGTCCGCTGGACCCTGCCGAACCCGTTTGCCATATCAGCTATTATGAAGCCGACGCCTATGCCCGCTGGAAAGGCCTGCGCCTGCCTACTGAGGCGGAATGGGAGACGGCGGCCGGAGCCTTCCATTGGGGACGCCGTTGGGAATGGACCAACTCCGCCTACCTGCCTTATCCCGGCTTTCAGACGGCGCCCGGGGCCGTCGGCGAGTACAACGGCAAGTTCATGAGCGGGCAGATGGTGTTGCGAGGCGCTTCCGACGCTACGCCGCCCGGGCACTCCCGCCCGACTTACCGCAATTTTTTCCAACCCGGCAAGCGCTGGCAATACACCGGCATACGACTGGCAAAAACCAACTGATGTATGATATACTACGAATCCAACAAAAATTTCTTCCGCGATATCCGGCATCTGACCACCAGCTGGACTATGTACAAGGTGTTGCGCGGATCAGCTGCCGCGGGCGTGTATGCCCTGATTCTCTGCCTGGAGGCGGATTACCTTGGGGTGGTCCTCAGCCTGCCTTCCAACCTCTTCTCGCTCATCGGCATCGTGCTGAGCATTCTGCTGGTCTTTCGCACCAACAGCGCCTACGACCGCTGGTGGGAAGGGCGGCAGCAATGGGGGGCCCTGGTGAATAACTGCCGCAACCTGGCTATCATGGGGCATGTAACTTTCCCGGAAGAGGACAAACAGGGGCGCAAGCGCTTCGCCGCCGATATCGCCAATTTCTGCATTTCCCTGAAAGAACACCTGCGCAGCGGCGTGAAAAATGAGGAATTGATCCTGATCGACGGGGATACCCGCGCCGGCCTGGAAGCCCGCAACCACATTCCCGCCTTCTTTTCCTCCCAGTTGCACACACAGGTGCAAACCTACTACCGCAAAGGCGAGATCACGGATTCTGACCTGCTGAATTTCAAACCCCAGCTGCAATCCCTGCTCGACATCGCGGGCGCCTGCGAGCGCATACGCAAGACCCCCATTCCTTTCTCCTATGCCGTATATGTGAAAGTGCTGGTCTTCGTCTACGTGCTCATGCTGCCCCTGGCCATGGTATCGGAACTCGGCTACTGGAGCGTGCCCATCGTCATGTTCCTGGCCTTCACCTTCATCGGCATCGAAATGATGGCCCAGGAGATCGAAGAGCCCTTCGGCCTGGACTGCAACGACCTGCCTACAGGCGATATCGCCCACAACATCAAAAACAACGTCTTCGAACTCCTGGAGGTCACGCACAAGCACCAGGACGAGGAGAAGACCATTCTTTACGAAAAAATTCATTAATCCCGGCCTATGGAAATCGTACAAAGCATCAATCAGCTCATCCGCAACAACGCCGAATGGGTAGACCGGCAGGAAGCCAGCGACCCCGATTTTTTCAAACAGCTCGCCTCCGGACAGCAACCCCGCTTCCTCTGGATCGGCTGCTCCGACAGCCGCGTACCGCCCGATGTGATCACCCAGACTCATCCCGGCGAGATCTTCGTGCACCGCAACATCGCCAACCTCGTCGTGCAGACCGACATGAACCTGCTCAGCGTGCTGCAGTACGCCGTGGAAGTGTTGAAGGTGGAGCATGTCATCGTATGCGGCCACTACGGCTGCGGCGGGGTCAAGACGGCGATGGGCAACCGCCAGCTCGGCCTGATCGACAACTGGCTGCGGCAGATCAAGGATACCCAGAACTACTACTGGAAACAGCTCGATCCGCTGGATGAGGAGCAGCGCTTCCGCCGCCTGGTGGAGTTGAACGTCATTGAGCAGGTGTACAACCTGGGTAAAACCAATATCATCCAGAACGCCTGGGCGAGCGAGCGGCGGCCCTACCTCCACGGCTGGGTTTTCGACCTGGCGACCGGCCGCATCAAGCAGCAAACCTCGATGATCAACGACGAGGAGACCCTGAAGGAGGTCTGCAAGTTCGAGCAAAAGGTCATAGGTCATTGAACGCCTTCGCACGAGATATCCTGTCGGGTCTGAGAAGCAGCCCCAAGCGCCTGCCGTCGAAGTATTTCTATGACGCAGCGGGCGACGAGCTCTTCCGCAAGATCATGGAGCTGCCGGAGTACTACCTGACCCGTGCGGAGCATGCCCTTTTGGAGGCCCGCAAAGAAGATATCGGGCAGGTGTTGGGAGGCCAGCCTTTCGACATCATCGAGCCGGGGGCGGGCAGCGGGGAGAAAACCAGGGTGCTGCTGCGTCACTTCCTGGCCCAGGGCTTGGTTTTTCGCTATTTACCCATCGACATTTCCCCCAACGCACTCGATCTGTTGCGGGAAGACCTGGAGCAAGAACTGCCGGGTCTGGAGGTGCAGACCCTGGCGGGAGATTATTTCCGCGAACTGGCCGCCCTGCCTTTTACCGAGGGGCGCCGCCGGCTCGTGCTGTTTCTCGGTTCCAACATCGGCAACTACACTTTTCCAGAAGCGGAGGACTTGTTGCGCCTCATTGCCGGCAGCCTGCGGCCGGGCGATCTGTTGCTCATCGGATTCGACATGAAGAAAGACCCTGCGCGCATCCTCGCTGCGTACGACGACGCGGCGGGGGTGACCCGCGATTTCAACCTCAACCTCCTGACCCGGATCAACCTGGAGCTCGGGGCTGATTTCGATCGCTCCGCGTTCCGGCATTGGGCGGTGTACAACCCGCTCAGCGGCGCCTGCGAGAGCTATCTCGTCAGCCTCAGGGCGCAAACCGTGCGCCTGAAGGCCTTAGGAGAGGTTGTCCGCTTTGAAGCCTGGGAGGCCATTTACATGGAGTTGTCGCAGAAATACGACATAGCGGCCATCGAAGGGCTGGCGGCCGGGGCAGGGTTTGGGCGGAAGCAGGCTTTTTTCGATGAAGGGAACGGGTATTTGCTGGATTTGTGGGAGAGAGATTAGGTCAAATCTCAAAGTCAAACCCCTTTTCCGCCATCGCCTTATACCGCTCCTGATTGAACCGGTATAAAAAAGCCCCCTTCCGCGAACTGGATTTGTCCTTTTGATCCAGCTTGTCGAGAATATTCATCGAAAGGATTTTCTTGCGGAAATTCCTGCGGTCGAAGTTTTTCTGGAAAATATGCTCGTAGAGATCCTGAAGCTGTGGGATAGTGAACTTTTCAGGCAGTAATTCGAACCCGACGGGCCGGTAAACGGCTTTCCTGCGCAGTTTTTCCAGCGCCTCATCGACCATCCGGTTGTGATCGAGGATGAGATGGGGAATTGAATGAAGGTCAAACCAATGCGCCTGGTGTGTCTCCACCGTCTGAAACTCCTCCTCGCCCAGGCGGATCAGCGCGAAATAGGCTTGGGAAATGACACGCGCTCCGGGATCGCGCTCCACATCTCCGTAACATGCCAGCGGCTCCATGAAAATACCGCTCAGGCCGGTGTATTCCTCCAACACTCTCGTTGCCGCCGCGTCGACGCTCTCCTCCGGCCTGACGAAACTCCCCACCACCGACCATTCGTTGCGGAAAGGTTCTACCTGGCGCTTGAACAAGAGCAGCTTCAGGCCTTCACTGTCGTACCCGAAAATGATACAGTCGACCGCCACCAGTATCGGGGTGGCATTTGGATAAAATCCGCTCAATGGTTTAAAAATTTTGCCGCATCAAAAATAAGCGTTAAATTTACACTCGTTAAATAAGCGTAAAAAATACGCTTATTATTTTTTCTCTTGAAAAAAACTGCAATGCCAAAGACCAGCATCCTTGTTTTTGTTGTCATTATCTGGCAAGTTTGGCTGAACGCCCAAAGCTTCTACTTCGGCTGCGACCTCTCCTATGTCAACCAGATGGAGGATTGTGGGGCGGTGTACAAAGAAGATATGCAGCCCAAGGACGTGTTCCAGATCTTCGCTGACCACGGCACGAATCTGGTAAGGGTAAGGCTTTGGGCCGACCCGTCGTGGTGGCAAGAGCCGCTGAACCAGCCGCCGGGTGTGAAACCCTGGTATAGCGATCTGGAAGACGTCAGGGAAACCATACAGCGGGCGAAGGGCGCCGGCATGCAGGTGATGCTCGATATCCACTACTCCGACTTCTGGGCCGACCCCGGGCGGCAACTCATCCCGCGGGGCTGGCTGGATGTGGCCTACGATCTGGAAGCCCTGAAAGATTCGGTGTACCTCTACACCCATGACCTGCTCACTACCCTCGACAGCGAAGGCCTGATGCCCGATATTGTCAAGGTGGGCAATGAGAACAACCCCGGCATTCTGAAACACATTCCCTCCGCAACCGGTTACAACATCATCGCAACGGTGAGCGAAAGCTGGTCGCGGCATGCCCAGTTGTTCAACGCCGCGATCCAGGCCATCCGCGACGTGGGTGAAACTGCTTCGATCGACCCGAAGATCGCGGTCCATATGTCCGGCAATTTGCCGGACCAGAAGTGGAGTTTCAACAACCTCATCAACAACGGGGTGACCGATTTCGACATCCTGGGCTTCTCCTATTACTACGCCTGGCACGGAGGCAGCATCGGCCAGCTGAGGACTCATGTCGCTGACCTGACTGCCTCTTTCCCCGCCTACGAAGTCATGGCCGTCGAAACCGGATACCTCTGGACCACCCAGAACTTCGACGCCCTGGCCAACATCATCAATACGCCCGACCCGCAATACCTGCCCGTCAGCCCTGAGAAGCAGCTGGAATACATGATCGACTACACCCGGGCAGTGATGAAGGGCGGCGGCACAGGCGTCATCTTCTGGGAGCCCGCCTGGGTGAGCACCCCCTGCAAGACGCCCTGGGGCACAGGTTCCTCTCACGACCATGTCGCGTTTTTCGACCACCAGCAGAAGAATTTTATGGAAAATGGCGCCGGCGTATGGCCGGAGGCGCCCTATTATCAGGACCTCAACAGCCGCAAGGTCACCTTCCGGGTGGATATGTCTGGGCAGGACGTCTCGAACGGCGTGTACATCTCGGGCACGTTCAGCAGCAGTCCGGGCGCCATCCGGCCCATGTTCAGCATAGGAGGGGGCATTTACGAATACTACACCTACCTGCCGACAGGGGAGGAGGGGGGTTATTTCTTTCTCAACGGCAACGACCTGTCATACCGGGAAACCCTGCCCGAGGTCTGCGCCGAGTGGCAGGGTACGGATCGCAAATACGCGGTTCCGCCTTACAATCCGCTTTACTCCGACAAATGGGGCACCTGCGAGGAGGCCTTGGGTTTTTCGGAGAAAAACCAGGAGAGCGGATTCTCGGTGTATCCCAATCCTGTCAGGGGAACGCTCCACATCAATTGTGAAGGGTGTTTGCCTCCCGCCCGTTTGCAAATCGCCGATTTGTTCGGCAGAACGGCCGGCGTCTTTGAGCTGGAAGGCCAGTCAGAAGCGCTCGACCTGGGCGGCCTTCTTCCCGGCGTGTACCTGCTTCAATTGCAGGACCGAAGGGGGCTGTTTTCCGAAAAGATCATAATCGAATAAATACCATGGCCCGATTCACTGCTCTTCTTCTCTTGCTTTTTCCGGTGATTATTCTTTCCGGCCAGAAAAGCGTTTTTCAAGACAACAACGGCGTCATCCGCTGGGCCGGTGACAAGTCGGAAGTCGCCCTCTTCGGCGCCAACTACTGCCTGCCTTCCGCCTGCGACTACCGGGCGGCGGGCTACGTCACCTCCGACCGCAAGAAAGCCATTGAGCAGGACATGGCCCACTTCGCCCGCATGGGCTGGGACGGCATGAGGGTCTGCCTCTGGGGCGACTACCAGAACTCCGACACCTCTGGCAACCTGGTGAACAACGACCACCTCGACCTGATGGATTACCTCATCTTCAAGGCCCGGGAACGCGGTATCTACATGCTGTTCACCCCCATCGTCACCTACAGCTCCCAGTGGCCCGATGCAATGGACGACACGGTGAGCGCCCGCGGATTTTCCTCTTATTTCGATAAAGGCGAACTGGGTACCAACCCGCGCGCCATCGCCGCCCAGCAAAACTACCTGCGGCAAATCCTCAACCACGTCAACCCCTACACCGGCGTGGCGATCAAGGACGATCCCTGGATCCTTTTCGTGGAAATGATCAACGAACCCTGGCACCACAGCGAGGACGTGGCCGGTTCGGTGAAATATATCAACGCCTTGGTGGAAGCCGTCAGGAGCACGGGCTGCAACAAGCTGCTCTTCCACAACTACACCCAGGATTTCAACATGGCCCTGCCGCTGCAGCAGTCGAAGATCGACGGCATCAGTATCGGCTGGTATCCCACCGGCCTGGTGGCCGGGCATACGCTGCCGGGCAATTACCTGCCTGCGGTCGACGAATTTGCCTTCATGCGCAAGCCCGAGCTGGCGAAGCACAGCCGCATCGTTTACGAGTTCGACAATCCCGACCAGTTGAACGGCTACATGTACCCGGCTATGGCGCGCACGTTCCGCACCGTGGGGGCGCAGTTCGCGGCGATGTTTTCTTACGATATGCTGGTCACGGCGCCCTACAACCTGGGCTGGCAGACGCATTACCTGAACATGGTCTACACCCCCTCCAAAGCCGTCAGCACCATCCTGGCCGCGGAGGTGATGAAGAACATTCCCCTTTACAAAAACTACGGCAAATACCCGGCCAACGCGTCCTTCGGCCCCTTCCGCCTCAGCTACGAAGACGATCTGGGGGAAATGGCGACTTCGAGAAAATTCATCTATTCCAATAATACTCAAACCATTCCGCCCAACCCCGCTAGCCTGGAGCAGGTGACCGGCTACGGCTCTTCGCCCGTGGCGGCCTATGAGGGCAAGGGCATTTATTTTCTCGATAAAATCAAACCGGGCGTCTGGCGGCTGGAGGTCTACCCCGACGCTGTGCAGATAGCCGACCCCTTCGCGCAGATGAGTCCGGGCAGGATCGTGACCCGCACGATCAGCCGGACCTGGGATATGGAGCTCAGGCTGCCCGATCTGGGGAAACAGTTCACCGTTTCGCCGCTCAACGCTGGCAATCAAAACCGCGCCGCGGCGGTGGACGGAAAATTCTCCATCCGTCCCGGCGTGTACATCCTGAGCGGCGACCCTGCGTTCGACCTGCGGTCGCTTCCCGCCAAACTGGGTCAGCTGGGCATGTCTGAATTCGTGGCGCCGGATGACCAGGCGCTTCCTGCGAATGTGGCGCTGAACCACCAGACGGAGTACCCCGCCGGAAGGCACGCGGTGATCGAGGCCGAGGTGTACAGCGCCGCAGATCCCGGATCGGTCACGCTTTACCTCGCCCGGGCGGGCGCAGGTCGTTTCAGGCCTATACCTATGAAAAAAGTTTCCGGCTACCTCTATCGCGCCGAAATTCCCGCCGAGCGGATGCAGCCGGGCTGGATCGAGTATTGTATTTCGGTGAAAGAAGGCCAGTCGGTGATCACCTGGCCGGCCGGCATCGCAAAGAGTCCGGAAGATTGGGACTTTCCGGCAGCCGAAACCTGGCAGTCGCGCATCAGCCCTTCCGGCACGCCGATACGGCTGCTGGACCCGGCGGAAGACCTGGACGACATGGCTTTCACCCGCATCGGCGATGGCATACGATGGGGGATTTTCCAGCTGATGCCGGCTTCGAATACCGGCGAGGCGGCCATCCGCCTGGGCCTGCCGCTGAGCTACGACCGTACGCTCGACGATTACACGGTGTCGGTTCCTGTCGGCGCCAAGCTGGCTGCGCGGAAAGACTATCTGGATACTGCGAAGAAACTTACTCTCCACCTGCGCGGCGTGAGCCAGCGCCAGGAGCTGTTCGTCACCCTGGTGGAAAGCGATGGCACGAGCTGGAGCCGCCGCATCGAAGCCACTTCGGAGTGGGGAGACCTGGAGTTGGACCTGGCTTCTTTCGAACTGTCAAAGGGCGTCAAACTGCCCTTGGGCTACCCCGGGCGCTGGAATTACTGGTTCACGCCGGCCGAAGGCCGCGGTTTTCCTGGCGATGGGGTACAGTTAGACAAAGTGGAGTGGTTGCAGCTTTCGATCCGGCCTTCGGCACAGGCAAACGAGCCTGCGACGGAGGATTCGTTTTTGGAGATTTCGGGTGTGTTTGTGATTTTTTGACAGGATATTCAGGATGGCGCCGGATCGACAGGATTTTTTCCGGTAAAAATTTCTTCAAATGAAAAACACTTTCATTTTTGTTTTACTATCTCTTTTCTTTTTCATTTCCGAAAAAGCCATTTCCCAAAAAACATACGAAATCGATGTGCGCGTGCCTGAAAAGGCCATTAAAACAGGCTATCTCGACCTGGGTGGCTCAAACCCCGCGGGCGATCGCATTTCGGTGAACAATTATTATTTATCCCTCAACGACAAGCCTTTCATTCCCGTTACCGGCGAGTTTCATTTTTTTCGATATCCAAAAAAATACTGGGATGAATCGCTCAAAAAGATGAAAGCGGGCGGCATCAACGTGGTGGCGACGTATGTCTTCTGGATCGTTCACGAAGAAAAAGAGGGACAATTCCGCTGGGACGGCGACCGCGACCTGCGGCATTTTATTGAGCTTTGCCGGCAAAACGGACTCTATGCCATCGTGCGGATCGGGCCGTTTTGCCACGGCGAGATCCGCAGCGGCGGCATACCCGACTGGCTGCTGGGCAGGCCCGTGACGATACGCTCCAACGATCCGGGGTATCTGGCTTACGTCGAGCGATTGTACAACAATATCGGGCAGCAGATCAAGGGCTTGTATTACAAGGACGGCGGCCCTATCATCGGCATTCAGCTGGAAAACGAATACCAGCACTCTGCGGCGCCCTGGGGCCTGACCTATCCGGGGCAGCCGCACGACTGGACGGCTTCGGAGCGCGACCTTGGCGCTACCCATCAGGGCGTTAGTGTGGCGAAGGGGGAGAACCCCTACGCCGGCTTGGGCAATGACCATATGAAAGTGCTGAAAACCTTGGCGCAGCAAGCGGGCATGGACACGCCCATTTACACTGCCACCGGCTGGGGCTACGCCGCCATCGTGCCCAACGAGTCGATTCCCGTGACCTCGCTCTACGCCTATCCGTTCTGGACCGAGAAGAAGGACCTCTCCCCATTTTTCCTCTACAAGGACATGCACGCCAATCCCGACTACTCGCCGGTGCGTTACGTGCCGGAGGATTATCCCGCTTTTGCGGCCGAGCTGGGTTCCGGGATCATGTCGGTCTACACCCGCCGCCCGGTGGTTGACCAAAAGAGCATGGACGCCATGATCAACCGTTGTCTGGGCAGCGGAGCCAACGGGTTGGGGTACTACATGTACCACGGCGGCTCTACGCCGAAAGGGGAGGAGTCGTATTACGCCGACGAGGCCTACGGCCTGCCGAAAGTCAGCTACGATTTCCAGGCGCCCATCGGCGAGTTCGGGCAACTGAGGGAAGGCTACCACCGGTTGAAGCTGACGCACTGGTTCGTGCAGGATTTCGGCGACGTACTGGCCCCGATGACGACCGTGCTGCCCCCCAATACCAAAACGCTGACCCAGGAAAACCTAGGCGAGCTGCGCTATGCAGCCAGGGTGAAGGACGGCCGTGGTTTTCTGTTCGTGAACAACTTCCAGGACGACGCCGCGATGCCCGACAAGACGGGGATACAGGTGAGAATTCGCAGCCAGAAAGGCGATCTGAGCATACCCGAGACGGGTGGTTTCGACCTGAAGGGCGGCGAAAACGCTATTTTCCCCTTCCATTTCGATCTGGGCGGCGCGCCGCTGAACTACGCCACTGCGCAGCTGATGATGAAGGGCGAGGGCTATTACGTGTTTTTCGCCCCGGAAGGCGTGCGTCCGGAATTTTCATTTGCGAAAGCGAAAGGATTGAAAATTCGGAGCCTGAGCGGTTGCGCCGTGGAGCAAAACGCCTCGCGCTGGATGGTGAAGTGCGCCGCAGATGGCCCTTCTGAGTTTCAGTTTACCATCGGCAGGACAACAACCAAGGTGTTGGTCATCGGCAAAGCGCAGGCGCTGAATGCCTGGCGGGTGGTACAGGACGGGAAGCAGCACCTGTTTTTCACCGAAGCAACGATTTTGCAGGATGGCGATAATTTCATCCTCCACAGCCTGGGCAAGGAGATGTGCGAGTTGTTGGTGTATCCGAAATTCAGCGGTGAGACCACGATTACCTTCACCTCCGACCGGCTTACAAAGCTACCGGACACGGATATTTTCTATGCCCTCCGGGTATCCTGGAACAAGGCGGAAGCCCCTGTGCGGACTTACCAGATCGGTGAGCGCAAGCTCGTGGTAGCGCTGCCAGGGGAGATACCTCAAAGTCTCAGCGACTGGTACCTGACACTTGACTATACCGGCGACACCGCCATGGGTTTCCTAGACGGCGAGTTGAAGGTGGATGAGTTTTTCAAGGGCAAGCCCTGGCAGATCGGGCTGCGCCGGTTCTATCCCGCCGCGGCGGGCAAGGAGATGGTCTTTTACCTCCGTCCCCTGCACAAAAACGCCACCTTCCTGCCCGACCTCAACCCGGAGGACGTGCCCGATTTTGAGGAGCGGGAGCAGGTGCTGGAGGTGAGAGGGGTGAGGTTTACACCGGAGTATAGGTGTGATTTGATATTTGAATAAACCGAGGTGACACCTCCCTTCTCGCTGAAAACCAGCGACATCCGAGGTGTCACCTCCTATCAGTCTGACCGTCAGGCAGAACCGAGGTGTCACCTCCTATGTGACTGATAATCAGACGCAAAGGAGGTGACACCTCGATAAAACACTGATAATGAACAACTTAATAGTTAAGTATTTCTCCAGCCACTTCTCCTCCCTCCCCCTCATCGTCCGATCGCCGGGGAGGGTGAATGTTATTGGGGAGCATACAGACTACAATGAGGGCTTCGTGCTGCCGGCGGCGATCGACAAATCGGTGTATGTGGGGGTGGGGGAACGCAATGACGACGAAGTCCATCTCTACTCGATGGATTTTGGGGAGGAACACCGCAGCGCCCTGTCAAGCCTTGCGCCTGATGCAAAAGGCTGGCCCAACTACCCCCTGGGCGTAGCCGATCAACTGCTGAAAGCCGGATACCCCCTCCGGGGCTTCAACCTGGTGCTGGGCGGCGATGTGCCTATCGGCGCAGGGCTCTCCTCCTCCGCAGCCTTGGAGTGCGCGGTGATTTTCGCCCTCAACGAACTGTTCGGTCTGGGGATAGACAAGTTGGATATGGTTAAAATGGCCCAGCGAGCTGAGCACACTTTCGCCGGGGTAATGTGCGGCATCATGGATCAATTCGCCAGCATGTTCGGAAAAAGCGGGCATGCCCTGAAACTCGACTGCCGCTCGCTCGGCTACGAGCTCGTGCCCCTCGACATGGAAGAGGTGGAAATCGTGCTGCTCAACACCAACATCAAACACTCGCTGGCTTCTTCAGAATACAACACCCGCCGCCAGCAGTGCCGGCAGGGGGTGGAGTGGATACAGGCCGAACACCCCCATGTGAAAAGCCTGCGCGATGCGACTCCCGAAATGCTGGAGCGCATTGTAGTGCCCAAAGACGCTACCGTCTACAAACGCTGCCGCTACGTGCTGGACGAAAACCGCCGCCTGCTGGAGGGCTGCGAGGAGCTGAAAAAAGGCAACCTCGCCGGACTGGGCGAGCGCATGTTTCAATCGCACAAGGGACTGAGCAAAGACTACGAAGTGAGTTGTCCGGAACTGGACTTTCTCGTGGATTTCGCAAAAAACCACCCCGGCGTGCTCGGCGCCCGCATGATGGGCGGCGGCTTCGGCGGCTGCACCATTAACCTCGTCGAGAAAAATTTCATTCCCCATCTGCTGGATTCCGCAAGCAAAGCCTACCTTCAGGCCATGGGCCGTGAGCTGACGCCGATTGTGGCGCGGATTGGGGAAGGAACGGAGGTGGTGATCTCCTATTTTTACCCAACAACCCAACAACCCAACAACCCAACCATTCAACAACAATAAAATATGAATCTCTCTACTATCGACCTCGTCATTTTTGCCGCATGGATACTCTTCATGGTGGCGCAGGGCATTTGGCTTTCCTTTAAAAAGCAGGAAACGACCAGAGAATATTTCCTCGCCTCCAGCGCTTTGCCCTGGTGGGCGGTGGGCGGCTCGCTGATCGCCTCCAATATTTCGGCCGAGCAGTTTATCGCCATGTCGGGGTCGGGGTATGTGGTGGGCATGGCCATCGCCTCCTACGAGTTGATGGCGGCTGTCACCCTGCTGATCGTCGGGAAGTATTTTCTGCCCATTTTCCTGAAAAAGGGCATTTACACCATGCCGCAATTTCTGGAGCAGCGCTTCGACCACCGGGTGCGCACGGGCATGGCGGTCTTTTGGGTGCTGCTGTTCGTGTTCGTCAACATCACCTCAGTGCTCTACCTGGGGGGCCTTGCCCTGAAAACCATCATGGGCATCCCGCTGATTTGGGGCGTCATCGGATTGGCTTTGTTCGCGGCCACGTTCTCTGTTGGCGGAGGACTGAAGGCGGTGGTATGGACGGAAGTGGTGCAGGTCGTGATCCTCGTGCTGGGCGGTTTGCTCACCACGGTGATGGTGCTCAACGCCCTGGGCGGCAGTTTCTTTGGCGGGCTGAAAATGCTTGTGGAGCAAGCCCCGGAGAAATTCGATATGATCCTCGACAAATCCAATCCCGAGTACATCAACCTACCCGGTATCAGCGTGTTGATTGGAGGGTTGTGGATCGCCAATCTCTATTACTGGGGGAACAACCAGTATATCATTCAGCGGGCGCTGGCCGCCAAAAGTATTAAGGAAGCCCAGGCAGGTACAGCCTTCGCTGCTTTCCTCAAGCTACTCATTCCGATCATCGTGGTCATCCCTGGCATTGTCGCCTTTGTACTCAAGGCGCCGATCAGCCGTCCCGACGAGGCCTACCCCTGGGTGTTGAGCAATTACGTGACGGTGGGCTTCAAGGGCATCGCCTTCGCCGCCCTGGTGGCCGCAATCGGTTCCACGCTCAGCTCGGTGGTCAACAGCGCCTCGACCATCTTTACCCTCGACATTTACAAGACTTTTTTCCTGAAAAACATCGAAGAGGAGACCGTGCGTGAGCGTCATTTGGTACGGGTCGGCAAAATCTCAGCCGCCGTGGCTATCCTCATCGGCGTGATCATGGCGCCCTTGCTGGGCAACCTCGACCAGGCCTTCCAATACATCCAGGAATACACCGGTTTTATCAGTCCGGGCGTGGTGGCCGTCTTCCTGCTCGGTCTTTTCTGGAAGCGCACTTCCACCAACGCCGCGCTGACGGCCGTAATCCTGGCCATTCCGCTTTCGACAGCCTTCAAGTTCATGGCGCCGGCGCTGCCGTTCATGGACCGCATGGGCATTTGTTTCCTGATCATCGCGGCCATCATGGTGGCGATTTCCCTTTGGGAAAACAAAAACGCCGACAAGCGCGCCATCGTGTTCGAGAAAGGCTTGTTCAAGACGAGTCCGGTTTTCAATATCGCCGCCGTGGTCATCATGGGCCTGCTGGCGGTGATTTATGC
>JBAQQB010000222.1:0-61974 GCA_049306275.1 Saprospiraceae bacterium | reverse complement strand
GTGTAAATGTCAACTTCTCACCTTCTCATCTCCTCATCTCTTTATTGAACAACCAATTTTCCCGTACTCACCGTTCCATCCTCCATGATTGCCTGGTAGAAATAGGCGCCGCTGGGCAGGCCGTTTCTGGGCATCGCGACGGATGTTTCCATGACGTTTTGATAGCGCCGTACTTCCTGCCCGCTTAGGTTGGTGACCGACAGGTCGCGGATGCGGGTGCGGTCGCCTTTGACGAGGAAGAGGGTTCCTTCGCTCATGGGGTTGGGGAAGACGGTGATCAGCGTGGGGTCGAAGGGGGCGTTGAACACGCTGGAGGGCTGCGGGATGTTTTTGATATCTTCCGAAATCCAGTTGTAGAAAGCCACCAGCGAGTCGGCGTCTTCGACATAGTCGTTGAGGTCGGGGCAGGGGTAGGGCTGGTCTGCCCACCACATCACGGCGTAGACGAACTCGAATTCGTCGCCGGGGGAGAGGTTGACGGGACCGAAGTTCATCAGGAAGCGGCGGTCGTCGGCGTCGGAGTTGGCCGTGCACTCTGTCCAGGACTGCCCGTTGAAGTCGCTGCCGTCGAAAGCGTAGGGGTAGTAGGGTGCGCCGGGGTTGTAGCCGTAGCCGCCCTTGGAAAACAGCGTGCCGTCGCGCCATCTGCCCGTCATGTAGTTGTAGTATTCATTGGGCAGGGCGGGGTCGGCATAAGGCACGCCGAGGGAGCCGCCGGCATTGAGGTAGTAGGTGAAGGAGCTAAAGGGAAGCTCTTGCTGGTCGCCGTTGTTGTCAGTGTAGACAAAAGGCTTGATCACCTTCATCCCCAGCACGGGAATGTCGTTGCCATAACCGGTGATACCCACGCAGTCTTCATCGAAATTGTCGCCGTTGTAAACAAAAGCCATGCCCTGGTCGGGGATGCAGCCGATGTAGTCGTCCTGGTAGCAGCCCAGATCGGGGTCTACCCAGAGCGTGAAGTGGGCGTCGGTCAGCACTTCCGTGCCTTTGTATTTGAGTTTGAACTCGTAGAAGGTGGCGTTGTCGATATAGGCGCTGTCGGGGCCGGCCTCGGTGTTGTAAGAGAATGCGTTGGCCTGGATTTCCATCTTCAGGGGCTCTCCGCCCGAGTCGAGGTGGGTGTTGCCCGCGTCGTTGTAGACCCACCAGATCGACACTTCGCCCTTGAGCAGGGGCAGGTCGCCGAGATGGGGTTCGTACGTGCCGTTTTCATTGCGGTCGTAAAAGGGCGCGAGGCTTTGATTATCTGCCGGCAGCTGGAAGCCATGCACGTCGGAGAAGAAGGGGTTGCCCTTGGCGGGCCAGCCCAGGATGGAGAGGGGGATGGGTTCGTCGAGCACGCCGTTGTCGGCAAAGTCGTCGATATAGGAGTTGATTTCGGTGCGGTTGACCTGAAAAAATTTGTTCCAGTTAGCGCAGGCTTGGGGCGCGACGGTTCCGTTGGAGGCCAGAGGGCCGGGCCAGTAGTCGAACTGGTTGAACTGAGCGCCGTACGTTGGCGCGGCGAGGCGGAGCGCACCGCCCGGCGTCTTGCCGGCGATCCACAGCGCGCCGGTGAAGAGGGCGGAAACATTGCTCGTCTCGGTATAAGGCACGATATACTGCCCCGTGACGCCGTCCCACCAGATATCGCCGGTATTGCGCAGGCGCGCCTTGACATTGTTCACCTTGAGGTCGGTCTGGGCATTGCCGGGGGCGCACTGCGCCGCCACCTCGCCCAGGGGCAGGAAAGCGCTGATAGACAAGAGAATAAAGGTCAGGTACAAATTTTTCATAGGCCAGCTTTTTGCATTTTTTTCGAAAGTTATCGGAAAATAGGCAAAATTTCCAACTTTGAAAGGAACGGGATGAAAAACAAAAAGCCCTCTGGTCGAAACCAGAGGGCTTTTTTGTGGTGCGAGACGGAATCGAACCGCCGACACATGGATTTTCAGTCCATTGCTCTACCGACTGAGCTACCGCACCGCTTTTCGCTTAAAGCGACGGCAAATGTAAAGGGTTTTTTGGTATTGCGCAAGAGGAAAAGAAGAAAAAAGATGAGAAGGTGAGAAGATGAGAAGTGGATCCATTCCTCATCTTCTCACCTTCTCATCTTATAAAGCATTGTTTTTCAGAAAATAATAAATATCCTCCCACCGCTCCGACGTCACCGCAATGACATCGTCCAGCTCGTGGCGGGGGCCTTTTATTTCGTGAGCGCCGAGGGCGGGGTCTTGTTTGAGCCAGAAGCCTTTGGCGCCCAGGTTTTTTGCCAGCTCCATATCGGTGAGGCGGTCGCCGATGACGAAGGAGTTGGCCAGGTCATGGCCGGGTTCGGTCAGGAAACGGGTGAGCATGCCGGTGCCGGGCTTGCGCGTAGGGGCGTTCTCCCAAGCATACGTCCGGTCGATATGCACCTCCTTGAAGTGAATGCCTTCATTGGCAAAAGCCCGGATGATGAATTCGTGGGGCGGCCAGAATAGCGCTTCTGACAGCCGGTCCGAGCCCAGGCCGTCCTGGTTGGTCACCATGATGAGCTCGTAGTCCATTTCGCGCACGATGCGCCCCAGCCAGTAGAATATTTCAGGGTAAAAGACGATTTTTTCCAGCGAATCGACCTTGTAGTCGAGTGGCTCCAGTACCAGTGTGCCGTCGCGATCGATGAAGAGGTAGCGGTGCATGAGGGGGTGAAAAAGTGAAAAAGTGAAAAAGTGAAAGGTACAACCGGCTTAAAGGTAAAAACTATCGGAATTTTCCCCAAAATTTTATATTTGCAAACCCCTTCACTCTTCACCCTTCACTCTTCACCCTCCCATGTCCAAACTCCCCCATGTCGGCACTACCATATTCGCGATCATGTCTGGTCTGGCGAATGAATGCGGAGCGATCAACCTGTCGCAAGGCTTTCCCAACTTCAATCCGCCGCAGGGCTTGCGCGATCTGGTGGCGAAGTATATGAACCAGGGCATGAACCAGTATGCGCCCATGCCTGGCGTGCCGGCGCTGCGCGAGGCCCTGGCGGCCAAGATCATGTCGCTGTACGGCAGGGAGGTCGACCCGCAGACCGAGATCACGATCACCGCCGGGGGGACGCAGGCCTTGTTCACGGCCATCACGGCGCTGGTGTTGCCGGGCGACGAGGTGATCATCATCGAACCGGCTTATGATTCTTACGGGCCTTCCATCGAATTGCAGGGTGGCAAGCCTGTGCCTTACGAACTCCAGGCCCCCGATTACCGCATCGACTGGGCGGCGCTGGAAAACCTGGTGACCCCGCGCACCCGCATGATCATCGTCAACACCCCGCACAATCCCACGGGCAAGGCCTTCAGACATGAGGATATCCTGGCGCTCGAACGCATCGCCGAAGACCACGACCTGATCGTACTCAGCGACGAGGTGTACGAGCACCTGATTTACGACGGACTTACTCATGAAAGCGTGTTCCGCTACCCCAAGCTGTACAGGCGCAGCCTGGCGGTATTTTCCTTCGGAAAAACCTACCACGGAACGGGCTGGAAGATGGGCTATGTCGTAGGTCCGGAGGCCCTGATGAAGGAGTTCAGGAAGGTACACCAGTTCAATGTCTTTTCCGTCAACACCCCCATGCAGTACGCCCTGGCGGAATTTATCCAGCACCCGCAGGAGTACCTGCAGTTGCCGCAGTTCTACCAGGCCAAGCGCGATTTCTTCCTCCAGGCTATCGCGGGGTCGGGGCTGCGGCCCATCGCCTGTGAGGGCACCTATTTCATCCTCACCGACTACAGCCAGGTGAGCGAGCTCCCCGACTTCGAGTTCTGCCAATGGCTCACCCGCGAGGCCGGCGTCGCCGCCATCCCCGTGTCGTCGTTTTACGTGAATAAAAGGGACGAGAAGGTCATCCGTTTCTGCTTCGCCAAGACGGAGGAGGTGCTGGCGGAGGCGGGGGAGAAGCTCAAAAGGCTTTGAGTTTTCAGTTTTCAATTTTCAGTTTTCAGTTATTTATCAACTAAAAACTGAAAATTAAAAACTGAAAACTCTCAATACGCTCTTTCGTCTTTTTTCTCCATAAAATTCATAAAAGCGCGGTTGACTACCCGGTTGCCGCCCGGCGTGGGGTAGTTGCCGGAGAAATACCAGTCGCCCTGGTTTTTGGGGCAGGCGGCGTGGAGGCCTTCGATGGTCTGGTAGATCACCTCCACCTCGGGTTTGATGCCTTTGGGGGTGACAATCTTGGCGATCTTTTTGGTGATCTGGTCGTAGGAGAATAGTTCGTAGAGCGCGGCCACCTGGTTGACGATCTGCTCGACGGGCAGGTTCTCCTGGGCTTTGCAGCGTTTGTAGGCTTCGTCGAGCTGTTTTTCCTGACCGGTTTCATGCAGGAGTTGCACGAGGGCCTGGAAGGCGACGAAGTCTTTCATTTTCGACATGTCGATGCCGTAGCAGTCGGGGTAGCGGATCTGGGGCGCGGAAGAGACGAAGACGATCTTCTTGGGCCGCAGGCGCGAAACGATTTTAATGAGGCTGTCGCGCAGGGTAGTGCCCCGCACGATAGAATCGTCGAGCAGCACGAGGGTGTCGACTTCGTCGTGCACGATGCCATAGGTGACGTCGTAGACGTGGGAGACCAGCTCGCTGCGGGCGCTGTCGTCGGTGATGAAGGTGCGCAGTTTTTCGTCTTTTACCACCAGTTTCTCCACCCGGGCTGTCATGGAGAGGATCTTTTCCAGTTTTTGGGGGTCGATATCTTCCCCCATCTCCAGAATTTTGTCTTTTTTGATCTTGTTGAGCCTCTGCTCCAAGCCTTTGATCAGGCCGAGGAAGGCCGTTTCGGCGGTATTGGGCACGAAGGAGAACACGGTGTGTTCGAGGTCGTAGTTGACGGCTTCGAGCACGGGTTCTACGAGTTGTTCGCCCAATTTTTTGCGTTCGAGGTAAATATCGCGGTCGGTACCGCGGGAGAAATAGATGCGTTCGAAGGAGCAGGCGGCGCGGGGCTGGGGTTCGATGAAGGGCAGCTCAGCTACCTTGCCGTTGCGCTTGATGATGAGGGCGTGACCGGGCTGGAGTTCCCTGACGTGTTTGAAATTGACGTCGAGGGCGGTCTGGATGGGAGGACGTTCGGAACAGGCTACTACGACCTCTTCGTCGTGGTAGTAGTAGGCCGGACGGATACCGGAGGGGTCGCGCATCACGAAGGCGTCGCCGTGGCCGATGAGGCCGCCCATGACATAGCCGCCGTCGAATTTCTTGCTGGATCGGCGCAGGAGGCGCTGTACATCGAGATTTTCGTAGATCAGGTCGTTGATCTCCATGTTGTTGTAGCCGTCGGGCTTGAACCAGGTGTAGAGGCGCTGCACCTCGTCGTCGAGGAAGTGGCCGATCTTCTCCAGCACGGTGACGGTATCGGATTTCCTGCGGGGAAACTGCCCCAGGCTGATGAGCTCGTCGAAGAGCTCGTCGACGTTGGTCAGGTTGAAATTGCCTGCCAGCACGAGGTTGCGGTTGATCCAGTTGTTTTCGCGCAGGAAGGGGTGCACGGTCTCGATATCGTTGGTGCCATGCGTGCCGTAGCGCAGGTGGCCGAGGAGGAGTTCGCCGGCGAAGGGCATTTTTTCTTTCAACCAGTCGGGGTCGGACAATTTTTCCGGGGGGAGCTGGTTAAAAGGCTCATAGACCCTGTCGAAGATGTCCTTCAGGGACTGTGAAGCATTGCTGCGCTTGCGGTGGATGTAAGTGCTGCCCGGTGGCAGACCGATCTTGATGGTCGCGATCCCGGCGCCGTCCTGCCCGCGGTTGCGCTGCTTCTGCATCAGCAGGTGCAGGAGGTTGATGCCGTACAGGGAGGTACCGTATTTCTCCTGGTAATAAGAAAGCGGTTTAAGAAGGCGGATCAGAACGATCCCACATTCATGCTTGATTGCGTCACTCATGGAGGGCTGCCGGTTTTCAAGAGGCAAAGGTAAAACCTCGATTGGAAATATCACTTAAGAATGCGCGAATACCGGAAAAGTTGTATTTTAGCAGTGCATCCCTCCCCCCGAGACATAATTCCCCCACAAGGAAACGGTGATTAGGCATCTATTCATTCACTAAATTATTTAGCTTATGAAGACTGTTTTCATTTGCCTGAGCCTTCTTTGTGCAGGGGTTTGGGCGCAGGCCCAGCAGGACGCCAATCCATGGGCGGTTTCCGTTTCGGCGGGTTATGGTATCGATCTGGAGCAGCTGAGCAGCTCCACTAACAATCCCTACCCGCTGGTTATTCCCACCAGCCAGGGACTCAGCGATGTGCGTTTCGGGGCGCCCTGGTCGCTGCAATTGGGCCTGCACATCCCGCTAGGCCGCGCGCTGGGGTTGGAAACGGGCGTGGGATTCATCTCCCGGTCCATCCACTACGAGACTTTTTTCCAAAACCCCGCCGATGCGCCCTGCGTCGAATGTGCCCTTAACATTGGGCTTAGCATGTACCGCGTGCCGTTGCTGCTGAACGGGACACCCATTCGAAGCGAAGGGAAATGGCGGCTAAACGCCAAAGCAGGCCTTTCCGCCGACTGGACCGGCATTATCGACCCCGTTTTTTACAACGACGGGCCTGCTTCCAAAGAGACTCCTTCCAAAGTTGAAGTGGTCGATATCCGGGAGGGTCAGTCCTACATGTTCCTCATCACCGACCAAAACCTCAGCGCCAGCCTACTCGCGGGCCTGGAATGGGAACTGGAACTGGGCGCCCTTGGCCGCATCGGCCTCGGGCTCAATTTCGCCCGGCAGCTCAACTCCTCTACCTCCCTCTTCATCTGGGGCTACAGCCGGCAGCAAGACAACCGCGTGGGCGGCTACTTCCCCAACATCCTGCAGTTTACGTCGGTGATGGGGCAGGTGAGGTATACTTTCAGTTTATAGGTGAAAGAGTGAAAGAGTGAAAGAGTGAAAAGGTGAAAAGGGGAGGATATGAGAAAGTATGTTTTTCCTTTTGAGAAGCTGACTATGTGGGAGAGGTCTGTCGAGTTAGTAACGGAAATCTACGCTGTTACCAGATCATTTCCCAAAGAGGAATTGTTTGGGATTACTTCTCAAATCAGGAGGTGTGCGGTGTCTGTAGCCTCTAATATTGCAGAAGGAGCTACCCGGGTATCGCCGAAAGACAGGGCAAACTTCTCAGTGATTGCCTACAGCAGCCTGATGGAATTGATCAATCAGCTTGTGATCTCGAAAAAATTAGGCTTTTTACAAGAGGAAGAATACGAGGCACTTCGCGAAAAGGTAGCCGAAATTTCCCGGATGCTGATCGCCTTCAGAAACTCCCAGAAAGCCCCAAACTGAAAGCCCCCCCTTTCACTCTTTCACTTTTTCACTTTTTCACTCTTTCACTTTTTCACTCCTCCAAACCACATACATCCCCACCGCTCCGATCAAAAAGAACGCTACGGCGATCACTTCCGCCTGTGTGGGCTGGAAGCCGAAGAAATCGTAGCGGATGTTGACGCGGATTTTCTCGATCAGGAAGCGTTCGAGGCCGTTGAGGATGAGGTAGAGGAAAAACAGCATGCCCGCGGCGGGGAGGCGCTTGCGCATGAACATGAGGAAACCGCCGATGATCAGGGCCATGAAGGTTTCGTAGAGAGGCGTGGGATAGACCGGCGGGTCGAGGTGGCGGCAGTATTGGAACTCGCAACCTTCCAGCGGGATGCCGTCTTGTGCGACATTGTTGGGGTAGTCGTAGGCCCAAAGCCAGTCGGGCAGGAACCACCACTCGGGCATGGCCGCGGCCGCGATGCCCCAGTCGCCGTCGCCCGAAAAATGGCAGCCCAGGCGGCCAATACCGTAGGCGACCATCAGGGCGGGGGCTACGGCGTCGGCTACGGGCCAGAAGGGTATCTTGTGCTGGCGCAGGTACCAGCTCACACCCAGGAAACCGCCGATGAGGCCTCCGTAGATGGCCAGGCCGCTGCCGGAGAAGAAAGTGCCGACCGGGTCGGCAAAAAAGTTGGGAAGGTCTTCGAGGATGGCGAATACCTTGGCCCCGACAATCCCCGACACAGCGGCCCAGATCGTGATGTCTCCAATCCGGTCGTGGGGGTAGAGCATGACGGTCTTCTGGACCGGTTTGGCTAGTTTTTTCTTATTCTTTTCCCAGTATCGCATACCCGCAAAAGCAAGTCCAAACAGGATGCCCGCCCAGAGCGTCCCCTTCGCCGACAACAGCACATCAGCCGCATCGCGCTGGAACTCATCGAAGTGCTGTACCAGGTAAATCAGTTTAAAACCAAGCAAAAATCCGAATATCCCGTTGCCCAGGATCTCCTGCCAGGAGGCGGGAGCGCCCTCTGTCGTCGTCGATTTTTCCCCCGTGAATATGCCTTCCTTTTGCTTGCGGCGCAGCTCTAAGAACAACATATACGCCGCTAGCAGGATGGAAACCACCAGCAGAAGGCCAAAGGTTTTGAAAATGGAGGTCCAGTTATCGGGCTGTGTACCGAACAGGTCGTGGAACAGGTAGGAAAGATCGGGATACATGAGTGTGTTGGCTTGGTTTATGGGGTAAAATTAGGAAAAATAATGGTTTGGAAGGTGAAAGGAGGTGACACCTCCTAAGTATCTGATAATTAGCGATAAACGAGGTGTCACCTCCTAAGTGTTTGAAAATCAGCTGCAAGCGAGGTGACACCTCGATGAGGGGGTGTAAATCAGTAAGTTACAGTGGAATTCATCCGCGCCGCCACATGGCCCCCGGGCAACACACTTTCAAGCGCAACGGGCTGAAGGGTGTTGACCATCCCCTCACTGGCAGGCAACTCGATCTTGATGTAGTTGTCGGTAAAACCGGAGAGCAGGCCGGGATCTCCGTGCTTCTCAAACAACACCGGCCGGGTCTGGCCGAGATGGGCCTCGTAGAAAGCCCTGCGCTTTTTCTCCGACAGTATCGTCAGCATCTCGTTGCGGCGGCGGCGCTCTTCCATGGGTACCACGCCCTCCATCTCCGCGGCGGGGGTGTTGGCGCGCTCGGAGTAGGTGAAGACGTGCAGGTAGGCAATGTCGAGGCTGTGCAGGAAGCGGTAGGTTTCCAGAAAATCTTCCTCCGTTTCGCCCGGGAAGCCCACGATGACATCGACGCCAATGCAGGCGTGGGGCATGACGGTCTTGATCTTCTCCACCCGTTCTGCATATAACTCGCGCTTGTAGCGGCGGCGCATCTGCTGCAACTGCTTGTTGTTGCCCGATTGCAGGGGCATGTGGAAATGGGGCATGAAACGCTCCGACCGCGCCACGAACTCAATGATCTCATCGGTGCACAGGTTGGGCTCAATGGAGGAAATGCGGAAGCGCGGGATGTCCTCCACCTCCTCCAGGGCCTGGATGAGGTCGATGAAAAGGGCTTCCTTCTTGGGCTTCTCCCCTTCGATCACCTCGGTGCCGTTGCCGAAATCACCGATGTTGACGCCGGTGAGCACCACCTCGCGGATGCCCATCTCCGCCAGTCTGCGGGCGTTGGCCACCACGTTCTCTACCGTGTCGCTGCGGCTGCGGCCGCGGGCCTGGGGAATGGTGCAGAATGAGCATTTGTAATCGCAGCCGTCCTGCACCTTGAGGAACGAACGCGTGCGGTCGCCAAAGGAAAATGCGTCGACGAAATCTTTCACCTCGCGCACCTCGCCTGCGCGCACCATGCCCTTGCCGGGCGCCTTGCTCAGGTCGTCGATGTAGTCGAGGATGCGGAATTTCTCGCCTGCGCCCAGCACGAGGTCGACACCGGGGATCTCCGCAATCTCCTGCGGCTTGAGCTGGGCGTAGCAGCCCACCACCACCACGAAGGCGCGCTGGTTCTGGCGCAGGGCCTGCCGCACTACCTTGCGGCACTTGCGGTCGGCAAAGTCGGTCACCGAACAGGTATTGATGACGTAAATATCGGCGCCTTCTTCAAACGACACTTCTCCATAGCCCGCCTGCTCGAACAGGCGCCCGATAGAGGAGGTCTCGGAATAGTTGAGCTTGCAGCCCAGCGTGTAGAAGGCTACCGTGCGGGGTGTGGCCATGCCGGTCTATTTTAAAATTTTAGTCACTCGCTTCCAGGCTGCCTTCCTGGCTTTAACATTGGCCTTCTCGGGCTCGGCAGGATCGTCGCCCCGGCGCATGAAGGCATGGCCGGCGCCTTTGTAGATCACTGCATCGTATTTTTTACCCGTCTTCGCCATCAACGCCGCCGTCGGCTCGATCGTGGCGTTCACCCGCTGGTCGTCTTCTCCGTAAAAACCGTACACCGGACATTGGATTCGGGCTATAGACTCTTCATCAGTAGGGCCGGTACCGTAAAACACGACCGCAGCCTTCAACCCGGGGTTATTGGTAGCGTAGCGGAACGACTGGCTGCCGCCCCAGCAAAAGCCCAGCACCGACACTTCGCCGGTACAGGAAGGCAGGCTTTTGACGTAGTCAAATGCCACGTTGAGGTCGCGGGTGATCTGATCGGGATCGAGCTTATATAGCGCCGTGCGGGCATCGTCGGAGCTGGCATGGTCGCTGCTGCGGTGCTTGCCTTCGAAATCCGACAACAAATCGGGCGCAATGACGAGATAACCCCGCGCCGCCAGTTGGTCGGCCGCGCTGCGGGCCCAGTCGTTCAAGCCCCTGTTTTCGTGCAGCAGGATCACCGCCTGGGTGTTGCTGCTTTTTTCGGGATACACTACGAAACAAGATAGCTTGCGGCCATCCGAATCCAACTCCACCCACTCGTGGTGGCGGGGGGAATTTTCGAGTTGTTTCAGGGCATAGTCCTGAGCTATGGCAGGCATGCAAAATGCCAGACCAATGGCTACAAACATCCAACGATTCATTCTCATGGCGATGAGCGGTTTTGGAAATGTGGTGCAAATATCCGAAAACCTGCTCACAAATGCCAGGCTGCCCGCTTACTTCCGGCCGAGGTAAATACTGACGCCGGCGCCCAGGTAGAAATAAAAGTCAAATCCGACCTCGGGCCTGATCGCCCATTTGTTGAGGTCGCTGCTCAGGCCGAAGCCCAGACTGAGGCCTGGCATGGCAAATGCTCCTCCTTCTCCGAAAAAGATGTGCACCTTGGGCGCCACGCTGAGCGAGAAGTTGTCATTGGGCCGGTAGGTGTAGATCAACCGGGGATCGAACACATACAACTGATTGCCGTCGACCAGGTAAACGCCCAGCGGGGTGGAGATGGCGAGGCGGTCGGGGATCAAACCGAACTTGGCGCTTGCTTCCGCATAGTGCCAGCCCGCTACCGTGGCCGAATCGCCAAAAATGTCTCCAAAATCTTCATTCCACCACTTCCAGTAAAGGTACTCGTAACGGAGCCGCAGGTTCACCTTGTCTGATACGCCAAAACCCGCCATACCGCCGAAATTGTAGTTGGTGATGAAGGAGATGTCTTCTTCGTTAAAGGCGGCAAAAGGGAAAGAGTAAAGAGAAGCATTTCCCTGTAACTCCACCTGCCCTTTTTTCAGCATGCAGGCGTCTTCATACACGGTATTGATCGGGGCAAAACAGGCGGTGGAAAGGAATACGGGAAGGGCAAGGATAAAAAATAACATGCGTTTCATGGCATAGTTGTTTGGGGTTTTTAATCGCTATAATTAAAACCCTTTTGCCCTGATTCGCAATGATGAATGTCAGCCCCGGCTCTTATTCTTTTTCCAAAACAACATACCCGTAAGGCGGCAGCGCCTCAATGGCCTGCAATGTTTTCGCCTCTCCTGTCAAAGCATTCTTCCAACCGCTGTTTTGCAGCGCGGCGGGCACAGGCCAGTCCTTCGCCTCGTTTTTCACGTTGACAACCACCAAAACGGTCTGGTCGTCGCGGGACCGCTGGTAGGCTACGATGTTGGGGTCGGGGAATGTGGCAAGTTGCCCTTTTTTCAAGGCATCGCTCGACTTGTACAACTGGATCAGCCTCCTGTATTCGGCGGCCATGCCGGGGTTGAGGCTCCAGTCGATGGGGTAGCGGCTGAAGAAGGGCAGGTTGACGTTCAGGCCCACCTCCTGGCCGTTGTACAACAGCGGCACTCCGCCCATGTACATGGTGATCACCGAGGCGGCCAGCGCGCCTTGTACCCCGCCGAACAATTGTGGCGGCGGCGCATCCCAGGCCGTCTCGTCGTGGTTGGTGGTGAAACGGAGCTTGCGGGCGCCAGCCGGCACGGTATTGGCCTCGTCGTAATGGGTGGTGAAGATCGAACTGGCAGGAGAACCGCCCGCAAAGACGCTTTTGAGTTTTCCGTAAAAATCCCAGGCGTAGTTCAGCTGGAACCCGGCGGTGAAATGGTTCGCCCTGCTGCCTTCGGCCAGGAGGATGAGATCGCTGCTCAGGCTGTCGAGGGCTTGTTTCCAAAAGTCAAATGGAACGAAATCTGCGGCGTCGCAGCGGAATCCGTCGACTCCGACCTCCTCGGCCCAATACCGCATGGCCTCGATCATGGCCAGCCGCATCTGCTCGTTGTCGAAGTTGAGGTCGGCCACGTCCATCCAGTTGGTGCCGGGCGGGTGAATGATGTTGCCGTTGCCGTCCTGGGTATACCAGTCGGTGTTCGAGATCCAGGGATTGTCCCAGGAAGTATGGTTGGCGACCCAGTCGATGACCACCTCGATGCCGCCCTGGTGAGCGGCGTCGAGCAGGGCTTTGAAGTCCTCCAGATCGCCGAATTCCGGGTTCACCTCCAGGTAGTTCTGCACCGAATAGGGCGAGCCCAGCTGCCCCACCGAGTTGATCTGCCCCACCGGATGGATGGGCATCAGCCAGATGACGTTGATGCCCAGCGCCTGAAGGGTATCCATCCGCTCGGTCACCCCCTGGAAATCGCCCGTCTCGCTGAATGCCCGCAGGTTGATCTCGTACATGACCATCTCTTCCAGCAACGGGCCTTCTGGTGGCTTGGGGAGGTCGTCCTTGCGGCAGGCGAGGATGGAGAGGAGGAGGAGCAGCCAAAGGGTGCGGTGAGTTAGAAGCATGAGTTATATTCGTTTATCGTTGAGCGTTTATCGTTTACGTAAACGATAAACGATTTTCAATGACGACTGCTAAAATCTCTATTCCATATGCAGCCACGCCACCACATGCGGGTGCTGCACGTACCACTTCTTGCGGCGCAGGTAGTAGCGCAGCGGCTCTCGGGCTTTTGCCAGCGGCCCGGGGTTTTGCTGCACGATCACCACCTCCTTGGCGCTGACATCGGCTACGATGGCCAGGTGCCCCCCGGGGTCGTAAGTGGCGTCGCTGAATACCACGATATCGTTTTTGCGTGGCGGCGCCATACTGGGTTTGGTAAACTGCTGCAAGCCCGTCGCCGGATTCACCTCTCCGTCGGGTATGTTGGGGTCGAAAAAGGCGGCCGCCGACCGCAGGGAGTCGGGAAGCGCCACCCCCAACACCTCGGCGTAGTAGCGCTTCACAAACTCCAGGGAAGAATAGTGCTGCGCCAGGTCGGCCTGCTCGGGCAGAAGGCCCTCGGGGCTTTGGCTGTAATAGACTGTCACTCCGTTGAGGCTGTCGATGGGCTCGCCCACCACCTGCGGCGCGGGCGCGCTGACGCATCCTGCGCCCAGCACGGCGATGAAAAGGCTGATGTGAAAAAGCTGTTTCATAAAGAGCAGTTATTTTTTCCCGACCGTCTCCAGTATCCAGCCTGACACGATCTCCAGCGCTACTGGGGAGAAGGTCTCTTCGATCTTGTTGTATTCCATTGGCGAGCCGGTTTCCGCGGTCTGGAACAGGTGGTTCAGCCCTGCCAGTTCTTTGATCACGTACCGGGTATTGCCGCCTTTTTTCAAAGCGGTTTCGATAGCCTCGAGGTTCATTTTCGGGTCGACCTGGAGGTCCTTCTCCCCGTTGATGGCCAGCACGGGGCATTGCACTTTCTCCAGCGATGTCCTGGGGTCGTACTGGATGAAATGGCGGAACCAGGGGGAGAGGTACTCATCTACCTCTTTTTTCACCTGCTCTTTGGTATTTTCAGCCTGTTCGCCCATTTCGCTTTCCAGCATGGCCGACAATTTGAGGCGCAGCCGCGAGGTGTCCTGTTCGGTTTTGATCAGGCGGAAGGCCTGCAGGTACTTCCGCAGGTCGGTCTGGATCTTCTCCTCACTGGTTCCCTGCACCCGCTCGATGTCGGCGATCTGTTTGATCAGGATTTCTTCACCGTCGACCCCAGGGCCGGCGAGCAGCACGATGAAGGCCACGTCTTTCGATCGGGCGGCGCACATGGGGGCGATCAGCCCGCCTTCGCTGTGGCCTGCGATGCCGATTTGTTTCTTGTTGACGCCCTTTCTTTTTTTCAGGTACTCCACCGCCGCTAATGCGTCAGAGGCGAAGTCGGCTGAGGTGGCGGAGGAGAAATCTCCGGTCGATTCGGCCACCCCGCGGTCGTCGTAGCGCAGCACGCCGATGCCCTGGCGGGCCAGGTGGTCGGCCAATACCAGAAAGGGCTTGTGGCCGAGCAGTTCCTCGTCGCGGTTTTGCGGCCCGGAGCCGCTCACCAGCACTACTACGGGGTATTTGCCCTTTTGGGAAGGCAGGGTGAGCGTGCCGGCCAGGGTGACGCCCGCTGCCTTGTTGTCAAAAGTCACTTTTTCTTCGTAGTAGGGAAACGGCGGCTGGGGTTCCTGCGGGCGTTTGGGCGCTTCCATCTCCACTTCCGCCCTTCCCAGTTTGAGTTCCAGGTTCATGCCCGCCTGGGAGAAAGTGCCATCGATGGTGGAAAAATCCTCTGCCACGACGCCGGTGAATTTGGCGCCCAAGGCCGACATGTCGACGCTCAGGTTGGGGTGTTCGTAGCTGACGCCCTGGGTGGGTATGCCGGTAGCGCCCTGATCGGGGCTGTCCATAGTAGCGGTATACACGCCATTTTCTTCCTGAATGTGAAAGACGATGCGCAGTTGCTGCATGCCCTGAAAGTCGAGCACCCCGTTCCAGGTTCCGGTGATGCCGTTCTGGGCATTGATCAATGTTGTGTTGAAAAGGGCTAGCGTCAGGACGATGAAGTGTTGTGTTTTCATTTGATCAGTCTATTGTCCAGTGAAATTCTTTTTGCATCAGTGGCAGGGTGTGAAGTTCCAATTTTTTGAGGTGGATTTGTATGGAATCGCCGAAAAAATCGCCTTCCAGCACGAGGGTACTGCCGGTATCCTGCCGGTAGGCGAGGCCGCTCAGCTTCCCGTTTTCCCATTCTTCCACAATAAACTCACCGCGAATGGTATCGACGGAAAGCCCGTAATCCTGCATTTTATCCTGCTGGTCCTGCACGATCAGATAACCCCTCCGGTGCACGAACAGCCGCCGCCATTCCGGTTTGCCCTCCACCTCCCAGGCGCCGTGGAAAACCGGTCTCGGCGCCCGGTCGTCGTTGTAATTGCCCGTTTTGAGGTAAGGGAACAGGCTGTCGATCAGCAACAGGCTGATAACCGCGGTCTTAACACCGAAGTAGATCCATTTTTTCGAAAAATGAGGCTGCCAGCGCAGGGGGAGTGCGGCTATCAGGCTGAGAAGCAGGAGAAAGGAGGAGAGTAATTTCACCGAAATATCAAAGCTGAAGTTGATCGCCACCACGTTGAGCATCACCCCCGCCGCGATCAGGGCCCCGATGCGGTGGGTAGGGCGGAAGAGGAGCAACAAAGCGGGAATCACTTCGGCGATCCCGGAAAAGACGGTGTAAGTGTAAGACGACCCCATCCCGCTCCAGAACAGGATGTCGCGGTGCAGGTCGCCGAGCGGGGTGAATAGCAGGTTGGGTTCGGGCAGGTAAAACTGCCATTTGAACACCTTGTTGAAGCCGTAGACCAGCAGCTGAAACGCGAGGTAATAGCGGACGAATACAATAAATCCGTAGCGCAACCGGTTATCCTCCCCGCGCTTGCGGCTGAACCAGGTCCAGGCTATGGCGAGGAAAAAAGAGGCAAAGAGCAGGTTGAAAGCATGGAGGTACAAACCCTTCGAGTCGGAGATCAGCGGACTGGAAAAAGTCTCCGGCAGCCCGAAGAGATGCCGCCCCGTCCAGGCCGCCCATTTTTCGAAAAAGGGACTGGACAAACGCCCTGCATCGGGCAGGATGGGCCGCGGGAAAGAGAACGAAAAGGGGAAGGACACGACGAAGAGGACGGCCCAACGCAGCGCGAAACTTTGCATCAGGCGCCAAAATCGCTTATTTTTGGACACATTCTTCATCGTACAAACCCGAAGTTGTGATGAAAAAAATAATTGTCTTTGCCTTTTTTACCCTGTTTTTTGCCGGGTTCTCCCACGCCCAGACCATGCGTATCGCTCATCGCAGCCACAGCGGCGCCGATGCGGCGCTTCGCTATAACCTGGAGGGAAACTTCGGGATCGTGCCTGAATTACAGAAAGAAATGGACCGCAGGCAGGCCCAACTCGACAGCATCCGCGTAGCCGACAGCCTGAAGACACTGATCCCGCTTAAAGATACGGTGCGGATCGATTCCGGAAAATTGAAAAAGCAACTCGTGCCGCAGATGAAAGACAAAGAAAAGGGCAGAACCGTCAATAGCGTCCCGGACTGGATCATCCATCCTGAACGGATGGCGTCAAGGTAAGCTTTTTACCTCGGCGACGCCCTCATCTCCCCCTCTTCCTCCTTTTTTTCCTCCACCTCCTCCCGGAAGTGCCTGGACCCTGTGCTCTTCACCGTTGAGAAGCGGTCCTTCATGCGCAGGAAGCGCTTTTCGAGATATTCGTAGGAAAGGTGCGACAGCAGGATGGTGAGGCCCACGACCGAAGTATAGACCACAATGTATTTGAGCCATTGGGGGCCGATGGCCGTGTCGCCGATCAGGCGGCCCAGGCCGTAGAGCACAATGGGGTGAATGACGTACAGGCCGTAGGATATCTTGCCCAGGAAGTCGAGCCACTCCTTGTCGAGGTTGATGAGCTTGCGCCGCCCTTCGATCTGCCCGACGATCAGTACAACTGTGACGCCGGAGATAATCTCGTGGTCGATGATGGAGAAGATGTGGAACTGGTTGATGGCGACAAAACCGATGGCCACCCAGGCGATGGCCTGAGCGACGCCGCCTGGCACGAGCTGCATGAAGAGCTTCTCGCGCTTGTAGTAAAGGATGGCGCCCAGCGCCCCGATCATCATGCAGTCGAACTTGACGTAGTACATCGCCGTTTCGAAATATGAACCGGGGTAGAACGTATGGGCAAAAACTTTGACGCCCAGGAAAATGCCGATCCCGATGATCGTGAGGATTAAAATCCGCTTGATGGTCTTCTTCACCCAGACCGGCCAGATCATGTAGAATTGTTCTTCCACGCCCAGCGACCAATAGTGCGACAGCAGTGGTATCTGCGTGCTGAGTATTTTGGGTATGTTGGCGGCGAAGAAGATGTAAAAGGCGGTGCTGCCCATGTGCATGTAGTACTCGCCGCTCCACAGGAAGGTGAAGAACAGGGCGATCAGGAAGTAGGTGTAGTACAGCGGCCAGATGCGCAGGATGCGCCTGACGTAGAAGTTCCTGATGTTGATGGGCTTCTTGTCGTTTTCAGCCAGCAACAGGTAGGTGATGAGGAAGCCGCTGAGGGCGAAGAATATCGTGACGCCAAATTCAGCCAGGTCGAGCCCCCTGGGGTTGTTCTCCCTGCTGCCAAAAAGATGGGGGTTCAACCCGAATCGTTCCAGCTCTTTGGTGAGGTGCGACAGCACCACGGCCAAAGCAGCAATAGCTCTGATTCCATTGAGGCCCGGGAAAAATATGGCTTTTTCTTTCTCCATGGATTTTTGGAATGGATTGGTTAGTTTGGGGACAAATTTCACCCAATCTATGAAAAAGATCATCTACATCTATGCGATTTTGTTGCTTTCTGCGTGCAGCGCGACAATTTTGACGCCCGCCCAGGGCGACGCCGACCGCGGGGCCCAAAAATTTCCGGGCCTCACCCTGGCTGAACTCAACCAGGGTAAAACGCTCTACGAAAACAGTTGCGGGAAATGCCACGGACTGAAAAAGCCCAACGCCCTCGATGAGGCGGGCTGGCGCAAGATCGTGCCTCCCATGGCTCAAAAGGCGAAGATCGACGCCGACGCTGAACGCCTGATCCTTCAGTACGTGGTGACCATGAGCGAGGCTACCAGTAAATAAGCGCCACCGCCACGGTCTTGTCCGCTCCGGAATAGTCGAATTGAAACTCTTCCCAGCCGGGCCGTCTCATTTTCGCGGGAACGAGGTCTGAAAATCCGTATCCCTCTGCCGGTTTCAGCCACCGGTAGTCCATCTTTCCGTTGGCGTTCTCATCGTCCAGCACGGCGATGCCGTACCTGCCGGGTGGCAGGTCGGCGAGCTGCAGGGTGATCTTGCCGTTTTTCATGCCCGTTTTTGAAATGACTTTCTCATAACGGGGCTTTTCTTTGCCGAACTCCTCGCCATTTCCAAAAAAGGAGACCCGCAGCACCCCCTCAGCGCCCCGGATGCCCGTGATCTGCACCCGGAGCGCCTGAGCGGGGAGTTGGGAGGTAATTGCAATCATTCCCAAAAAGACCATCAACAACCGGATCATACTACTGCTTTTCAAGAGTGGCGGTGGAGAAATAATCTTCTGCCAGCCTGGAGCCGAGCTGGAACTGATCGATGGCGATGGTGGAACTGCGGCCGTTTTGCTTGTTCTTCATCTCCATCGTGAAGGCGAAATACTTGCCGTTGGCCTGTTTTTTGTAATTGCCGAAGGTCATCACCTTGAACAGCTCGCCGTCGAAGTCGTAGTACTCGACCTGCTGGGTCAGGTAAGTCGTTTTTTCGATAAATGCCACCTTGCGGCTGAAGCCCATCTGGTCTTCGATGCCCTCATCGAGGCAGGCGGATTCGACCTTCCAGCAGTCCTTGCCGTTGAGGGTGGCGGAGCCCAGGATTTTGTGGTTGAACTGCCCCAGGTTGGGACGGCTCATATCGGCGTTGGAGAATTCGGAGCCCATGAAGCTCTTGCCCTTTTCGGTGCTGACGATGCGGCGGGTCTTGCGCAGGGCGGGCATGTAGATCCACATGTCGTCGTCCTTGTCTTCGTTGTCGATGATCAGCATGGCAGTGCCTTTGACGTCGGCGGGGGAGAGGAATTTCATCAGGGTTTTGTTCACCGCGCCGAATTTGCGGCTCGCGTTGGCGATCTGCCGCACCCGCTCATTGCCCCGTCCGTCGCGGATGGTCAGGGTAGCAGTCATTTCCATGGCGTCGAATTCGACGGCCTTACCGGCCTTGTCGGCGATCTGCCGGGCGTCTTGCGCTTCAACGCGGTAACTCAGAAGGAATACCAGCGGCAGCAGAACTAGCAATTGAATCTTCATGTTTTTTATTTTTTTCTTCTAAAAATGCAGGCCTCAGCCACACGCTGAGTGCCGGAATGAGCACCAGGGCGCAGAGCAGGCAGAGCAGCAGCGAGAACACGATCAATAGCGCGAATGCCTTAAGCAGCGACAGGGCCGAGAAGAACAGGACGCCGAAGCCCAGCATCACCGAGAAGGCATTGATCGTGATACCCCGTCCCGTGGTGCGCAGGGTTTTCATAATGGCCTCCGGATAGGGAAGCCCTTCTCGCAGCTCCGTCTGCAAGCGCCAGAACAGATGTATGGTGTAGTCGATGCCGATACCGATGGCGATCGAGGAGAGCAGCGAAGTGGCGATGTCGAGCTCGATGCCGAGCCAGCCCATCAGGCCGAAGTTGCTGATCAGGGCGAATGCCAGGGGCAGGCTGCCCATGAGCCCGGCGTTGGCCGAACGGAAGATGATGAATAGCAGCAGGGCGATCGCCACGGCGGCGAAGACCAGCGAATAATTCTGCCCGCGCACGATGGAAAGAGCTAACTCTTTTTCCATCAGCGAATGCCCGCTCAGCATGGTGCAGGCTGGCTCTCGCGCCACGATTGAGTCCAGTTGGGCGGTCACGCGGTTGAAGGTCTTGAGGTCGGCTGCCCGGAACTGCACGGTCATCGCCGAGCGGGTGTAGTCGAAATCGACCAGTTGCTCCAGATCGGCCGGGTCGCCGCTCATGGCGTAAAATTCGAGGTATTGCGCCACGGCGTCGCGGGTGGCGGGTATTTTCCCATAGCCCTCCTCGCCTGGGTCGTTCATCGCCTCGCCCATCTTGCGCAGCATGGTGGCCAGGGAGATGACGTGGCCCACCTCGGGCATGGCTTCCAGCTCGCGCTCCGCGGCTTGCATCCGCAGCAGGACGGCGGGGTCTTTCATGTCGCCTTCCCACAGCAGGGTAGCGTTTTTCACCCCTCCAAAATACCGGTCGGCAATGCCGGTCGACACCCGGATCGGGTGGCCGGACGGCAGGATGTTCTCGTGCTGCACATTCACCTGCAGGCGGGTGATGCCCAGCCCCATCAACACCAACAGGCCGGCGAATACGAGCACGACACTCCGGGGGCGCTCCGCGCTCAGTCTGGCGAACCAGCTCAGCATGCGGTCGATCCAGGTGTGTTTTTCTTCGGAAAATACGGCCTGGACTTTTCCCTTTTTCATCATGATCATGATAGAGGGCACGAAGGTCAGGCTGAGCAGGAGGGCGAAGGCGATGCCCATGGCCGAAACGACGCCCATTTGCTTGGCGGGCAGCATGATGTGCGTCACCAGGCCAAGCACGCCGACGATGGTAGTCAGGGCGGTGAAGAGAATGGGCTTCCAGAGGTGAACCAGCGAACTGCCTACGATCTCGCGCATGCTCATATCGGGGAAACGGGCGTTCATCTCCTGATAGCGCGCTATGAGGTGCACGCCGTAGTTATTGGCGATCGCGATCATCATGATCGGCACGAGGATGGCCATGATGCTCAGTTCCCAGCCAAACAGCGGCAGCAAGCCCATGGACAGGATGATCGAGAGAACGACCACCGACAGGGGCAGCAGCACGCCTCGTATTTCACGGAAAGAAAAATACAAAAACAGGATCATCGCCAGCAGCCCCAGGGGGAGCAGGATGGCCAGGTCGCGCGTGGTGCGGGCCTGTATCTCGTGCTTGAGGTAGGGCGAACCGTTGAGGTACACTTTTTCCTCTCCCGGAAACTGCTCCAGCAGGTCTTGCAGGATGGCGACCGCCTCGTCGTCCGCTACCCCCTCCGCCGGGTTGGCGAGGAGGAGGGCGTAGCGAAAGTCTTCGGAAACGGTCAGCCCGTAAGCCAGGTCGTTGCTTCGCAATTCCTCCCGGAGTTTTTCTCGGGCTTCATCGGTTTTCGGGATGCGCCGCACCGCCGGCTCCACGATCATCGCCCCCTCCTCCCCGCGTATATTCTTGACGTCGAACAGCGACATCACCCGGCTGAAAGCCGCGCTCCGGTGCAGCTCCCCGCTCACCTCGCGGATGCGCTCCAGAGTGGGGGTGGCGAGCACGTCGTCTGTTTCGAAAAATACCAACAGGGGCTCGTATTTCCCGAAAATAGAATCCAGCCGCCGGATGCTCTGCTTGGCCGGCATGTCGTCGGGCAGGTAAGCATTCAGGTCGGGGTTGATCCGCGCCTCGCGCAAGGGGATCAAAAGGCCAATGGCAATCACCAAAGGCGCCACAATAAACAACCACCTATATCTATAAATCATAATCAATCATTAATCCTGACGATCCGAAAAAATCCTGTCCAATCCTGTTCAAAAGTGGGCCTTCAGCTGTACAAATCCCCCATTCATCACCTCCTTCGAATAGTCGAAAATGAACTGCTCCGGCCCGCCCATGATGTTGGCGCCCGCCGTGGCGGAGAGGGCGTCGGTGATGTTCCAGGTCAGGGCGGGCCGTAGCAGGTATTCCTCCGAGGTAATGTTGTAGTAGCCCGTGCATCCGGCCCGCAGGGTCTCGTGTGCGAAAGAGCGGCTTAGCGACAGGAACAGCGCGTGGTTGGCCTGCTCTTGTTGCTGGAATATCTTGCGGTTGAAGAGGGTAGACTCGTAGTTGATGCGGTCTTGGATGTACTGTTGCAGGCCCACGGGGTCGAAGGGGTTTTCCAGCACCGGCTCTGTGAGGGCCTTGAAGTCGAAGGCGTATTTTCCGATATATTGAAAAATGGTGGTGATGCCCCAAAATTCGCGTTCAATGCCTGCGACGTAGTAGAGGCCGGGGTTAGGCACATGCATCTGGTTTTCATAGTCTTTGGTGAAAGTGGCGGCCATTTCCCCTCTGGCGATCCAGGCGCCGAGCGGAAGGGCAAAGTCTGCGCCAAACTGGTCTTTCCTGTAATACGCCGGCTGATTGGTGATCAGGGGATTCAGCGGCTGGCTGAGGTCCACGCTTTGTATGTTGAATCCGTAAAACGGGTCATAGCCCCTGAAGTACGACAGTGAAAATCCAACCCTGGGCAGTTCGAAGTTCATGCGGGCCGCGATGGCGCCGTTATCCCATGCTGACTCCGGCAGCGCCGAATCTGAGAATCTGGCGTTTCCGCCCATGTCAAACAGGTCGTAGCGGTAAACCGAAGGCCTGAAGAAGGGTATTCCGATCGCATCCAGGCTGATGGCGGGTGTGATATGGTACCTGGCCCTGAGCATAAAGTTGGGCAGGGTCTGGTCGTCGGGATCGGGTGTGAGGAAGAAATAATCGGTTGGGGTAATGGTGTTGGTGGGGTTAAACCCGTCGGCCCGTCCCCAGGTGACGATCTGGTTGCCCAGATAGACGTCGAGTTTTCGGGACTGGTACCCGGCATAGGCTTCCTTCAGTTGGAACACCGTGCCTGTTTCTCCAAACTGAAGTCCCTCGCGCAGGCGTGCATCGGCGAAGAGAAATGCATTGTTGCGACTCAGTTTTGCCTGCAAGCCCAGTTCGCCGAACAGGGTAGACAGATCGAAGGCAGGCGATGCGCCGAAGGCGGCGCCTCGGGCATAGCCGTTCCAGTCCAGCGTTGTTTTCAGGTCTTGTTCATCTGCCCCGGCGCTTTCGAAGAGGCCTTGAGCCAAGGTTGGGGCGGAAAGTGATAAAGCCAGCAATATGGTGGTCAGCGTTCGCATCTTGTATGATTTGATTCACTGGCAATATGCAGGCTTGGGGCCGGAAAACGGTCCGAGTCGCGCGCTCTGCACCGGGAGTAGTACTCCGGATACTGCGTTTGGAGTGGGTGTAAACAGTTTGTTTTATACAAGCGGCTGTAAATCAGCCACTTATCGAGGTGTCACCTCGCAAGTGCTTGATAACCAGACACAAGGGAGGTGACACCTCCTTTTTCCTTGATTTTCAGGAACTTCCGAGGTGTCACCTCCTTTTCTCCTGGTTTTCAGGGACTTACGAGGTGTCACCTCCACTTCGCCGGCGTAGTACCCGTCATTTGCTTGAATACGGAGAAAAAAGTCGACTTGCTGTTGAAGCCGCACTCGAAGCCGATGGCCTCAATGGAGAGGTTTTGGTATTTGGGGTCGGCGAGCATCTTCTTGACGGCCTCCACCCGGTATTCGTTTACGAATTGGTAGAAATTCTTACCCAGGGTGGTGTTGAGCACCTCGGTCACTACATGCCGGGGCGCTTTGATCTTCGCGGCTATGTCGTTGATGGTAAGCTCGCTGCGCAGATAGGGTTTTTCATTTTCAAACAAGGTGAGCAACTTTTGAACCACCCGTTCTTTGTAGTCTTCCTGCAGGCGCGACCGCTTGTATTTGTCGGGCGCTTCCTCCGGCTCTGCTTCGAAAATCCTTTCCTGCCTCAGACCGTAAAATCCCAGGATGTAGTTAAGCGCCAGTAACACGGAGTAGCTGAAGACGGGCAAGAGCCCTGCTTCGGAGGTAAAATATTTGTAGACTCCGATGACGAGGCTGCCAACCCAGTAAACCATGTTGAACGTAAGCAGGAACATCACCCACCCGATGCGCTTGTAACTTTCAATGGTGGAGAATTCCTGCTGCAGGTTCATCCGGTGGCGGTGCACGGCGAGGATGCTGAGGGTGGGATAAACGGCCCAGGAGGCAAGCGCTGCGATCACGAAAAGGATGCGGAACCAAAGGGTGGAGTCGGGTTCGAAGAAATGGGCCAGCTCCCGCCGCTCGCCCAGGGCATAGGCCAGGCCCTCAAAAATGACGTAGGGGAGCAGGTGCAGCAGGTGCACCCATTTCAGCGTGAATTTTTTGTCGGTCAGCGAAAGGGTGTACATGTACAGCGCCGGGTTGAACAACAGAAAGGGGTTGCTCAGCAGCGGCGCCGGCCCGAATACGCGCAGGTCTATGCCATAAGTCCCGAATTCAATACCCATCAGGATCAGCCAGGCAGACAGGAGTTTGTCTGCCGTGCTGCGCCCCTTTTTGGCCCCGATCAGGATGCCTGCAAAAAAGGCTTGGGAAAGGCCGATCCAGGCGATTATTTCCATTCACTCTAATCCCAAAAATTCCCCAACTCCGTCCAGGTATCCGCAAAAGTGGCTCCCGGACTAAGGTATATATTGTCCCAAACAATGACGCCGTCGGCGCGCTGGAGGAAGACCCGGTAGTAGCCCTTCGCCAGCATGCTGACGTCGATGGCGAAGGTGGTGTTGTTTGGGGTGAATTCAAGCACAGGGAAAGCCTTGATGTCTTCCGTCGTGTATTCATGATTCTCCAGCAGGCTCTGGATGTCGGTGGCTGAAGTCTTTTGGGCAATGCCTTCCACCAGCCAGACATTGGTAACGGCTTGCGCCCCGGTTATCTGCATGGTGCCGGATAATACCGGGTTGGGAAAAACCGCCACGCCATCGGGTTTGACATTAGGGTTGCCCTTCTTGCCCAGCCCCTGCCCGTTTTCATCGCTGAGGTTGATGCCGGTGACAAAATTGACCTCCAACTCTGGCGGTCCCTGGTTATCGTCGGGGTCGCAGGCGGCAAACAGGAAAAGGCCGCAAACAAGGAAAATGATCGCTCGCATAGGTTGTTTTTCTTCAAAAACGAATTTTTCCCTTATCTGGTACCCGAAGACTCCATAACGGGCGGCAAATTGTTGTCCTTGCGCGGCAGCATCTCGTCGCGCATGGCGGTCTGCCAGACGAAAGCGGCGATGATGGTAGCGGCCTGCTTCAGGTCGTCGGCCACGAGGTGCTCCCAGGTGTCCATGTTGGAGTGATGGGTACGGGTGTCGTACTCTACGGGGTCCTGGATGAACTGGAAGCCGGGAATGCCTACGCGGTCGAACGACAGGTGGTCGGTGCCGCCGGTGTTCGAGAGGGTCAGCGTGTTGGCGCCGAGGTCTTCAAAATCGTCGAGCCACTCGCGGAAGATGGGCCCCACCATCAGGTTGCCCTGCTGGTACACCCCCCTGATACGGCCCGTGCCGTTGTCAAGGTTGTAATAGGCCGATACTTTTTGCTGCTCCGGTAAGAGGGCGACGATCTCTCCCGCGGTGTCGCGCACCACATAGTGCTGGTCGCAATAGGCGCGGGAGCCGAGCAGGCCCTGTTCCTCGCCCGTCCACAGCGCCAGCCGCAGCGTGCGCCGCGGCCGCGTGCCGGTGACGCGGAATACTTCCTGCAGTATCCGTGCCGCTTCCATCATGACGGCCGAGCCCGCGCCGTTGTCGGTGGCGCCCGAGCCCGTATGCCAGGAGTCGAAGTGGGCGCCGAAGATCACGACTTCGTCCTTCAGGTCAGAGCCGGGTATCTCGCCGATGATGTTGCGCTCCATGGGGTCGTCGTAGTTGTAGGCCGCGTCGAGGCGCATGCGCAGCTTCACGGGCTTTCCTTTTTCCAGTAACCTGAAAATGCGGTTGTAGTGCTCGATGGCCACGGTGATCTGCGGGATGACCTGCACGGTTTTGTCGCGCACGTTCTCGCCCGCCCGCGCCCGCGCTCCGCTGACGAACACGGTGCCGTAGTCGCCCTTGTAGCTCCGGTCGAGCACGGCGATGGGCTGCTCCGAATAGATGAAATCCCATAGCTTTTGCCCGAACTGGTTGTCGCGGTAGCCGCGCCAGCGGCGCCCGCCCGAAGCGTTGGGCAGGGGTGCGTTGGCCAGCTTGAGCAGTTCTTCGGAGTCGAGCCGCTTCGACATGGGCTCGTCCCACTCCTCCAACGCGCGAAGGGTGTCGAGCAGCACGAACTTGCCCTTCAGCTTGCCTTTGTATTGTTGTAGCTCTTCTTCGTTGCCTGCATTGAGGTAAATGACGTCGCCGGTCACCGGTCCCTTTACCGGCGCCGACCAGGCTTTCGGGTAGCCGATCACAGGGAAATACGACTCGCCCAAGGCCTCCATCGTGAATTCCTTCAGCTCCCAGCCCCGGCCGAAGGGACCCCATTCTTCGGTGTGGATATTTTCAAGGTTCCAGTACCTCATCTGCAACATGGCCCAGTCGGTGGCCTTGTCGAGGCCGGGTGAGCCCGTGAGTCGCGGTCCGTTGCGGTCGGTGATGGCCCAGGCCAGGTCCATGACCCGGCTGCGCTCGAAACCTTCCTTGCGGATCAGCGCCAGGATGCTGTCTTCCGTGATCTCCTGCCCGAAAAGGGAGGCGCCGGAGAATACCGCAAAGATGATCAGGTATAGGATCTTTTTCATGAAAGCAAATGATGGTTTGGTTACAGAATGCTCAACATCAGGCAGCTAAAATAGTTTTTTTGTGAATTTCAGGCGAAGAATGCCCTTTCTTTATGCTTTCATTCCTGCACATACAACACCTTCCCCTCCGTAATGCCCCAACGCTCCAGCATGCGCGCGTTCCACTCCGACATGGAGGGGGCGGTGATTTTTTCCCAGGACATGACCGTGCAGCTTCCGGGGATCCGCACTGGACTCTCTTGCGCGCGCGACAAGGTTTGCAACGCACTTTTTTCACAGGCATTGTGGCCCGTGCCGGGCTCATCGGCGAGGGTGAACAGGAGTAAAACCAGTCCCAGACCTGCCGCATACCAGCGTTTAAGTTGCAACAAAGCCATCGACGACAGGCCGAAAAGAAAAAATAGTCCGAGGAATACGGGCATCATCGTGTCGCGCCGCACGATGTCGGGGCGGTAGTCGCGGTAGCCGCCCAGAGGGAGGAGCAGGAGGTACAGGAGGGAAAAAATCGCCACCCAGCACAGGGCCTGCGTAAAGACCTGGCTCCGGTTCCGGAGCAATATCCCATTTACCGAAATGGAAAAAACCAACAGCGGGAGGCCGATCTTCAGGGTGAACAGGCTGGCCAGACCGCCGGGCAAGCGCAAATAGCGCTCCGGCAGAGGAATGGATTGAGCGGCCTGCTCGGCATTAAATGTGCCGATGTACAAGGAGTAAAGGCTCAACAAGCTGATGAGCCCGAAGAAAAATAGCTGCTGCCGGGAGATGGGCGCTTTGGCCCGCCTCTGCCAGGCGAGGGTGAGCAGGCAGGCCACCAGCACAACGCCGGGAACAAGCGGGCCGCTCAATGCGAGAAAGAGGGCCAGGAAAGCCCAGCCGGCCTGCATCGGCGGCGGCATCCGCATTTTTTTGTAAAAGGGAAGAAAGAACAGCAGCAACAGCCCCATGGGCAGGGCGAAAAAGAAAGTATACGTAACGGATTTGTCGATGATGCCCATCAGGCCGTTGTAGCCGAATGTCTGAAAAAGGGGGGTGATCAACACGGCAGCCAGCAGCCATTCTTTTGCCGTAGCCCGCCTGCGGCCGCTCGCGTAAGAGGCCAGCAGCCAGACCAGCAGGAGTTGGATGGCGGTTTTGGCCAGCGCCGCCGCGGCATAAACGCTGTCGATGGGGTTGAGAAAGGACTGGAGGGCGAGTGGTACGTGGCGGAAATACTGCGCCATCGTCCAATGCGCAAAAAAGCGGTTGGGCGCGGCATACCGCTCGCCCTCCAGCAGGGCCTGCAAGCCCAAGGGGTCGCCCAGCACTTTGGCGTACCATTCTGAAGGCGCGGCGATGGGCGCCAAATCGCCGTCAAGCGCTACGTGGTAGTGCTGAAAGAAAGAATACCCCGCATCGGCCAGCAGCAGGATGAGCAGAAGGGCTCTACTCATTCCCCATGATCAGCAGGGGCAGCATCTCGAAGTCGCGGTAGAACGGATGGTAGCGCTCGATGTCATAGTAGCGCTGCACGTTCACCACTTTCTTCGTCGCGGTCACCACCTCGATCGGCACGTGGTCGTAGCGGCCGTTCTGCAGCACGACGAGGCGTCCGTGGATGCCCTTGAGCAGCAGGTCGAGCGCCATGGTGCCGAAGGCCATGGGCACGATGGAGTCGATAGCGTCGGGGTCGCCGCAGCGCACCATGTAACCGAGTTTCTGGTTGATGACGTTGATGGTTTTGCCCTTGTTGTACTGGGCCGAGAGGTCTTTGAGTTTCACCGACACCATGTCGCCGATGCCGCCGAGTTTGGCGTGGCCGAACATGTCTTTTTCCGCGCTTTCGAACACCATCTCGTCCTTGCCCTGGAATTTGGCGCCTTCCGACACCAGCACGATGGAGTACTTGCTGGGGTTGGCGTTGCGGTCTTCGACCATCAGCTCGGTGAGCCTTTCGACGTCGAAATTGTATTCGGGAATGATGCAGCGGTGGGCGGCGCCCGCCATGGTGGGCAGGATGGCCGTAAAGCCCGCGTAGCGGCCGAACACTTCGAGCACCATGAAACGCTCGTGCGAGCCGGCCACGGTGCGCAGGTTGTTGGTCAGGCTGATGGTGCGCGTCACACAGGTACTGAAACCGATGCAGTAGTCGGTGCCCGGCACGTCGTTGTCCATCGTTTTGGGAATGGCCATGACCTTGACGCCTTTTTTGTAGAGGTGCACAGCATAGCTCAGCGTATCGTCGCCGCCGATGGCGATGACGTAGTCGATGCCGAGCCATTCGAGGTTTTTGAGCACTTCGTCGGTCAGGTCGTTGACATCGGCGTTGTAGGTGTCGCGCAGGTGATTGGGCACCACGCTCTTGGGCACCGTGCTCGGACGGGTGCGTGAGGTATGGAGGAAGGTGCCTCCTGTGCGCGCAGCCCTGTCGACGATGGTCTTGGTGAGGGTGACGAAATTTTCGTCGTTGTCGTACTTTTTATCGCGTACGATATCGATCAGCCCCGCCCATCCTCTGCGGATGCCAACGACTTCAAAACCTTCTCGCATCGCCCTGACCGTTACCGCCCGGATTGCCGGGTTGAGGCCGGGCACGTCGCCGCCGCCGGTGAGGATCGCGATTCTTCCTTTAATTTTTGGTGTATTTGCCATGCCGGAATGATTTTTGCCGAATATACCGCAATTTTGGATTCCGGCAAATGATCGTTAGCCAGACTTTTTTTCCAGGCTGTCAATACACTTCAGCAGGTCTTCGCGGTTGGAGGCTTTTTTGATGAATGCCGGCAGGCGGCTCACCATGGCTGAATTCTTTTTGATGGTGTTGCGCGGGAAAATACCCCGCTCGCGCAATTTGGCGCCGATATATTGTTTCAGCTCGGCAAGGTGCTCGTAGTTGAAAGCCCACATCGCCTCGCCCCGGAATTCCTCCTGCAACCAGAGCGGCAGCCCGTAGACAGGGTCAGTCTTTTTCCCATCGCAGAAGGGGTGTTTGGTGATGGAGGCCTCGTATTCGCAGTCGTCGCCGCATTGCTCGCAATGCACGGACAGCTTTTTCCACCGCTCGTCCCAAGAACCGGTCCGCAATATTGGGGCGTGGCATTCCCTGCATTTTACCTGCACTACGGCCGTTGCGGCGCCGTACCAGCGTCCTGGCTGTTCCACATGAAAACAGGCCGTACAGGTGAGCCGACCACCGGGCGAAATGTGGGCTTTGCCCTGGCATTTTGGGCAATGCACCACGAAGTGCGTGGCGAAATCGCTCAGCGCTGAGCCCGTATCGGCAAATCGATCCTCCATGTTCAATTCATTCTTGGTTTCCCAATGATCATCATCAGTACAAAAAGGCCGTACATAAAACCGGGGACAGCCAGTATCAACAGTAGCGCCTTCGCCCAAAACAGCAGATTGTGCGCCTTCAGCCAAAGGCTGCCCAGCAGGATGACGGCCAGCGCCGCCATAGCCGCCGTCCAGATACCTGCGTTGAAGCTGGAGACCGAGCCGTCGGCCAGTCCGATCAGCAAGAAATACACCGCGATCAGTGCGATGAATGCGTCGATGCCCCAGAGTATCCAAAAGAAGGTCATAGGAAAAATTTTTCCAAATTAGGTTTTCCCCTCCAAATTGTCAATTATTGTACCTTTCGCACAAAACATACCACATGAAAACTCAAATCCTTTCCACCCTCCTCTTTTTTATCGCCACCTCCTTTGCCCTGGCCCAGGCGCCGATGGCCAACCCCAAAGAAGCGGTGTCATTCTCCTTTGTCCAAACCGATGGCACCAACGCCAGCGCTGTGGTCTGGAATCCGGGCAAGCGGGTGTACTATACCGTCATCGCGGGTAATTCGGAATTCCCGCTCGAAACCTTCGACGAGAAAGGGCTTCCGGTCAGCGACCGGAGCGCCAGGGCCGATATGCGGGGGCTTTGGTGGGATGCCAAAAAGCGCGCGCTGATAGGCAACGCCGCAGGCGAAGGTGGTTGGATCCAGATCGCTACCGACCTGGAAGGCAATCCCTCCGGAGAACCCAACGTCTTCCTCGCAGGCATGAACCAGCCCGATTTCCAGTCGGTGGGCGCTTTCGACGGCAAAAAAGTGGTGTTCTACAACGGGGGTAGCCTGTTTTTCTACAACCCTAAAAACGGCAAGCCCTCGGGAAGCGTTTCGCTACAACTGCCCGTCAGCCAGGACGATATCAACGCTACCTCGGCCGGCTGCACCGGGAAGAAGGGCTATGAGTACGTGCTGCTGGACTACGAAGCAGGCAAACTCTACTTCTTTAACCGGAAGGGCAATCTGACCGCTACATCCCAACTGCCCGCGGGCGCCGTGACATACAGCGTGTTCCGCTTCAGCTTTACCAACGGCATGGCATTCCTGTACGATGCCAGTGACCGCACCTGGACGGGCTACCGGGTTTTTTAAACGCCGATCCTGACGGAGGTCATCGTCAGTGAACCTGCAACGGGCTGATCGTTGAACAGGGAGAGTTCTTCATCTTTTTCCTGCAAGGCCAGCGCATACAGCAGCGGCAGGTAGTGCTCGGGCGTGGGAATGGCCAGGTCGAAGGCCCTGCCCTGCGAGCGGAAGTCGATGAGCTGCCGGTGGTCGCCCGACAGCATGCAGGCCTTCATTTTTTCGCTGGCTTCGAGCGCCCAGTCGAAGGCAAAGCCCGCTTCGTTGAGCTTGTCCCAGGCCACCATGCGCAGGTTGTGAACCATATTGCCGCTGCCCACGATGAGCACGCCTTTCCTGCGGAGGGCGGCAAGCTCTTTCGCAAGGTCGTAGTGGTATTGCGGCGGCTGGTAGCGGTCGAGGCTCATCTGTATCACCGGCACATCGGCATCGGGGTAGAGGTGCTTGATGACCGACCAGGCGCCGTGGTCGAGGCCCCATTTTTCGTCGAGGCCTACCTGGGCTTTGGTCACAGTGCTTTGCACTTCCTGCGCCAGTTCCGGACTACCGGGGGCCGGGTACTGTACTTCGTACAATGCCTTCGGAAAACCGCCGAAATCGTGGATGGTGCGCGGGTTCTCCATGGCGGTCACGTAGGTGCCGCGGGTTTCCCAGTGGGCCGACACGCAGAGGATAGCCTTCGGTTGAGGCAAATCCTTGGCCGTATTTCGGAATCCGCTCACGAATTCATTTTCTTCGATGGCGTTCATCGGGCTGCCGTGTCCGAGGAACAGGACGGGCATGCGGCCGGTGGCGCCGAGGCCGCCGGTTATTTTATTCAGGTTGCTCAGTTTCATCGCTAATCCGGCTAGTGGCAATATGGCCAGTGATTTGAGGAGGGTTCTCCGCTTCATTATTTTCGCTGGAATGATTTTATAGTGAAGTAAACAACAGTACCTACGATTAAGATTAAAAACACGGGAGTGAATACCCTGCTGAGTCCGTCCTGCATGCCCAGGGCCGCACGTACCGTGCCGAAGGCAATATAGGCGAAACTGCAGGTGATGATGGCGTTGAGGGCCCGGAGCATCCTCAGGGCCAGGGCGTATTGCCGCTCCGCGTTCTCCTGGGTGATCTTCACGGTGTAGTTAAACATATGGGGGCTTTTCTTCAGCGCCGACAGAAAGACAAATAACGCGATGCCCAGCAGGGGAAGCGTCCAGATGATGGCTTTTTCGCCATAGGCGTCGGGTTTCCCCGTCGCGTCGTAGTGATGGGGAATGATTTCGGGCAGCGCGCCGTAGTAGTAGATTGGAACGCCGATTAAGAACAGAAGGCCGGCGATCCCAACGGCTTCCAGCAGTTTGTCCACTTCGCCGGGGCGGGGGATGATTTTGGGTCTTTCCATGGGGTGAGGTTTTGATACTTAACGAAGATAACCACCCAAAGGGAAATAAGCGAACGTTTGGGGTTCAGTCCTTATAATAAAATTTCTCAAAAAATAAATGATTAAAGTCAAGTGATGAGGTGATTTTTGTCACCATGCGAATGCGTTGTTAAAGCTAATTTAGCTTGCAAACCACGCCCCGATACCATGTCCCGCTTCGACCGTTTCAAACGTTTTCTCTTCCGGTACAGCCTGGTTCCGCCGAAAAAATGGCGGACTGCGGCGACGGTGCTGGTAGCTGCGATTTTCGGCCTGGGGTTTTACCTTCTCAAACTGAGCAACGCAGCCTCCTACCTCTCGGACGACCCTCAGGCCTGTGTCAACTGCCACCTCATGACGCCGCAGTACATTACCTGGAACCACAGCTCGCACCGCGAAGTGGCCCATTGCAACGACTGCCATGTGCCGCACGACAACGTGTTCAACAAATATTTTTTCAAGGCCAAAGACGGCCTCTACCATGCCTCTATCTTCACGCTCAGGGCCGAACCCCAGGTGATCCGCGCCCGCAAGCCTTCCGTTGAGGTCATCCACGACAATTGCATCCGCTGCCACCAGGATCAGGTCACCGATGCCCGGCTTAACGGATTGGTGGAGGCCCACCACGAGGCCCGCACAGACCGCCTTTGCTGGGAATGCCACCGCGAAGTGCCCCACGGCAAGGTGCGAAGCCTGTCGGCCGTAGGCCACCAGATCGAACCGATCCGCACCTACGCCCCTGAAGACCTTGAAATCATTCCTCAATGGCTGAAAGAGGCCGCTCAGACTAAATAACACGCGTTATGAAAAATTGGATACTCTTCCTGCTCACCGCTGTCGCAGTCTTCCTCCTCGCCCTGCTGGCCAATTCGATCATGGACCGGCGTGCGGAAGCCAAATTCGCCTTCCAACCCAAAGTCGAAATCGAGGGCATCGAACCCCGCGATTCGGTGTGGGGGATGAATTTCCCCAGGCAGTACCAGTCGTACCTGAAAACGGCCGATACCTCCTTCCACAGCGTCTATAATACGAGCGGCTTCCGGGATGTGCTGCACGAACAGCCCGATCTGGTCATCCTCTGGGCGGGCTATGGTTTCAGCAAAGACTACAACCAGCCCCGGGGGCATTACTACGCCGTGACCGACGTGCACCACACCCTTCGCATCGGCGCGCCCATGCAGGCGGGCGATGGCCCCATGCCCAGCACCTGCTGGACCTGCAAGAGCCCCGACGTGCCGCGCCTGATGAAGGAATTAGGCGTCACGGAATACTACAACAAAAAAGTCTCAGACCTGGGTCCCCAGGTGATCAACCCAATCGGCTGCGCCGACTGCCACAACCCCAAGACCATGAACCTCACCATCACCCGCCCGGCGCTGGTAGAGGCGTTTGAGGCCATGGGGAAAGATATCTCCAAAGCCTCCCACCAGGAAATGCGCTCCCTGGTCTGTGCCCAATGCCACGTCGAATACTATTTCAACAAAGAACTGCCCGGAAAAGAAGGCGCCAACTACCTCGTCTTCCCCTGGAAAAACGGTATGACGGTCGATTCCATGGAGGCTTACTACGACGCCATCGGCTTCGCCGATTGGGTACACCCGCTGAGCAAGGCCCCCATGATCAAGGCACAGCACCCCGACTATGAGCTCTTTGCCCTGGGCGTCCACGCCAAACGCGGCGTATCCTGCGCCGACTGCCATATGCCTTACACCACGGAGGGCGGACAGAAATTTACCAACCACCATATCGGCTCCCCGCTGAGCAATGTCGAAAACTCCTGCTTCGTCTGCCACCGCGAAAAAGTAGACGACCTGATCACCGACGTTTATGAACGGCAGGGTAAGATCAAGGAGGGCTCGGCCAAACTGCAGCGCCTTATCGCCATGGCCCATATCGAAGCCGCGAAAGCCTGGGAATTGGGCGCATCCGAAGCCCAAATGAAGGACATCCTGCTCGGCATCCGCCATGCGCAGTGGCGCTGGGACTACTCCGTGGCCTCCCACGGCGCCGCTTTCCACGCTCCGGTGGAAACCGCCCGTGTCGTCACCTCTGCCACCGCCATCATCCAGGAAACCCGTATCCAGCTGGCCCGCCTGCTGGCTGATCTCGGGCACAACAAGCCCGTGGCCATGCCCGACTTTTCGAGCAAGGCAGCCCTGCAGGCCTACATCGGTTGGGATATGGAAAAAGAGCGGTCTCAAAAAGCAGTATTTCTCGAAAAAGTGGTGCCCGAATGGCTCCGGCAGGGGAAGGAAAGAGAAAACAAAACCACCGACCCCGGCATCGGCAGCCGGTAATCTGTTGAACCAAAACTGGACTTATGAAAACCTTGCGTACGCTCCTGGCCACCCTGCTGGTGGCCCTGTTTGCCATTTCCGCCGCCGCTCAGTTCAACCTCGACGGGCAGATTCTCCAGCGGACCGAATTTCGGAACGGCTATAACAGACTCCTCGCTCAAAACCTCGATCCTGCCTTTTTTATCGCCCACCGGGCCCGCCTGCAGGCCGGCTACAAACTCGACAAGGTGCAGCTCTACCTGAGCATGCAGGATGTGCGCACCTGGGGCAACACTTCCCAGATCAAAGTCACCGACCCCTACCTGTCGGTGCACGAAGCCTGGGGAGAATTTTGGCTGAGCGATCATTTCAGCCTCAAACTCGGGCGGCAGGAACTCAACTACGACAATTTCCGCTTCCTGGGCAACCTCGACTGGGCGCTGCAGGCCAGAGCCCACGACTTTGCACTCGTCAAATACGAAAAGGAAGATATGAAACTACACCTGGGCGGAGGCTATAACCAGGATGCCCAAAACTTTAGCGGCACGCTTTTCACGACAACCAACCAGTACAAAGTCGCGCAGCTGTTCCGGTATGAGAACCGCATAGGCGAGCTCCGGTTTTCCCTGCTCTTCTGGAACGACGGCAGGCAGTACACCCTTACTGGCCCCCAAGGTACGATCATTGAAAAGGGCGTCAGGTACCGCCAGACCATAGGTATTCCGACATTGAAATACGAGATGGGCAATACCACCCTGTCGGCTTTCTACTACCACCAACTCGGCAAAGACCCCGTGGGCAAAACCGTCGCCGCCTACGACGCCAGCCTGCAGTTGATGCAGCAGATCGGCGTCAACAAAGAGGCCGGGCAAAAACTCCGCCTCGTGGCCGGCGCGGAACTGCTGAGCGGCTCGGAACCGGGTGCTGCGGATAACAATTCCTTCTCGCCCCTATACGGCACCAACCACCTCTTCAACGGGTATATGGACCACTTCTTCGTGAGCGGCGCCTACGAGAACAACGCGGGCTTGCTGGACGTATTCCTGCGCGCCCGCTACGATTTCGGGCCGAGGTTCTTCCTGCAGCTCGACGGGCACCACTTCTCCTCCCAGGTAGAAGGGCGGCATTCGTTTACGGGCCAACCGCTAGGCAAATACCTCGGCATAGAGGCCGACATGTCGCTGGGGTTCATCATCTACGACGCCGTTTCCCTGCAATGCGGGTTCAGCGCCCTGTTCGCCACCGAGAACCTGTCGGAACTACAGCTGGTCAGGGCGCCTGACGACGGGCAGTACTGGGCCTATGCCATGCTGATCTACCGGCCCACGATGAAAAACAAATTTATCGGTATCTTGCTGTAACATGTGTACCGTATGAAGTTACTGAGCACCCTGGTGTCATCCAAAGCCACCCTCCTCCTTTTTGCCGCGCTGGCTGTTGCCATGGCGGTGGCTACATTTATCGAAAACGACCACGGCACGGCGGCAGCCCGCCACCTGGTCTATGAAGCCTGGTGGTTCGAGCTGATCTTTTTGTGGCTCAGCGTCAACTTCCTCGCCAACATTGCCCGCTACCGCCTTTTCAGCCCGGGGAAATGGCCGGTAGGGCTGTTTCACGCCGCCTTCATCTTCATCGTCCTCGGGGCGGCCGTGACCCGTTACACCAGCCTCGACGGGCAGATGCACATCCGGGAGGGGCAGACGCAAAACACTTTTTTCACCACCACCAAATACCTCCAACTGAAAGGCGAGGGGCAACGGTTTGAAAAAGCGCTGTCGCTCGACGCCCGTTCCTTCCAGCCCCGGGAAGTGGATGCCGCGATGAAAGACCATGCCTTCCGCCTCCTGCTCTCGGATTATATTGCAGGGGCAAGGCAGGACTTCAGCCCGGGGGAGGACACCTTTCTCGACATCGCCTCGGCGACCGCCGGTATCCGCGACGATTACCTCGTCAGGCCCGGCGATGGCGTGCCCGTAGGCGGGGGAGAGACCGTGCGCATTTTTCTGGAAAATGAAACCTGGATGATCGAAGCCGGCCGGGCCATGCGCACCCAGGATATGGGGAGCATGCAGATGGGCGCCCTGGAGGCCGGTGTACCAGTCCCTCTGCAGACAGGCGCGTTGTACGATTGGGGTGAGGGCGCTTTCACCGTAAAGGCCATCCACCGCGACGTGACCCTCGGCTATGTTCCGGAACCCGAGGAAAAGCTGGCCGAAAACCTGCCCGACGTGGTGAAGATCACCGTTCAGGACAGCCGTGGGCAGGTGGTGACTGAGGCCTGGATCCGCGGCGCCCGCTTCGAGCCCGAATGGCATGCCTTCGAATACGAGGGCCGCTCATATGCGATTACTTTCGGTCCCAAAGCAATCGAGTTGCCCTTTGCGCTGCGCCTCAAGGCCTTTGAGCTCGACCGCTACCCGGGGAGCCAAAGTCCTTCCGGCTATGCGAGCCGGGTGCAGGTGGTCGATAAAGGCCGCACATTCCCGTTCCGCATTTTCATGAACAACGTGCTCGACCACCGCGGATACCGTTTTTACCAATCCTCTTACGACACCGACGAACGCGGCACGATCCTGTCCGTAAACCAGGACCGCCCCGGTACCTACCTGACCTATCTGGGCTACTTCCTGCTCACGGTGGGCATGTTCCTGACCCTGTTCGCCAGGGGAAGCCGCTTCCAGGCCCTGCGGCACAAGCTGGCCCGGACGACGGCAGCGGTTGTGGCGCTGACGCTTGTCGCCTTGCCGCTGCAAGGCCAGACGGAGACCATCGTGCCGCAGGAGAAAGCCGATGCTTATACCCGCCTCATCGTGCAGGACCTCGACGGCCGCATGAAGCCGCTGCACACCCTCGCCCACGAGATCGTGCGCAAGCTGACAGGCAAGTCTTTCGTCGCCCTGCAAGGAGAAGAAGGCGAGGTAAGGCTGAGTCCCGGCCAGTTTCTGCTGGCCGTGCAGCTCGCGCCCGAAAAATGGGCCCAGGTACCGCTCATGAAGGCCGATCCGGAAAAAGGCGCCTTGCTGTTCGCCCAGCTGGATGTGCAGCCAGCCGCCAGGCTGAGCTTTCGCGACTTTTTTTCCGAAGAAGGCGATTACCTGCCCGCACTGGCAGTAGAGGAAGCCAACCAGCTCAAACCCGCGGCCCGCAATGAAGGGCAGAAAGAGTTGCTGAAGGCCGACGAGCGGTTTAACATTTTCTACGCGCTGCTCAACGGCGATTTCCTGCGGCTGTTCCCGCGCCGGGGCGACCCGGGGCACACCTGGTACACCAGCAGCCAGCACGCGCAGGGCTTTGAGGAAGAAGACGCGGCCTTCGTGCAGCACATCACCGGTATCTACCTCGCCGGCGTGCAGAAAGGCCTTGCGGAGGGCGACTGGACGGAGGCTGATGAAGCGTTGGGGTATATTTGGCTGTATCAGAAAAAAGCCGGCGAGGCGGTCTACCCTTCCGAAAACCATATCCAGGCCGAGTTGCTCTACAACCGGCTCAACCTGGGGGCGAAGCTGTTCGGTCCCTTCTGGCTCCTGGGCGTCCTGATGCTGGCGCTCAGCATCGGCATGCTTTTCCTGGAGCACAGGCTTTTCCCGAAGCTGTACCGCATTGGCGCCGCCCTTGTCTGGCTGGGGCTGGCGGCCTTCACCTTTCACCTGATCCTGCGCTGGTACGTATCCGGGCATGCGCCCTGGAGCGACGGGTTTGAGATGCTGGTGTTCAGCGCCTGGTGTATTCTGCTATTCGGGCTGTTGTTTTCGGGGAAAAGCCGGTTTACGGCGCCGCTGGGGCTGTTGTTTGCCGGTTCCCTGCTGTTTGTGAGCTTCCTCGACTGGCTCAACCCGGAGATCACCAACCTGGTGCCCGTGTTGCAATCATACTGGTTAAAGATCCACGTAGCGGTGATCGTGAGCGGTTATGCGCCTTTGGCGCTGAGCGCCGCGATCGGCCTGTTCACCCTCGTCATGATCGCCGTCAGGCCCGGGAAGTCCGGAGGGCGCTGGCAGACCGCGCTCGACGAGCTGGGCGCGGTCAACGAGATGTCGCTGACCATCGGGTTGTTCCTCTTCACCGTGGGCACTTTTCTGGGCGGTGTATGGGCCAACGAGAGCTGGGGCCGCTATTGGGCCTGGGACCCCAAGGAGACCTGGGCGCTGATCTCCATCATCGTGTACGCCATTGTGGCCCACCTGCGGCTCGTGCCCGCGTTCAACAACCTGCTCATCTACAGCCTGGCCACGCTCTGGGCTTTTTCGTCGATCATCATGACCTCTTTCGGGGTCAATTACTACCTCTCGGGCCTGCATTCCTACGCCAAGGGCGACCCTGTGCCGGTTCCGGAGTGGGTGTATGTGGTGACGGGGACACTCCTGGTTATTTCCATTTTGGCGGTGGTGCGGTGGCGCAAGGAATGAGGTGAACGAGGTGACACCTTTTAGATGCTTGACAATCAGCCACAAAGGAGGTGTCACCTCCTAATAGGCTGGAAATCAACTAAAAGCGAGGTGACACCTCGGATATCCCTGATTATCAGTAATAAACGAGGTGTCACCTCCTATGTGCTTGACAGTCAGTGATAAGCGAGGTGACACCTCTGAGGGAACCTCAGCGGGAAAACTTGGCGGGCAGAAAATTCAATTGACCTCCAGCACCACCGCTTCATATGGCATCAGGCTTCCATTTGCCGAAGGCGTCGGATAATTCCCGATCAGGACCTTTGAATTCGAAAGGTCAATACCGGTATTTACCTCGGCTTCTTCGGCGGTGAAGTTCAGGAGCACCAGCAATTTCCGTCCGTCCATCACGCGGATGTAGGCGAAAACGGAGGGGTTTTCCCGGTCAACCAAAGTGAATGTGCCATAAACCAGGGCGGGTTCCTGTTTCCGGAGGGCGATCATTTTGCGGAAATAGTTGAGCGTGGAGTTGGGATCTTTTTCCTGGACTTCCACATTAACCGCTGAGTAATTGGGGTTCACCTTGATCCATGGCTTGCCGGTAGTAAAGCCCGCATTGGCCGTAGCATCCCATTGGATGGGGGTGCGGCCGTTGTCGCGGCTCACTTCGGCCTGGGCGGCCATAAATGCTGCCAGATCTCCTCCTTCTTTTTTGAGGCGGTTGTAGTAATTGATGGTCTGAAGGTCGCGGTAATCCTTGATATCGGTAAAGCGGATATTGGACATGCCGATTTCATCGCCGTGGTAGATGTAGGGCGTAGCCCGCATGGTCAGGAGCATGGTCTGGAGCATTTGGGTTGAGCGGTCGCGGTATTCGGGCGTGTCGTTGCCGTAGCGGCTCACCATCCTGCTTTGGTCGTGGTTGCCCAGGTAGACCGTGCCCCAGCCTTTATTCTCGAAAACCTTGTCCCATTTGTCGAAAGTGGCCTTGAGGTCGGGCAGGTGCCGGTTGTCGGGGTCGGGATACATGAAATCGCTCTTCCTGCGCCCCCAATCGGCTACCTCGAAATGGAAGAAGGTCTGGAGCTCGTTGCGGTCTTCATCCACGAAGAGCAGGGCGTCGTCGATGGCGACACCGGCGCCTTCGCCCACGGTCATGACGTCGTATTTGCTCAGCACCTCGCGATTCATTTCCTGCAGGTATTCGTGGAGGCGAGGCCCTTTGGCGTAGTAGGCCACATAGTTGCCGTTGTATTCCGCGGGGAGTTTGGGGAAGAGGGTGTCTTTGGAAATGAAGGGAATGACGTCCATCCTGAAGCCGTCGACGCCTTTGTCGAACCAGAATTTCATCAGGTCGTACACCTCCTGCCGCACTTTGGGGTTCTCCCAGTTGAGGTCGGGTTGTTTGCGGCTGAAATAGTGCAGGTAATAGGCGTTGGTCGCAGTGTCGTAGCGCCAGGCGTTGGATTCTTCGTCGAAGAAGCTCCAGCGCTTGGACGGCGTGCCTTTCTCCGCCGGCCACCAGTGGTAGTAGTCGCGGTAAGGGTTGTCGCGGCTGCTGCGGCTCTCTTTGAACCACATGTGCTCGTCGCTGCTGTGGTTGACCACCAGGTCCATGACCAGCTTGATGCCTCGCTCGTGCATGCCCTGGAGCAATGTGTCGAAGTCTTCCATCGTGCCCATCTCCGGCATGATGGCCCGGTAGTCGCTGATGTCGTAGCCGTTGTCGTCGTTGGGGGAGGCGTAAATGGGGTTGAGCCAGATGACGTCGACGCCCAGGCTCTTGAGATAATCCAGTTTGGAAATGATGCCCCTCAGATCGCCCACCCCGTCGCCGTCGCTGTCTTTGAACGAACGCGGGTAGATTTGGTAGACGACGGCTTCTTTCCACCATTTCTTATTTATGGCCGCAGGGGTTGTTTCTTTTCCGGCCGGTTGGTTTTGGCAAGCAGAAATGAGGGTGGTCATGACAAGGAGGGAAAAGAGCAGGAGATACAGCTGGTTTTTCATTTTTGATAGTCCTTTTATCCAAAAATACAAAAACCTGTTCGTATCTGGTAGAGGCCCTTGGCTCATACCCCTGATTAGCCGGAGGTCTTGAAATACTCCCGGTACCACTCAATCTCATGGTGGTCTTTTTTGGACGTGTCGATCACGTGCGACGGATCGATTTTGGCGTAAAGGATCTCAAGCGAAGCGAAATCGCGCTGGCTGATGACTTTGAAGCCGTGGCGCATGAGCTGGGCGGCGCTCACGCCGGCGCCGATCTGGTAGACCTTGTTTTCGGCGAAGCGGTTGCCGTCGTAGATGACCTGGCTGCCGCAGGCGGCGCTGATGTCCATCATCACGGCCAGTTCGATGTCTTCTTGCCGGGCTATTTCCAGCATTTTCTCAGAGGCCTTTATCATGCCCTCCGACCAGTCCTTTCCCGACTCGGTGAGCACCCTGGCCTTGCCGTCGAGCACGTCAAAGCCTGTGCCGCCGTGGATGTCGCACATCTCGCGCGGGGAGCCGAAGGAAAAATCCTCGGGGCAGAATTTGACGATCCTGACGTTGTCGTAGCCGAGTAGTTTCAAGGCGCTTGGGTATTCGCCGTTGGCCGTGCCGTCGTAGCCGCAGGTGATGCCGGCGAGGCAGGCGCTCATCAATACCCGGAGCGGATTGTCAGGGGTGGGGCGGCGGAGTTGGTGGAGGTAGGTTTTATCTGTCATCCTTGTTGCGTGATATGGAAAAAAAACTGCGTCCGTCTTTATGGGCCATTTTCTCCACTTCCACATCGAAGACCTCCCGCACCAGTGCTTCGTCGATGGCCTCAGGGCCGGCGGCGGGGATCAACCTGCCGTCTTTGATGAAGACAAAATGGCTGCAAAACTGAAGCGCCAGATTCAGGTCGTGTACCACCATGATGATGGTGTAACCCTGACGCGCCAGGTTTTCGAGCAGCGACATGATCTCCATTTGGTGCTTCATGTCGAGGTAGGTCACCGGCTCGTCGAGCAGGATGACCGGGGTTTTCTGGGCAATGGCCCTGGCAATATACACTTTTTGCCGCTCGCCCCCGCTAATGCGGTGGATGTCGGTCGTGGAAAAATGCCGGAGTTGAAGGGCTTCCAGCGTCTCGTCCACGATCTGGTAGTCGGTTTCCGTGGGCGCCCAGGTCATGTAGGGCAACCTTCCCAGCAGGACGGTTTCAAAAACAGAAGCGCCGTACACAGTGTCCTGGCCCTGGGGCACGAATGCCGAGAGTTTGGCCAGATCTTCCAGCGTCAAAGTGCGCACATCCGCATCGCCGATGGCGATATGGCCCTTGAAATTAACCGCCATTTTGTTGATGCAGCGCAGCAAGGTCGTCTTCCCGCTGCCGTTTTTGCCCATAATGGCCGTGAAAGTACCGGGCTGAAATACATGGCTGACGCCGTGCAGCACCTGCTTGCGGCCGTAGGCATAACTTACGTCTTGCAGCGTTACCTCGACCATCTCGGACTTCCTTTTAAGAGTAATAAAACAAACAAGGGCGCACCCAGAATGGAGGTGATGATGCCCACCGGTATGACCAGGGGGCTGAACAGGCTCCGCGACAGCAGGTCGCAAACCAGCAGAAACAGGGCACCGAGCACCGCCGAGGCGGGCATCAGAAACCGCGCGTCGTTGCCCATCAGGATGCGGATGACGTGCGGGATGATCAGGCCTACGAAGGCGATGATGCCGTAAAAGGACACGATGGCGGCCGTGAGGAGGGAGGTGAGCAAAATGCTGTGCAGCCGGAACCTGTGGACCGCGATGCCCAGACTGCCCGCTACCTGATCGCCGGCGTCGAGGGTGTTGAATTTCAGGCCGTTCTTCAGGAAATACAACAGCGCCGGCGCGATGATGAGCGCCTGTATCAGCAAGGTGTTCCAGGCGCCTTTCGACAGGTCGCCGAAAGTCCAGAATACGATGGAACCCAATTGCACGTCGTCGGCCAGGAATTGCAGGATGGACGTGAGGGCCATGAAAAAGGTGTTGATGATGATGCCCGCCAGGATCATGTTTTCAGGAGTGGCGCCTTTTTTTCTGGAAATGAAAATGATGAAAAGAGCGCCCACCGTTGCCCAGATAAAGGCGGAGACCGCTACCAGAGACTGTTGTATGCCGAGCCAGGCGGTTTTAATGAACTGAAAAACGGGTTTGTCCAGAATCAGGTAAGCCAGCGCCGCGCCAAAAGCGGAGGCGTTGGAGATGCCCAGCGTGAAGGGCGAGCCCAGGGGGTTGCGCAGCACGATCTGCATCACGGCCCCCGCCAGGCCCAAGGCTCCGCCGCTGATGACGGCCGCCAGAAGCCGCGGCAGCCGCAGGTTCAGGACGATGTGCCGGTTGGGACCGCCTTCCGGACCGAACAGGGCCGCCCAAACTTCCGGCAGCGACAGGTTCATGGCGCCCACCGTCATGCCGAGCAGTAGCAGGGCCAGCGTCAGCAGCAGGGAAGCCCAGATGAAGAGGTACTTCCTGCGCAGGTCGCGCCGGTAGAGCGCGCTCGAAGACAGGGTCGGATTATCGTTTTTCATAAGGGCGATACGTGGCCTTTACCTCGTCAAAAATATCCCGCCCGTAGAAAACGCTGAAGATTTCGCGGCATTTTTGCTCCACATCCACATCGGCGAAGGTGTCGGGGTACATGGTTTTGCCCACGAACCACATGTTGCAAAGCAGGTTTTCGTAGTTGATGGTATGCCAGTTGAAGGGCAGCACGACGTAGGTTTGCCGCGACTTTATAGCCTGCAGGCCCGCCAGGACGGGTTGTTTGATCTCTTCTTCCCAGACGGGTTGCCCGGCGGCGTCCAGGAATAAAAAATCTGTATCCCAGCCGATGATCTGCTCCTTGTCGATGAGCATGTTTTTTTGTCCCATGCCGATGCTCTCTATGCTCGCAGGCAGGGCATCTGCCGGGTTTTCGATGCCCAGGTATACGAACGGCGGGTACTGGGCGCGGGTGGAAGTGATGCCCTGCAACCCGTTGAACGCGATGCCGCCGATATAGGCCGAATGGCCGCTGTGCTGCGAGCGCCCGGCCCGTCCGCTCACCTCTGTGATGGTATTTTCGATGTAGGCGATGAGGCTGTCGGCCCTTTCCGCGCGTTGGAACAGGCGTCCCAGCTCGGTGAGGCTTTTGTAGAAATCGGCCTTGTAGTGGTACAGATCGCCGTAGGCGAGGCCCACGACAGGTTTGCCGGTTTTTTGCGACAGAGCCTCCGCTTCCTCTCCGCTCATGTACGTGCTGATGATCAGCTCCGCATCGGATGCGGCCAGGGCTTCGGGGTCGTAGTTGTTGCCGACGCCGATGACGGGCCGCTGTTTCAGTTCGGGAAAGGCCATCATGTAGGGCACCACGCGGGTGAGGTCGTTGCGCTCGATGTAGCCGATATGATCGGCCAGTCCCATGTACAGCATCAGCCGCAGCGCGCCCGCCCGCATGGTGATGACCTTGCCGGGGCGCTCGGGCGCGGGCGCGGAGGGCCGTTTATCGGCATTGCAGCCGGGGAGCAATACGGCGGCTATGAGCAGGCAGGCGAAGAAGCGCTTCACGGGTGATTGGATTTTTGCAGGGCAATGATAGGGAATCTGGGGGATTATCCGGGCCAAACCCGGTAGATATAAACATTCATCCCCCACCAATGCAACTGTTTGCCGCGGGTCATGCCGTTTTTTTCGGCCACGCGCTGCGAGCGAACGTTATTGATGTCGATGATGGAGATGATGGAATCGGCCTGGTCGTTGTCGAAGCCGTATTGCTTGAAGCGCACGGCGGCCTCGGTGGCGTATCCCTTGCCCCAGTGCTTTTTGAAAATCTGGTAGCCGACTTCGAGCTCGGTCTTCCCGTCGATATCCTGGGCGAGGAGGCCGCACTGGCCGACCATTTCGCCGCTTTCTTTGTCGATCAGGGCCTGGAGGCCGTAGCGCTGCTCGCGGTAGCGGGCGAGTTGTCTTTCGATCCACCATTTGGCCCTTTCTTCGCTGGAGACCGGCTCCAGGAAGGGGAAGAATTCGATGGCCTCCGGGTCGTCGAAAAAGGCCGCCCAGGTTTTGTAGTCTTCGGCGACCAGTTTGCGGGTGATGAGCCGGGTTGTTTGAAGGTTGTCTTCGTAGCGGTAGGTTTTCATTTTTGGGTATCAATCACACTTGTATAGAGTAAACGCACCGTGGTGAGATGCCGCGGAAAACCCCACTTGATGGTAGTCGATATGCCATGCGATGGATAGTTGCTGGCCTTCCTGTTGCATTGTTCCATAGCCGCAAAGGGAGGCTTCATAAGGCCTGTCCGATCCTCCCGGACTCGGTACATTCCCCGACCAATCGGCCCAGGTGATGATAGGCCTGCCATTAATTATTTTGCCATGCACCTTTTTCGAGGGGAAGATGAACGGAAAATACTGAACGGTAAAATCAAAACCGGGATCCTCGCTTTCCAGAATCTTTATGTTGCATTGATCCGCTGCCGGATCGGGATTGTCGCGATATGTGCCAATGATATCCTGGACGGTCTCCACCAAGCCTTCAGGGTAGGGTGGGCAGTTTTGCTCCGTACCTGTTTGTCCGGTAATGATGGGTTGGTCCGCCTCCTGGTTAATGGCAAAATCAGTGATGAAAAGCTGCGTTCCTCCCTGCTTGCACTCCAGTTTAACCCATCCGTATTTATGTGTATTATTGGAGCTGGGAATGCGGAATCCAAGGAAACGGGTTCCTGCCCCCTCGAATTGGCCGCCCTGGCCTGCCGGCGTGCTCAGTACGCCTTCCGATTCGCCCCAGGCGCTCTCCGGACCAATTTCAGTTTCCTCCTGCAAGGCGTCCGGGTAGCCATTGCCGGAAGCGTCGATTATTTCGCATCCCGTTGGGATGACGGTTGCAAAACCTTCACCCCATACCCGGAAGAGCAAATTGGGGTTTCCTCCTTCCTCAAGTTTTACTTCGGCTGAAGCAGTTCCGCCTAAATGGTAACCCAAAACGGTATGGCAAATATCGTCCGGCCCATCCGGCGGCGGGGGGCTGCAGGTCGTCAGACCGAATCCAATGGCCATGGCTGCGAGGAGGTAGAAAATGGGTTTCATTTGCGCATTTTTGAATTAGAATTCTAAAATGCACTATTTATTGTTGAGAATCAAGGGGCAAACAGTTTGTTTCTATTTCAATTTCAGCAATAAAAAGCCGATCATCAGGACTATCGCGAGGGAAAGCAGTTGAAACGGCGTTCTCCACCGGGCGTCTGTGCGTGCGATGCCCTCTCTGTTTTCTATGGAGTTGCTCCATGCGATGAAGGCGTCTGCGATAGGCAACTTGCCGAAAAGGTAGCGTTTTTTGGCGTGCAGTGTGAGGCCGAGGCCGAACCCTTGGATGCTGTTTCGCAAGGCCTCATAAGCGTCCCATCTGCCATTGATGCCCATGGCTCTTTGTCCTGCGATGGAGGCTGCTCCGCCAATTCCCAGCAAAACGGGGCCGGAGTCGATATCTCCACGGCCGGATTGCCCTTCTGGATACTCACTGATTCCGGGCAGACCGAATCTTTTTTCGAGAAAGTATTCGGTGTAAAGTTGGAATTGCTGCCGGGCGAAATCTTCATCAATGTCCTTCAAAAAACAAAGCATCAGGCTTTGCGAGGAACCCCTGGCGCCTTCCAGGGTTGCGCCGCTTTTGGGGGCTACGGCATGGGGGATAAGGCCTGTTGCAGGATCCAGCAATCCTTTAACTTTTGTCGTCCACCCCTGCAACTCGCTCTGGAAAAGGGGAGGGAATAAGCGGTCGTGCAGTGCCAGCGAAGAAATTGCGATGACCATATCAGCAGGCCATGCCATGCCGTGATAAGATTCCAGGAAAGGGCTTTCCGATTCCGCCAGGGCCTTTGAAATTTGAAGGCAATGCGCTTTGAATACCTGTACTTCCTCCTCCGTTCTGCTGTGAGGCGGCGTAGCCAAGAGCTTGCGCCCCAGCAGGTAGTTGGTCCAGCCTGTGTAAAACACGCCGTAGGGAGGAGAAACGCTGTTTGAAAACCCCAGCTTTGCTTTAGGGGAGGAGACTTCCCGATACGCCCGGCTCACTTCGCCGAGGCCTTCCTGGTATATGCCGGAGGACTCGCCGAGATTGGCGATCATTTCGCACCAGCTCAGCCCGTAGAGGCAATTGATGAAGATAAAGCCTTCCGGGTAGATATTTTGCATTCGGTCGCCGGCGCCATCGTCCAGCTGAGCTTGCAGGAACTTCAATTGATGGTAGACATCAGCGTTGTATGATTGAAAGCGGGGCTGGTAGTATAGGGAATAGTTCAGGTATCCTATGCCTGTGGCGGTAAGGATCAGGAGTAGTTTTGCGGTAGTGAGGATGGTTTTCTTTAGGTTCATATGGTGTGAGAAGGCAGACAATGCCGGCGAGTATGGATTCCGTTCCAGCGGCGTCTCCCGACAGGCTAAGATTTACCCACTTTTTTTGCGCAGCATTCCAAAAGCCCCAGAGGGGCGACCTGTTAATAGCCCGGGGTGTAAGCCCCGGGGTAAGAATGTCATATTTTACAAGCCCTGTAAGGGCGGCATGTTTGGTGCTTAATGATAGAATTCGAACAAATATCTTTCCTCAAAAGGAATGTCAAGTTTCTTTAACAAAGCGAGGTATTCCTCCCGGAATGACTGCTTTTTGTGCTGTTCTTTTTGATGCAGCACATATTTTGCCACAGTATCCACCTGGGAATGGCTATGCGTGAAACACCCAAACCCTTCCTGCCAGAAAAACTTCCCCGGAAGAAACCTCGATTCATTGATGAAATTGGTGGAAGAAGCTTTTACATCCCTCACAAGATCGGATATTGCCAGAGAAGGCTTAAAGCCAATGAAAATGTGAAGATGATCGGGCATCCCATTGATGGCGATCATCTTCTGGCCTTTGTTTTGAACAATGCCCGTCAGGTATTTAAAAAGGCTTTCTTCAAAAGAAGGAAGGATCAGGTTTTGCCGCCCTTTGGGAGAAAAGATCAGATGGGCGTACATTTGGGAGAAGGTATTGGCCATATAAAAAAAATATCGGGGGCGTCTTTTTAACGTGCCGCCCCTACAGGGCTTAGAAAATTATGGTCACTCATCCCGGGGCTTACACCCCGGGCTATTAACAGGTCGCCCCTCTGGGGCTTTGGGGGTGCACCGAATAAAGGGGGTAAACCTTAGTCTGCGAGACGACGCTGTTAAAACCTAAATTTACAGTCTTTATCCGGGATATGCCATTACTGAGCTTGGTTTGCAGCGACAATTTGGTTTGCGCCCCTATATATTCACCGCAAATTTGCGGCAAATGCGTCCCTTTTTCACCGCAAGCGTGCGGCAATGAACAGTAATGCCCCGAAAAAAACAAGCCCCATACACATTGCATGTAATGGGGCTTGCTCCTTATGGGTTTGCGTGGGTTACTTCAGATCAAACCGGTCTGCGTTCATCACTTTCACCCATGCCTTGACAAAGTCTTTGACAAATTTCTCCTTGCTGTCGTTCTGTGCGTACACTTCAGCGTAGGCGCGGAGGATGGAGTTGGAGCCGAACACCAGGTCTACGCGTGTGGCGGTCCATTTGACTTCGTTCGTTTTGCGGTTGCGCACTTCATACAGGTTATTGCCTGCCGGAACCCACTTGTAGGACATGTCGGTCAGGTTGACGAAGAAGTCGTTGGTCAGAGCGCCTGGCTTGTCGGTAAATACGCCGTGTTTGGTGCCTCCATGGTTGGTACCCAGTACGCGCATACCGCCGGTGAGGACGGTCATTTCCGGCGCCGTCAGGCCCAGGAGCTGGGTGCGGTCGAGCATCAATTCTTCGGGCGTGACCACGTAGTCTTTTTTCAGCCAGTTGCGGTAGCCGTCGGCCAGGGGCTCGAGTGGGGCGAAGGAAGCTGCGTCCGTCATCGCATCCGTGGCGTCGCCGCGGCCGGGGGCAAACGGTACGGAGATATTGAATCCAGCTGCTTTAGCTGCTTGTTCCACGCCCAGGTTACCGGCCAGTACGATGGTGTCGGCAACGCTGATGCCAAACTCTTTGGCGATGGGTTCGAGCGCCGACAGGACGCGTGCCAGGCGCTGGGGCTCATTGCCTTCCCAGTCTTTTTGCGGCGCGAGGCGGATGCGCGCACCGTTGGCGCCACCGCGCTTGTCCGAACCGCGGAAGGTGCGGGCGCTGTCCCAGGCGGTAGATACCATATCGGCGATCGACAGGCCGGAAGCGGCGATTTTGGCTTTGACGGCATTCACGTCGTAGTCCTTGCGGCCTGCCGGAACCGGGTCTTGCCAGATGAGGTCTTCTTTCGGAACATCGGGGCCGAAGTAGCAGGCTTTGGGACCCATGTCGCGGTGCGTCAGCTTGAACCAGGCGCGGGCGAAAGTATCATTGAAATACTCGGGGTCTTTCATGAATTTCAGGCAGATCTCCCGGTATTTCGGGTCCATTTTCATGGCCATGTCGGCGTCGGTCATCATGGGGTTGTAGCGGATGGAAGGATCTTCCACGTCAACCGGCTTGTCTTCTTCCTTGATATTGACCGGTTCCCACTGCCATGCGCCGGCGGGGCTCTTTCTCAGTTCCCAGTCGTGGTTGAAGAGCATCTCGAAATAGCCCATGTCCCATTTGGTGGGGTGGGTGGTCCAGGCGCCTTCCAGGCCGCTGGTCACGGCGTAGCGGCCATGTCCCGTCTTGTGGGGGTTGGACCAGCCGAAGCCTTGTTCTTCGATGGGGGCGGCTTCCGGGCTGGGGCCCAGTTTGCCGGCGTCGCCATTGCCGTGGGCTTTGCCGACGGTGTGGCCGCCTGCTGTCAGGGCAGCGGTTTCTTCGTCGTTCATGGCCATACGGGCGAAAGTCTCGCGCACCTGGGCGGCGGTTTTCAGCGGGTCGGGTTTTCCGTTCACCCCTTCCGGGTTGACGTAGATCAAGCCCATCTGAACGGCGGCCAGCGGATTTTCCATCGTCGAGGGGTCTTCTACGTTTTCGTAGCGATGGTCGCTGGGCGCCAGCCATTCTTTTTCTGCGCCCCAGTAGACGTCTTTTTCGGGGTGCCAGATGTCCTGGCGGCCGAAACCGAAGCCGAAGGTTTTCAGGCCCATGTTTTCGTAGGCGATGTTACCAGCCAGGATGATCAGGTCGGCCCAGCTGACTTTGTTGCCGTATTTTTGCTTGATGGGCCACAGCAGGCGGCGCGCCTTGTCGAGGCTGGCGTTGTCGGGCCAGGAGTTGAGCGGGGCGAAGCGCTGGTTGCCCGTGCCGCCGCCGCCGCGGCCGTCGGCGATCCGGTAGGAGCCCGCAGCGTGCCATGCCATGCGGATCATGAGGCCGCCGTAGTGACCCCAGTCGGCCGGCCACCAGTCCTGGCTGTCGGTCATCAGGGCGTGCAGGTCTTTCTTCAGGGCCTCCACGTCCAGTTTTTTCAGCTCTTCGTGGTAGTCGAAATCTTCACCAAGCGGGTTGGTTTTGGTGTCGTGCTGGTGCAGGATGTCCAGGTTGAGCGTGTTGGGCCACCATTCCGTAACGGACGAGCCGGACGAGGTGTTTCCTCCATGCATGACAGGGCATTTGCCTTTTTTTGAGTTATCCATAAATGAATTATTTAAAGGTACCTGTAATATGTAGTTGAATATTCTTGATATCGAAGTTCTCGATCCCTTTTTTGGCAAAGTAGTCGATGATGAGCTGATCCAGTTTCTCATCTTCGTAGTCTTCAATGCGGTCTGATTCCTTGCAGTAGAGGTGGTGATGGTTGGACAGGAGGGGGTCGTAGCGCATGATGCCGCCTTCGGTTTTCACCTTTCTCAGCAGGTTGTTTTCGACGAAGGAGTCCAGGACCTTGTATACCGTTCCGACGGAGATATTCGGATGGTTCTGCTTGATGTATTCGATGACTTTCTCGGCGGTGGGGTGGTTGTCGAGGGTGATGACTGCGCCCAAAACGGCAATCCGCTGTGGCGTCACTCGCAGTCCTTTTTCAGAAAGTTTGCCTGCGATCTCTTTTACATCCATAATTAATTACCAGATGAGAATGATTCTCTTTAAGGATTGTCGCAAAGGTAGTAATTTCTGGTGGAAAACCATACGTTATCCTTAAAAATGCCTCCTTCCGCCGGAATACTCCATCGCCTCGCCTTTGCCGAAGCCGTAGCTGAAACCCAGCGTCATGAAACGGCCGCGGCGGCCCCAGCTGTAGAGGTAGAAATCGGGCTGGTCGGTTTCGGTTTCCCAAATGCGGGAGGCGAACAGGTCGCGGACGCTCAGGTTGAACACGCCCTTGCCCTTGAGTATCTTCTTGCGCACGCCGAGGTCGATGAACCGGTTGGCGGAGATCACGCTCTGTACCGTCTGTTCGCGCGATTGGTACTGCCCCGAGATCTCCAGATCGATCTCTGCCGGCAGCTTGAACTGCGCAGTCAGCTTGGCCGACCACTGATCGGCCGAAAAATCGAATATGGTGCCCTCCAGCGAGCCCTCGCGGCTGAAGTAGTTGTAGTTGAAATCGCCGTTGAAATTCAACCACTTCGCGGCGTCGTACTTGCCGTTGAACTCCAGGCCCGTCGAGCGGTTGGTGCCGATGTTGAGCGGACGTACGAGGTTGACGTTGTCCTCCACGGTCGATACCCGTTCAACGACGTCGGTGGTGTAGCGGTAGTAAACGCTGAAGTTCAGGCTTGTTTTTTCGAAAATATAAATACTCGACACTTCGTAAGAGTCGGTAAACTCGGGCAGCAGATCCGGATTGCCGGTACGGATGCTGAAGTTGTTGCGGATGTTGAAGAAGGGGTTAAGGTCCCACAAACGCGGGCGGAAGATGCGGCGGGAATAACCGGCTTGCAGGGATACGCGCTGCGAGAGCTTGTAGGAGGTGTGGAGGGAGGGGAATAAATTGGTGAAGTTCTGGTCGTTGGCCTGCCCGGTGTTGACCAGGAGGGTGCTCAGGTCGGTATTTTCCAGGCGCAGGCCCAGCTTCAGCCCCCATTTGTCGCCTTCGTATGCCCCTGTGGCATAAGCGCCGAGCACATTCTGGTTGTATTCAAAAATATTGGTAAAGGCCGCATTCTCCACCCATCCGCCGTTGATGAGGTCGGCCACCGCGAAGTCGTTGCGCACGTTATTGAGCACGTACTGGGCGCCAGTTTCCAGTGTCCATTTTTCGGAGAATGGCTTGGTATAGCCCAGGATGAAGGTATTTCTGACCTCCCCGAAGTTCGTCCGGGTCTGCTGATCGGCGCCTGCGTTGTTACCCACGATGTCGTTATTCTTGAATTCGGAGGTCTGGTCCTTGCCGAAGAAGTTGCCCAGTGCGCTGAACAGCAGGGCGTGCTCCTTGTTGTCGCGGAATTCCTTTTTGTATTGCAATTCGTACTGGTATTTGGGATTGGTCGCGTGGGTGGTCTCCGAACGGTTCCATACAGCCTGGGTTCCTCCGGTTCCATCGGGTATCCGGAAGTCGGTGCTGGAGGGCTGGTCTTCGATCTCGTAGGCGAAGTTGCCGGAGAGGGTCAGCACGTTGTAGGGGTTGATGTGGTAGTCGGCGCCCAGGACGAAGTTGAGGAAGCCTTCGTTGCGGTATTCCGTTCCTTCGCTGAACAGGGTGGCCCCGGTGATCAGGTCGCGGTTGATGAGTTCGCTTTCACGCGGCACTTCCCGGTAGCCTGCGCCCAGTTGGCTGAAGAGGTTGAATTTTTCGGAACGCCGGTTCAGGCTCAGTCCCAGGCTGTGGTTGTGCGGCAGGCCGGTGTTGAGGGAGATGGAGCCGTTGAGGCCTTTGCGCTTGTCTTTTTTGAGCACGATATTGATGATGCCGGAGGTGCCTTCGGCATCGTATTTGGCCGAAGGGTTGGTGATCACCTCGATCTTTTCGATCATATCGGCGGTGATAGTACCCAGGGCGTTACCCTGCTCGCTTGCCAGCACGGAGGGCTTGCCGTTGATGAGAATTTGCACCCCGTTGCTGCCCCGCAGGGATATCTGTCCTTCGATATCTACGTTGACGGAGGGCACGTTGTTGAGCACTTCCAGGGCGCTGGCGCCCGTGCTGCTCAGGTCTTCGCCCACGTTGAAGACCCGTTTGTCGAGCTTGAACTCGGTGGTCGAACGGTCGGCGCGCACGACGACTTCGCCCAGGGTTTGCCCTTCCTCGCTGAGCACGATCGTGCCCAGGTCGATCGTGCCGTCAACGGCCTTGAAATCGGTGATGACCTGCGTTTCAAACCCGATGAAACTGACCTGTACATAAAAGCCGGAGGCTGCTGTTTCGATGGTGAAAACGCCGTTCTCGTCGGTGGTAACGCCAGTGATAGCGGTCTCGGCGCCCTTATCCGCGATCAATACGGTGGCGAACTCGACGGGCTCCCTGTTCACGCTCTCCACCACTTTCCCGGTGATCTCGATGGCGTCATTTTGAGAGAAAAGGAGGGTGGGCATCAGGGCGAGGCCCATTATCAATGTGTAAAAAAAACGTTCGATTTTCATGGTGATATATTTGCTGTTGCAAAGTGGAAGAAGGAATCCTTTTCTTCCCTGACAGGATGGGAACAGGTATCCAAGCGGTATTGTTCACACGGGCGCAGGTTTTGCCTCGCCACTTCATTCGCTCAGCATCCGCAACAGCCATTCTTTTTCAGACACGGCCTTTGCCGCTTCTACTTCTTCCAGGAGGCTGGTTTTGGCGGCCGGATCATAGGGGTTCAATTCGAGCAATCGCTGGGCAAAGTGAACCAGTTGCTGGAAGTTGAAAATCTGGTAGCTAGGGTTCTTTTGCCGGCGGATGAAGATGCGCATGGCGGCCAGGTGGGCGTCGAGCAGGTCGTCTTCGCCGGTCTCGTAGTAGATTTTGATCAGAATGGACTTGGCTGAGAGGTTGATCAACAGGTCGCGGTAATCGGCTTTTTGCAGAAATTCCAGGGCCCGGCTGTAGTTTTGCCGCTGATATGCCAACAGGGCCTGGCAATAGCTGACCGTGCTCTCCCGGTGGCGGTGCGGCAGCCAGGTCTGGTAGTCTTCCATGAATCGGTCCGCCCACTCCACATCGCCCGCCACCAGCGCCGTGATAACTATGTTTCGAAACCTGGACCGCGAGAAGTCCACCAGAAAAGCGCCGGCAGCAAGTCCTGCCTTGAAGAGCTCGTTCTGCTCGCGGGCGAAGTCTCTCCGGCCTTCGTTGTACTTGCGGGTGCAGTAGTTGGCAGCGAGCATGAAGAGGTCCTTGCGCTCTGCCAGGGGGAAAGATTCGCCGTGCTGCAGGAGGGCTTTTTTGAAGGAGGTGAAATGCGCTTCTTCTTCGGGGCGCACCAGCATCCAATAGCCTTGATAGTACAGGGAAATAGCCGGAACGGACAAGTACCGCTCCCAATCCAGCCGGTCGGAAAGGACGTCGAGCAGGCCGAAGTCATAAGAAGGAGTGCCTGCAACAGATCCATACGTTTTGGCCGAACATGCCTGCCTGAGCTTGATGGCCAGGTAGTATTCGTCCCACTGGTCGAGCAAGGGTTGAAAGCTCAGGCCGGTGGCCGGGTTCTCCAGGATTTCCAGGAAGAAGAACTCCTGTTCCATTTCATGCCTCACCCTCAGTGCATCTGCTGTTTTCAGGCCTTCCAATTGTTTCTCCGCCCGCCGCCGGGCTCCTCTCAGGTGTTTTCTCAAGCCCCTTTTACGGTATTCTCTGATGAGCAGGAGTTCCTGCTCCAGCTTGTTTTGCCCGAACTCCCGGATAACGAGGAAGGACTCCAGCAGTTCCAGCAGGGCGCTTTGCAACAGGCGAAAGCGCTGGTCGTTATAAGGGCTTTTGGGATATGACTTCTGAAATAGTCTCTCTTTTTCGGGAAAAAGGCCCTCCTTTATTCCTTCCAGAGCTGCCCAGAGCCGCCGGCAATCTTCGCGTTTGTTGTGAAAAGGCGAGTGGAGAAATTCCCCGAACTGTTGCCGTTCAGCTGTGCTGAGCGTGCGAAGCAATTGGAACAATTTCCCGTCTTTCATGCAACAAAGTTATTATAAATATTTGATAAACAGCTTGTTGTTTTTAAAACACCTCTACAAATCTACAAATTTGTTCTTTCATTCAACATGGCCGTGAGGTGATATTTGTGACAGGGCTGGATCGATCAGCCGGGTATAATTTCACATCAAAAAAAAATGCAAACATGAGACGGATCTTGTTAGTTCTTGGTTTTTTGGTTGTAGGAGCCGGTTTTTTGGCGGGACAAAATGTTGAACTCAGATTACTTTCAGGTATCGGGATTTCCCCTTCGAATTTAGATGCCGAATCAGATTGGATAGAAAATGAAATCCATTCGCATTTAATCCCAATAGGTCTTGATGCAAACTATTTTTTCTTCCCGGAGAAGCGGCTAAGGCTTTTCCTTGGTGCGGGTTTGGAATATTCCAGGAATAACTATTTCCAGAACGTAATGGATCTGGAATACGGAAATAATCTCACATCGATGAGTTTTTCGCAAAGACATCTCGGGGCAGCTTTTCGAATTGGCGCAGAGTGGAAGTTTTTTCACGAAAATGCAATTGGATTCCAGTTCGGACCCCGGTATAACTTCGCGATGAAAAAGGAAGTGGAAGACAAACTGGGGGGCGTTCATTATAATTTAAACGGCGAAGTTGATTTGCAGTATACATGCTCTCTTACGAGCAGAACAACGAATTTCCTATCCGGGGCGTTTTCCCTTTATTTGAAAACCCAGGTAGCGAATAATTTATTTGTGATTACGGCTTTGGAGTGCGAGTTCAGGCCTTCCTCCGGCGATTATGACTTCAGCACATACCAGCTTCATACGAAAACAGATGTGGCCACAGGTGAGCAGTTTCAAACGGAGGCTTCTTCTGTTTTTGAGAAAATAGAAATCAGGAATAATATTTTGGGGCTGAAATTGGGGCTCACCAAATATTTTTAAATTTCCTCATCCCTCTCAATCAGCAAATTCCCGTAATCCCTGATTTGACTGATCAGCGGAATGACTTCCCTCCCTTTTTCGGTGAGGGAATATTCCGTCTTGGGCGGCACGACAGGGTATACCTCGCGGTGGATGTAACCGTCGGCCTCCAGCTCGCGGAGCTGGGTGGTGAGCATTTTATCCGATATGTGCGGTATTTTCCGCAGTTCGCTGTACCGCATCGTTTTGTCCTTCAAACGCCATAAAATGGGCATTTTCCAGATGCCGCCGATCTGTTCCATGACCAATTGGACGGGGTTGTAGTAGACTTTTCCCCGGTAAATAAAATCAGGCATTGCACAACCGTTTGATTTTTAAATACTAACCAAAAAGTCTGTATCGAACTTTTGGGTGATACACTTGGCAAAGGTAGGTATATGCCTGCATTTTTGCGCCATTGTTATCACTAATTTATCCGATTCAATATGGCAACAGAAGTAAAATCCTACGTTCATTTCCACGGCGCCCCGTCCAAAGGCAAGATCCTCATGGTGGCAAGTTCGCCAAGCGTAAGCAAGCAAACCGGATGGCCCATCGGCTTCTGGGCTGCCGAACTGACGCACCCCCTGCGGGTATTCCAGGAAGCGGGCTACGAAGTCGAACTCGCCAGCACCGAAGGCGGCAAGCTGATGATGGACGGCTACTCCGACCCCAACGACGCCAGCGGCTACTCGGCGCACGACGTGATCTCGCTGGGCTACATGCAGCAGCAATGGTTCAACGACATGCTCGAAAATACCAAAAAACTGAGCGAGGTGAATCCCGTTGACTACGACGCCATCTTCCTCGTCGGCGGCCAGGGCCCGATGTATACCTTCCGTGGCAATGCAGAGCTGGAGAAGCTTTTCGTCAGCTTTTACGAAAGCGGCAAGCCTTCAGCGGCGGTCTGCCACTCGACCACCCTCCTGCTCGAAGCCAAGACCTCGAACGGCGAGCTGCTCGTGAAAGGCAAGACCTGGACGGGCTTCGCCGACGCCGAAGAGGAGTTTGCCGATCAGGCGGTGGGCATGAAAATCCAACCCTACCGCATCGAAACGGAGGCCAGGAAAATCGGGGGCACGACCTTCAAGGTAGCGGAGCCGTTCTCCTCCTACGCCATCCAGGACGGCAACCTGATCACCGGACAGCAGCAGAATTCCGGCGCTGCGGCTGCGGAATTGCTGATAAAAGCGCTTGGGCAGTGAGGCGCCATTTCGTCAAAATCGCGGCAATAGCGGCAATGCTCCTGTATGGGGGCATTGCCGGCGCCCAATCCGTCGAAACCTACGCCGGACATGAGCGCGCGGGCGTGGATCTGATGTGGTATAAATTTTTTAAAGACAAAAAAGACGCACCCACGCCTTTCCTTTTTTTCAGCCGCAACCGGGCCAGTTCTGACTATGGCAACTCGCCGACAGCTTTTGGCTCCACCAACGCCGTGTCGTACAATTTCAAAAACGGCCTGGGCCTGGTGGCTGTCGGGTCCTTCCTGAATGCGGGTTTTACGCCCAAAGCGGGTGTGCAGTTCGTGAAAATAAAGGGCGATTTCCTGTTTTTCGGCTGGCTGGTCGCCGATTTGAAAAAAGAGGGCAACCTGGATTTATTCGGGATGTTCCGCTACCAGCCGGCAATCAGCGGGTAGTGGCGCTTGTTTTCACAAGTAGAACTGTTCCCCGTTTACAATCCGAAAAACGACTGGTGGAACCTCACGCAGCGGCTGCGGCTCGGCGCGAAATACCGCAGCTGGGCGGCGGGGTTTATGGCTGATTTCAACCAGGCTGTAGCGGGGGATGTGGTGCTGACGAACAACCTGGGCGGATTTTTAAGACATGATTTTTGACAAGAGAACAGTCATCATCAAGGATCGAAAACCGTTTTACAATTCAGGCAAAAATCCCTGTGCACACATAATCCGGCGCCGCAAACCCGGCATTTCCACTTTTCTTCCTCCGTTTTCAAGAATTCCTCCAGTCCGTGGTTTTTTATGGATGAAAGGTTTTCAAGCATGCTCATGCCGTACTTTGTTCTGTATCTTTTATCAAGGTTTTTCAACCTGGCGCATGGATATTTTTTGCAATCATAGCAAAAGCCCGAGCCGGTTTCCGCTAAAAATTCGCAGTTGGCAATTTTACAACTCCGGCAAACCTTTGGTTTGTTCTCATCGCTTTTTTTAAAGCATCCCCCACAAGGTCTCTTGTCTCTGAGATGACCGATGCAAAGCCCGCAATTCATGCCGCAGGGGGCTATCAAGCCTGCATATTTCAAATCCCGGTTCATTTTGGTCGTTTATGCTTGATCACCATGGTCGAAGAGATTATTTTATTTTCGAGGACATCATTTTCAATCTCCTGTGTTTTGATATAATCGAGAAACAATGCCTGTTTGCCGGGGAATTTTTCAATTAACTCCATGCATCTTTTTTTCAGGTTGTCAAAAATGTAATCGTCGGAGTCCTTGATGCCATCCCTGCTCATAATGTCGTCTTCAACGATTTCCATTCCTGCTTTTTCCGTCTGCCGGATGAGGTCAGCTTTTTTGTATATCAGGGGGTGGTTGAAATCGCTGTCATCCTCTATGTAACCATCATCAATAACGAAAATTCCGCTATCGTTTATACATTTTTCCAAGGTTGAAAGTGTTGAAAAGTAATCGCCGAATACGGGTCCGATCGCTCCCAGTATGACTACATCATAATCCGACAGGCTTTTCACTTTTTCTCTTATATCGCCTGTTTCAAACTTGCACAGGTGATTTACCTCGTATTCAACCGCCTTTTGCTTCGCAAATTCAATAAACGCCGGGATGGCGTCGATTCCATGGCAGGCGCATCCAAGCTCCTTCGATGCTTTTACGGATACTGCCCCTTTTCCACAACCCAGGTCAAGGACTTTTAATCCGGCAGTGTTATTGCGGTACTTTCTGATCAGTTTGATTATGGCATCGGGGTCTGCTCCGATTTCCCAAATGTCCTGGAGGATATATGGCAAATAGGGGAAAAGTTCCTTATCGGAACCATCCATCGCGACAACAACGCTTTCTTCAATCGTTTTCATTTTATTCCCCTTTTGAATCGTACGTCCACCCAAAATCATTGTGGTACACCATCAGTTTCGTCATGCCCCCATCTATGGCGATGTCTTGACCGGTGATGAAACTGCTTTCCGGACTGCATAAGAACATCGCGGCATGGACGATGTCGGCGGGAGTGCCCACGCGGCCGGCGGGGTGCTGATCGGCATCTGGACCCTTGAATGCAGCGCCGGTGGTGTCGATCCAGCCCGGGGAAATGGCGTTCACCCGCGCTTTTCCGGCCAGCGTTACGGCCATGGCATGGGTCAGGGCGCTGATGCCGCCTTTGGCGGCCGTATAGCTTTCGGTATCGGCCTGGCTCATCAGATGCCGGGTGGAGGAGATATTGACGATACAGGCCTGCGCGTTGAAGTGCTCCTGAAACAGCTGCGTTAAAAAGAAGGGCGCTGTGACGCCGACCCGCAGGACGTAGTTGAAGTCGTCGTAGGAGCAGGTATTCAGTCCTCCGCGCGAGAGGCAGGCGTTGTTGATCAGGTAGTCGATCGCGCCATAATCCGAGATCACCTTTGCCGCAAAGCGCCTCAAGGTGTTTTCATCGGCGATGTCACCGACGAAGTAATCGTTGTCGAGCAGGTCGATGGTGCAGACGGCGACGCCTTTTTCGGCAAAAGCATCGCAAATTGCCTTTCCGATGCCCCGGGCTCCGCCCGTAACGACGGCTACTTTTGGTTTATTCATGGTAAGGTCTTTCCATTCATTAAACGTTTGAACCAGGATCAAACCCGGAGCGAGCCGCGGAATCCCCGGGCGGCGTAGTAAGATTCCGCTCCGTTGTGGTACAGGAAAACGGTGTTGTAGCGGCGGTCGCAGAAAAGGGCGCCACCGAGTTTTCTGATATCGGCCGGGGTTTTCACCCAGCTCGAGGTTTTCGTATCGAAATTCCCGAGTTGCTGAAGGGCCCGGTATTGTTCTTCCGAAAGTATCTCGATGCCCATGGCGTTGGCCATTTCCATCGCGGAGTCCTCCGGTTTGTTTTCCTTTCTCGACTTCCACGCTTCCAGGTCATAGCAAAGGCTCCGGCGGCCTTTGGGGCTTTCCGGCGAGCAGTCGTAGAAAATGTATTCGCCCGTTTTGGGGTCATGCCCCACCACGTCCGGTTCGCCGCCGGTTTCTTCCATCTGCTGGAGCGACCACAGCTTGCCGGGATGGGCTTCCAGCCTTGCCTGCACTTCAGGCCATTCCAGTCCCTTGTGGCGGTTGGTGTTTTTCTCGAAACGGGCCTTCAGGGCCTTGAGGAGTTCTTCGCGTTGTTGGGGTGGGAGGTTCATTGGTCGGTTATTGCTTTTTTGAGCCGGATCCAAACAAGTTGGCCCTGTTCTTTGGTTTATCGGCCAGATATGCCTTGATCTGTTGGATATGTTTCTTGCTCAGCTTCATGCTTCAGTGGCTTGTTAACGCTTTAAGCTTTCCGGATGCCTTTTGGTTCCCAAGTTACAAATTTGGGGGGAGACTCGCCAGTCTTCTTGTTTGGGTGGCCACTAACGCAAAACCCGCGTTAGTGGTTCGTGCTATTCTCCGCTAAAGTTGGCGGTAATGTATATCCTGATTCAAAAAGTCACGAATAGTTTTAAGATAAATTTCCGGTTGCTCTACTGAAATAGAATGTCCTGCGCCGGGGATAATTTTCAACTGATAATTTGGAAAGAGTTCCAAATACTCATTCACAAATCCCCATGGTTGATTGTCGCACTGTCCTTTCATAATCAGAACAGGAATTTTCGAGCCTTTTAGTTTTGGTCTTGGGTCTTTAATTTCACTGAAGCTCCGCACAGTCATTACCTGAACGTAAAAACCTCCACCACCTTCCGCTTTCAATGCTTTGGAAGTATCGCACACGGTCGCTTTGTTCAATTCATTGTTAAGATAAGTTTGATAGTCATCTGCCTCTCTATCAGATGCAAGTTTAATACCGAAGGATTTTGCTAAAAATCTAAGTAAATCTGTTCTGACGTTTTTTGATTTCTCATTTGCCTCATTGTTTGAGTAAGGTGGTTTCCTCAAGTTTAAACTGTCAGGTGGAATGGCGCTCAGCAACTCCTGACGCATTGGTTGAATAGGACCTGTTCCTGTGAAAATAACCCTTTGCACTTTTTCCGCATTGTCAGCTATGAATAAAGTCGCAAGAATAGCGCCCCATGATTGTCCGATTAGAATTACTTTCTCTGAGCCAATCTTCTTTATTATTTCTTCCAGATCTTTTTTGTGCCGGTCAGCTGTATAGTCATTGATGTTTGTCAATCTGTCCGAATGCCCGCTACCAATTTGGTCGTACAAATAAATATCGTATCCATCTTCTGAAAGCGGCGCTAATATTTTAATATTTCTATCAGAGATAAATCCTCCAGGTCCTCCTTGCAAATAAATAATTGGATGCGGTTTCTTTGTGCCTTTGCCAGATACTAATGTGTAGGCTATCTTTGAACCTGTCGGTAAATTCCAATATTGTGTGCCTTCACGATTTTGTATCTGAGGAACGTCATAAATTCTCGGAATGAAGGCTATAAGTAAGTATACCGCTACACACAACAGCAGGGCGTATTTAATAACTGTGAAATGTTTCTTTCTCAATTCAGTTAATTTTCTGCAATTACTTTCAAGTTAGCTGATTCCCTAACCATCGCCGCAACGTTTCGGGTATTGCCGAAGGTGGGGCTTAAAAGAAAAAATGCTCAATTCAACACCAATGCAAATATAAGCTCAGTGGGGCTGGGGTGGGCGCTATGGCTCACCTCTCCCTACTCGATTAATGGCCGTTCTCTTCGTCAATCAATTCTTCGACGTCTCGAATCAAATCACTGATCTTTGGAAGAAGGGGCTTAATTTCTTCAGGTTGGATGTCGGCAAAATCTTCGTAGTCCGCCTGCTGCCGGATAGCAAATAGCCGGTTAAACAGAACCCCGTCTGATCGATCCGATCAATTCTGCCCGTCTTGATCAATTCTTGGTTAAATGCGCTTTTTAGCCCTGAGTGAGTGGCGGCTGTTAATCCCTTGAATGCCAAATAGGCCGAGACAACATAAAAACATGAATAATACATCCGGTTGGCGGCTGCATTCCACCGCTCCTCTTTGACAAGATATTCTGCGTCCTCAAAGGATTCTTTTG
>JBAQQB010000221.1:0-3552 GCA_049306275.1 Saprospiraceae bacterium | reverse complement strand
AAAGAGAAAAGGGTGAGCCGAAGGGCTCGCATACCCAAAGAATTGTTGGTGGCTATAGCTGGGGGGATCCACCTCTTCCCATTCCGAACAGAGAAGTTAAGCCCCCACGCGCCGATGGTACTGCCCTGACAGGTGGGAGAGTAGGTCGCTGCCAACTTTTTAAAACATAACACCGCGCCCCGGCTGTCTTCAGCCGGGGCGTTCGTGTTTCTGGCCATTGGATCATCTCGCTATGGACTCGAAAATTGCCCTCGCACTCCGCCTTGAGCTTTTCTGGCTGCTGCTCACAGCGCTGGTATTCTGCCTGGTAGCCGGCCCTGTCTACCTCAAAGTGCCCCAATTCCCCTTCTTCGGCTTGAACCTGATCTTCGTGGCGGTCTTTATCACCGCCTCCAGGTACATTTTTCATCTGCAATACACCTTCCTGGCAAAACGGCAGGCGCTGAAAGTCGCTTTCTTCTTCGCCAGCATCCCGGCAATCTTCTATCTGGTCGGGCGGGTATTTTTTTTCAAAACATTCCTGGAAGAAGAGGGCGTCCAGGCCCTGGTGGGCTCCCTGCCTTATGCCGAGCAATCCTCAATGGCAGGTTATATCCAGGCCGAAATGCTGCTGTTTGGTGTGGGCAGCGTCATCGCCATGATCGTTTTTGCAGGCAGGATGATACTGTCGGTTTGGCTTTACCACAACCGCGGAACCGTTTGAACATACTGTTCGATCCAGTTGCGCAGCATTTCCAGGCCGTGTGGGGTTTGTATGGATTCAGGGTGAAACTGCACACCGGCCAAGGGTAAGCTACGGTGGCTCAGCGCCATGATCTCTCCTTCATCTGTCCATGCTGTTATCTCCAGCAATTCTTCCGGAAAGTCCTGCAACAGCAGCGAATGATAACGCATGACTGACAGCCGGGCCGGCAGACCGTTGAAAAGAGAATTGCCTGAATGAGATATGTCAGAAGTCTTCCCGTGCATGGGCCTTGCCGCTTTGACGAGCCTTGCTCCAAATAGCAGGCCGATAGCCTGGTGGCCCAGGCAAATGCCAAGGATGGGCAAGGTATTGTGGCATGCAGCCAGCACTTCCATCATCCTGCCGGCATGTTCCGGCCTTCCGGGGCCGGGAGAAAGCACGATGCCGTCGTAAGCGCCACTATCAGCATGGACATTCCCCAGCCGGTCATTGCGCACTACCTCGCAGGAGACGCCCAGGCGAAGGAAGTAATCCCACAAATTATAGGTAAAGGAATCGAAGTTATCGATTAGAAGTAGACGGGGGCGAGGACTCATCATCTTCGTTGATGTCAAAAATATTGGGTTCGCCTTCCTGCTGCTCCATGTTCATCTCCTTGATCCGGTCCATGGCCTTGACCGAACCATTCCAGAAGTCCTTTATAGCCGGTTTGAGAAACTCGTATACGTCGCCGGCCTTGTCAGGCATCACTTCCAGGTATTCATAGGTGAAGGAATCTTCCTTGGCGCTTTCCATGAGCCCCGAAATATCCGCAAACCAAAGGAGGAGGCTGTAAAGGAAAACCATGACCACTGACAGCAACACGCCGCCGGCAAACTGGTTGACCACGTTGACATTGGCGGTTTTCAACACGCCTTCCAACGCGCGGGCGAAGGTGCGGATCAACATCATGGTGGCGACGAAAGAAAGTAGAAAACCAGCGAGGAACATCAGCGGGTTGTCGCTGCCAAAAGCCGTTTCCAGGAATTTGGTCGCAGCAGGAGCAAATTTGAAAGCGCCGAGGACTCCCAACAGAATAGACAAAACATTGAAGATCGTCTTGATGATCCCTTTTGTAAATCCAAGGTAGAATCCATAAATTGCAGCAATGACAAAAATAATGTCGATTACCATATGCTTAAACTGCGCGAGGGCACGTTTTTTGATTTCTGTGCAATGTAGTGCAATAAGCGCCTATTTGCCAAGGTCTTTTGCTTAAATATCCTTTTTTGCCGACAAACCGGGCATTTTGACTCTTATGTGAAGAGAAAAATTATTTACGATCAATAATTGACAATCCGATGAAGACAAACAGCATTCGTATTACGTCAGCCCTCCTGCTGTGCATGGGAGCCGGTATGTTTACCCTCATGGCTCAACCCTCCAAGGGAAGGCCGCAGGAAATTCCCTCCGTTTTCGTTATTGGCGAATACGAGCAGGAATATGAAACCCTGTTGAACGATTACCCCAGAACCCTGCTCGATGTTTGCGGCAATGATATGTCGCAGGCCTTTGATCTGTGGATCGGCCTGGTGGAGGAAATGGAGGCATACGCCAAATTGAGCAGTTTCGACCTTACCGGCGTAAAGGCCTGGTTTCACGTGTTTTTCGAAAAAGACGGAACGATCACCAGCATCGGCTTTCACCTCAAACCTACCTCCCGGAATGTTGACACGCTCGAACTGACTGCCTTCCTGGCTGAATTTATCGCCCAGTACAAATTCCCCTTTACCTCAATGGAGAAATTTGCCAATTACACCAGTGTGAGCTTCCCCTCAGTCTATGCAAAACCCCAAACCGGCGGGCGATAAAATGTTTGTGCGGGAAGAACATTCCCCACCCTTTTGCAGTTTACTTTCTGAATCAAATCACACCTCATGGAAGAAGCCGCCGGCAGGCGGCTTCTTCCATGTCGTTTAAGCAATTACGGCGCGTTATTCCGTACTTTTGTCACATGAAACGGCAAGCAGAAGCAGTGATCCCTACGCCATGGGGCATGTTCTCCATGATCGCGTTCTCCGATAATCCGGGCGACCCTATGCCCCATCTGGCCCTGGTGAGTGAAAAAGCCGATTTTTCCAAGCCCGTGCTCGTGCGCATCCATTCAGAATGCCTGACCGGCGACCTGTTTGGCTCGCTTCGCTGCGATTGTGGCGAACAGCTCGTGCGCTCCATGGAAATGGCGTCGGAACAGGGAGGAGTGGTCATCTACCTGAGACAGGAAGGCCGTGGTATCGGCCTGATCAATAAACTCAAAGCTTATACCCTTCAGGACAAGGGCTTCAACACCCTCGACGCCAATTCTCACCTCGGCCTCGCCGTCGACGGAAGGCAATACGGCGATGCGATCGATATCATGAAGGAATTGGGTATCTCATCAGTCCACCTGCTTACCAACAACCCCGCCAAACTGGAGGCCGTTGAGCGCTCCGCTATCCGGGTTATCAGCCGGGTGCCGATCATCATTCAGCCCAAGGAAGAAAACTGGAAATACCTGAAGGCCAAACAGGAACTGATGGGACATTTTCTTTAACTCACTTGACTTCCGGCATCTTGCAGGCCTCGCCCTCTTTCTTGCCGCAAACCGTGCATTCGCCGATCTCTTTCTTCAGCATCGGGTTGTTCGTTGCACAAGTGCCGCGAAATTCGTTGCCCGTAAATATGTGGCGAAGGTTGATGAGCGCGAATGAAACGAGAAAAACACCGAAAACGATCCCGAGGATATATAAGAATTCCATATGCTGTCTTTTGCAGGTTGCCCTGAATAAATGTTCGTAATTTACAACGTAGAGTCGCTTGGATTAGTTTATTTTTGCAAACCCCTTGAG
>JBAQQB010000220.1:0-13964 GCA_049306275.1 Saprospiraceae bacterium | reverse complement strand
GTTCTAACTGTGATTCTTCTGATTTCAATCAAGGCCATCAAATCAATCAGACGAATCACAGTTCAGACAAAAAAACGCTCCACCCCCTCGCTGCGCGTCCACCGGCTCCGCTCCCGCTTCGCCTGTTCCCGCGCTACTCGGGGGTGTCGCTACCTCTTTCCTGCTTTCTTCTCTCCTCCCTCCCCTACCCGGGGAGGTTCGGATCACTTCCCCAGCTCACAGGAAAACCCGGATGGCTATTCCGATGAAACTGGGGGGAGGACGAGACGGAACCCAAGGCCGCTGTCGCGGTACCCAGGACCCCAGTCGTTGCGATCCGCGACGCGGCAGTACCGCGGGCTGCCGTCCCAGCCGCCGCCGCGGCCCACGCGGTACGAGCCCCTAACGGGCCCTGTTGGATTAGTCTGCGCATCGGAAGGATAATCCCCATACCAATCCGAACACCATTCCCACACATTCCCGCTCATGTCGTACAAGCCCAATTCGTTGGGCTTTTTCTGCCCGACAGGATGGGTTTTACTTCCTGCATTGCCATCATACCACGCCACATCACCAATCGTATTACTGCCGGCATATTTGGTTTTCGCGCTTTTCTGTCCTCCCCTCGCCGCATACTCCCACTCCGCCTCGGTGGGCAGGCGATAGTTTTTGCCGGTCTGCCGGTTAAGCTCTTTGATGAATTTCTGTACATCGTTCCACGATACATTTTCCACGGGGCATTGGTCGCAGCCCTCATTGTCACTTGGATTTTCTCCCATCACCGCCCGCCATTCCGCCTGGGTCACCTCATATTTGCCGATCCAAAAGCCTTTGAGCGTAACCTGGTGTTTTGGCATTTCATCAATCACGCAATCACTCCCCTGCTCGTCCGTGCAGCCCATCCAGAAGGTACCGCCTTGTACGAAGACCATTTTGTCGGGAGCGACAATAGAGGGATCAGGCTCTGTCGCAGGTTTAACAACGGGGGGAGGAGGCGTTTCCACCTTGGGCTTGGGAGCAGGCGCCACTTTCGAGGTTTCAATAGGCTGTTTTTCTGTTACAGGCTTTTCGGAAGGGGCCGGAACCTGGGTTTTCTCCTCCGCTTCCGGAGCAGTTACTTCTTCACGGGAGCGGAGCGACTCCAGCAGGGCAGCCGCCTCTTGCGCGAAGCGGCTCTCGGGGTGCTGTTCAAGGAATAGCTCGATTTGGGTGACCGAGGAGTCCTGCACGGCTTCGGTCCAATCGATCTCCTCCACCTTCTCCAGCGCCTTTTTGGCTTTGGGTTTCCCCTCGTATTTCTCCGCAAAATCCTGATAGGCTTCGCGGGTGTCGCGGAGGGAGGTGTATAGCCAGTCGACCTCCAGGCGCAGGGGCGGCACGGCGGCGTAGGTGATGCCGGAGAAGGCGATCAGGGCGGCCAGGGCGAGGGCAGTGGTCTGGAGGGGCTTGCGGGAAGCGGGTTTCTTTTTCTTTGCTGCCGCGGCCTCCCCAACCACGTAGCCCGAAGGTTTGAACTCCGTGGCAGCGGCTTCGTCTACCGGGTCGGCGACGATGACGACGGTTTCTTCGAGCACGATGTCGCGCACGCGCTCCTTGTCGCCCACCTTTTCGATCACCGACACGCGCAGCAATAGGGGGAACTGTCCTTCGCGCAGGGGTTTGACGAAGAAGATCCACTCGGTGTATTCGTCCTTTTCGACAAACTGCTCCTGGCGGTTGAAGGTGCGGATGGAGAAAGCGGGCGTTTCGGCCGGGTCGATGAGCTCGACCTCCATCACCTCGGCGATGCGCACGTCTTTGATGCGGGTATCGCGGGTCAGTTCGATATTTTCCAGGAGGGTATCTTCGTCGTAGGCGATGCGCACGCGGCAGCGGGTCTCCTTCTCCACCGCCATCTGTCCGGGAATCTGGTACAGCAGGCTGCCCTGTTTGGATTTTTTGCCGCTCTGCGCCGCTTCGAGGTCGCGCTCGTCGAGGCTGTCGAGCAGTTCCATGAAGCGCTCGCGCAGGCTGTTGTATTTCACGTCCAGCTCCGCCTGTCCGATAGAGCCGCGCAGCATCTTGCGGTTGGCCTCCTTGAGGTCGGTTTCCAGCAGCACCACGTCGTTGTAGGCGCGGCTGTCGGGCGGCAGGGCCGCTTTGAGGCGTTGCAGGGCGGGGCCGAGGCCGTCTTCGGCCAGCATATCCTTGAGGGTAGCTTTCAGCTCGTTTAGGGAAGGCATATTCAGGCATTTCTGGGATGAAAATAGGGAAATTTTTAATATTTGGGAAGAGGGGCATCTTCGATGCCGCTTGAAGGGAATGATTTTTATCGTAAATTTGTTATCCTGCATACCAAACTGCCATGCCGATGACGACCAGAATCAGTGTGCCGCTTTCGAAGGTGAATGCCCAATTCATCGACGATCTCAAGAAGAAGTATCCGGGCCATGTGCGCCTGGATATACAGGTGGTAAATCTGGATGCGATACCGGCTTTTGGGGAGGAGGATTTCTGGAAAGTCATCGCTATGCTGGACTGGTCGCATGAAGATGAGGATGACGATGCGGTGCTCGCTCCGGCCGTTGCATACCTGAGCAACCTTGAACCCGCAGCGATTTACCTCTTTCAGGATATCCTGGCAAAAAAGCTCTACCAACTCGACAAAAGGATTTACGCAGAAAATACAGGCGAAGACGCCTATCACCCCGGCAGGCCTTTCTCGTCAGACAACTTCCTGTATGCCCGTGCATGCGTAGTAGCCAATGGCAGGGACTTCTACGAAAAAGTGCTGGCAGACCCCACGCAAATGCCAAAGGACCTGACCTTCGAAGCGCTGCTCTCCCTTGCCGGCAAAGCCTTCAGGAAGAAGACAGGCGAGGAGTTTGATTATTTCCCCACAACGATGTACGAAACATTTTCCAACCCGGAAGGGTGGGAGGAGACACTTTGGGAACGGGTTGGGTGATCACGGGTATTCAAGGCAGAAAGAAAGCCCGGGAGCTGGAAGACCAGCATATCGAAGAGTATGCCAAAAAGAATGGGAAGCGGCCGAGGGGGAATCGGTAAGGGGAGATTAAGCGAGCGAGAAATCTTATCCCCATAGGGTCTACACGTAATTTGAATAAATAAGAATAGAAATAAAGACCAGGACAATTACTAATAATACTAACCAAATCAATCTAATTAACCAAACATCCTTCATGTCTTCTATCATTCCGGATTTTACTTTGTAGGCAAGAGCTTCCCTATTTTCATACCATCCATCCGGCAATATTTCACCAGTAATTTCCTTTCGAATCTCACATCCAATAAATGAGGCAGTTACTCCTTTTTCAGAAGAAATGACAACAATTTCACCATTTTTCAGGGTCATCTTGACCGACTTAACCTTCTCTGCTTCAGGGGTGGAAGCATTCGTATCAATTACTGGTTTGGCCGAATTATACACCGATTCAAGATAACCTACCAGATCTGAATTATGTACCTGTGCCGGGTTTATCATAGGGAATAACTCATCCGTACTATCTTTCCTCAATATCATCACTGCCTTGTCCAAGAAACCTTGGTTATACAAGCTTTTCTTTCCATCATATTCAATCAGTAATGACTGCATGATCGGCAGGTACTCCCATTTCCCCGTAAGGACATCTCCTTTTTTCGAAACCAATAGATCCTGGTTCCGGCGAAAGATATAAGTGACCTTCTCTCCTTCAGCATCAAAAAAAGTCCAGGGAATATCAGCAAAACCAGCCGTATCATTCAGATGCTTACTGTATTGTTGGACACGTGGCAAAATGGATTTCAGATGATCGAGCATTGCTAAAAACTTTTCTCTAAGGTAGCAAATATAACAAATACCCCGGAATGCTCTTCCCCTTCCCAATATGAAGGAAAAATGGCTATTTGCAGGCCATAAAATCGAAGCAAACCGGCATATAGCAGAGGGTAACTAAAAGGAAAACTACCATGCAAGACCGAGCGCTCCGGGCATTGAGCCAAATCGACTTCAAGCTCTTTGGAGTACTGCTTCTTTTCGGCTTTCTGCCCACCGTCTACAAGACCGTAAGGATTTACTTCCTGGGCGACCTGCCGGCAGAATGGGGGTTCAACATCGCCAGCCAGATCGCTTGGGTCAACATCCTGTACGAGGTCTTGCAGGAAGGTATCCTTTTGCCGGTTTTCTTTCTGATGGGAAAATCGCTTGGCAACCGCAAGGAATTGGAAATCAAGATCCGATCCGGCCTGGTGGTCATTTTTCTAATCTATTCCTCCCTTTCGATATTGCTTTTTCTTTTCATCAAACCCTTGCTTCTTTTCATGGAGCAGAAGGAACTCCTGATCGCGGCCACCAGCACTTATATCAGGCTGGAAACCCTTGCCGCCACCTTTGGCCTCGTGGTACAATACCTGATCCTGATCTTCATTATCCTGAAACAGGAAAGGTATCTGCTGAGGACATTATGGATACAAATGTCAGCCACGATCGTTTCAGATACGTTATTGATCTCCTCATTACCGGTCTCCCTCAACCTTGGCGTAAACGGTATTGCCATCGGCAATCTGGCAGTCAACCTGCTTTTAACCGCCTTTCTGGTTTTCTCCTTGAGCAAGGAAGGATATCGCCTGTTCCCAATTACCCACATCAGGCTGGGATGGATGAAGGAATGGCTTGTTGTTGGCGGTTATTCCGGCCTGGAGAGTTTCATCCGGAATCTCGCCTTTCTGGTGATGGTGCTTCGAATGGTGAACATCGTCGAAGAACAAGGCTCGTTTTGGGTGGCAAACAGTTTCATCTGGGGATGGCTGCTTCTCCCCATCCTTCAATTGGGACAGCTGGTGAAAAGAGATTGCGGGGTATACCACGAAAAAGCCATATCCGAAAAAATGACCGGCTATTTTCTCCTGGCCGGAATCATTGCAACCGCCTGGGTCGCCAGCATTCCCCTTTGGCAACCGTTCATCCGGTATGTCATGAATGTTGAGGAATATGGGAAGGTCTTCAACATTGCCCTGATTTCCCTGGGTTTCTACGTCCTCTTCGCCTTCAACCACGTCATCGACAGCGTCTTTTACGGGATTGGCAAGACCCAGTATATGCTCTTCCAGTCCATTCTGATCAATGTCGTTTTCTATGGCGGGCTATTTATCCTTTACAGCATGGGGTTCTATCAACCGTCCTTAAACCTGATCGTCCTTACGTTCGCATCAGGCATTGCCCTCGATGCCATCGTGACATTTGCCATGTTCAGGTGGATGGTCAAAAGGAGAGCGATCAGACTTGTTTGGTAGGTGCATAGCGCAAGATCAGCGCATCTCCCGAATCAAAGCATTCAAAAAAAATCACAAAAATCACAGTTCAGACAAGTGCGCCTGGCGCAAGGACCTGGCTTTACGCTAACGATTCATCTGAATCAGGATTTTCAGGATTGGAGAATTTTCAGGATTAGTCAGCTGAAAGCACTTTAAAAATTCTGGAAATCCTGAAATCCTGAAAATCCGGATTCAGACAAAAAAACCGCTCGCCCCCTCCTCCGCGCGGCGCTGTCGGGTCGTCCCTCCCCTCCTTGCTTGCGCCGCTCCGGGGGCTCGCTCGCTCATAGGAAAAGACCGGAATGAACGCCTCCCTACTGGGGGGAACGAGCGAGGCGGAAGCCGATACCGTCGTTGCGGAGCGCCGGGGCGAGGCTGTAGCGGCCAGACACGCGGCAGAGCAGCGGGTAGCCGACCCAGCTGCCGCCGCGGCCCACGCGGTAAGAGCCCTTAACGGGCCCAGCCGGATTGGTCTGCGCATCGGAAGAATAATCCCCATACCAATCCGCGCACCACTCCCAAACATTCCCGCTCATGTCGTAAATACCCAGTTCATTGGGCGATTTTCCGCCCACCGGGTGTGTTTTATTGCCTGAATTGTCACCATACCAACCCACCGCGCCCAGGTTTTGACTGCCGGCAAATTTGGTTTTATTGCTTTTTTGTCCGCCACGGGCAGCATATTCCCATTCCGCTTCGGTGGGCAGGCGGTAGTTGCCTCCGGTTCTCTGGTTTAGCTTTTTGATGAATTCCTGTATGTCGTTCCAGGAGACATTCTCCACCGGACATTGATCGCAGTTTTTGAAACTACTTGGATTGCTACCCATAATAGCTTTCCACTGCGCCTGGGTCACTTCGTATTTCCCGATCTGGAAATCACCTACGGTCACCTGATGCGCCGGTTTTTCCCAATCATAACAATCACTCCCCTGCTCATCCGTACAGCCCATGGTAAAGGTACCGCCTTTTACAGTGACCATTTCAGGAGGAGAGAATGAAGCAGGTTTGGCGGCCGGAGGCGGGGTACTTTTCTTTGGTTCCTCTTTCGGCTTTTCAGGCTCCGCCTGTACAATCGCCTCTTTTTCCTCCGCCAGCCTGCCGCCAAAGGCGTCTATGAAGAAAACCTCGGCCCCTTTTTTCACTTCCGCTTTTCCGCCAGCAAACATTTTGGCTTCATCGTATTCGAAGGCGATTTTCGTCCTACCCTCCCGATCGATCCAGCCGTATTTAGCATTCTCCTTCACCAAAGCCAGGCCGCTGGAATCGAAGGGGGTGACTACCTGAAAACGGGGCTTTATGAACTCATTTCCCTTTTCATCCGCAAAGCCCCAAAGCGGGCCTTTCCGCACCATGTAGTAGCCGCCCTGGTCCTGGCATTGGTCATAGTGCTGGGCGCAATCCCAGGCTGCGGGTTGTTTGGAGGGTTTAGCCACCTGCCAAATCACGATTGCGATCACGATCGTGGCTGCCACAACAGCCAGGGGCAGTTTGAGACGGTTCCAGTCAAACGGTACAACAGGCCGCTTTTCCTCCTTCTTTCGCTGCCGCTCTGCTTCCTTTCGGGCTTTTTCCTCGGCTGCTTTACGTTTGCTTTCTTCCGCTTCCATACGTCGCCGGGCTTCTTCGTCCTTGCGTCGCTGGGCTTCTCGGATTTCCGTTTCCCTTTTTTCCTGCTCCCGGCGCCGGGCTTCTTCATCCTTCCGGCGAAAACCCGCGATAGCTTCATTGGCCTCCGTGCGGTATTTGCCCAGGCGTGTCTGGTTCAGGTAGTCAAAGTAGCCGCTCACCATTTTGGACCGCGTAGCTTCCCGCCAAAGCTGTTCTTCTTCCAACCCGGCAATGTGCTGGTAGATTTCACCCGACTTCACCGGTTCACTATTCGGAAATTCCGCCATAAAGTCCAAAAGCGCCTGCACGCTACTGGTGGCCAAGGCCGCCTGCCAGGCGCTGCCTTCATCCCGCTTTGGATGAAAATAAAACTGCCCATTCCTATGCCCCTGCACCCGCAAGGGCTCTCCGATGGGCGTCTGGAAGGCATTGGCCTCCACCTGCTCCAATACCTCGGCACAGAGCTTTTGCACGCCCAGCGAGCCCTGGTTCTTGCGCAGGCGGTCCAGCAGGGCATCCGCAAAAGGGCTGTGCATACCCGGCTTGCCATCCGATACGATCTCCTTGCGGCCGGCGGTCAAGCCCCAGCGGGAAGGGTCCCGTTCTGAACGCGAACCGCCCGACTTTCCCGTGCCTTCTTCAAACAAAGCGCCTGAGAAGCAGGAATCGGCGATGAGGAAGGTGTGGTGGCTGTTGATGGAGCTGAGGTAGCGGCGCACCGTGTCGTTGGAGAAGTATTCGTCCAGACTGCCCTGATGGGCCTCGATGGGTATCCAGTAGCCCTCATTGATCAGCGAGTCGTACTCGCCGTGTCCGGAGAAATAGACGACCAGATTGTCCTTGGGGGTGACTTTTCCGACCAGATCCCGGAAAGCCGCATGTATGCCTTTCAAGGTGGCGGCCTCGTCGAAGACCCGCACCACGTTCGCCTCTTCAAACTGGTAGTTTTTCACCAGCAGCCCGATGAAGGTTTCCGCGTCTTTTTTGCAGTTGTACAAAAAAGGCAGGTGCTTATATGCATCAATAGCGATAGCCAACAGGTAGTTGACACCACCCGTCATTTCCATCCCGGCTTCAGCTGCTCCTATACCTTTCGAGGGCTCAGGCATGCGTGGTAAGAGGTTTGTAGGGTAAAAATAGGAAAAGAAAGGGAATGAAAACCCATGAAAATGGGTTATTGAATCTAAACCCATTTGCAATGACCGAAGATGAAAAGGGAAAGAGCCTGCACGACCGGGCCAGCAGGGGTGAAATTCTGACCGAAGAGGAAAGGCAGTTTCTGAAGCGGTGGTACGCCAAAATGGATCTGGAAGAACTTGTATCCTTCAACATCCCGAAGGAACCCGAAACAATTGGTTTGTTGAAGACCCAAATAAATGCCGTGGTGGCCCGATTGGATAAAACCGTCAACCGCATTCAACAAATAGTTATTACCAATAGAAAACTCCGGGCAGAAAACACTTGGCTAAAAAGCCAAATAAACAATTTTGATAATCCGGGTTAATACGAAAATCATGACCATCAAAGAACTCACCGCCCTCCTCTCCCAATACCCGCCCGACACCCGCGTCGTCGTAGCGGGCTACGAAGGCGGCTTCAACGACATCACCATCCAAAAGATCATCCAACTTGAACTGGATGCCAACAAGGAATGGTGGAACGGGCAGCATGAAGAAGTGCAATCCTCCGGCGAACCGGCTTTGCTGCTGGCGGGAGAGAACAGGATCTCGGCGGAGTATTTGGGGAAGCAGGAGGAGAAGGAAGGCTGAGTTTTTGTGGTATTTGTTTGCGTTAAGTATCACATTTCGATACTTATCGCAGACAAATACAAGTCATTGATCAGCCAACAACCAAAAGCCAGGTGAATCAATAACCCGGTAATACTTTTTTCATGGAACAGATCATCATTACACTAAAAGACCCAAGCAAACGAAGCCTCCTCCTCGATTTGCTGGCACAGCTGGACTTTCTGGAGTTTCAGGTCGTGCAGGTATCTGAAGAAAAAGCCGGGGAAGATGCCTATGATTTCTTTCAATCTGCCGGGCTCTTCGAAGGTCGAGCGGTCGATGCGGAGCAATTGAGAAAGAAAAAGTCAAAGTAAAATTTGACCAAATCAAAACAATTGTCAAACCATATTTGTACTTTTGAAAATAATTGTATACTTATACTTTGACAAAATGACCAAACAAGCCCTCCTGATCCAGCAGCTTAACGCTAAAATGCTGGCTTTCGCCTCCTTGCAAAAAGTGGCGCCCCCTCCTACCGGATGGATCAAGGCAGTGCGCACCGCGCTGGGCATGACCCTGGAGCAATTAGGCAATAAACTCTCGCTGACCAAACAAGCGGCGCAGGCCATCGAAAACAGGGAGAAAGAAGGTTCCATCACCCTCAAGGCGCTCCGGGAAGCGGCTAATGCCCTGGATATGCAGCTGGTGTATGGATTCGTGCCCAAAGACGGCTCCCTCGACGCGCTCATCGACCGGAAAGCCAGGGAACTGGCTACTCAGATCGTCCTGCGCACTTCCCAGACCATGAAACTAGAGGACCAGGAGAACTCGCCCGAGCGCATCAAAAAGGCCATCGAAGAAAGAGCCAATGTCCTCAAATCCGAAATGCTGAAGATGCTATGGAATTAGACTTTGGATACATTTACGGACAAACGCCCCTCGATGAGGAGGAAAAGGATGGGCTCCTCATTCCTGCAATCGCCACACGTGGCGAACTTGACGAATTTGAACAGCAAAACATCGAAGAAGCCATACAGTGGTTGCTCGTACGGAATTTCAAGGCAGAAACGATCCTCACCGAAGCCTTCGTGCGCAATGTACACAAGCGCATGTATGGAAACGTGTGGGCATGGGCAGGTGATTTTCGGAAGACAGATAAGAACATAGGCATCGACAAATGGCAGATTCCCGTTGCCCTCAGAACTTTGCTCGACGATACCATCTATTGGACAGCACATCAAACCTTTCCTCCTGACGAGATTGCTGTACGGTTCAAACACCGCATCGTCAGCATCCACTGTTTCCCCAACGGAAACGGCCGGCATAGCCGTCTGATGGCCGATATCATCATCGAAAAGATCTTCAAACAGCCGGTATTCTCCTGGGGCGCAGCCGATCTGGTCAAAAAAAGCGATGCCCGGACAACCTACCTCCAGGCACTAAAAGCCGCAGATGCGGGCGACATTGGCCTCTTGCTGGCATTCGCCCGGTCTTGATTTTATTTCCAAATCCCTGTTGCCCTCTCGTTGCCCTACCCACCCAACAACCTAACAACCAGTTGTTTACACTTTCTGTATTCGGAGGTGAGGTGTAGAATCCGAATTTGCAGAATGGGAGAATTTTCAGAATTGGTCAGCCCAAAGACCTGCCATAACTCTGAAAATTCTGAAATTCTGTGAATTCGGATTCAGACAAAAAAACAAAGTGCTATAACCTGATCGTACTCGCTTTCGTTTCTCCTTTACATACCTGGGGACACGACCTCTTTTTCCCATCTGTCCATGAATTTGGAAAAGTCGCCAAAATAGGGGATCGCGCCATAGCGTCCCTGGATATAGTCTTTTTCAAAGGAGCGATCTTTACGGACCGTTTGCCCGTCTTCTTTGTACTCCAGGAGGGAGTAGAGGTCGGTGGCGCCGCTCCGGTCTTTTTCAACGAAATAGACCTGGTCTCTGCGGAAATCGCCGTAGGAAAGCAGGTTGGTATCGTGGGTGGCGAAGACAAGCTGGGCGTTGAGGCGGTTGCTCTCCCGGGAGTGGAAAAGCCCGAGCAGCGTTTTGGTAAGGAGCGGGTGTAGTTTGGAGTCCAGTTCGTCCACCACCAGGACACTGCCTTTTTGGAGTGTATAAAAAATGGGCCCCAGCAGGTCAAAGAGCTTATTGGTACCTGCTGATTCCTGGGATTTCATATCAAACACCTGCTCTCCTGCCTTTTTCCCCTCCGGATCGAACACATCGTGCCGGGTGTTGAAATTCACCCGATCCTCTTTGGAACCATAAATTGCCTGTGGTTCCTTGACGAAAGAGACCATCCCGGGGTATTTCCGGTAGACATCCACTTCATTTTCCTCCTCCCGGATTTCCAGATGACGGAAGCCCAGGTCCAACTCCCGGATGAACTCCAGCAATGCTTCCCGCTTTGCGCCTTCCCTGAACAGATCGCGGGTGATCGTCCTGTATTCCTCGTGGATCGAACCCGAAATGGTGTTCCAATTCGCGAACCAGGCCATGATCCGTTTCGCCAGGGGGCCGTTGAACTGATCGGCCACCGACAGGAACAGGGCGTTGGCCCGCGTCTTTTCCTCCAGATTTTCCCCTTCCGGAAACTTTTTCCCGACTTCAATAAGCTCCCCTTCGCGAATGAACAGGCAATTCTCCACCTGGGCTTTTGCCTGAAACAGCCATTCTGACCGGACTTCCTTGCCCAGGACTTCGAACCCGTACCGGTAGCGGACGCTCCCTAGCAGGAACAGCACTTCGAAAAAGCAGGGCTGTTTTTCCGTCTCCGTGCTCAACAAAAAGGGCGTCACTTCAAACCCATCGGCCGAGCTGCGTTGGGCCGAACTGCGCACCAGGTACCGCATCGTCGACATGGCCCGCATCAGGTTGGACTTTCCGCTGGCGTTGGCGCCGTAGACCACGGCTGTTTTCAGCAGTTTGTAGCGCTCCGCCCGGAAGGTATTCTCCGGGAATTCAGAGATACCGGCAGCCTCCATGCTGATCGTGACCCGATCCTTGAAGGAAAGGAAATTGCCAACTGAAAACTCAAGTAACATATTGACTATTTTTGAGAAATTTTCTCAAATTTAATCAATTTTTAGATAAGATGCCACAAATCACAGTTCAGACAACCACCCCACAAGTCAAATATTTTTGTTTTATGTGAAACAAAATATTGCAAACGCAGCAGAAAACCCCTACCTTCGCACCTGAACGGCCCCCTCAAAAAACCATTCAGGATATGACCCATTTTCCAAACCCCTACCCCATCCACGAAGCCAACCCAATAATCCGGCTTTTCCGCGAGGATCCGCCCGCCTATGACACCGGCGGACTGAACCCCGCATTCCTCAACGAAATCCGCGAAATGCTGCGGCAGGCAAGGCAGCGAGCCTACGCCGCCGTCAATTTCGTCATGGTCGAAACGTATTGGCGAATCGGCAAGCGGATCGTGGAGGAAGAACAACAAGGTAAAGAACGCGCCGACTATGGCGCCTTCCTGATCCGGGAACTGTCCAAAAGCCTGAGCGAGGAATTCGGGAAAGGACTTTCCATTTCTAACCTAAAGAATTTCAGGCAGTTTTACATCGTTTTTTCCGAAAATCAAAAAAGCTACACACTGAGTAGCGAATTGACATGGTCGCACTACCGCCTCATCATGCGCCTGGATAACCCGGCGGCGCCGGAACCCAAACCGCGGCCGATTTTAACAGAACGAAAGAAAAAGCGTTGAAATGACTATCCAACAACTCACCACCCTCCTCTCCCAATACCCGCCCGACACCCGCGTCGTCGTAGCGGGCTACGAAGGCGGCTTCAACGACATCACCATCCACAAGATCATCCACCTTGAACTGGACGCCAACAAGGAGTGGTGGAACGGGCAGCATGAAGAAGTGCGATCCTCCGGCGAGCCGGCTTTGCTGCTGGCGGGGGAGAACAGGATATCAGAGAGATACCAGGAGAAGAAAGGCGAGGAAATAGATTAGGCATTTTCCTGCTTTTCTTTACCAAAGCGTGTTGCCATTCCGTTACCCCAACAACCCAACAACCAGCCGATTACACTTTCTGTATTAAAAGTAAGCTGAGGCCTCATTTAAAGCTCAATATTTTTAAAATAAAGCTCAAATTTGCTTAATTTTAAGCTTTTAACCGGGCGATTTGAGCCATAAATGAGCTGAAATGGCAAAGTCTACAGCCAGGCTGCAGGAGGTAATGCTGGATTTTATCCGGCGAAACGAAGGTTGTTCTTCGGGGGAGATATTTGGGGGAATTGGCACGGAGGCCAGTTATGCAACGGTGAAAAGGGTGTTGCAATCCATGCTGGCGGACAGGCTGATCGAAGCGAGCGGCAGGGGAAAAGGCACCCGGTACAGGATCAGCGCGGCGAGCCAGTTGCTCATGCCGGTCGATGTGGAGCGCTATTTTCAAAAAGAGATCGACGAGCGGGAGATCGTGGACACGTTCAACCACGAGCTGATACCGCATACTTTGCCTGCGGTTGCCCTTTTCACGGAAGAAGAACTAGCGACGCTGGACGAACTTCAGCGCATATTTGAAAAAAACACTGCTGGCTTATCGGCCGGGGAATACAAGCGGGAGTTCGAACGCCTGGCCATCGACCTGAGCTGGAAATCTTCCCAAATAGAAGGCAACACGTATTCCCTGCTGGAAACCGAGCGCCTGTTGAGAGAAAAGGAAACCGCAGCCGGCAAGACCCGCGACGAAGCCACCATGCTGCTGAACCACAAGGAGGCGCTGGATTTCATCCTGGAGCAGCCCGGCTATATCCACCCGCTGTCGGTGGCCCGCATAGAGGACATCCACAGCATGCTGGTCAAAGACCTGAACGTGGCCCGCAACATCCGCCACCGCAGGGTAGGCATCACCGGGACGAACTACCGTCCGCCCGACAACGAATACCAGATCGTGGAAGCCCTGGAGAACATGTGCGCGCTGATCAACCAGCGCCCCAACGTCTTTGAGAAAGCCCCGCTCGCCCTGGCGCTGATCTCCTACATCCAGCCATTCGCCGACGGCAACAAGCGCACGGCGCGAATCATCAGCAACGCTATCCTGATCTACCATCGCTACTGCCCCATCTCCTTCCGCACCGTGGATTCGATCGACTATAAGAAAGCCATGCTGATCTTTTACGAGCAAAACAACATCAGCGCTTTCAAGCGGATTTTTGTGGAGCAGTTTGCGTTTGCGGTGGGGGCGTATTTTTAAGGTCGAGTAGGCCAGGGGAATTTCACCCCCAGCCTCTCACAGAACCGTGCGTGAACCTCTCGGCTCACACGGCTCTTCTCATTCAAGTTACTTTTGGCGTAAAGCCTTCTTTCCAGTGTACAAATAG
>JBAQQB010000219.1:0-27230 GCA_049306275.1 Saprospiraceae bacterium | reverse complement strand
GTCGAAGTCCTCTTCGACACAAAGCGCCCGGGTGCGGAGAATTTTCAGCATATACCTTACATCCAGGGAAGGCTGAACATGTGTCGAAGAGGACTTCGACACTACATCAGGGCCGCTTCAAACCTGGAATTTTTTTCCAGAACAATCCCCTTTGGTGATAAAAAAATAGGTAATGTCACCGCAGCACGCAATGATTTTAATCATTTGGGAAGAGCGGCCGGAAGGCATAAAAGGAATGTTTTTTATGCTATATTTGGGAAAAAGGCGCCCCCGGCTCTATGACGGAATTCTGGCTCAACGACCGGCACATTCTAAGTTCCCTGCCCAAAGGGATGCCCCTGGTGGATTTTATCCGGCGGGAGGAAGGCTTGGCAGGCACGAAGGTGGGATGCCGGGAGGGCGATTGCGGGGCCTGCGTGGTCCTGGAAGGCCGCCTCCTCAACGGGAAAGTGGAATACCAGGCCATCACGGCCTGTCTGGCTACCCTGGGCAGGGCGCACGGCCGCCATATCGTCACGGTCGAAGCGCTGGCAGGCGAAGGGCTCAGCCCTGTCCAACAGGCGATCTGCGACCATGCCGCTACCCAGTGCGGATTTTGCACCCCCGGCATCGTCATGTCCCTGACTGCCTTCTGCCTGAGCCAGCGCCCGGCAACGCCGGAAAGGGCAGTGGAAGCCCTCGACGGCAACCTCTGCCGCTGCACCGGGTACCAGTCGCTGAAAGCAGTGGCTGCCAGCCTGGCTGCCAACTTACCCCTGCTCCCGGAGGACCGCCCCGTTTCCTGGCTGATCCGGCAGCGATACATCCCCGGTTGGTTTGCCGGGATGGAGGAGCGGCTGGCCGCAATACCTCCTCAGGAAACGGGCGACGGCCCCCTCCTCGCAGGTGGCACCGACCGCATGGTGCAGGCGCCGGATGAGATCATGGCCCGGGCGCCGCGTCTCCTGCCTATTGATCCTGCCTGGAATGAAATCCGGCTCGAAGGGGGGGATTTTGTGATCGGAGCAGGAGCGACTTCTACCGAGATCATCGAGCATGAAGCGCTGAGGGCTTGTTTCCCTCATTTGCCCGAATATGGCCGGCTCATCGCCTCTACCCCCATCCGCAACATGGGCACCCTGGGCGGCAACCTGGCCAATGCCTCTCCCATTGCCGACTTGGCCATATTCTTCCTGGCGCTCGGCGCGGACATTGTGTTGAAAGGTCCGGAAGGCGAACGCAGGCTTTCACTTTCCGCATTTTTCAAGGGATACAAGCAGCTAGATATGAAAGCGGGGGAACGCATCGCCGCCCTTCGTTTTCCCCGTCCGCCGACGGCACATTTTTTCCATTTTGAGAAAGTGTGCAAACGCCAACACCTGGATATAGCCAGCGTCAACAGCGCGGCCTTCCTGGTTTTGGAGGGGGGAAAGATCGCGACGGCCCGGCTTTCCGCGGGCGGGGTGAGCCCGGTTCCGTTGTTCCTGAAGGAGACCTCCCGGTTTTTGACGGGCAAGGTTCCGGACGAAGCCACGCTGGACGGTGCACAAGCCATCGCCCAACAGGAAATAGCGCCCATTTCCGACATCCGGGGCAGCGCGGCATACAAGCGCCTTCTCTTGCGGCAATTGATCTTCGCCCATTTTATGTCCTTTTTCCCCGGCATTATCAGTGAACACACCATCAAGCAGTATGAGAAACCCTGATGCCATAGCACACGTTACCGGCCGGTCGGTTTTCCTCGACGATATTCCGGAGGTCAAAGGCGTCTTGCACGCGCAGGTGGTGGGGGCGCCCGTGGCCCACGGCCGCATCCGGAACATCGACCGGGAGGCCGCAGCTGCCTTGCCGGGAGTGGTCGCCATTTTTTCCCATGCCGACATCCCCGGGCAAAACCAGATCGGGGGTATCATTCCGGATGAGCCCTTGCTGGCGGACGACACGGTTCATTACCGGGGCCAGCCCGTGTTGCTGATCGTTGCCCGCGATCCATACACGGCCCGGCAGGCCGCCCGCCTGGTCCGCATGGATTGTGAGGCCCTGCCGGCGCTGACCGACGTGGAAGAGGCCTGGAAGAAAGAATCATTTTTATTCCCGCCCCGCACATTCAAACTGGGCGATACGGACGCTGCCTGGGCTGATTGCGCCTGCGTGGTGGAAGGCGTCGCGGAAACCGGCGCCCAGGAGCACGTCTACCTGGAAACCCAGGGCGCCTATGCCCGTCCGGTAGAGAACGGAGGGCTGCAGGTGTATTCCTCCACCCAGGCGCCTACGCTGGTGCAGAAAACCATCGCCAGGGTATTGGGGCTGCCCATGCACCAGGTTCAGGTGGAGACGGGGCGGCTGGGCGGCGGATTTGGAGGGAAAGAGGATCAGGCGACGGCCTGGGCCTGCCTTGCCGGACTGGCCGCCTGGCGCCTGGGACAGCCTGTCAAGCTGGTGCTGAGCCGCCACGACGATATGCGGATGACCGGCAAACGGCATCCCTACCGCTCTTTTTACAAAATTGGTCTTTCAGCCTCACTGCAGATATTGGCCTACGAGGTCACCTTCCTCCAAAACGGAGGCGCTTCGGCCGATCTGTCGCCGGCCATTATGGAGCGCACCCTTTTTCATGCGACCCATACCTACTTCATTCCCCACGTAAAAGCCACCGCATTCAGTTGCCGGACGAACCTGCCGCCCTTCACCGCCTTCCGGGGCTTCGGGGCGCCGCAGGCTCTGTTCGTCATGGAATCGGCTATCGCCCACGCGGCCTGGAAACTGGGCGTTCCCGCCCACCGGATACAGTCGCGCAACCTCCTGCGCGAAGGCGATGAGACCCCCTATGGGCAGCGAGTCAGGCAGGCCCGCGCCCGCGCTTGCTGGAGAAAGGTCAGGCGGGAATACGACTTCGCAGGGCGGGAGCGCGCCATCCGGGCTTTCAACAAGGCGCATGCTTTTCAGAAAAAAGGCCTGGCGATGATGCCCATCTGCTTCGGCATTTCTTTTACCAATACCCAGATGAACCAGGCCGGCGCCCTGGTGCACATCTACCAGGACGGCAGCGTGGGCCTGAGCACCGGGGCCGTGGAGATGGGGCAGGGCGTCAACGCCAAGCTCATACAAGTGGCGGCCCGGAGCCTGGGCATCGGGCCGGACCGCATCCGGGTGGAGCCGACTTATACCAAAACCGTTGCCAATACTTCGCCCACAGCTGCCAGTTCGGGCGCCGATCTGAACGGCAAGGCGGTGGAGGATGCCTGCGCCCAACTCAACGCGCGCCTCCGCGAGGTGGCGGCCCAGGCCGGGCTCGCCGATCCAGGCTGGGAACAGCTGGTCGCGGAGGCCTTCCGGCGCAGGGTGCACCTCAGCGCCAAGGGGCATTATGCCACCCCGGTCATCCATTTCGATAAATCTGTCGAAAAAGGCCATCCTTTCGCATATTACGTCTTCGGAACGGCCATCGTAACAGCCACGGTTGATTGCCTGCGCGGCGTCTATGAGATCGGCGAGGTGCAGATCGTGCACGATTTCGGGGAAAGCCTCCTCCCGGATATCGACCGGGGCCAGCTGGAGGGCGGCCTGGTGCAGGGAATAGGGTGGATGACATCGGAGGAGGTCGCGTACAACAGCGAGGGGCGCCTGCTCTCCGATACGCTTTCGACCTACAAACCACCGGATTTGCGCGCCGCGCCAGGGCGGATCGACTTCAAGCCCTTGGGCGCTCTTGGCCCCCGGCTGGGCATACTGCGCTCCAAGGCCATTGGAGAACCGCCCTTCCTCTACGGCATCGGGGCCTATTTCGCGATTCAACAGGCGATGTGGGCGTTTCGCCCGGAGATGGAGCTGACTTTCACAGCGCCGCTAACCCCGGAAAAAGTCCTGCTGGCCCTTTATCCCGATCGCGAATGAAAAAACTGTACACCCGGGCCAACGTAATCCGCGGGGCGGTCATCTACACCGCGGGCGACACCGTGGCGGCGCTCATCCTGGGTGATTTCCTCTGGACCCGGATGCTGGGCATTTCCCTGGTTGGCGCTCTGGTGTACGCCCTGGAAATACCCCATTATTTCCAATGGATCGACCGTCGGCAAACTACCGCTTTATCCCGGACAGCTTTGGCCATGCTGTATTTCAATCCCTTGTGGATCGCCCGTCACCTGTTTTTCATCTACCTGTTTTCGGGACAAATGGAAGAAGTGGGGTGGGGCCTTTTGGCCGTGGCCGGTTATTCCTTTTTGGCGAACATCCCCCTTTCCCTGTTGGGCAATTACGTGGTGCAGAACGTAGTCCGGCTGCCTTGGCGTTTTTTCGCCAGCGCCGTCTTTTCGGCCCTGATGGCGGTTTATTATGCGTTGAGTGCGGTGGTTTTTCGTTTTTAATAGCGATGGGAGGGCAAAATTTATTTGGGTCAAACCAAATAGTCGCTGCAAGCCCGGCGCCGCCGACTCACCCCCGCTCTGGCGAGAGGTGAGGTTTGCCCATAAATATCGGGAGGCTGGAAAGAACTTCGGTTCAACAGTGCAAAATGCTGAAAATCAAGGAATGCTCGATGCTTACGACCCACCCCCGGCCCCTCCCTCAATCAGGGAGGGGAGCTTTTTGAGCTTGAGAAAATGCGTTATCATACAAATAAGCCCTTATAAGATTTTGTGCCATTGCATTGATTTTCAGCATATAACGCTCCCCTCCCTTTGAAAGGGAGGGGGCGGGGGTGGGTCGGAAACCTGGGGCTTGTTCCAACTTATGGGTAAACCTCACCTGGCGAGAGAGGGGGTTGGGGGTGAGTCGGCAGCGCTGGGCAACGAATGATAACCACTTTGGATTTGGAGGGAGAGTTACAGAAGCTCAGACAACTTTTCCTCTTTTTGTATACGGCGGCTTTTCCACCAGGCGCCCAGGAAGCAGCCCAGGCAGGAGATCAGCAGGATCATCAGGAAAAAGCCGAGAACCATCAGCCCTTCATCCCTGATGAGATCTGCAGTAGAATCCCAGCCTTCGAAGACGAATTCGAGTAAAAAGCCCAGGGGATAGAAAAGAAAGGCGCCGCCTCCCAGCCAAAGTCCCGTCTTCCAGCCGTGCTCGGGCCAGGTGAATCCTGCTATCGCGCCGGCGAGAAGAAACTGAGAACCAAATATCAATGGGTAAACGTAGGTTTTGATCGGGATCGTGGAAATGAATTGCACGGCCACCATTAAAAACAATCCGCCCAGGAGGAAACAAAGGACAGCCATGAGCATGGAGGCAGGTATTCTCCAACTACGCCTGGATACGGCAGCCTGAAACGCTTCCTTCGGCGAATCATGATAAACCCGGCTCAAAAGCAGCACCCCGGCCAGCAAGACCAGGTCGATGCCCGCGCTGATGTAATTGATCCCATGCCCGTAGGCGATATGCTGGAAGGTGTCGCTGTCGAGCAGCAATTTCGGAAGGGCTGAATACAGCATACTCACAATGAGCGCCGAGGCGATGATGGCCTGCGCATACCGCCATTTTTTCAGGTAGATTATGCCTGCGGCGAGGTAGAAGACGCTAACGAAGCACCCGAAGTAGAGCAAGACCCTGATCCACTGAACAGTACTGCTGGAAATTTTGAAAAAATCATCAAATTGCATCATCCCAAAAGAGGAGAGAAACCGAAAAACGCCGTTAGCCCCGAAAATGATGCAGAGGATGCCGATGGTTTTGATCCAGGTTTGAGGTTTCATAATGGTGGGTTTTAGATGGGGAAAAAATAATGCAAAGTCACATTGAATTACAATGATTTAAATCATTAACCTTATGCCACAGTCATTTTTCCTATCCCTTTTCTTTTTAACGGCATTTTTGGAAGCCAACGCCCAAAATCTGATTCATTACGTAAACCCCTTCATCGGCACCCAGCGCATGGGGCATACCTACCCGGGCGCGACCGTGCCTTTCGGCTCGGTGCAGCTCAGCCCCGATACGGATACCATTCCGATGTTCGACGCCGCGGGGAAATACATCCCGGAAGTGTACGCCTATTGCGCCGGGTATCAATACACCGACCCCACGATCGTCGGGTTCAGCCATACCCATTTCAGCGGCACGGGGCATTCGGACCTGGGCGATATCCTGCTCATGCCGGGGGTGGGGGAGGTGCTGCTCAATCCAGGTACCGCACAAGATCCCGATAGCGGCTACCGCTCCCGTTTTTCGAAGAAAAACGAATCGGCGGAACCCAATTACTACCGGGTGTTGCTCGACGATCCCGGCGTGCTGGCCGAGCTGACCACTTCCACCCGGGCAGGCATGCACCGCTATACTTTTCCCGCTTCCGGCAGTGCGCACCTGGTGCTCGATATGACCCACGGCATTTACAATTACGAGGGGAAGAATGTCTGGACCTTCCTGCGGGTGGAAAGCGATACCCTGATCACCGGCTACCGCACCACCACCGGCTGGGCTCGCACGCGGACGGTCTATTTCGCCATCGCTTTTTCAAAACCTTTTAAAACATATGGATTCAAACAGGCGAAACAGGAGCAGTACAGGGGATTCTGGCGGCGCTTTGACCAGAACAACAACTTCCCCGAAATCGCCGCCCGCGAGGTCCGCGGGTATGTTGGATTCGATACCGCTGAAGGTGAGCAGATCATGGTTAAGGTAGGCCTTTCATCCGTCAGCGCCGAGAGCGCCCTGCTGAACATGAGGGCCGAAATTCCGCACTGGGATTTCGACCGGGTGAAACGGGAAGGGCAGGAACAATGGAACCGCGAATTGGGCAAGGTGCGCGTGGAAATGATGGATGAAGCGGAGAAGGTGAATTTTTACACCGCGCTCTACCACGCATTTCTCGGTCCCACCGTCTACATGGATGTGGATGGCCGCTACCGGGGCCTGGATCAAAACATACATCAGGCTGACGGTTTTACCAACTACACTTCCTTTTCCCTGTGGGACACCTACCGCGCCCTGCATCCGCTCTTCACCATCGTCCAGCCCTCGCGCAACAGCGACATGATCAGATCCATGCTTGCGCATTACGACCAAAGCGCGCACCGGATGCTGCCCGTATGGTCGCACTATGCCAACGAAAACTGGTGCATGATCGGCTACCACGCCGTGTCGGTGATCGCCGATGCTTATGCCAAGGGCATCCGCGGCTTCGACGCGGAACACGCGCTGGAGGCCTGCGTGCAAACGGCCCGCAACACGCGCTTCGACGCCCTGCCGGATTATATCCGCCTGGGCTATGTGCCGGAGGATAAAAGCGGCAATTCAGCCTCGAAGACCCTGGAGTTTGCCTATGACGACTGGTGCATCGCGCAGTTGGCCAAAGGCCTGGGAAAGATGGAGGTGTATGAAGAATTCATGGCCCGGGCGGACAATTACAGGAACCTGTTCGACCCATCGTGCGGCTTCATGCGCCCGCGCGACAGCCAGGGCAATTTTTTGCCGGATTTCGACCCGCTGGATACCCACGGGCAGGGTTTCATCGAAGGAAATGCCTGGAATTACAGCCTCTACGTGCCGCACCAACCGGAAGAACTGGGGAAGCTGATCGGGGGAAAAGAAGCCTTCGGGCGATACCTCGACTCCCTGTTTTCCATGCATCTGCCCGATCTGTATTTCGAAAAAACGGAAGACGTGACCCGCGAGGGCCTCATCGGCAATTACGTGCATGGCAATGAGCCTTCGCATCAGGCGCCGTTTCTTTACCATTGGACAGACCGGCCCTGGCGCACGCAGGAGGTGGCCCGGATGATCCCGCCGAAGATGTACCGGCCTGCCCCCAACGGCCTGGGGGGCAACGACGATTTTGGGCAGATGAGCGCCTGGTATATCTTCAATGCGCTGGGCTTCTATCCTGTGGCGCCCGGTAGCGACGAGTACGTCTTCGGAAGCCCGCTGGTGGTGTCGGCAGAGATAGCCCTTGAAAACGGGAATGTATTCAGGGTATCGGCCCGCAATCAAAGTCCGGAAAATGCCTACGTGCAGCGAATCACCCTGAACGGGAAGCGCCTGGACCGGCATTTTATCAGGCATGAAGAAATTGCCGGCGGAGGGGAGTTGGTGTATTACATGTCGGCCAAACCGGCAAAATAGGGGAAGAATCATTCCCAAAAAGTCTTAGTTTTAGGCTTCATGAGACTAACCGCCATACTTTTTTCACTCTGCTGGGGCGTCGTTACTGCCTGTTGCCAGGAATCCCCCCTCAGCTCCGTGCGGAGTCTGGCCGACTCGCTGTACGGCCTCAACGACCTGCTGGTCAACGGTACGCAGTACCTGCCTTCGCATCCAAGGGCCGCGGGGTATCCCTTTTTTCCGGATCAGGCTTTTTCCGGCGGGGTGGTGTTTGTGAAAGGAGAGCGTTTCGAAGGGTTGAGGATCAATTACGATGCCGAAGGCGATCGGTTGTTGCTCGACGTCTCCGCATCCATGCCCTGGATCAGGTATTTGGCGTTGAATGATCTGCTCGCAGATTCTTTCATGCTGGACCGCCGCGTCTTTGTGCATGTCCGCACCCTGCAGGCCTTGCCCGGCGGGGCGGTCTATCTGGAAAAGTTGTACGAGGGCCGCTTTGTCCTCCTGGCGCGGCATCAGAAAAAATTCAAGGCAGAATTCAACCAGTGGAAGCCATATGGCGAGTACATCACCTATCCTGTCAGGCTCCTCCTTTTGCGCGATGGCGTTTTTCAAGAAGTCGCCCGCAAAAAACAGTGGCTGGATATGTTCCCAGCCCATCGCAAGGAGGTGAAAAAGTTCCTCCGCAAGCAAAATATCAATTTCAGGAAAGCCACCACCGGGCAGCTGAAACAAATAGCTGCATATTGCAATGAGTTGTAGCGCTCTACAAAAAAGCCTGTCGGGGGTCATGCCTCTTCTTTTCGCGGCATTGCTTGTTCCGGCCGGCGTCTTTGCCCAGCACAATCCCCTGCTTTCTGCCGCTGCCTACGACAAGCTCCTGTGGGGTGATTTTGTAAAAAAGGCGGAAACGGAGCACCCGCTCCGGTTTTATTACGAGGAAGAGTGGTTCGCGCAAAGCGCTCCGGTGACCTTTCGCAAGGGCGACGCCCTGTTGCTGGATGTACTGGACGATTACCTCGAAGGGACGGACATCGTTGTTTCGGCCGACCGGCGCGGCAACCTGTTTTTTGAAAAGGGAGAACCGGTGCAAACGAGCCTCAGGCCGGACTTTTTCGCCGGGGAAGCAGCCATCGAAAAGGAAAGCCCTCCTGCCGCCGGCTCTTTCCTGGAAACCTCCAGTGAGTTGGTGAGCAACACGGTCACGGTGGGCAATGAAAAAGCCGGCGCCAGGGAACGCACTTCTGCTATCAGCGGTCATATCACCGATGCGGGCGGCGAGACGCCGGTGATCGGGGCGACCTTTTTCGTCGTACAGACCGGTGCGGGCACGGCGACGGATGAGTCGGGCTTTTTCACCATACCACTCAAAAAGGGGCGCTATACGGTGGAGGTGAGCAGCCTGAACCACGAGGCAAAGCGATTTGAATTGGTGGTTCTGTCGTCTGGAACGCTCGACCTGGCCCTGGTATCCAAATCCTTTGTGCTCAGCAGCGTGGTGGTCAGCTCCGACCGCTACAACAATGTGTCGGGTTCGCAAATGGGCTTCGAAAACCTGGCTGTTAGGGATGTGCGCTCCATCCCCATGGTGCTGGGGGAAGGAGATGTGCTCAAGGTGGCGCAGCTGCTGCCAGGCGTGCAGAGCGTGGGCGAAGGCGCCGCGGGGTTCAACGTGCGGGGCAGTCCCGCAGACCAAAACATGTTTTTCATCGACAATATCCCCATTTACAACACCTCCCACTTCCTGGGCTTCTTCTCGGTGTTCAACTCAGACGCCATACGCGAGTTTTCCCTGCTGAAAAGCAATATCCCGGCTCAGTACGGGGGCAGGCTTTCGTCTATCTTCGAGGTGCAGTCCAAAACCGGCAACCGCAAAAAATTTGCCTTGCGCGGCGGCATCAGCCCGATCACCGGGAAGATACAGGCCGAAGGGCCTATCGTGAAAGACAAGGCCAGCTTCCTGCTCAGCCTGCGCTCCACCTACTCCGATTGGGTGCTCAAGCTGGTTCGCGACGAAAACATCAAAAACAGCAGCGCCAGCTTTGCGGATATGCTGGCAAATGTGACGGTAGACCTGGATGAAAAAAATCAGCTCAAACTGTTGGGGTATTTCAGCACCGACGATACCAGGCTGGCTGGCAGTTTTAATTATTTCTACGAAAACAGGGGCGCTTCCCTCAACTGGAGGCGGTTTTTCAACAACAAACACAGCCTGGACGTCGACCTCGTGCACGCTTCCTACCGCTCGGTCAATGAGGACGAGCAGCTCGAATTTGCGGCCTACCGGCAGCGCAACAGCCTGGAGCACAATGCCCTGAACGCTTCTTTTACACTCCGGCCCGCCACCCGTTTCACCGCTGTTGCCGGTCTAGGCGCCAGTCTCTACCGGGTGAGCAAGGGCTCTCTTCGGCCCTTTGGCGAAAACAGCCAGGTTCAACCCCTGGAGTTGGGCGAGGAGCAGGGTCTGGAGTCCGGCCTGTTCGCCCAGGCTGAATGGTTCGTCAGCCCGGCGCTGACACTGAATGCCGGCCTGCGGTACAACCTCTTCAGCTACCTCGGTCCTGCCCAGGTATTCGCCTACGAAACCGGCCAGCCCAAAAACGAACAGACCATCTCCGATACCTTGAGCTATGGCGATTTTGAGTCCGCCGCAAGCTACCGCAACCCGGATTTTCGCGCCGGGGCCAGGTGGAAAATCCACGACGGACTTTCCCTGAAAGCCTCCTACAACCGCATGCACCAATACCTCTTCCTGCTGTCGAACACTGTGGCCCTGGCGCCCTCAGACCGCTGGAAACTCGTGGACCCCCATATCGGACCTATGAGAGGCGACCAGTTTTCGCTGGGGCTCTACGCTGCCTTGCCGCGCTTAAAACTCGAATGGTCGGCTGAGGGCTACTACAAAAAAGTGGCCAACCAGGTCGAATTCAGGGAGGGGGCCAACCTGCTGGTCAGTGAGGCGCCAGAATGGGACGTGCTACCGGGTGACCTCAATGCCTGGGGAGTCGAATTCATGCTGAAAAAACCGAAAGGAGCGCTCAACGGCTGGGTGAACTATACCTATTCCACTACCAGCGTGCTCGTCGATATACCGGCCACGGGCGAGCAGATCAATTTCGGGAAGCCCTATCCCTCCAACTACGACAAGCCTCATTCCGTCAACCTGGTGGCCAACTACCGCTTCAGCCGCCGGTTTGAAGTGTCGTTCAATTTCGTCTACTCCACCGGCAGGCCCATCACCTACCCGGCGGGGGCGTATTTTCTTGACGGCTACAATGTTATCCACTATTCGGAGCGCAACCAGTACCGGATTCCGGATTATGTGCGGATCGACCTGTCCGCCAAACTGGAAGGCAACTTGTCGGTCAGAAAGGCTTTTCATGGAACCTGGATATTCTCCGTGTACAACGCGGTGGGCAGGAGGAATGCCTATTCGGTCTATTTTGTCAATGAGAACAACAGCATCAAAGGATATAAACTCTCTATTTTCGGCGCGCCCATTTTCTCTGTTGCGTACCAATTCAAAACCGGCAGCTATGAAGAATGAAGCCATCGCTTTCCTGGTCCTCGTCCTGCTGCTGCCCCTCCACTGCGCCGACCCTTTCACGCCGGAGCTGGAAGGCAGCGACCAATTGCTGGTGGTGGAGGGAACGATTACCAACGCGCCGGGGCCTTATTTCGTAAAACTGTCATCCACCACCGCCATAGAACACCCATTCCCGCTACCGGTAAAAGGCGCCACGGTCGTATTGTCGGAGCAGGACGGGCCAGCCGAAACGCTGACGGAAACAGAGCCCGGTACCTACGCCACAAGCGCCTGGGGCATACAGGGAGAGGCGGGGAAAAAGTACAAGATCGCGATCCTTTTGCCCGACGGCCGGGAATATGAGTCAGCGTATGAAGAAATCCCGCAGCCGGAGGCCATCGACTCGGTCTATGCGGAAGTAGACAGCCGGACTGACCCGGCATACACCTACCCGCTAAGGGGGTACCAGTTTTACCTCGACGCCTCGGTGCAGCATCAGGAAAGCAAGTATTTCCTTTGGAAGTTGACGGAAACTTACAAATTCAACTCCGACCTGCTGATCCCATACTACTATGCGGGGCAACTCCTGCCTTTTCCGAAGCCCGATTCGCTGTTTACCTGCTATAAGACCAGCGATGTCAAAGACATTTTTGTTCTGGATGCGGAAAGACTCGAAACCCCGCAGGTTCGCCGTTATCCGCTTCATTTTGTCGATACCGAAGGAAGGAAACTCTTTTTGAAATACAGCCTGCTTGTTGAACAGTATGTAGTCGGCAAGGAGGCTTTTGCGTTCTGGAGCCATATCAAGCGGCAAAACACCGGGCTGGGCGCGCTCTACACCACACAGCCTTTTCAGATAAGGGGCAATATTTCCAACGTCGGCGATCCGGAGGAAGCGGTGCTGGGGTATTTCATGGCAGCCGGTTATGCGGAGCGCCGGCTATTCGTGGAGCGACCGCCGGGCGTTGAATTCCATTTTGGTGTTTGTACCATCGGCGAGCCGGAAATTTATGAAATGCTCGGCCTTTCCCGAACGCGGCCCTCCACCTGGCCCATTTACCTGGGGCAGTCGCCCGACGGCGGTCCCATGGGGGTGCCAGACCAGGTCTGTGCCGATTGCAGGCAAAAAAAAGCAACTATTGAAAAACCCGGATTTTGGATCGATTGATATGGGCCGGATACTGATCTTCGCTGTGCTTTTTCCCCTCGGAGCCCTTGCCCAGGAACGGATATCCCTGTTCGCCGACCGCGATATTTACTTTGCAGGCGACATGATCTGGCTCAGCGCCTCCTGTTCTGCTGATGCGGGCCTGAGCAGGATTCTGCTGGTGGAGCTGGTTGACGGCAGAGCGTCCTTTGCGAGGGCCAAGCTGCCCATTGAAAACGGAAGGGCCGCCGGCGCCATCCGCATTCCTGAAGGATTGGCGGGGAAAAACTACCAACTGAGGGCTTACACCAACTGGCAGCGCAATTTTGCGCCGGAATACTATTTCACCCTTCCGCTGACCATCCTCAATCCGGCCACGCCGCTTCCCAATCCGATGCAGGTCTGGCGGGGGCCGGCTAAGGAACTGAAAGCCTGCGAACTCGAAGTAATGGGGCTGAAGGACCACTACGCCCCCCGTGAAAAAGTCGTATTTTCCATCAGCAGTCCGAAGGCGCTCGACGCGGTGGTGGAGGTGGTCAAGAAGGGGGCTGTGCGGGGCAACCGGCCACTTCATTTCGCGGGCCTGCCCCAGTCCATGCCGGATGGCGATATCAGTCCGGCCTTGCTGCCTGATATCCGCGATGTCAGTTTGTCGGGCGTATTGGAAGACAGCGCAAGCGGGACGCCAGTGAAAGGGGGCTGGGTATATGTCTCTGCCATCGGCGCCGGCGGACAGCAACTGCACGTGTACCAGACGGATGAAAACGGCGTTTTCGTTTTCCCGCTCAACCACCTCACCGGGATGCAGAAAATTGCGGTATCGGCGGAGTTGGGCGCCAGGGTGCGCATCCACGCCGACTTTTCAGACCGTTATGCGGCTTTTCCGGTGGTGGAGCTTGCGCCCGACACCACGCTCCGGCAGCTATTTGAAGAAATGTACATCAACAGCCAAATGGAGCGGAAATACCTGCAGGTACAAACCGACAGCGCGCTGTTGCCCGCGCCTGTTGGCGAATGGTTTGGCCGTCCGGCCGCCTCCGTAGTGTTGAAAGACTATGTTGCGCTGCCTGCTATGGAAGACGTCTTTTCAGAAATAGTGCCCTATGTGAGCGTCAGGAAGAAAAACCGCCGGTTCCAGTTGTGGGTGCTCGACCGGGAGGAGACCGGGTTTGATCCTTCGCCACTGGTGTTGATCGACAATGTGCCGGTGTTCGACCTGGACGCACTGATGCAGGTCAATCCGGCGCTCGTCACCCGGATCGAGGTGATTAACGAGCCCTACCTGCTGGGCTCGCACAGTATTTCCTCCCTCATTTCGATCACGACCGGCACCTCAGATTTTGCGGGGCTGAATTTTCCGTCATCGACAGTTTTTTTGAATTATCAGACGAGGGAAGCGCCCCTTGTGTTTTCCGCGGCAACGCCCGGATCCGGTGGGCGCCGGATTCCTGATTTCCGCACGGTGCTTTACTGGAATCCTCAGGTCAAATTGGGGACGAATGCGGAGCAGATCGAATTTTACACCTCCGATCATGAATCGGAATACCAGCTTCTCGTGCGGGGCTGGGATGAGCAGGGCGAGGAGGTGTATTGGGAAACGCCATTTTTCGTGGGGAAGGAGTAAGGGAGGAAAAAGAATTTTGAGAGAAAGGAATGTACTTTTATCTTTCATTTTCGTCATTTATTCCAAACAAAACCAAAACCAATGGACCAGGCAGAGAAGCGAAACATCCGCATCATCAAGTGGCTCACCTTCATGATGTTCCTCATGTTTGCCATGACGACCGACGCGGTGGGCAAGATCATTCCTGAAGTGATGAAACAATTCGACCTGAGCATGACTGCGGCAGGTCTTTTGCATTACGGCCCTATGGTTGCCATTGCGCTGGCAGGCATGTTCCTGGGCTTTTTGGCCGACCGGTTTGGGCGGAAGAAGACGATCATTCTGGGACTTTCCATTTTCGTGGCGAGCTCGTTTTTGTTTATCGTGGGGCATACCTTCGCTTTCTTTGCGGGCCTGCTGATGATATCCGGCATGGCGATCGGCATATTCAAAACAGGCGCCCTGGCGCTGATCGGCGATATTTCGGCCTCTACCAAAGAGCACACTTCGACCATGAATTACGTGGAGGGGTTCTTTGGCGTGGGGGCCATTCTGGGGCCGTTTATCGTTACCTACCTGCTGGAGCAGGGGATGGCCTGGAAATGGCTCTACGTCATCGCCGCCACGCTCTGCGTAGTGTTGATCGCAATGGCCCTGGCAGCCAAATACCCCGAGACGATGCACCAGGCCGGGGAACCCGTCAACCTGAAGCGCACCTTTGGCATGTTGAAAGACCCTTATGCGTTGGGGTTTTCGGTGGCGGCTTTTCTTTACGTAGCCACCGAAGCGGCTATTTACGTGTGGATGCCGACCCTGATCGAAGGGTATGAGGGCAGTTTCCAGTTTTGGGCGGTGTATGCCCTGACCATTTTCTTCATCTTCCGCGCCGGTGGACGTTTTCTGGGAGAATGGGTGATGTCGCGATTTGACTGGACTGCGGTGCTGGCGGTGTTCAGCCTGGCTATTTTGTTGTGTTTTGCGGCAAGCATCTTCGGCGGTCCGGGTCTCCGGGTGATCGCCCTGCCGCTGACGGGGATATTTATGTCGGTGATCTATCCCACCATCAACTCCAAGGGCATCAGTTGTTTTCCCAAAAACCAGCACGGCTCGGTGGCGGGCATAATCCTGTTCTTCACGGCAGCCGGCGCCGCTTTGGGGCCGCTGGCCATGGCGGCGGTGAGCGATGCTTTCGGGAAAAATGCGCTATATGGCTTCATGCTGGCAACGGTATTCGCAGCCCTGCTCTTTGCCGGAGCTTTGTACAACTGGCTGAAGCAACCCACCGGGGAGCGCTTGCGCCAGGTCGAAAAGAGCGAGTATGAATAATTTTGGCTTTACCGAAGTACAGATTTTAAAATCACTTCGATTGATTTATTGCGAATGACAAAATTGGCGGAATTTTATTCCATTTTTATGTTTTTTTAAAAAATTATAAAGAAATTTTCAGAGAATATTGCAGGGTTTTTATAAGTTAGTGTCTTATTTACCTTTATTTAACAATTGAGGCAAGTTTTACGCTCACTTTTTAAACCAACTATCGCATGAAACTGAATTTGACCAAAGTCCATCTGTTGCTGCTGGTCCTGATGTCTGTGGGCATCACGGCATTCGGGCAAAGGACCATTACCGGGACGGTAACAGATGCGGAAAGCAAGGAGCCGCTTATCGGCGCCAATATCCTGGTAAAAGGTACCAGTACCGGTACGATCACGGATTTTGACGGGAGTTATTCCCTTCAGGTTCCGCAGGGCTCTGAGGTCCTGGTGTTTTCGTATACAGGGTACAGCTCCCAGGATGTGACGATAGGCGCTTCGAACGTGATTGACGTATCGCTTTCCGTGGGCGCTTTGCTCGACGAGGTAGTGGTAATCGGTTACGGTACCGTGAAAAAGGGTGACCTGACGGGCTCTGTCGCCAAGGTAGGGGAGGAGAGTTTTAACAGGGGCGCCATCATAGCTCCCCAGCAATTGCTGGAAGGCCGTACTGCCGGTGTGCAGATCGTGGGCAACAGCGGCGCTCCGGGCGCGGCGACCAAGATCAATATCCGCGGTACTTCTTCGATCCGTTCGGGCAACGACCCGCTGATCGTGATCGACGGTATCCAGCTGGATAACCGGAGCGTGGAGCCGGGCGGCGACGTTTCTGACCTCGGCCGTTCCCAGGGCTCCAACCCCTTTGCATTTATCGATCCGAATGAAATCGCATCGATCGAAGTGCTCAAGGACGCCTCTGCTACGGCTATCTATGGCTCCCGCGGCGCCAACGGAGTGGTCCTCATTACCACCAAGAAAGGACAGAGCGGCAAGCCCACCATTGAGTACAGCACCCAGCAGGGGGTGAGTTCCATCCTGAAAAGGCCCGATTACCTGACGGGCGATGAGTACCGCGCAGCCCTCCAGACGGAAGGCCTTTCCGACAACAATGACTTTGGGGAGAACGTGGACGCGCTCGACGAGATCCTTCAAACGGGCTACACCAACTCGCACGCGCTGAGCATCAACGGCGGCGGCGACAAATACAACTACCGCATTTCCGGTAGCCTCTTCGATCAGTCGGGTATCATTCAAAACTCCGGCCTGACCAAGTACAACGGTAGCCTCAAATCTTCGTTCAAGGCCCTGAAAAACGACCGCCTGACCATTGATATCGGCCTCACGGCCTCCAATCTGCAGCAGGAAGACGCTCCCATCTCGGACGATGCCGGTTTTGAAGGATCGCTGATCGGCGCCGCGTTGCAGTGGAACCCCACCAAGTTGATGGTCAAGAAAGACGGCACCTTTGATCAGGACATCCTCGAGGCCCGCAACCCGCTGGCCATGAGCGAATACATCCGCGACCGTACGACCATCACCCGCATCCTGGGCAACCTGGGCGCAACCCTGCGGCTCGTGAAAGGCCTGGATTACAAATTCAACCTGAGCGTCGACAACGCCAGGGGGGAAAGAAGGTTCTTCGCCAACCCTAATCTGAACTTCAACAACATCAGAAACAGGGGACAGGCCCGCGTGGGTAACAACCAACTGGGAAGCACCCAGATCACCCACACCCTGAACTACCAGACCAATATCACCTCCGGTTTCTCTGTGAACCTGCTGGGTGGTTATGAATACCTCAGGTACACCAACCGCGGCACCAGCATCATCGTCACCGACCTGGCGAAGGATTTCCCAGGGGACTATACCGACATTCTCCAATCGGCAACCAATACCAACCAGCGGGTTGAATCCTTCTACGATCCGGATGTTGAGCTTCAATCTTACTTTGCACGTGGTATCTTCAATATCAATGAGAAATACCTGATCACTGCCACGGTGCGCGCCGATGGTTCCAGCAAATTCGGTGAGAACAACAAGTACGGTATCTTCCCGTCCTTCGCCGCCGCCTGGAACATCCACAACGAGGGCTTCGCACCGGCAGCCTTCGACAACCTGCGCCTCCGCCTCGGCTGGGGTGTGACCGGCAACCAGGAGTTTCCCGCCGGCGCCGCCCAGGAATACTACCAATACTCCAACGGCAACCTGACCCAGCGGAACAATCCGAGTCCGGACCTGCGCTGGGAATCCAGTACCCAGCTGAACGCCGGTATCGACTTCGCGATCCTCGACTACCGCATCTCCGGTACGATCGACTACTTCCAGAAGCAGACCAACGACCTCATCCTGTTCGTACCCCTGGCTCAGCCCAACCCGAACGTGGACAGCCGTATTTACCGCAACGTAGACGGTACGATCACCAATACCGGTCTTGAGTTGGGGCTGAACTTCTCCCTCGTCGAGAAGCGCAGCCTGAGTTGGGGGCTTAACCTCAACGGTACCTACCTCACCAACGAGGTATCCGGCTTCGGTACCGCCATTAACACGGGCGCCATCAACGGCCAGGGCCTTACCGGCGCCTTCTCCCAGCGCATTGCCGACGGACAGCCCCTGTTTGCCTACTACCTGCCCGTTTGGGTTGGCGTCAACGCCGAAGGCCTTTCCGAGTACGAAGATCCCCTCACAGGCGGTACCACCCTCATCGCTACCGTTTCTTCCGTCAAGCAGTTCGTAGGCGATCCGCTGCCCGACTTCCTCCTCGGTATCGGTACCGACCTGAAGATCGGTAACTTCGACCTGCTGGCCAACCTCAGCGGGGCTTTCGGCTACCAGGTTTACAACAACACCGCCAACGCCGTTTTCGTGAAAGGTAACCTCGCCAACGGCCGGAACGTGACCGCCGGCCTGGTGGGCAACGGAGAAAGCATCAACAACTCCTACCCCGCCTCCACCCGCTACCTGGAAGATGGCGACCACCTCCGCCTGTCGAACGTAACCCTGGGCTATACCTTCACCACCCTCCCCGGTATCCTCAAGGGCGCCCGCCTGGCTGTAACCGGTCAGAACCTGCTGCTCTTCACGGGCTATTCCGGCTTCGACCCCGTGGTGAACACCAACAAGGAAATCCAGGGTATCCCGTCGTTCGGCATCGAATACACCCCGTACCCGACCGCAAGGACCTTCCTGGCTTCCCTGAGCATCAAATTCTAAACAACTAAAAATTTCAACAGAAATGAAGTACATAAATAGTTTCACCCTTGCCAGCCTGCTTGCTGCCTCCCTCTTGCTGGGGTCCTGTACCGACCTCACCGAGGAGATCAACGACGGCCTGGTACCCGAAGCAGGCAACGTCGATGTGCAGTCGCTGCTGAACGATGCCTATACCACCCTGTGGCAGTTCCAGGTGCAGGACAATATCTGGAGCCTCCAGGAACACAGCTCCGACGAGGTCATGGGCCCCACCCGCGGCACCGACTGGGACGACAACGGCGTGTGGAGAACCCTTCACGACCACACCTGGGATTCGGAACACAACTTCATCCGCAACTCGTTCAACAGCATGGGACGTGGCCTCTATCTGGCCAACAACGTACTGGCTTTCAACCCCAGTCAGGAACAGGAGATGGCTGCCCGCTTCCTGCGCGCCTTCTACATGTACATCTTTGTAGACCACTGGGGCCAGGTGCCCCTCCGCGAAGCGGGCTCCGATATCGCCCTGACTGACCCGACTGTGTTGAACAGCACCGACGCTACCAACTTCATCATCTCCGAACTGGAAGCCATCCTGCCCAATCTTCCCGATAATACGGATGCCTGGGTAGCTTCCAAGGATGCAGCCCGCGCCCTGCTCGCCAAAATGTACCTCAACAAAGGCGTTTGGACCGGCGACCGCGCCAACCCATCCTTCTCCGCCGCCGACATGAACAAGGTGATCGAGTATTGCGACGCGATCATCAGCTCCGGCAACTATGCCATCGACGAGGACTACTACGACAACTTCCGTCCCAACAACGACCAGGTCTCTTCCGAGCTGATTTTCTCCTCCAAGAATGACGGCGGTATCCAGGGCGGCGAAATCCGCGCCCGCTGGCACATGACCCTGCACTACAACCAGAACCCCAGCGGCTGGAATGGCTTCTGCACCATCGCCGATTTCTATGACAAGTTTGACGACCCCAACGATGTTCGGCTCAGCGCAGAACCTGCCGACCTGACCCCTGTGTCGGGCCTCCATGCAGGTTTCCTGGCCGGCCAGCAATTTGACAAGGACGGTGTGGCGCTCAACGACCGTCGCGGCAACCCCCTGGCCTTCACCAAGGAAGTTGATATCTTCGAAACCGGCAACAACCTCGAGGTAACCGGTATCCGCGGGATCAAGTACATCCCCGACTTCGTCAACGTCGACCGTTCTGACAACGACTATGCTATCTTCCGATATGCCGATGTGCTGCTCATGAAGGCAGAAGCCATCGCCCGCGGCGGAACCGCCACAGGTGGCGATACGCCTGCCAGCCTGGTCAATTCGATTCGGGAAGAGCGAAACGCCACCCCCAGAGGCGACGTGGATCTGGAAGATATCTACAACGAACGCGGCTACGAACTCTGGTGGGAAGGACACCGCCGGCAGGACCAGATCCGCTTTGGCAAATTCCTTGAACCCTGGTCGCACAAGGGACAAAGCGATCCGACCCGCCTGCTGTTCCCCATCCCCGCCATCGAGCTCTCCGCTAACCCGAATCTGCAGCAGAATCCGGGGTATTAAGAATTTTTCGCACTCACCCCCGGCCCCTCTCTCCCGAGAGAGGGGAGCTCTTGGCACTCAAAGGAATCATTCATCTACCCTGTATTTTGCAAAAGCATCGCATTTCAGGGTTGTATGAACTTCAAGCTCAAAAAGCTCCCCTCTCTTTGAAGAGAGGGGCCGGGGGTGAGTAGTCTTTAGGCAAATAATCAGGAGGGAGGATGCCAAAATCCTCCCTCCTTTTTTAACTTCAGCCCATCTTTGGGCCCGCCGCCCAAGGGCAAATGCTCACCTATGAAGAAATTCCTCCCCCTCCTCCTTCTGGCGGCCCTGGCAGCTTGCAAAAAGCCCGCCTGGGAAACCCTCTTCGCCCTTATGCCCGAAAACCAGACGGGCATCCGGTTTACCAATCAGGTGACCAACGACGAGGACTTCAACATCTTCTCCTACAGGAATTTCTACAACGGCGGCGGCGTTGCCATCGGCGATATCAATAACGACGGGCTCCCCGATATCTACTTCACCGCCAACATGGGCGAAAACAAACTATTCCTCAACAAGGGCGATTGGCAATTCGAGGATATCACCGCCACAGCAGGCGCAGGCTCCGCTAACAAATGGAGCACCGGCGTGGTCATGGTCGATATCAACGGCGATGGCTACCTCGATATCTATGTCTGCAACGCCGGGTTTATCAAAGGGCAGGACCAGCACAACGAGCTGTATATCAATAATAAAGACCTGACCTTCACCGAAAAGGCCGCCGAGTATGGCCTCGACGAAAACGGCTACACCACCCACGCCGCCTTCCTCGACTACGACAAAGACGGCGACCTCGACGTATACATCCTCAACAACAGCTTCATTCCCACCAATACCCTCAATTATTCCAACAAACGAGACCTGCCGGCCAAGGACTGGCCGGTGAGGGATTTCCTCAAAGGTGGCGGCGATAAATTCCTGCGCAACGACAATGGCAAATTCGTCGATGTGTCGGAAGAAGCCGGCATCTACCAGAGCCTGATCGGCTTCGGCCTGGGCGTCACCGTGGGCGATATCAACGACGACGGGTATGACGACCTCTATATCTCCAACGACTTTTTCGAAAAAGACTATTTATACCTCAATCAGGGAAACGGTACCTTTAAAGAGTCGCTCGAAGACTATTTCGGCCACATCTCCCACTCCTCCATGGGCGCCGACCTGCGCGACGTCAACAACGACGGGCTGCTCGACCTCTTCGTGACCGACATGATGCCCAGCGATGAATACCGCCTGAAAACCACCTCCTCTTTCGACGACATCAACCTGCGCAGGCTCAAGGTGGAGAGCGGATTCTATAACCAGTTCATGCACAACACCCTGCAAATCAACCGGGGCAAAAAATTCAAGGAAATCGCCTTTCATGCGGGCGTTGCCGCTTCCGACTGGTCCTGGGGCGCCCTGATGTTCGACGCCGACCACGACCGGTACACCGACCTCTTTGTCTGCAACGGCATCTACCACGACGTGATCGATCTCGACTTCATGGACTTTTTCGCCAGCGAGGTGATCCAGCAGATGGCGCTGACGGGGAAAAAGGAAGATATGAACACCGTCATCGACAAGATGCCCTCCGAGCCCCTCGTCAACCTGGCTTTCCGCAATATCTCCGGCAACCGCTTCGAAAATGCTTCCAAAAAATGGGGCCTCGACCAGAAGACCTTCTCCAACGGCGCCGCCTACGGTGACCTCGACAACGACGGCGACCTCGACCTGGTCGTCAGCAACGTCAACCAGCCCTGCCTCGTTTATCAAAACAACACCACCAACAAAACCCTGAAAATCAAGCTGGAAGGCCAGGCGCCCAACACCGGGGCCATCGGCGCCAAGGCGTATGTCTACGCCGGAGGCAGCCTCCAGTACCAGCAGGTCAACCCCAGCCGCGGCTTCCAGTCATCGGTGGAGAATACCCTGGTCTTCGGTCTGGGCGCCGATACGCAGGCAGATTCGGTGCGGATTGTCTGGCCCGATAACCGGACCACCATGGTGCGCCAGCCCGCTCCCGGCGAATTGCTGCGCCTCGCCCAGGCGGATGCGCAAGGCATTTACCAAAAGCCTTCTCCAGCGCTCCCCCTGTTTGAGCAGGTCGCGGCAGGATTTGGCGCCCATGTGGAAGACGACTACGTCGACTATTACAACGAGCGCGGCATCTACCGCATGCTGTCGAAAGAAGGCCCCAAAGCCTGCGTAGCCGACGTCGACGGCGACGGCAGGGAGGATGTTTTCATCTGCGGCGCGGCAGGCCAGCCGGGGAGGGTTTACTTCCAAACCGCCAATGGCTATGTCGAAAAACCACAGCCCGCCCTCGCCAAACACCTCCACTTTGAAGACACCGCCTGCCGCTTCTTCGACGCCGACGGCGACGGGGACGCAGACCTCGTGGTGGGTTCGGGCGGCAATCACTATCCGCCCAACGACCCCATGTTCCGCGACCGCCTGTACCTCAACGATGGGAAAGGGAACTTCAGTTCCAGCGACGGCCTGTCGCCGGAAATCGGCATGAATACCTCGGAAATACTGGCACACGACTACGACGGCGACGGCGATCAGGATCTGTTTATCTTCTCCAGGTCCGTGCCCGGCCACTACGCTTTCAGTCCCGTGCATTTTCTCTACCAAAATGACGGCAAGGGCCGGTTTACCGAAGTGTCGGAGAAACAGTTCAACCATTTCAAAGGAATCTTCATGGTCACTTCGGCCGTGTTTGCCGATGTGATGGGCGATGAGGCAGCTGAACTCATACTGGCCGGAGACTGGGATGCTCCGCGGGTGTTCAGCTTCGACGGAAACCGCTTTGCGGAGCAAAAAACCAATCTGCCGGATTACTACGGCTGGTATTATGCCATCGAAGCCGCCGACCTCGACGGCGACGGCGATCAGGACCTGATCCTGGGCAACCACGGCTCCAACTGCTACCTGTATGCCAGCGCCGAATCGCCCCTGAAGCTCTGGATCAACGATTTCGACAGCAACAATACCATCGATAAGATCATGACCCGCACCGTCGACGGGAAGGACATGCCGGTACTGCTGAAAAGAGCTTTGCAGGACCAACTCCCCTCGATCAAGAAAACATCCCTCAAGCACTCGGAATACGCCACCAAGTCGATTCAGGACCTGTTCACCGGGCCTTTGATGGAAAAAGCAGGCCAGAAAACCTGCAACTACATGCTATCGGCCATCGCCTGGAACGAGGGAGGAGGAAAATTCCGGATGGAAGCGCTGCCCGAGGAGGCGCAGCTCTCCTCCATCAAGGCCATTCTGCCAACCGACTACGACGGCGACGGCGACCTGGACCTGTTGACCGGGGGCAACGATTTCGACCTCATGCCCCAGCTGTCGATGATGGATGCCAGCTTTGGAGGGGTGTTGGAAAATGATGGAAAAGGGCAGTTTCGCTTCGTGCCCGAAGCCCGGGCCAACCTCTGGATCACCGGTGAGATCAGGGATATCGCCGCCATCAGGGCAGGGGCAGCAACACATTACCTCTTTTTGCGGAACAACGATCAACCAGTACTCATCAAAAAAGGACAGTGAAAACAGGACTGATAAGCGGTTTGGCTTTGCTATTCTTTTTCTTCTCCTGTAAACCGGAGAAGACGGGAGATTTTCTTTTTGAATTGAAAACCGAGGAGGAAACCGGCCTCGATTTCGCCAACACCCTCCCGGTATCGACCGGCCTGAACATTCTGAACTACCTATACTACTACAACGGGGGCGGCATCGCGGTGGCCGATTTCAACAACGACGGCCTGGCCGACGTCTATTTCACCTCCAACCTCGGCAAGGAAAAAATGTACCTCAACCAGGGCGGACTGAAGTTCAGGGATGTGAGCGAACTAACCAGCGTAGACGGAGGAGAGAATGGCTGGTCGGCCGGGGCCGCCGTGGCCGACGTTAACGGCGACGGCTTGCTGGATATTTACCTCTGCCAGGTGGGGCAGTACCGGGAGCTCGAAAGCCGCAACATGCTCTTCATCTGCACCGGTATCGATCCCGGCGGCGTGCCCCAATACCAGGAAGCCGCGGAGGAATACGGAATCGGCTTCAGGGGCTTCAGCACCCATGCCGGCTTTTTCGACTACGACCTTGACGGCGACCTCGACCTCTACCTGATGAACCACAGCGTGCACCAGAACGGCACGTTTGGGACCCGTGAGAGTTTCAGGAACACCGTGCACCCCCTTTCTGGCGACAAGCTTTACCGCAACGACGGAGCGCGGTTCACCGATGTCACCACAGAAGCAGGCATCCAAAGCACCGTGATCGGGTACGGGCTGGGGCTGGCATTCGGCGATTTCAACCTCGACGGCTATCCCGACATCTATGTGGGCAACGATTTTCACGAAAACGACTACCTGTACATCAACCAGGGCGACGGCGCCTTCCGGGAGGAACTGACCACGCAGATCGGCCACACCAGCAAATTCACCATGGGCGTCGACGTAGCCGACCTCAACAACGACTGCCTGCCTGATATTATCTCCCTCGACATGCTTCCGGAAGACCCGGTGATCCTGAAACGGTCGCTGGGGGAGGAGGAACCCAGCACTTTCAGGTTCAAACTCAACTTCGGCTACGGAAACCAGTACGCCAAAAACTGCCTGCAACTCAACAACGGCAACAATACCTTCAGCGAGCTGGGCAGGTATGCCGGCATTTTTGCCACCGACTGGTCATGGTCGCCCCTGATCTTCGACATGGACCTCGACGGCGTCCGCGATATCTTCATCAGCAACGGTATCCCCAAGCGGATGAACGATATGGATTACGTCGATTTTGAGGCCACCAACGACATCAAGTACAAGATACAGTTCGACCAGTTGGAGGACAAGGACATGGAGGTGATCAACCGCATTCCGGAGATCAAAATATTGAACAAGTTTTTCCTCGGCACGCCGGCCCTGCAGTTTCAGGACGCCGGTTCCAGGGTGAAAAACGACAGGGTCAGCTATTCCAACAGCGCCGCATATGCCGACCTCGACAACGACGGCGACCTGGATATCCTGACCAACAACATCGACGACCCCGCTTTTCTCTACGAGAACCTGGCGAAAGACCCCGGCTCGAAATCACTGAAAATATACCTCGAAGGCGATGGGAAAAACCCCTTCGCCTACGGCGCCAAAGTGGTGGCTTATCAACAGGGCCGCGTGCAATACGCCGAGCACTTCGCAACCCGTGGCTTCCAATCGTCGATGACCGGTCCCGTCCATATCACCAAAACCGGTCCGGTGGTTGACTCTGTGCTGGTCGTCTGGCCCGACCGCACTTATTCCACCTATCGGAATGTCGGGGGGGATGTATTGCAGGCAAAAAAGGAGCCGGATCTCCCGGTTTTCGATTATGCCCGCTTGCGAAAGCGGTTTGAGTACCAGTTCGTATCGAGAGAAAACGAATACAAGCTGGCGTATACCCATGAGGAAAACATCTTCGTCGAATTCGACAGGGAGGTGCTGATCCCCTTTTCCACCTCATCAGACGGCCCCGCCCTCGCCGTTGGCGACCTGAACGGCGACGGGCTGGACGATGTGTTCGCAGGGTCGGCAAAAAGGGAGTTCAACGGCCTCTTTTACCAGCAGGCCGATGGAACCTTCCGCCGGATACTCAACGAGGAGATGAGAAGCGACAGCACGTACGAGGATGTAAAAGCAGCCATCATCGACCTCAATGGCGACGGCGCCAATGATCTGGTCATCGCTACGGGAGGCAATGAATTCAGGGAAAACAGCCCCTTCAACAGCCCCTTGCTTTACCTGAACGACGGGAAAGGGAACCTTCTCCGGAAGCCCGACGCCTTCCCCGGCATTTCCATTACCGCCGGCGCGCTGGAGGCAGTTGATTTTACGGGCGACGGCCACCCTGACCTGTTCATCGGGGCAAGGGCCAGGCCCTGGGCCTACGGCGAAATACCGCAGTCCTATTGTTTGGAAAATGACGGCACAGGGCGTTTTACCGATGTGAGCAGCCGCTACCTGCCCGAAGCGGGCCTGCTCGGCTTCGTCAGGGGAAGCGCACTGGCCGACCTGGACCAGGACGGCGCCCCCGATATCGTCCTGGCGCTGGAGTGGGATGGCGTGAAAGCCCTGATCAACAAGGGCGGGCGTTTTGAGCTCGAAACCCTTTTCGCTCCGAAAGGGTGGTGGCATCTGGTGTACCCGGTAGATGTCGACCAGGACGGCGACCTCGACCTCCTGGCCGGTAACCAGGGCCTCAACACCCGGATGAAAGCCTCTCCTGAGGAGCCTTTCAGCATGTACTACGCCGATTTTGACGACAACGGGACCAAAGAGCAGGTGTTGAGCTACTATGTGAAAGGGAAAGAAATACCATTTCACAACAAACAAGAACTGCAGAGCAAACTCCCGTTTATCAAGAAAAAATTCGTCCGGGCAAACGATTTCGCCAATGCTTCTTTCCGCGATATCTTTCCGAAGGAAAAGCTGGGCGAGTACTTCGAGGTCACAGAATTCCGCTCCTTCCTTCTGGTCAACGACGGAAAAGGCCGCTTTGAACCCAGGGCGCTCGGCTTTGAAGCCCAGCAGGCGCCCTGGTACGCGGCCATCCACCTCGACGCCAACGCCGACGGCCTGCCAGACCTCCTGCTGATGGGCAACTATTACGACGCCAACATTATGATGGGCCGGTATGACAGCAACTACGGTACCCTGCTCATCAACAAGGGGGAAGGGCAGTTTGAATACCGCCAACCCGGAGGCGAGGCCATCGGAGGGCAGGTGAAAAATATCCGCAGCATCCGCATCGCGGGTAAAGAACACCTGCTGATCGCCCGCAATGATGATACATTGAAAGTGGTTGAATTGACGAACCAATAAGTCGTTTATAGT
>JBAQQB010000218.1:0-54612 GCA_049306275.1 Saprospiraceae bacterium | reverse complement strand
ACACATGTTCAGCCTACCCTGGATGTAAGGTGTATGCTGAAAATTCTCTGCACCCGGGCGCTTTGTGTCGAAGAGGACTTCGACACTACATTTTTCCAAATCGGGAAGTAATTCCCAGAACAGCCCTAAGAGGTCGAGAAAATTTTTACTGGGAGTGCGTCTTCTGCATATCCCACCCAGCCCTGAATTCCTCTGGCGAGACGGTTCTTGAAGTGCCGCCTTCCTTCAGGATCCACACCCCATTCTCCTGCCTGAGTTCCATTTCTTTTACCTGCGTTCGCTGTTGCCCTGACAGTTGAAAAGAAACGCCCCGGAAGGTTTGCGCATCGATGCGGGTCCATTCCTGGTATACATTTCCCTCCTGCCACAGTCCCTCCAACCACCCGAAGGCATGGTCCTCAGCTGCAGGCGCCTGGTTGACCCGGAAGCGCTTTGGTCCGCTTCCTTCCTCCACCTGCACGCTGTCGTATTGCTTTTTGATCGACAAGACCTGTGCGTAGGGATCGGCCCCCTGCGAAGGAGGCAAGTCGCTCAGTGAGGCCATTCCCGAATCCTGCGTCTGCGTCAGGCTATGCGACACCCAGCCGAGCGCGAAAGCTATGCCGATGACCAGCATTACGCCCGCCGCCATGGCGATGGGGCGGAAAAGGGAAATGCGGCGGCGCCTGCGATGGGCTTCCAGCTTCTTCTCCAGCCTCAGCCAGGCATCGGCCGAGGGGTATTCGTGGAGTTTATGTTCGTTATTGCGAAACAAATCGAAAAGTTTTTGGTCGTCTTTCATTGTCGGTCTAAAGTTGTAAGCGCATCAGTTCCTGCATCCGTTTTTTTGCCAGGATCAGCTGCGATTTCGATGTGTTGATGCTGATATCGAGCAGTTCTGCGATCTCCCGGTGTTTGAGGCCCTCCAGGACGTACAGGTTGAAAATGGTCCGGTAGCCTTCGGGCAACTGATCCAGCAGGCGCAGAATGTCGTTGGCCGCCAGTTCGTCGACGATCGTGTGGTTGTCGGCCTGTTCAAGGTTCACGATCTCCTCCGTGTAGGGCTGGGTCTGGGCTTTTCTGAGGAACATCAGCGCCTCGTTGATCATGACCCTTCGCATCCACCCTTCGAAATTCCCTTCTCCCGTATACTGATCGATCCGGGTCATGATCTTGAAAAAGCCTTCCACCAGCACGTCTTCGGCGTCTTCGTTGGTCTTGACATACCGCTTGCACAATGCGAAGAACATGGGCGCATACAAGTCATACAGCTGTTTCTGCGCCTGCGGATCCTGTTTTTTGCAGCCTTGGATCAGTTCTTGTTCCGTCACCCGGGTATGCTTGTTTTTCTTTGTCCGATAATTAGATGCAAAAGATAGGAGTTTTGGCGCTTGATATGGTATTTTTGCACTTTTAATTGGTGAAGGGTGAAGAGTGAAACAACCCTTCACCCTTCACCCTTCACCCTTCACCATATTATGAAGTTAAACGCTGATCACTATCTCTTTTCCAACGGTGTCAACCCGCTCGACCTCGTCAAAAAATACGGGGCGCCTTTATATGTATACGAAGGAGAAACCATCGAGCGCCAGTATAAACGGCTGACGGACGCTTTCGCCGTGCCGCGCCTGCGCATTCACTACGCCTGTAAGGCCTTGACCAATATTTCAGTCATGCGGTTCATCCGCAGCCTGGGCGCGGGGCTCGACGCGGTATCCATCCAGGAAGTACAGCTCGGCCTGAGGGCGGGCTTTCAGCCCGGCGAAATCCTCTATACTCCCAACTGCGTGTCGATGGAGGAGATCGAGGAAGCCGTGAAACTGGGCGTGCACATCAATATCGACAACCTGTCGGTGCTGGAGCTCTTCGCCCACGACCACCCCGACACGCCGGTGTGTGTCCGCATCAACCCGCATATCATGGCGGGGGGGCATACAAAGACCTCGGTGGGACATATCGACTCCAAGTTCGGCATCTCCATCCACCAGCTGCCCCACCTGCTCAAGATCGTGGAGGCTACGGGCATTGTGGTAGAAGGCCTGCACATGCACACAGGCTCCGACATCCTCGACGCCGATATTTTTCTGAATGCAGCCGAAATCTTGTTCACCGCCGCCATGAACTTCGACGACCTGAAGTACATCGACTTCGGCAGCGGTTTCAAAGTGCCCTATTACGAGGGCGGCAACGCCACCGATATCGAAGAGCTGGGCGCCCGCCTGTCGGCCCGCTTCAACGCTTTCTGCCAGGAATACGGCGAAGCGCTCGACCTGCTGTTCGAACCCGGGAAATTCCTGGTCAGCGAAGCGGGGTATTTCCTGGTGAAGACCAACGTGATCAAAACCACGCCCGCAACGCTTTTCGCAGGCATCGACTCGGGCCTCAACCACCTGATCCGCCCCATGTTTTACGACGCCTACCACGAAATTATCAATGTGTCGAACCCCCAGGGCAGGCCTCGCATTTACACCGTTGTTGGCTATATTTGCGAAACCGATACCTTCGGCGCCAACCGCAAGATACCGGAGATCCAGGAGGGCGATATCCTCTGCCTGCGCAACGCCGGCGCCTATTGCTTTTCCATGTCATCCAACTACAACTCCCGCCTTCGCCCCGCCGAGGTCTTCCTCTACAAGGGAAACGACTACCTCATCCGGGAACGCGAAACGCTGGAGGATTTGTTGAAGAACCAGATCGAGATGAGTTTTTAGTTTTCAGTTTTTAATTTTCAGTTGGTACGCAACTGAAAACTAAAAACTGAGCATTGAAAACCAACAAAGCAACTGAAAATTAAAAACTGAACACTGAACACTAAGTCATATGACCGACCTCTCCACCCGCTACTCTCCCCAGGAGATCGAACAGAAATGGTACCAGCACTGGATGGACAAGAAATACTTCCACTCCGTGCCCGACGAGCGCGAGCCCTTTACCATTGTCATTCCGCCACCTAACGTGACGGGCGTGCTGCACATGGGGCACATGCTCAACAACACCATTCAGGATATCCTCATCCGCAAGGCGCGCCTGGATGGGAAGAACGCCTGCTGGGTGCCCGGTACCGACCACGCTTCCATCGCCACCGAAGCCAAAGTGGTAGGGGTACTGCGCGAGCGGGGACTGAAAAAGTCGGAGATCGGTCGCGAGGAGTTCCTCAACCACGCTTTTGAATGGAAGGAGAAATACGGCGGCATCATCCTGGAACAGCTCAAAAAACTGGGCGCTTCCTGCGACTGGGACCGCACGCGCTTCACCATGGAAGACAGCCTTTCCCGCGCGGTGTTGAAGGTGTTTGTCGACCTGTACAAAAAAGGCCGGATCTACCGCGGCAAGCGCATGACCAACTGGGATCCCGAAGCCCGCACCGTGTTGTCAAATGAGGAAGTGATTTACGTGGAGGAAAACTCCCGCCTTTATTACGTCCGCTACAAAGTGGAAGGTACGCAGGACGAGTGGGTGACCATCGCCACGGTGCGTCCGGAAACCATCCTGGGCGATACCGCCATAGCCGTGAACCCCGAAGACGAGCGCTACGCCCACCTCAAGGGCAAACGCGTGCTCGTGCCCCTGATCAACCGCTCCATTCCCATTATTTTCGACGACTATGTAGACCGCGAATTCGGCACCGGCGCCCTGAAGATCACCCCGGCGCACGACACCAACGACTACGACATCGGGCAGCGCCACGGCCTGGAGGTGATCGACGTGCTCAACGACGACGGCACCATGAGCGAGGCGGCGCAGCTGTACATCGGCCAGGACCGTTTTACAGCCCGAAAGGCCGCCATCGCCGACCTGGAAGCACAGGGCAATCTGGTGAAGATTGAAGATTACCGCAATAAAGTGGGCCGCTCCGAGCGCACCAACTCCATCGTGGAGCCGAGGTTGACGCTGCAGTGGTTCCTCGATATGAAAGAATTTGCCGATATCGCCCTCAAGGCGGTGAAAAACGGGGAGGTGAGGTTCTTCCCCGAGCATTTCTTCAACATGTTCCAAAGCTGGCTGCATGAAGACAACATCCGCGACTGGTGTATCTCGCGGCAGCTGTGGTGGGGACAGCGCATCCCGGCCTGGTACTACGGCGAAGAAGTCTTTGTGGCGGAAAATGCCGAAGAAGCGCTGGCTCAGGCCCGCCAGAAAACCGGCAACGCCTCCCTGACCCTGGCCGACCTGCATCAGGAAGAAGACGTGGTCGACACCTGGTTCTCCTCCTGGCTCTGGCCCATTTCGGTGTTCGACGGCTTCGACAACCCCGAAGAGCTCCGTTATTATTATCCCACCAACGTGCTGGTCACCGGCTGGGACATCATGTTTTTCTGGGTGGCCCGCATGATCATGGCGGGTTATGAATGGGGGCCGCAATTGCTTGGTGAAAAGCTGGCGCAGGAAAAAGGCGTCATGCCCTTCCACGACGTCTACTTCACCGGTATGGTGCGCGACAACAAGCGCCGCAAGATGAGCAAGTCGCTCGGCAACTCGCCCGATTCGCTCGCCCTGATCGACAACTACGGCGCCGATGGCGTGCGCTTCGGCCTTCTGTCGAGCGCCTCGGCCGGCAACGACATCATCTTCGACGCGCCTTTCGATCCCGAGACGAAAACCGTGCGCAACGAAAGCAAGATGTGCGAGCAGGGACGCAATTTCTGCAATAAAATGTGGAATGCCCTGCGCCTGGTCAAAGGCTGGAAAACAGGGGACATGCACGAGGAGCAGTCTTACGCCGCCATGCACGACCTGGCCATCGCCTGGATGGAGCAGAAGTTCAACCAGGTGCTTGCCTCCCTGGAGAGCAACTACGAAACCTACCGCCTCTCCGACGCGATCATGAACCTGTACACCTTTATCTGGGATGACTTCTGCTCCTGGTACCTGGAGATGATCAAACCCGAAGGAGGCCTCATAGATGCAGACACCAAAGAGGAAACCCTGTCGCTCTTCGAGCGCATGATGACGGTGTTGCACCCGTTCATGCCCTTTATCACCGAGGAGCTTTGGCACCAGCTGCGCGAAAGGAAGAGCGGCGACGACTGCGTGGTCAGTTCCTATCCCAAAGCGGGGCCCTTCGATGCAGATATGATCGCCATGGTGGAAAAGGCAAAAGACCTGATAGGCAAGATCAGGGAAATACGCAACAACAACGGCATCAAGGCCCGCGACCCGCTACGCTTGTTGGTGGAAGACAGCCCCAGCGCCAGAAAGATGTTCGAGCTGCCAGGTTTGAAGGAAATGGTTGTCAAAATGGCCTTCCTCTCCGAGTTGAGCTTCACCGCAGGCGAGGCGCCCAACACCCTGGGCATTCTCTCAGGTACCGAAAAATACTACCTCGAAGTGCCCATGACGATCGATGTGGAGGCCGAAAAGGAGAAAATCCGGAAGGAACTGGAGTACTACCGGGGTTTCGTGACCTCTGTGGAGAAAAAGCTCAGCAATGAACGCTTCGTCAGCGGCGCGCCGGCCGATGTGGTGGAGCGCGAAAAACAGAAAATGGCCGATGGATATGCCAAGATCAAAATACTGGAGGAAAGCCTGGCGAATTTAAACTAGGACCATTCTCTACCTGATTGAAAGCAGGGGTTTGTGCGATTTCGCACAAACCCCTGCTTTTTTGTTATTATGTTATAGGCAAATTTTAACTTTATACGCCCATTTGGCCCAAAGGACCTATTCATCATTTTGTCAAGCACTTTTCGCCAAATTATTCCTATGAGAACACGCATTTACCTCTCCATTTTTTTGTCGCTGCTTTTTCATCTTTTTGCATTCGCTCAATGTCCGCCACCCGGGTTTCCGGAACCCGGGAATACCTGTGCGCAGGCGCCCATTCTTTGTGAAAACCTCGATGGGTACTGCTCCACGATCAACAACAACAACGTCTCCCAGCCCTTTCCCGGCTGCGGATGGCCATGGACGCTCAATAATGACGAATGGTTCGCCTTTTTCGCAGGAACGACTTCCATCACCGTCCAGGTTACGCCTTTAAATTGCTCCCCGGGGGCCAATCAGGGGCTTCAGGGCGCGATTTACTTCGGTTGCGGTGGCCCGGTCATGGATGTGCAGTGCGAGTGCACGGAAGATCCCTTTATCCTGACCTCCAACAACTTTATCGTCGGCCAGGTATACTGGGTGGTGCTGGATGGCTGCGGCGGCAACGTCTGCGATTACGAAATCGACGTGCTTTCCGGCTCAACCGTCGGCGTGCCTCCTGCCAACCCGGGGCCGGTAACCGGCTCCACCAACGTGTGCCAGGGCTCTACTGCGCCATACTCCCTGCCGCCTGTCACCGGCGCTACCATCTACAACTGGACCTTGTCGCCTTCTTCAGCAGGTACGATCAGCGGAACCAACAACAACGTCAACGTCACCTGGGGTAATACGCCCGGACCCGCTACGCTTTGCGTCTGGACCGAAAACCTTTGCTATGAAAACCCCACTACTTCCTGCATCACCGTCAACGTCATCCCCACACCAACCGCTACCCTCAGCGGCAGCGGAGTGATCTGCGGACAGGGCAATAACGACCCGGTCGAACTCACCGTCACTTTTACCGGAACCGGACCCTGGCAGTTCGGCTATTCCATCGGTGGCGTCCCGCAACCGCCCATTACCACCTCTTCGAATCCCTACACCCTGGTTGTTAACGCCTCAGGGACAGTCGCACTGACTTCGGTGTCAACAACTACGGGCAACTGCCCCGGTACCGTATCGGGCTCCGTCAGCATTCCCCTCATCAACGTCACCGCCCAGCCACAGGGTACCAATCCGGGTTGTAACGGCGCCAGCACCGGCTCCATCAACCTGTCGGTGGGAGGGGGGACCAGCCCTTATTCTTTTATATGGAGCAACGGCAGCACCACGCAAAACCCGACAGGATTGCCAGCCGGAACCTATAACGTTACGGTGACCGATGCCAATGGCTGTACCCAAACAGCCTCGGTTACCCTGACCAACCCGCCCCAACTTACCGCCTCCGCCACCGGTACCAACCCTGGCTGCAACGGCGGGAACAACGGCTCTATCAACCTCACCCCCGGCGGCGGTACGCCGCCCTATACCTACAACTGGAGCAACGGCAGCACTATACAGGATCCCACAGGCCTTCAGGCCGGCACATACAACGGCACCGTGACCGACGCCAATGGCTGCACCCAAACCGTGTCGGTCACCCTGACCAACCCGCCCCAACTAACGGCTTCCGCTACCGGTACGAATCCGCTGTGTTTTGGCAACGCCAACGGCTCGATCACCACTACGGTAGGAGGGGGGACGCCTCCCTACACCTACTCCTGGAGCAACGGCAGCAGCAGCGCCAACCCGGCCAACCTGCCAGCCGGAACTTACAACGGTACGGTGACCGACGCCAATGGCTGCCAGCAGACCCTTTCCGTTACGCTGACCCAGCCTCCTCAGCTTACCGCTTCCGCCACCGGCACGGCGCCTATTTGCAACAACGGTACCACCGGCTCCATCAACCTGACGGTGAACGGCGGAACTACCCCATACTCCTTCAACTGGAGCAACGGTAGTAACGTACAAAATCCCACTAACCTACCGGCGGGCAACTATTCTGTAACCATTACCGACGCTAATGGCTGCACCCAAACGGCCGCCGTCAACCTGGCCAACCCGCCCGCCATCACCGCCACTACGCAGGTGACCAACCCGCTGTGCAATGGCGGCAGCACCGGCTCCATCAACCTGACCGTGGGCAATGGAACCGCTCCCTATTCCTATAACTGGAGCAACGGCAGCACGATCCAGGACCCCGCCAACCTGCCGGCGGGAACCTACACGGTCACCGTGACCGATGCCAACGGCTGCACCCAAACCGCTTCTGCCACCCTGACTAACCCACCCCTTTTAGTAGCCTCCGTGACCAACACCCAACAAGTTGACTGTACACACCCCACGGGGTCGATCAATACCTCTGTTTCCGGCGGTACACCGGGTTATACTTACCAATGGAGCCCATCCGGCTCCGGCGCTAACCCCACAGGGCTCGCCGCCGGAACCTACAACGCCACCGTCACCGATGCCAATGGTTGTACCGTGACAATCAGCGCTACGGTTAACTCCAGCCTTACACCACCCGTCGCCGCAGCTTCGGCTAACGGCATCCTGACCTGCACGGTTACCACACTCACCCTCAGCGGCGTTGGATCCTCTTCCGGCGCTAACTTTACCTATCAATGGTCCGGCCCCGGCATCGTCAGCGGCGGCAACTCCATCAACCCGGTGGTGAACGCGCCAGGAACCTACACCATCACGGTGACTAATACCTCCAACGGCTGTACTTCGACTGCCTCGGTTTCCGTCAGCCAGAACACGACCCCACCAGTCGCTGCCGGCACGGCGCCGCCTATTACCTGCAACAACCCCTCCGTGACTATCAGCGGGACAGGTTCGAGTACGGGGGCAAACTTTTCCTACCAATGGACCGGTCCAGGCATCGTTTCCGGCTCGAACACCCTGAACCCCGTCGTGAACCAGCCAGGCAACTATACCTTGCTGGTGACCAACACCGATAACGGTTGCACCGCCACCACTGTGGTCAACGTTCCTAACCAGACCCAACCGCCTGCGGCGACCGCTACCGCCCCGACACTCACCTGCACCAATACCAGCGTTACCATCAATGGCAACGGTTCGGCTACCGGGCCGAACATCACCTACCTCTGGACCACCAACAACGGAAACATCGTCAGCGGCGCCACCACGCTGAATCCCGTGGTCAACCAGCCTGGCGCGTATACCCTGACAGTGACCAATGGTACCACCGGTTGCCAGAATTCGGTGACCGTAAACGTTTCACAAAATATCACGCCGCCCACCGCCGAAGCCGGCCCCAGCTTCCAGCTCGACTGCGGCTCGCCAACCCTCCAGCTCAACGGGGCAGGCTCCAGCGCGGGGCCTGGTTTTTCCTACCAATGGACCGGTCCCGGGGTTATCGGTGGCGGCAACACCCTCATGCCCACCGTCAACCAGCCCGGTACCTACACCTTGACCGTAACCAACACCAGCAACGGCTGCACGGCCTCCGATCAGGTGATCGTCACCCAGGACGTAGTGCCGCCCATCGCCACCATCGCCGCGCCCGCCACCATCACCTGCGCTGTTCCGCAGGTTCAGCTCAATGGGGCTGGCTCCAGCGCCGGGCCCAATTTTACCTATAATTGGACCACCCAGGGCGGCATCATCGTCAGTGGAGGGAATACGCTTACTCCAACTGTGGGTGGGGGAGGCCTTTACATCCTCACCGTGACCAACACCAACAATGACTGCACCGCCTCTTTCTCGGTGGTCGTACCGATCAACATCACCCCTCCGGTGGCTAATGCAGGACCCATTGCGGAACTGACCTGCGTGGTCAATATGGTGCAGCTCATCGGGGCGGGTTCGAGCTCGGGACCTAACTTTTCCTACCAATGGACGACACCCAACGGCAATATCGTCAGCGGGGCCAATACCCTTTTCCCCATCGCCAATGCGCCGGGTTCCTACACCCTGACAGTGACGAATAACACCAACGGCTGTACCTCCAGCTCCACCACCCAGGTGGTCGTCGATGAAGATGTTCCTATCGCCAATGCAGGACCACCACAAGTGCTCACTTGTGCAATCCAACAGGTAGCGCTGAATGGTACCGGCTCCTCCAGCGGCCCGCTTTTCTCCTTTCAGTGGTCAACGACAAATGGTAATATCGTCGCGGGTGGAAATACCCCAACCCCGATCGTCAACCTGCCCGGCCAATACCAACTCACCGTGACCAGCCAGTCAAACGGCTGCCAGTCCTCTTCCTTTGTTACCGTGACGCAGAATATCACCCTTCCAACGGTTGCCATTCAGCCTCCCGGAGAGGTGAACTGCTTTACCCCGCAGATCACCCTCGACGCTACGGGCTCTTCCTCCCAGGGCAACTTCTCTTATTCCTGGAATACTGCAACGGGGAATATCGTCAGCGGGCAGGGAACCCTGACGCCGGTGGTCGACCAGGGCGGTACGTACATATTGACGATTGTCAACAACACTACAGGTTGTATCAACGGAAGCGGCGTGACGGTAGCGGAAGACATCGACAACCCCACTCTGGTGATCGCCGCGCCGGGTATCGTCTCCTGCGCTACCCCGCAACTGACGCTCAATGCTTCCGGCTCTTCTGCCGGACCCAACTTCCAATACACCTGGACCACGGCCGACGGTACGATCGTCTCCGGCGCGAATACCTTGTCCCCGGTCGTTTCCAGTGGCGGAACCTATGACTTGTTCATTCTCAATCAAAGCAACAACTGCTCCACGACGGGTTCTGTCGTGGTGCCTGAAAATGCCGATCTGCCTACCATCGATCTGGCTTCGCCCCAAGGGCTGAACTGTACCATTGAGACGGTTAACCTCCAGGCAACGATTGGCAACGGCGCGAACCTCCAGTTTGTCTGGTCTACTGCCGACGGCAATTTCGCCTCTGGCCAGAACACACTTCAGCCAGTGGTCGATGCGCCCGGTACTTACCTGATCGAGGTGACCAACCCTGCAACGGGTTGTACCAGCACCGATCAGGTGGTTGTCAGCCAGGATATCGCCATTCCCGTCGCCGACGCGGGACCGGAAGGCGTGTTGACCTGCTCGGTGACCTCTCTGCAACTCGACGGCAGCGCTTCCGGAACAGGTCCGACGCTGACTTATGCCTGGACTACCCCGGGCGGAAATATCGTCGCAGGCGGCAACTCCACAACGCCGCTGGTGGATGAACCAGGGACCTACATCCTCACCGTGGTCAACACGCAGAACACTTGCCAGGCTGCTGATACGGTTGTTGTTGATGAAAACGTTGTCATTCCTCAGGCCCTGGCCGAAGAGCCCATTTTAATGGGGTGCCTGAACCCGGTGATCACCCTCGATGCAACGGCCTCCTCAACCGGCGCGCAAATCGTCTACGAATGGACAACTTCTGGCGGGAATATCGTATCCGGCGGCAACACGCTGCAAGCACAGGTCGACGCTCCAGGCCTTTACACACTCACCGTACTCGACACCGTCAACGGCTGCCAGTCGGACGTTGAACTGACCGTCGTGCAGGATATCGTGCTGCCCGGCGTGGATGCCGGTCCAGGCGTAGAGCTGACCTGCACGCTTACCGAATACACCCTTCAAGGCTCCGCCACCGGGCAAACAGACCGGTTTGATTACCTTTGGTCGACCACGGACGGGAATATCCTCAACGGCGAAACCACCCTGAATCCCCTGGTCGGCGAAGCGGGCATCTACCTGCTGACGGTCACTGACACCATCAACAACTGCACAGCAACCGCTTCGGTCGAAATCACCCAGGACGCCAATGTGCCGGTGGCGGATGTATTGCCCTCCAACGACCTGAACTGCTATTTCCCAACTGTGACGCTGGATGGCTCCGGAAGCTCCCAAAGCGCCAGCCTGGTCTATACCTGGTCGACCCCCAACGGCAATTTCGTCAGCGGCACACAGACGCTTATGCCTGTCATCGACCAGGAGGGCAGCTATACGCTCACGATCAACGACACGATCAATGACTGCATCACCAGCCAGACCCTGCTCATCGTGGCAGATACGGCGGCCCCACAGCTGGTCATTGCTGCGCCAGAGCAGCTCAACTGCTACCAGCCCGAAATCCAGCTCATCGCCTCCGCCGGCGGACTGACGGATATCGCCCTGGCCTGGACGACGAGCGGAGGGAATTTTACCGGAAATGAAAACACCCTGACGCCTTCGGTCGATCAACCCGGCGTTTATGCGCTGGAGGTCACAAACAACCTCAACGGCTGTATTTCCTCGATACAAACCCTGGTCGATTCCGATTTCGCCATCCCTCAGGCCGATGCAGGGCCGGGCGATGTGATCACCTGTGCCGACACCCTCATCACCCTGCTGGGCATGGGAGATGGGGGAGGAGCGCCGCTTTCCTTCCTGTGGACCACCAATGGCGGGAACATCCTCTCGGGAGCCGGCAGCCCTGAGCCCGTGGTCGATGCCGGAGGCATTTACAACATCCTGGTGACCAATACCCAAAATGGCTGCTCCAACACAGACGAGGTGACGATCACCGTCGATCAGGCCTATCCGGTCGCCGATCCGGGGCCGGAGGGCTTGCTGAATTGCTATTTCCCCGATATCCAGCTCGATGGAAGCGCCTCCTCTGCCGGGCCTTCTTTCACCTATTCCTGGACCACGGCCGACGGGAATATCCTGAACGGGGCGAATACGCTGACGCCACAAGTTGACCACCCCGGCGTGTATGAACTGACCATTCTAAATACCGTGAATCAATGTGTCAGTGTAAATACAGTAGCCGTTCTCGAAGACGCCGACATCCCGCTTGCCGATGCAGGCCCCACCAGCGAGTTGACCTGTTCGCTTACCCAGGTCGCACTTGGGGCTACGGGCAGCGCAGGACCGGAATTTACCTACTCCTGGAGCACTGCTGATGGGAACATCCTCAGCGGAGCCAATACGCTTTCCCCGCTGATCGATGCGGCAGGTACTTATGAACTCACTGTTTTCGATCAGGAAAATGGTTGCAGCTCCGCAAGCCAGGTGACCATCACCACCGGGGTTTCCTACCCGGATGCGTTGGCGGCGGAGGCTTCCCCCATCACATGCGCCGTGCCGCAGATCCAGCTCAGCGGCCTAGGCTCCGATACTGGTCCCAACTTCGGCTACCAGTGGTCGACCATTGGCGGGAATATCGTCTCGGGTGGAAATACCCTTGAACCCCTCGTCAACCAGCCGGGGGCCTACACCTTGACGGTGACGAACCTGAATAACGACTGCTTTAGCACCGCTTTGGTGCAAGTGTCCATCGATACGGTGGCGCCGCTGGCCCAGGCAACAACGCCGGGACTGCTGACCTGCGCGTTGCAGCAATTGCAGCTCAGCGGCGCGGGTTCCTCCGCGGGGCCTGGTTTTACCTACAACTGGACGACGGCCGATGGCTCCATTCAGTCCGGCGCCAGCACCCTGGCGCCGACGATTGATGCGCCGGGGCTGTACACCCTGGAAGTATTCAACCTCCTCAACGGCTGCTCTTCCAGCGATGTCGTTTCGGTAAATGAAGACGTGACTCTGCCTGCCGCAGCAAGCGCTACTCCGGGCTTGCTGACCTGTGCGGTGACTACTCTCACCCTCAGCGGTGCGGGTTCGAGCACCGGGGCGATTTACCAATATTCCTGGACAACAACGGATGGCAATATCCTGTCGGGAGCTAATACCCTGACGCCCCAGATCAATGAGCCAGGACAGTATAATTTGCTGGTAACGAATACATTCAATGGCTGTACTTCGAGTAGCGCTGTAAATGTCGGACAGGATATTGTTGCGCCGGCCGTCGAAGCGGGCAGCGCCGGCGACCTGACCTGCGCGGTTACCAGCCTTTCCCTGAGCGGCGCTGCGAGCGGGGCAAGCCAGAACCTTCAGTATTCCTGGACAACAACAGGTGGCAGTATTCTTTCTGGAGAAAATACCCTGACGCCATTGATCGGCGCGCCAGGCGCCTACCTGCTCACGGTGCTCGACCAGGTGAACGGCTGCTCAAGCACCGATCAGGTGTTGGTAGGGCAGAACATCACCCCGCCCGTGCTCGTCATTGCGGCCCCGGGTGTGCTCACCTGTGCGCAGACGCAGGTAGCGCTCAACGCGGCAGGGTCGAACACCGGGGCGCCATTTGATTTGATCTGGACTACCGGCAACGGCAATATCCTTTCCGGGGCGCAGACTATCAGCCCTTCGGTAGACGCTCCCGGCGCATACACCCTCACGATCACCAATGCGGTGAACGGCTGTACGAGCAGCAATACCGTGCAGGTGACCCAGGACATTGCCCAGCCATTGGTTGATGCGGGCGAAGACTTTACGCTTCCTTGCTTTGAGGACATAGGTTACCTCAATGGAAGCGCCGCCGCAGCTACCACCAACCTGCAATACGCCTGGACGACCTCGGGCGGGCAGATCGTCTCGGGCGCCAATACGCTGTCGCCCGGTATTACCACAGGAGGCCTGTATTCGCTGACGGTGACCAACCTGGTAAACGGCTGTTCGGCAGCCGATGCAGTGCTGGTTTCAGAGAATTTCCCTGCCAGTCCGGACTTCGTGCCCTCGCAGCCGCTGTGTTATGGCGACCTGGGGCAGATACAGATTCTGGCCGTTTCTGGCGGTACGCCGCCTTATCTTTATTCGGTAAATGGCGGGTTTACTTACCAGAGCAATCCCTTGTTCACCAACCTGCCTGCGGGCGATTATGCCATCATGGTGCAGGATGCCCTGGGCTGCGAAACCGATCCGCAACCCCAGCCGATCGCTGAGCCGGAGCCCGTGTTGGTAGACGTAGGCGCCTCGGTGGAATTATTGCAGGGCGATTCCTACCAATTTCAGGTGGAGGTCAATCTTTCGCCTGCCGCCATCCAGCAGATCAGCTGGGCGCCGCCCTTGGGTTTGAGCTGTACGGATTGTCTCGACCCGGTCGTCACGCCTTTGCAGACGTCGCTCTACACGGTAGAGGTGATCGATGAGAATGGTTGCCGCGGCGCAGCTTCGGTGCAGGTTTTTGTCGACGAACGCCCGCTGGTATTTGTGCCCAACATCTTTTCGCCCAATGGCGACGGGGAGAACGACATCCTGCTCATTTTCGCCAGGGAGGAGAATATCCGGCAGATCAAGTCATTCCTGATCTTCGACCGCTGGGGCGAGACGGTGTTTGAGAATTACGGCTTTATGCCCAACAATCCGGCATTCGGCTGGGATGGCAAGCATCGCGGGCAGCCGCTTAACCCGGCGGTGTTTACCTGGTTTGCGGAGATCGAGTTTATCGATGGCAGGGTGGAGTTGTTTAAAGGGGATGTGAGTTTGGTGCGGTAAATGTACCCACCCCCAGCCCCTCCCTTTCAAAGGGAGGGGAGCTTTTGGCATTGAAGGAAATCGCTATTTCCTTTTATTTTGCAAAAGCTTGAACGCACAGAATGCTGATTGTCAAGCTCAAAAAGCTCCCCTCTCTTTGAAGAGAGGGGCCGGGGGTGAGTAGATTTATCCCGCTTTACCGCTGCACCTTAAAGGTTGCCGTGCGGGTACCTTTTTCGGTAGTCACTTTCATGAAGTAGGAGCCGGGTGTCAGGCTTTGTGCGTTGAAGTTGACATCCTGATTCTTGACGTTATCCATTCTGCGCGTTTCCAGCAGTTTGCCGTTGATGTCGAACAGTTGGATGGTCACATTCTTCATGGTTTCGTGGAAGTGCATGCCGAGCGTGACCTGGCTGTTGGCCGGGTTGGGGAAGACAGACAGGCTTGCATCGAGCAGGATTTCTTCGCGGACGCTGCTGGGCTCGCCGAAAGAAATAGAGACGGCGGGAACCAGATCCCAGCCGAAGCCCAGGGAGCTGTAAGGCTCTTCATCCAGCGGCGTGTTGATACCGAGGAAGCTGCCGTAGCGCGGAGCGCCGTCGAGGCCGGTGCGGAAGATCATGGCGCCGTAGTCGACCGCATCGGACATACCCATCTCGATGGTGGTGCCTTCGACGTCGGTGGAATATTCTACCATGACGAGGTATTGGGTATTGTCTTCCAGTGCGACGGTTTCGCCCAAAAGGGTTGTTACGGGGAGCGCGATGATGTCTTCTCCGATTTCGTCACCTTCAATGGTATAAAGCATTTGCGCCGCCAGGGTCCGTTCGCCCGGGTCTGCCTGCTCATCGGCATTGGTGTCGGTCCACTTATAAATATTAACCGACAGGTTTTCACCAGCTTGGGATGCTTCCGCAGCTATCGCGAAAAAGACGTGTTTGAACACTTGGTCATTTGCGTTGGTCACATAGTAATAGTTTCCGTAGGCCCATGACCATGCCTCGCCTACATCCCAACTATCGTCCGCGGGGCGGGTAACCAGGTTAATGCCGTTTTCTTTGGCGAAGAGCGTATCGCTCATCAGGAATTCGAAGACCTGGGAGTTGTTATCCGGGTTGAGGTCGGTAGAGTCGGCCGACACGGTGTAGGTACCTGTGTAGACGCCTAATTCCGCAGGCTCAAAAGTTCCGGCAAAAGGAACGTTTTGAGCTATGGAGTCGGGGGTAATGGAACCATACTGGAGGTCTTCGGTGAATACCACGTTGCCATTGGGGTCTTCAATGGTGAGGTTGAGGCTGACGTTGCTTTGCGTGATAAGACCCTGATTGGAGATATCGGCGAGGAAGCCGATGGGTTCGACCATTTCGAGCGGCCAGATCAGGTTGGGGGCCACGGCAAAGAAATCGTTGTTCACTTGCATGTCGTGGGCAGCGAAGAAGAGGGAGGTCGGATCGGCATCATACAGAACCACATCGTCGAGCAGCCAGTAGTATTCGTAGTTGCCGGTCCAGGACCATTGGAGGTAAACGGTGGACTGGCCTGCGGCTACCGCGCTGATGTCGGTAACGGCGAATCCGGGGTTCAGCGTCCAGCGAATGGAGCCCGGTTCATTACCCGACATGCCGGGAGCAATGTCGAACAGGTTGTAGGCCGTCCAGTTAACGCCATCTGTACTGACGCGCAGCACGGCGTTGTCGGTGGTTGTGTATTCCCAGACCCCGATGAGGTTTTCAGACTTCACCCAGACTTCAGAGAGCGAGGAGCAGTCGATGGGGGCGGTTGTAAGGCGCACGATGTGGGGTGGGTTGGCGAGGCCGCCGAGGAAGTCGGAGTCCATCACCATGAAGCCGTTGGTGGCGGTAGCAGAAGCGAATGGTCCATGCTGGTCTTGGTAGTCGGCCCAGTTTACTACGCATCCGGCGCCATTGGCATCGATCGGGTCGTCGCACCAGGTCCAGATGCCGCCGTTTCCGGAAGCATCTTGGGAAGTCCAGCCGGCGGGGATGCTTCCGTCGGAGAAGTCTTCATTCCATACCACGTTTTGTGCAGGCAGGGTGTATGGCAATACGGCGATTGCCAGGAGGAGGGCAAGAAAGTGTAAAGTTGATTTCATCGTTAAAAGATTAAGTGAAAAAAATCTTGGCGGTAAAAAATACAAAATCATCGTTGGATTATCATGGTGTTTATGTAAAAAAAAAAGGGCGCCCCAAGAGGAGCGCCCTTTTTTTGGGAAGAATCCGGTATTAGTGCTGCACGGTAAAGCGCACTGCACGCGTACCTTTTCCGGTGGTAACCTTGAACAGGTATGCGCCCGGGGTAAGGCTTTGTACGTTGAATTCCGCCTGTTGTTTTTCGATGTTGTTCATACGGCGGGATTCGATCAGTTTGCCGTTGATGTCGAACAACTGGATGGTGACATCCTTCATGGTTTCGGTGAAGTTCATGTCGAGCGTGATCTGGCTGTTGGCCGGGTTGGGGAAGACAGCGAGATCTGCATCGAGCAGGATTTCTTCGCGAACGCTGTTGGGTTCGCCGAAGGAGATAGACACTGCGGGAACCAGGTCGGTGCCGAAGCCCAGGGAGCTGTAAGGCTCTTCTTCAAGCGGCGTGTTGATGCCGAGGAAGCTGCCATAGCGCGGAGCGCCGTCGAGGCCGGAGCGGAAGATCATGGCGCCATAGTCGACGGAAGAAGCAACGCCCATGGCGATGGTGGTACCTTCGACGTCGGTGGCATACTCGACCATGACGAGGTAGTGGGTATCGTCTTCCAGTGCGACGGGATCCCCCAGCAGGGTCGTTACGGGCAGTGCGATGAGATCTCCTCCACTTTCGTCGCCTTCAATAGGGTACAGCATTTGCGCAACCAGCGTGCGTTCGGCGGGATCGGCCTGCTCATCGGCATTGGTGTCGGTCCATTTGTACACGTTGACGGTGACGGTTTCACCTTGCTGGGAAGCTTCAGTGTCGATGGCGAAGAAGACATGCTTAAAGATATTGTTGCCTGCCGCAGGCACATAGAAGTAGTTGCCGTAAGCCCAGGACCATGCTTCTCCTGCATCCCAGTTGGAGGCAGCCGGGCCGGTGATGGTTTCAACGCCGTTTTCCTTGGCGAAGAGGGTATCGCTCACCAGGAACTGGAAAGTCTGGGAGTTGTTGTCTGGGTTGAGGTCGGTTGAGTCGGCCGATACGGTGTAGGTGCCGATGTAGACGCCGGGTTCAGCCGGTTCGAAAGTACCGGCAAAGGGTACGTTTTCTGCCACCGAGTCGGGGATAATTTCACCGTAAGCGAGGTCTTCGGTAAAGACGATGGAGCCGTCCGGACCTTCAACAGAGATGTTGAGGCTAACGCCAGTTTGGGCTTCGCTGCCTTGGTTGGAGATGTCGGCGAGGAAGCCGAAGGGTTCAACCATTTCGAGCGGCCAGATCAGGTTGGGGGCCACGGCGAAGAAGTTGTTGTTGACCTGCATGTCGTGAGCCGGGATGAGGTTTTCTTCGGTCAGAACCACATCGTCGATCTGCCAGCTGTATCCGCAGCCGGTGAGGTTACCGCCGTTGGCCGTTTCCGAAGTAGAGAGGAAGCGGAAGGCAATGTACACAGCGGGCTGGTTGGCTGCCGCGGAAGAGAGATCGAGAGCGATGACCTGCGGGTTGGTGGCGCCGTTGTTGGTCAGGTCGCCATATTGGTTGGCCTGTATACCCGGAAAAACTTCGAATCCGGTCCAGGAGCTCAGGTCGCCCAGGTCGGTGCCCACCATAACGAAGGGTTGGTCGTTGAAGCTTCTGAAAAAGGTTTCAAACTGAATGAACACGGTACTTTTGCCGGAGCAATCCAGCACCGGAGAGATCAGCCAGGCATCCTGGCCGGCGGGGTGGTTGCAGTCGGAGTCGGAGTCGAACATGGCCCAACCGTTGGCTGCGGTGGTTGAGGCGAGCGGATCGACAAGGAAGGGACCGGTAGGGCCTTCCGTCGTGAACAGCCAGGTGGAGAAGGGGCCTCCGGAGCTGATCTGTTCTTCCAGCGTCCAGGTGGCGGGGATGCCGCCGTCAAAGTCTTCTTCGAAGAAGACCTGTGCGGAGAGCGGGCTGAAGGACAGCACGGTGAAAAGGATGGCGGCAAGAATGGGAATAAATGCTTTGGTCATGGTTGTGTATTTAATGAAAAAAAAATCGTCCACCCCCTCGCACATGGAGAGAGTGGACGATTTTCAACAATGAAAATTATTTCTGTACCACGAATTTCTTGGTGGCGTAGCCGAAGTCGGTGTCAATGCGAACGAAGTAAGTGCCATTTGCAAGTTCGTCAGTCTTGAAGGTAGCGTTGATGTCCTTCAGGTTTTGGAATTCCTGCATTCCGACCAGTTTACCGGTCAGGTCGAGCAGTTGAACTCTTACCAGTGAGGAAGCCTCATTTAGCTTAACGTCAAATGCGACGAAATCGTTGGCTGGGTTGGGCGAAATCTTGACGATTTCTCCCGAATTGAGCAATTCCTTGGTGCTGCTAAACAGGGGCGTTTCGCCGATGTTGAGGCGCAGGGTGGGAGCGAAGGGGCTGTTGAAGCCTGCGGAGCCATACGGTTCTTCTTCCAGGTTGCCGTTGATGCCCAGTACATAGTTGTAGCGCGGGTTGCCTTGCTGTTCTGCGTTGAGCGTCGTAGCGCCGTAATCGAAGAGGGCGCTGGCGCCGAAGCGCACTTGGTCTTCGTCTTCCGCGTTGTACTCCAGGCAGAGCAGGTAGGCTACGTCGTCGTTGAGCGCGGGGGAGAAGCCGGTAAAAAGGTTGGTCAGCGGCACGGTGATGAGGTCGGTTTGTGTCTCAGCGCCGGTCATGACATAAAGGTTGTTGGCGATGCTGGTGCGCTCGCCCGGGTCGGCGTTGCCGTCGGCGTTGGTGTCCACCCATTCGTAGAGCACGACCTGGAGGGTCTGGCCGGTTGCGGGAGCGCCGGTGCCGTGTGCGATAGAGAAGGTAGCCGTGTTGGCATACCAGCCGTCGCCGTTGGGCATGTAGTAATAGTTGCCCCAGGCCCAGGAACGAGGCTCACCGGCATCCCAGTTGGCGGCTGCGGGGTAAACGCTGGTGGTCGGCGCGCCTTCCTTGGCAAAAACAGTGTCGGTCACCGTGAATTGGAAGTCGATGGTGTTGTTGTTGGGGTCGTCGTCCGTATTATCGGCAGAAACGGTATAGGTAGCGGTGTAAGTGGCAGGCGTCGCATCGGGCGTAAAAGCGCCGAAGCTCACGTTCTCAGCGATCGAGTCGATGCCAATGGTGCCGTAGGCCTGGTCTGCGGTGTACACCACAGCGCTGGTAGCATCGTCGACCACGGTAACGTTGAGGTTCACACCCGTCTGCTCATTGGCGCCTACGTTGGCGATATCGCAGAGGAAGCCGAAGGTTTCCACCTGGGAGCCCGGCCACAGGAAGTTGGGCGCGATGGCGTACCAGTTGCTGTTGGCTTGCATGTCGTTGGGCGCGCGTTCCACGATCCGGACGTCGTCAATAACCCAATAGTAGAAGTCGGAGGAGAAGCTGAAGCGGATCTTGGCTGTGGTGACGCCAATGAGCGAGGCAGGCAGCGGAACTTTTTTGAAAAAGTCGGCCGGGCTCGCCTGATTGGCGTTGTAGCCTTCACCCACATTGACGGGATCAGACCAGGTCAGACCGTCATCGGCGCTCCAGGACACGGAAATACGGAAGCCGCCCGGTGCGCCGGTCGTGATGTTGAGGAAGCGGAAGTACTGATAGAATTGGATTTCCATCAGCGCCGTGGCGCTCGACAGGTCGATGGTCGGAGATACCAGGTGGCAGAGGTAAGGCACGTAGGGCGGGCCCGGAGGTACGTTGGTGTTGACATCCTGGGTCGTGTAGTTGTCTGCGTTGAAGACCATGGCGCCGTTGGCAACCGTGGGCGACAGGATTGCGTTGGGCTGGGTAGCGCCGCAGCAGAACGCGCCGCTGCTGACGTTGCCGTCGGCCGACCAGTTCCATTTGTTGTCAGACCAAGCCCAGAAAGAGGAGTCAAGAGGAGATACGATGTCGTTGGTCCAGCCGCCGATACTGCCGTCGAATTCCTCCGAAAAGAGGATATTCTGGGCCTTCAGCGAACCTGCGCCAAGCAGCAGTGAAACTGCGAGCAAAAACAGGGAGTACAGATTCTTCATGGAATAAAATGGTTTAATGATCAAATTTTTGTAAAACTATAAAAAAAACGGGTTTTTTCTCTCGTGTATGACACAACGTCGCAAGATTTACAATTCTATAATTTTTTATTCTTTTTAAACATCTTTTCCGGAAATAATGGTTTCCTGTTCCCTGATCTGCTCGTATTCCCGCTCCAACTCTCCCTGATCAACGGGCACAACGCCCGCTTTTTCACATACCAGGCCGCCTGCCAGGTTGGCAAGCTGGGCAATATCGCTCATATTAAGTCCCGCGGCCCTGCCTAAGGCCGCCACGCTGATGACCGTGTCGCCGGCCCCGCAAACGTCGGCGATGCTGCGTGGCCGGGTGCCGACCAGTTCCTGCGCGCCGTTCTGCTCGATGTAGAGCCCCTTGTCCGATAAGGTGATGAGTGTGATCTCGTTTTGCAGTTTTGAGCGGATGAAGGCTGCCGCGGCATGGAGAGAGCCGGGATTGGCCTCGACCGCGAATGGCAGGCTGTCGCGTACCTCCTTCAGGTTAGGTTTGAAAAGGCTGACGCCCTTGTAAGCCCAGAAATTCCGGCGCTTGGGGTCTACGGCCGTCGGTATGCCCCTGCTGCCCGCTTCGGCCAGCACCTCCCGGATGACGCGCTCGGTGAGCACGCCTTTGTTGTAATCCTGAAAAACGATCAGGTGGACTTCGCGCTGTTGGAGCAATTCCCTGATCCTGTTGAGCAGGCGGGTAGTTTCGTCTTCGGAAAGGTCGTGGTCGCTCTCCCTGTCGATGCGCAACAGGTGCTGGTGTTGGGCCATAAGGCGGGTCTTGACAGTCGTGGGCCGCTCTGCTGAACTTATCAGGCCTTCTGTGGATAGGCCGTTTTGCGGTAGCAGGTGGCCGAGCTGCCTGCCCTCCGCATCGTCTCCAATCACCGAACACAAGATGGGATTAGCTCCCAGGGAGATCATGTTGAGCGCCACGTTGCCCGCGCCGCCAAGCCTGTCTTCTTCTGATTGGAAATGGACTACCGGGACAGGCGCTTCCGGAGAAATGCGGTCGACCTTGCCGGTGATGTACCGGTCGATCATCACATCGCCAACCACGAGTACCTGTAGTTGGGCGAACCGCGCCATAATTTCGGGACCAGGAAGCATAGGTGGCAAATTTAGCGCAATTGCGGATTCTTCAAATGCAATCCGAGCTTTTCGACGATTTTTTTTGTGGCGCCTGCATGCAGGTGCAAAAGAGCCAAGCCTTTAGCCGAGGCTGAGGCGCGAAAGTCCTCTTTCGTAAGCTCCCGCATCCGGGCTATGAACTCCCCGGCGCCGCTCACTTGCCACGCTGCCCCGCCCCCGATCAGCATTTCCGCTTCACGAAACTTCTGATGCCTGGGTCCGAACAATACCGGCAATCCCTGCGACATGGGCTCCAAAATATTGTGGATGCCCCTTCCAAAGCCCCCGCCGATGAAGGCCGCATGTCCATACCGATAAGCGTGCCCCAGCATCCCGATCGTGTCGAGGATCAACACACGCGCTGGCGCGGGGGCTGCGTCTTTTGCCCTGGTAAACCGGATTACCTGTTCTCCCAGCCGCTTTTCCAGTGCCAGTATGTGCTCCTCCCTGATCTCGTGCGGAGCGATGATGCATTTCCAAACCTGCGAGGAGGGGTGTTTGAGCCACTCTTCCAGTATCTGTTCTTCCGGCGCCCAACTGCTTCCGGCAACCAATACCCCGGCGCCCGCTGAAAAGCTTTCGAGCAGCGGCATGGGCTTGTCTTCCTTCGCCAGCGCCAGCACCCGGTCGATGCGCGTATCGCCGGCCACCTCCACCCGGTTTATCCCGATTGATGCAAGCAACTGTCGGGAGGATTCATCCTGCACGAAAAGCCTATCGAAAAATGACAGCATTTCCCGGAACAAGCCTCCCCAGGGTTTGAAAAATACCTGTCCTGGACGAAACGCCCCGGATATCAGCACCGTGGGAATATTTCTTTGGTGAAGGGCGCTTAGGTAATCGTACCAAAATTCATATTTCACAAAAATGGCCATATCCGGCCGGAGCAGGTCCAGGAAGTCATTCGCGTTTTTCACACCGTCGGGCGGCAGGTAGAAAACCCCGCTCGCCAGGGGGTAATTCCTCCGCATTTCGTAGCCGGAAGGGGAGAAGAAGGTCAACACCAGCTGCGCCTCGGGATACTCCCTGTTCAACTCTTCCAACACCGGCCTTCCCTGTTCAAATTCCCCCAGCGAGGCGCAGTGCATCCAGATCACAGGGCCATCTCCGCGCTTCCAGTCCGCCAGTTGCTGCCTCCAATGCCGGCGCCCTTCCACCCAAGCCTCCGCCTTCGGATTGAAAAGCCCAGCCAGGCGGATGGAAAGGGGGTAGAGGGAGTTGAAGAGGCGGTAGAGCGCTAGCATTCAGATATTTAATTTTTTAGTTTAGGAGTTTATGGGGTTAGAAGTTTAGATCAAACTAAACTTCTAACCCCATAAACTCCTAAACCTCTAATAATAAATCGTTTCCCCTTTCTCCCCCAGATAAAACGGCAGCACCCAGCCGGCGCGGAAGCCGAAAAGGAGGTCGAGGCGCGAGCCTTCTTCCCTGGCCATTTCGTCGATATTCCAACTGCGGCGGCTGGCGGTGAAGCCTTGTATCAACTCTATGCCGGCGAAGAAATTGATGCGGCGGTTGAGACTGAAGTGCTGATAACCAATGAATTGCTTGAGCGCCAGGCCGTTCGAGAGGCGGTCGTAGCCCTTCCGGTATTCGGTTGTGAGCGCGGGCACGAAGGCTTGCGGGTCGTTTTGGATCCGGATTTTGTGCTCCAGCAGACCGGCGCCGACGCTGATGCGCAAACCGGAACGCGGGTTGTCGGGGTGCAATGCGATGAGCTTGCCGGCCGACAAACCCAGCCACCAGCCGCGTTCGCGCAGGGTGATGTCCGCGGGCCCGCCGTCATCGGCGAAGATGTAGCCCTCGGGGCTGCGCAGAGGGGCCAGCACGTCGGCTTTGACCCTGTTTCCGAAAAGGTATTGGCCTTCCAGCTCCAGCATCCAGTTGGAGTTGGAGAACAGTTGTAAACCTATGCCCGTATTGATGTTGACCCCGAAGCGGTCGCTCAGGTCGCCGCCCGGCAACTGCGTGCCATACGACAGGTTGAGGGCCAGAATTGTCCCTTCGTTGGAAGTGTAAACAGGATTCTGCGCTCTCAGCCAGGCAGGGGCGGTAGCAAGCAGCAAAAGGGTAGTGACCGCGAGGGGAGTAATTTTCATAGCGCTGAAAAAGGAATTTGGTAGTAAAAACGACGAAAGATAGTTGCTTGCTGCCAGAATGCCAATTTACCTTCCCTATATTTGCATGCACAAGAAAACCGAAACAATGACCCCACTTCCTCCTTCCAGCCCCATCGCCATGGTAGATCTGCAGGGCCAGTACCACAAGATCAAGCCAGAACTGGACCAGGCCATCGCCTCCGTCCTCGAAGCCTGTAATTTCATCAACGGCGCGCCGGTAAACGCTTTTTCCCGCAACCTGGAGAAGTACCTGGGCGTAGCCCACGTCATTCCCTGCGCCAACGGTACCGACGCGCTCCAGATCGCATTGATGGCGCTCGACCTGCAGCCGGGCGACGAGGTGATCACCGCGCCTTTCACCTTCGTGGCTACAGCCGAGGTAATCGCGCTGCTGGGGCTCAAACCCGTCTTTGCCGACGTCCACTCCGACACTTTTACCATCGACGAGACGAAGATCGAGTCGCTGATCACCGATAAGACGCGCTGTATCATCCCCGTCCACCTCTTCGGACAGGGCGCCAATATGGAGGCTATCATGGATATCGCTCACCGCTACCACCTCTATGTAGTGGAAGACAACGCCCAGGCCATCGGCGCCGATTTCCGCTTTTCTGACGGGAAGACTCAAAAACTCGGAGGTATAGGCCACATCGGCTGCACTTCCTTTTTCCCCTCCAAAAACCTGGGCGCATACGGCGACGGCGGCGCGCTGTTCACACAAGACGCCGCGCTTGGCGATAAAATCTCCATGATCGTCAACCATGGCATGAAAGTACGCTACTACCACGACGTGATCGGCGTCAACAGCCGCCTCGACACGCTGCAGGCTGTCGTGCTGGACGTCAAACTGCCCCGTCTCGACGGATACAATGCCGCCCGGCTAAAAGCCGCCGAATATTATAACGAGGGCTTCCGGAATGTAGCCGGCGTGAAAACGCCCGTGATCGCGCCTTATTCCACCCACGTTTTTCACCAATATACCCTGGTGATCGAAAACGGACGCGACCAGGTAAAAGACCGCCTGACGGCGGCAGGCATTCCTTGCGCGGTGTATTATCCGGTGCCCCTGCACGTGCAAAAAGCTTATATGGGGTATGGGTACAAAGCTGGCGACTTCCCGGTTTCGGAAGATCTGGCCGCCAAGGTGCTGTCGCTGCCCATGCACTCCGAGCTGACGCCTGGAATTCAGGATTATATCATTGAACATACGATAAAAGCATTCCAATCTTGAAACGAGTACTCATCACCGGCGCTGCCGGTTTCCTGGGCTCGCACTTGTGCGACCGGTTTATCCGCGAGGGGTATCATGTCATCGGCATGGACAATCTGCTGACCGGCGATATCGCCAACATCGAGCATCTCTTCCCGCTCAAAGAGTTTGAGTACTACCACCACGATGTGACTAAATTCGTGCACGTGCCCGGCGACCTGCACTACATTCTGCACTTCGCATCGCCTGCCAGCCCGATCGATTACCTCAAAATGCCCATACAGACACTCAAGGTCGGCGCGCTGGGCACCCACAACCTGCTGGGCCTGGCCAAGGCCAAAGGCGCCCGCATCCTGGTGGCCTCAACCTCAGAGGTGTATGGCGACCCGCTGGAGCATCCGCAGTCTGAGGAGTACTGGGGCAATGTAAACCCGGTAGGCCCTCGCGGCGTGTACGACGAAGCCAAGCGCTTCCTGGAGGCGATCACCATGGCCTACCACAATTTCCACAAGGTCGATACCCGCATCGTGCGCATCTTCAACACCTACGGACCGCGCATGCGCGTGGAAGACGGGCGCGCCCTGCCTGCCTTTTTCTCCCAGGCCATCCGGGGCGAGGGGCTTACGGTGTTCGGCGATGGCTCGCAGACCCGCTCGTTCTGCTACGTAGACGACCTCGTAGAGGGCATCTACCGCCTTCTGCTCAGCGATTATCCCTACCCGGTCAACATTGGTAATCCTGCCGAGATCACCATCCTGCAGCTGGCCCAGGAAATCCTCGAACTGGTAGGCAACCCCAATGCGTTTATCGATTACAAGGTCCTGCCCAAAGACGACCCGAAGGTGCGGCAGCCCGATATTACGAAGGCCAGAAATTTGTTGGGATGGGAGCCGAAGGTGGACAGGAAGGAGGGGCTGGTGAAAACGTTTGGGTACTTTCGTGAAAAAGTGAAAGGGTGAAAAGGTGAAAAAGTGAAAAGGTGAAAAAGCGTTTACAAATTAAACGATAAACGATCGACGATAAACGAAAAAAGCGAATGCAATGGGTTCAGTACTAATAACAGGTGGCGCTGGCTTCATCGGCTCGCATGTGGTCAGGCATTTTGTAAGGGCTTATCCGGATTACAAGATCGTCAACCTGGATTTGCTGACGTATGCGGGGAATCTGGAGAATTTGAAGGACCTGGAGGGTGATGCCAATTACGTTTTCGTAAAAGGCGATATCGCCGACACGGGGTTGCTCGACCGCATTTTTTCCGAACATGCCATCGACAGCGTCATCCACCTGGCAGCGGAGTCGCACGTGGACCGCTCGATCAGCGACCCCATGTCGTTCATCCGCACCAACGTGATCGGTACGGTGGAGTTGCTCAACGCGGCGCGAAGGCATTGGAAAAGCTTTGAAGGCAAGCGCTTTTACCACGTCTCGACCGACGAGGTATACGGCAGCTTGGGGGAAACGGGCTATTTTACGGAAACGACGCCCTACGACCCCCGCTCGCCCTATTCCGCCTCCAAGGCGAGTTCGGACTTTCTGGTCAGGGCTTACTGCCACACCTACGGCATGCCCGTGGTGCTGTCAAATTGTTCCAACAACTATGGTCCTTATCAGTTTCCGGAGAAGTTGATACCATTGATTATCAACAATATACGCAATGAAAAACCCCTGCCGATCTACGGCGACGGCCAATACACCCGCGACTGGCTTTGGGTGCTCGACCATGTGAGCGCCATCGACGCCATTTACCACCGGGGCAGGGTAGGAGAGACCTACAACATCGGCGGCAGCAACGAGTGGAAGAATCTCGATCTGGTGCATCTCCTTTGTGATCTCGTCGACGCCCGCATGGGCCGCCCACAGGGCACGGCACGGCAGCTGATCACTTTCGTGAAAGACCGCCCCGGCCACGACCGCCGCTACGCCATCGACTCATCCAAGTTGCAAAGAGAATTGGCCTGGTCGCCGGGCATGACCATGCAGGAGGGCCTGCGCCTCACCGTAGACTGGTACTTCGAAAACGCCGGCTGGTTGGAGCATGTGACTTCGGGGGCGTATCAGGGGTATTATGAGAATCAATATCAGATGAAATGAAAAAGGGGCCGGACGGCCCCTTTTTCATTTCAAAATAGCTGTTACCCCTGGCAACTCCTTCCCTTCCAGCAACTCCAGCATCGCCCCGCCTCCCGTAGAGACAAAGCTGACCTGATCGTTGAGGTGGAGCTGGTTGATGGCCGCGACGGAGTCGCCTCCGCCTACCAGGGAGAAAGCGCCTTGTTGGGTGGCTTTGGCCACTGATTCGGCGATGACTTTGGTGCCCTGAGCGAAGTTGGGCATTTCAAAGACGCCCATGGGACCGTTCCACACGATGGTTTTGGAAGCAAGGATCGCTTTGGAGAAGGCATCGCGCGCGGCGGGGCCGATATCGAGTCCCATCCAGCCGTCGGGGATCGATTTGCTGGGGGCAGTATTGAAATTGGCCTCGTTGGCGAAATTGTCGGCGATGACGGAGTCTTCCGGCAGGAGGAGGTTGACGCCGCGGGCGGCGGCTTTTTTGATCAGTTCGGCCGCCAGTTCCAGGCGGTCGTCTTCGACCAGCGATTTGCCGATCTGGCCCCCCTGGGCTTTCATAAAGGTATAAGCCATGCCGCCTCCGACAATGACGTTGTCGGCCAGGCCGATGAGTTTTTCGAGCAGGAGTATCTTGTCTGAGACTTTCGCGCCGCCGATGATGGCGGTGAGAGGGCGTTCCGGGTGGTCGAGCACCTTTTTGCCGCTCGACACTTCCGCTTCCATCAGGAAACCGAAGCCTTTGGCGTCGGGGCCGAAGAATTTGGCCACCGTGGTGGTGGAAGCGTGAGCCCGGTGGGCCGTGCCGAAAGCGTCGTTGATGTACATATCGGCCAGGGAAGCCCATTCGCGGGCCAGGTCTTCATTGCCCTTTTTCTCGCCCGGGTGGAAGCGGGTGTTTTCCATGAGCAGCACGTCGCCCGGTTTGAGTGCTGCGGCCATCTGGCGGGGCTTGTCGCCGGTGAGTTCGTCGCAGAACTGCACGGGGCGGCCGAGCACTTTCGACAGGTGTGCCAGCAGGTGGCGCTGGGTAAAGCGCTCGAAGTCGACCGAGCCGTCGGGCTTGAACTTCTCGTCCGGACGCCCGAAGTGCGACAGGATGATGAGCGAACCGCCGTTGCCGAGGATATGGTTGAGGGTGGGGAGAGCGGCCTGTATGCGCGTATCGTCGGTGATGTTGTACTGCTTGTCGACCGGCACGTTGAAGTCCACGCGGATCAGGACCTTCTTATTTTGGAAAGAGAGGTTTTTCATAGAATATAATATTGAAAAGGGAAGAGGCTGCCAGCCTCTTCCCTTTATAAAAATTAACCGAGCAGTCTGATAGCCAGGTCGGCCAGGCGGTGGCTGTAGCCGGCTTCGTTGTCGTACCAGCCGACGACTTTGACGGTATTGCCGATCACCATGGTCAGTTCGCTGTCGAAGATACAGGAGTGCGAGTTGCCGATGATATCGGTGGAGACGATCGGGTCTTCGCAGTATTCGAGGATGCCGGAGAGGGGACCTTTGGCGGCATTTTTGAACGCTTCGTTGACCTCGGCGGCGGTGCAGGCCTTCTTCACAATGACGGTGAAGTCGGTGACAGAGCCGTCGGGAACCGGTACGCGCATGGCGTTGCCGTTGAGTTTGCCCTTGAGGTGGGGGAGCACTTCACCCACTGCTTTTGCGGCGCCGGTAGAGGTCGGCACGATGGAGACAGCGGCGGCACGGGCGCGACGCAGGTCGCGGTGCGGAGCATCGTGGATATTCTGGTCGGACGTATAGGCGTGGATGGTGGTCATGAAGCCGTTTTCGATGCCGAACGTTTCATCGAGCACCTTGACCATCGGCGCGAGGCAGTTGGTGGTGCAGGAAGCGTTGGAATAGATCGGCGTATCGTTGTTGATGATCTGGTCGTTGACGCCCAGCACTACAGTGGGGATGCCGCCTTTGGCGGGAGCGGAGATGATCACCTTTTTAGCGCCTGCTTGCAGGTGAAGCCCTGCCTTTTCAGCATCGGTAAAGCGGCCGGTGCATTCGAGCACCAGGTCGATGTTCATGTCTTTCCAGGGCAGCTTGGCCGGATCTTTTTCCGCCAAAGCGTGGATGGCTTTGCCGTTTACATGGATAAACTTGTCATCGGCGGTGACAGCGCCATAAAATTTGCCGTGTACGGAGTCGTACTTGAGCAGGTGCGCCAGCGTGGGGTTGTCGGTCAGGTCGTTGATCGCGACAATCTCAACGTCTTTCTTGTTGAGCAGATATCTGAAGGTCAGGCGGCCGATGCGGCCAAAGCCATTGATCGCTATTCTCTTTGCCATAATAACAGTGTGATTTGGTGAGGAAATTATGTGTTTTTTAGAATAATAATCTGTCCTTGAATCTTAGTGTAAAAGTAACAATAAATTCCGGGATTTCAAAATGCCCGGTAAATTTACGCAATAGAAAATTTTTTTGCCTAAAATTTGGTAGTATTCTAAAAGCCCCTAAATTTGCATCGCTTTTTTTGGGAGGTTGATGAACTTTCCTGTAGAATTTTAAGTTGTGTGTTATTCAAGGTCCGTTCGTCTAGGGGTTAGGACGCTACTCTTTCAAGGTAGAGACACGGGTTCAATTCCCGTACGGACTACTACTTACGCTCGCTCAAACTCACACCCAAACCCAAACGCATACTCAGTATGGTCCGTTCGTCTAGGGGTTAGGACGCTACTCTTTCAAGGTAGAGACACGGGTTCAATTCCCGTACGGACTACAAAATGACATCGGGGTGAGTTTGAGCGAGAGTTTGGTATCGTGGAATGGGAAAAATCGTTAAATTTGCGGTTAATTGCGACCCGAACCGATCTTTATCCCATGAGAAAACGTATCCTCCTTCCCGGCCTCTTCCTTCTTTTTTCCCTTTGTTCACAATGGTCCCTCTATTCGCAGCTCTCCATCGGAGGCGAGCCCTTCTTTTTGCGCGACGCTTTCCAAATGGCGAGGGGCGGCGTGGAGCTGAGCACTGTTGAGCTACCCGCACCTGATCTGTCCGCAATCCGTGAACGCAACGCGCTTCATCCCGATAATCCCCTGCTATCTGCTCCCGTAAAGGTATCTTGGAACCTGGAAAATGCCGGGCAGTGGATCAACCTGGGCAACGGCGACCGCCTTTGGCTGATCCAAATCCATGCTGCCGGCGCCGAAGGCCTGGCGGTTTTGTACGACGACTTTTTCCTGCCGCCGGGCGCCAAGCTTTTTATGTACGACCCAGGGGGCGAAACCATCCTGGGGGCCTACACCTCACGCAACAACAAGCTGGCAAGGCGCTTTATCACCGGGTTCATTCCGGGTGAAACGGCGATCCTTGAATACTACGAGCCCAAATTCCAGCGCGGCAAAGGCGCCCTCTCCATCAACCGCATCGATTACGCCACATCTCCTGATATTCTCGACAACGACGGCACGCGCGAAACCGGCTTTGGTTTTGGCGAGTCTGACAGCTGCCAGGTCAACGTTAACTGCCCCGAAGGGGCTCAGTGGCAGGACGAGAAACGCGGGGTCTGCCGTGTGCGCATGGTGCTGGAGGAAGGCATGGGCTGGTGCAGCGGCTCCCTGATCAACAACGCCAATAATGACGGAACGCCATATGTGCTGACGGGCTTTCACTGCCAGGACGGCTATACCCCGCTCTACGACTTCTGGCGCTTTGACTTTCAGTACGAGGGCGAGGATTGCGAGAATCCGGCCCTGGAGCCGGACTACCTCTCCATCGTCGGCGCCACCCAGCGGGCGGGGAGGCAGGCCTCCGACTTCCTGTTGCTGGAGCTGAGCGTGGATGTGCCGGGCTTCTTCAATACCTGGTTCAACGGCTGGAACCGGCAATCGGCACCTCCCGCTACCGCAACGATGATCCATCACCCCAGAGCCGACGTCAAAAAGATTTCCATCGACAACAATACCTCCGTTATCCACCCCAACTCTATCAACTGGAATAACGGCGTCATCACCCCGGCCAACTTCCACCTGCGCTCTGTGCTCGACATCGGGAGTTTTCAGACCGGCTCCTCGGGCAGCCCCCTGTTCAACGGCAACGGGCAGATCGTGGGGCAGCTGCACGGTGGCATCGAGGCTTGTGAACAGGTGACCATCTTCAGCGGGCGTTTTTTCCAGTCGTGGGACGCCGGAGCCACGCCCGAGCAAAGGCTCAAGGAATGGCTCGACCCGGGAGCTACCGGCGTCATGAGCGTAGCGGGCTATCAGCCCCCCCTGCCTTCCTCGGTTTCCATCTCCGGACGCGTCAAAACATCCAACAACAATAAGGGCATTGCAGGGGTGACGGTCTTTTGCTTCGGTCCCGACACCCTCTCAGCGGTGACTGACACCACCGGCGCCTACACATTTTCAGGACTTCCTTTCGGAGAAGACTTTGTGATCGGCTGCTCGAAAAACACCGGCATCCAGAACGGGGTGTCGACCCTCGACCTGGTGTTCATCAAGAAACACATCCTGCTGCTCGACCTGCTCGACGATCCCTTCGCCATTATCGCCTCCGACGCCAACCGCAGCAATGGGGTGTCGACCCTCGACATGGTCGACATTACCAAGGTCATCCTGGGTATACAGCAGGGGTTTACCAATAATCAATCCTGGCGGTTTTTGCCCTCGGAATACGATTTCCAGAACCCCGCCAATCCCTTTCAGGAACCGATACCCAACGGCTACGCCTTCCCCAACCTGATCCTCGACCTTACGGACGCCGATTTTTACGGGGTGAAGGTGGGCGACGCCAATTTTTCAGTAAACCCCTACGAGTAGCGCATGCTGCACCCGCAACGCACGCTCAACTGCAAGGGCCGCCTCCTGACGCTCGACCGGCCCCTGGTCATGGGCATTCTCAACCTGACGCCTGATTCCTTCTTCGAAGGAAGCCGTGTGCAAAATGGCGGCGGCCTGCTGGCTCGCGCGGAGCAAATGCTGGCAGAAGGCGCGGACATACTCGATATCGGAGGTATGTCGTCGCGGCCCGGCTCCGATGTCATTTCCCAAGAAGAGGAACTCAAGCGCGTCCTGCCCGCCATCGAGGCGCTGCACCGCCATTTCCCGCAAGCCATCCTCTCCGTTGACACGGTTCGGGCCTCGGTAGCACGGCAAGCCGTGGAAGCCGGCGCCTCCCTGGTCAACGACATTTCCGCCGGCCGGCTGGACGAGGCCATGTACGAGACCGTGGCGGCCCTCCGCGTGCCCTACGTGCTCATGCACATGCAGGGAACGCCCCGTACCATGCAGCAGGATCCGCATTATGATGACGTGGTGGTGGAAATCCTCGATTTTTTCATCGCAGAAATGGAAAAGTTGCGGACCCTGGGCGTCCACGATATCATCCTCGACCCAGGCTTCGGTTTTGGAAAGACCCTGGCCCACAACTACGAATTGCTCAGGGGCATGCAGGCCTTCCAGATCCTCGAAGCGCCGGTACTGGCGGGCCTTTCCCGCAAATCGATGATCACCCGCCTGCTGGGCGTAAGTCCCGCCGAAGCCCTCAACGGCACCACCGCCCTTCACCTGGCCGCCCTGCAAAACGGCGCCCGCATCCTCCGCGTCCACGACGTGAAAGAGGCGGTTGAAGTGGTAAAGATTTTTCAGCAATTAACCCCTTAGTCCCTATCTTTACCCAACAACCCAACAACCCAATTGCCTCTTTCAGAAGACACGATCAAAAAAGTAGCGTTGGCCTACCTGAAAGGCTACTACAAATACCGCCCCAGGGGCGAAGGGAATACCATTGCCCGCCTGGACATGGTTGGGGAGGGAGGTATAATTGCCGACGGGCATCTCACCTTTAACAAAGAGGACGGAAGTCCTTTCCTGGCCACCTTTGAAGCCACTTCCTGGCACACCCGGGAGGAGGTCATGTTCCACCGCCAGCCCGTATTGCTGAATATGGATGCCCTTGCCATGGGGATGCTCTCGGCTACCCTGCTGTTAGGGATGCTCTACGCCGAAAAGTGGCCATATTTCGAGCAACTAGGCAAATATTCCACAGGGCTGCTCTTTTTGTTTGTCATGACGATCGTATTCATGATCACCCGCCTGCTCGCCGGCCGGCTTCAGCGGTACCGGTACGTGTATGCCATCGAGCAGTTCAAACAATACCACGCCGACCAGCAATGGCTTGCGCTGGGGGAGGACGTTTTTCCCGACCCAACCGATAAAAACTTCAAAGAGCTCAAGGAGCAATGCGTCAAACAAGGCTACGGGCTGTTGATGGTCGATCCCAATCTGAAGGCCTATCTGGTGGTAACTCCCGCCAGGTTACAGCCCGAAAAAAAGCGGCGGCGCATCGTGCGCTTTGAAAACGCCCAGGAGTGGACCAGGCAGCGGATGGAGAAGCTGCAACTGCGCTCCGGCTGGCGCCAATTTCTTCCGCCAGTGCTGTTTGATTGGGTTCGCAGGCTGGATCTGCCCGATTTTTCCCTCCGGCGTTACCAGCGCAGCTATATCAATCAACTGGTCATCGCCACTGCCAGCCTGATTGCTGCATCGGTTATGATGTACGACCTGTTTCGCATCCCGCCGGTGCGCTATGCAGAGGACACCTTTGTGGAAGAGCTGGAGGCGCTCACCCAAACGGGCCGGCCGGAGACGGGAGAATACCTGGTCGACACCCCGTTCATTGACCAGTTTAGCAAAACGCCCCAAACCAGGAACCCGCTTGCCGACGACCATCTGCCGGCTCCAAAGCCTGAGGCGGCCGATACGGTACAGTTGGCGCCCAAAGAACTGGTTCCCGGTATTGCCGACAGGCCCCCGCCACCGCAGAAAAAGCGACCGGAGCGAGCCAAGCCGTCGAGTATCGACGCTTATGATTGCGACCGCTTCTACGGCATGCGCGGCTCGCGATACCTGGTGCTCTATGCCATGGTGACAGATGAGTCGCTCGCCAAAACCAAACTCGATACCATTTACGATGCAGGCATTCAGGGCGGGCTCATCTGGATGGGTTGCTTTGACGAGGTCAACTCGGGCGAATTTGCGGTTTATCTGGGCATTCTTTTCTCCACGGCTGAGGAGGCGTATAGCCAAAAGACCAAATTCGAGATCATGCTCCAGGAACAAGGCGTCAAGTTTGCCCCCCTGCGCATCCGGCCGCTGGTAATCAAAGGGTAGTGAAATTTTCGTTAAACCAACCAAATACAGCACAAAATCGTCATTTTTACTGTTCGAATATAAATGAACCAGACCGATCCCCAACCGCCACTAGAGGGCGCCGAGCCCACGCCATCTTCTCCGGCCCCCCGGAAGAAATGGTTTGTTCGTGTGCGGAATTGGATTTTCGGACTGGCCTTGAGCGGTATCGCCTTTCTCTTTCTGGTTTACACCCTTCTCCTGCTGCCTCCCGTGCAGCGCTTTGTCGTCAAGCAGGTTTCTTCCTTTCTTTCTTCCGAGCTGGAGACGGAGGTGCGGCTCGGCGGTGTCAAGCTGCAACTGTTTGACCGATTTGCGTTGGAGGACCTCCTGGTCGAAGACAGGGAGGGCAATGTTCTGTTGGAATCGGAACGAACGGAGGTCAATTTCGGCGCGCTGATCCTGAATCTTTTCCGAAAACGCATGGTGGTGCAAGACGTCACCCTGCAGCACGCCCGCTTTAACCTGATGAGGCGGGCCGGGCAGGCGGAAACCAACCTGCAGTTCATCGTCGATTACCTGAAAAATGACAAGCCGAAGAAGAACAAAAATCCGTTGGACCTGCGTGTCAAGCGGTTTTTTCTGGAAAATGTCGAATTTGTGCAGGTCGACAGTGTGAAAGGCAGCGAGCTGCGCATATATGTGCGCGAGGGCGATGGGGTAGTGGATGAATTCGACCTCCTGACCTCTTCCATTCAGGCCAAACAAATTTTCCTCGACGGGCTGGAGGTGGGCGTCAATACCTTCGCTTTCGATTCTGCATATTACCAGCAAATATTCCCCGATTCGGTCTGGGCGGTTCCACAGCGGCCCTTTGCCAACTTTCCCACCCTGTGCGCCGATATCGTCCATGTGCGCGACGGGAAATTCCGGCTCAACAACTATCGCATGGCGCCGGTAAAGCTGACGCCGGAGGACATCCTGGATTTCAACTACCTCAGCGTCAACAAGATCAACTTCGTCGTTCGCTCGTTTTCCCTGGCAGACGAGGTCTTCTACGGCAACATCGACTTGTTCTCTTTTGAAGAGAGCAGCGGCTTTGAGCTCAAGCAGCTAACCGCCCGGCACGCCCGGGTGTCGAGCAAGGCCGTGGAACTGTTCGACATGCGGCTGACCACTCCGAAAAGCAGCCTGGGCGACACCCTGCTGCTCACTTTCAAGGAATACCGCGATTTCATCACCTTCCCCGACGCGGTGAAAATGGAAGTCAAGCTGCGGAACTCAGCCATCTGGATCGACGATATTATCACTTTTGCCCCGGAATTGGGGAACAACCCCTTTTTCCGGAAAAACCGGGATGAGGTGCTGGCCATCGACGGCGATTTGCTGGGAAAGGTCAACAGCCTCAGGGGGAAAGACCTCAAAATACGCCTTGCGAGGAATACCCTGCTGGAGGGTAATTTCAGCTCCCTTTTCCTGGCCGTGCCCGACCTGGCGAGTTTGAACCTGCGCCTTGACCGGCTGGAGACCAATATCCGCACCCTGCGCGAACTGATCCCCGACTTCAACCTGCCTGCCAACTTCGACAATCTAGGGCGCCTGGTCTTCTCCGGCAGCTTCGACGGCTTCTTCACCGACTTCGTGGCCTATGGCGACCTGCGCACCGCATTGGGAAGGGCAACCATGGACATGAATTTGTCGCAAGGCAAAGAATTGCCGGAATACTCCGGAAAACTCTCCCTGCTCAACTTTGACCTCAAGGGATTCACCGGCGATCCCAATTTCGGGAACGTCACCTTTACCTCCCGTGTGATCGACGGCAAAGGCCTTACGGGGGCTACCGCCAATGCCCGCCTGGAAGCCCGGATCGACAGCTTTTCCTATCGCAATTACCAGTACGAGAACGTCAACATGCTGGGGCAGCTGAACCGGAACCTCTTCGACGGCGAACTCTCCATTCAGGACCCCAACATCGACCTGAACTTCAACGGCGCCATCGACTTCACGCAGGAGGTGCCTTTCTTCGACTTCACGGCCAATGTGCGCCGGATCGACCTTTTCAGGCTCAATCTTTCTGAGAAAGACTTCGTCCTTTCAGGGAAAGTAGACCTCAAACTGCGCGATACCGATCTTTCCAAAATACAGGGCGAGGTGGCGCTGCGCGATTTTCTGGCGCTCAAAGACAGAGAGCGCGAATACCTTATGGACTCCCTGAAAGTGGTGGCCACCGGCGCCGGTTCAGGTAAAAGGGTGACGGTGGAGTCGGAAATGCTCCATGCAGAGATGACAGGCCGTTTTAACCTGGACGAGCTCCCCGCCGTGTTTACGCGATTCATTGAGCGCAACTACACTGCCTTTTTCAACAGAATGGGCCTGCCAAAGGCCAAAAACGAACCGGATTCCAGCCGTTTCAGCTTTCAACTGACCATCGACGATACCGGCAACTGGCCCGAACTGCTCGTTCCCGAGCTGGGCCCCATTCAAAACGGCAGGCTGGAAGGCTTTTTCAGCAACTACAACGACTCTGCCTTACTGGAACTGGATCTGCCCTTGATTCAGCTGGGCGAGACCGTCTTCAAGGACGTCTACCTCAACGCCGACGCCATGCGCGATACCTGTGTCCTGGACCTTGGGGTATTCAATACCGTCCTGGGTCCCGGCCGCGAGCTGGCGCCGATTTCTCTGTTGGGGCTCATCAATCGCGACACCCTGAATTTCGGCATCACGGCTGTTGATTACGACCGCCTGCTCAATAAATTTGAGGTAGACGGCGTGTTCTTCCTCGACGAACAGGATTTCTTCGTCCGCTTCGCCGAATCCAAAATGGTCATTCTCAACAACGAGTGGCAAATACGCAAGAATAACTTCATCCGCTTCGGAAAAGACTATATCCAGACCCGCGACTTCGTGCTCACCTCCGGCAAACGAAGCATTGTGCTCCAAAGCCTCGACCGGCGCGGCCTCCAGCTCTACATGCGCAATTTCAACCTGGGGGAGCTCAACGAAATACTCGACTACGAACCAATGGATTTCGCCGGTGGCCTCAATATAGAAGCTTCGATCGACGACCTGTTCAAACTCAGCGGCTTGCACCTCATCGCCAGGACCGATTCCCTTTTGATCAACGCAATCGATTACGGCGCCCTGCGCCTTGATGCGGAGGCCGAGAACCTGAAAAGCCCCTTCAAGGCCAAGGTATCGGTGGAAAAAGGCCGGCAATTGGTGGAGGTGTCGGGTTTTTACAATCCGCCGAAATACGAGCACAACCCTAAAGACAGGCGGCACCCTTCCACGCCCAACTTCCTGAAAGCCGATGCCCGTCTGGCCGACTTCCCCCTCGCTTTCCTTGAGATTTGGATCGGCGATGGCGTGTCGGACACTGAAGGGCTGGTCACAGGATCGGCTTCCTTTTCAGGTGATCCTGCCAAACCACAGATCAGGGGAGAGGCTGTGGTGCGAAAGGCCGCTACCACCATCGACTTCCTCAATACCCGTTATTACATCGACAACCAAAAGGTGGCGCTCACCAACAATATGATCGATGCAACTGGCGCCATCGTCACCGACCAATTCGGAAACCAGGCGCTCGTGACGGGCGGTATCACCCACGATCATATGAAAAATATGGGCCTCAATGCCCAGATCCGATCGGATAACTTTCTGATGCTCAACACCAAAAAGGGCCAGAATGACATGTTCTACGGCACGGCTATCGCCTCTGGAAACCTGATTTTCACTGGTCCTTTGGAAAAAGCAGATATCTACGTCAGCGCCACCTCCAAACCCGGCACCCACATCGTACTGCCCATCTCTTCCGAGCGCACCGCCTCGGAGGTGAGCTTCATCCACTTCACCCAGCGCTACCGCAAGCCCGACTCTGACGACCTGACCCCGCAAGCCTCAGAGGTGCTGGGCGTGAGTGTGGAAATGGACCTCAACATCACCGACGATGCGGTCCTGGAACTGGTGTTCGACGAGCAGGCCGGCGACATTATGAAAGGCAGGGGCAACGGCACCATTCAGATGGTCGTACCCCGGGCGGGCGATTTCCAGATGTTCGGAGAATACATCATCTCCTCCGGCGAGTACCTGTTTACCCTGATGAACCTGGTCAACAAGCCCTTTGAAGTGCGCCGGGGCGGCGTCGTGCGCTGGTCGGGCGACCCCTTTGGGGCATTGATCAATATCGACGCGGAATACAAGGATCTCAAAGCTACCCTGACCAATTTCCTGGCTGAATACCTGGTCAACGAGCAGCAGGCGGTCAAGGACGCGGCCCGCCTGACTACCGAGGTCGATCTGATCATGAACCTGAGCGGCGAATTGCTCAAGCCTTCGGTGGGCTTCGACATTGAGTTTCCCAGGGTACCCAATGAACTTCGCAACGCTACCGACAGCAAGCTGCGCACCCTGCGCCAGGACCAGAACGAGATGAACCGGCAGGTGTTCGGCCTCATCGTCATCGGGCAGTTCCTGCCTTCTCAGAACGCTCTGCAGGGCCAGGAGCTGGCCATCGGCATCAATACCCTGACGGAGATGCTCTCCCAGCAGCTGTCGCTCTATCTCACAGGACTTGTATCCGAATGGCTCACCGAAGATGGGCTGGTTTCCGGCATCGATTTCGACATCGCCTACAGCTACCTGCAGGGCGTCGATGCCAGCGATCCAGACCAGTTGTACCGGGCTAACGAGCTGCAGGTGCGCCTGAAGAACTACCTCTTCAACGACCGCCTTTCCGTCAACGTGGGCGGCAATTTCGACCTGACACCCGGCGATAACATCAGTGGTAATCCCAACTCCGGACTGATCTTTGCCGGCGACCTGGCCGTAGAATACCTGCTGACCAAAGACCAGACCCTCAAGATCCGCTTCTACCAAAGCACCGAGCCGGAAATCGGGGGTGGGGGGCGCAACAGGACCGGCCTGGGCCTCAGCTTCAGGCGGGAATTCGACACATTTGACGAATTCCTTCACGGCTTGCGCAGTGCCACAAAGAAGATGAAAAAATCAGGGTAGGCGGCCCGCCTGGGCCAGCAGGAGGAAATCGGCGACAACCAGGGCAGCCATTGCCTCCACGATAGGTACGGCGCGGGGTACTACGCAGGGATCATGCCGCCCTTTTCCCTCCACGACCACAGCCTCGCCCGCTTCATCAACCGATTCCTGGGCTGCCACGATCGTGGCCACGGGTTTGAAGGCACAGTTGAAGTAGATGTCCATGCCATTGGAAATACCGCCCTGGATACCTCCTGAAAAATTCGTGCGGGTTTTGATCGCGCCGTCTTCCTTGAAAAAGGCGTCATTATGATCCGATCCCCGCATGCGGGCGCCCGCGAAGCCCGAGCCGTATTCGAAGCCCTTGCAGGCGTTGATGCCCAGCATGGCGGCTCCCAGGCGGGCCTGCAGTTTGTCGAAAACGGGTTCGCCGAGGCCGGCAGGGCAGTTTTTGATCAGTCCTGTTACGACGCCGCCCACGGTATCGCCCTCTTTGCGCACCTTTTCAATCAGTGCTGTCATCGCTTCCGCCGTTTCCGGGTGTGGGCAACGCACAGGGTTGGTTTCGGTGAGCGAAAGATCGAGTTCGGAATAGGAGAGGGGCACGGCAAGTTCGCCAACCGCGCTGACAAAAGCCGCTATTTCGACGCCCCATTTTTTGAGCAGTAGTTTGGCCACGGCGCCCGCCGCCACCCGCGCTGCCGTTTCGCGTGCGGAGGAGCGTCCGCCGCCTCGGTAATCGCGGTGGCCGTATTTGGCCTGATAGGTGTAATCGGCGTGAGAGGGGCGGAAAGAATGGGCGATGTGGCTATAGTCTTTCGAGCGAGCGTCTTCGTTGGGAATGAACAGGCAGATGGGCGCCCCGGTCGTTTTTCCTTCAAACAAGCCGGAGAGGACCATCACCGCATCGCTCTCCTTGCGCTGGGTGGTCAGCCTCGACTGTCCGGGCCGCCTGCGGGCAAGCTCGGCTTGTACGAAGTCCAGATCGACCTCCAGCCCCGCCGGGCAACCGTCGATGACACAGCCCACGCCCGGGCCATGCGATTCGCCAAAGGTCGTGACGCGGAAGATTGTATTGAAAGCAGACGACATGGAGCTAATGACTTAATGTAGCAACAAAATAGTTGAAATATTTGGAATTACCACCCTTCACCCTTCACCCTTCACCCTTCACCTTTTTTCCCTAACTTTGCCGTCCAATACACGTCCCGAAACACCATGCTGTTACTACCCAAAGACTTGCTCGACAAACTGGAATTCACCAAGGTCGCCGACCTCCTGGTCAATGAGTGCTATGGCGAACTGGGGAAAGAGGCTGCCCGCAAACTCCCCTTTGAGACCAGTCTCAAATGGATCGAAAAGCGGCTGACCGAAGTGGCGGAGATGAAGCGCTCCTTCGAATATAACGACCATGTGCCGATCGGTCCTTACGACGATATCGAAGAGGACCTGCGCTATCTCGACATCGAAGACTATGTGCTCTCCATCGAAGGCATACAGCGCCTGGCGCGGGTGCTAACCCTGGGGAGGGACATTTTCCACTTCTTCCGCGACGACCGCCAGGAGGTTTACCCGGCCCTCTACGAACTGGTGAAGCCAGTGCCCTACGAGGCCGGACTGATCGAAGAGATCGAACGCGTGCTCGACGAGCACGGCGAGATCCGCCCCGATGCCTCACCGCGACTGGCGAAGATCAGGTCGTCGATCGGCGCCAAACTGAAAGAACTCGACAAGCAGTTTCGCTTCCTGGCCAACGAATACCAGAAGCGGGGCTGGCTGACCGACAACGTTGAAACCTTCCGCAACGGGCGCCGCGTGCTCAGCGTACCGGCGGAGCACAAGCGCAAGATCAGGGGTATCATCCACGACGAATCGACCACGGGGAAAACGGCTTTTATCGAACCGGAGCCCATCATCGAGATCAATAACGATATTTTCGACCTGTATACCGAAGAGCGGCGAGAGATCTACAAGATCTTGAAGGACCTGTGCACCGCCATGCGGCCATACACAGCCCAGATCCGCGAATGCGCAGCTCTGTTGGTGGCCTTCGACCTCATCCAGTCGAAGGCGCGGCTGGCCATGGCCATGCGGGGCAATATGCCGCGGGTGTTCAACAAGCCGCATTTCGACATCCAGATGGCCCGGCACCCGCTTTTGTATTTGAAAAACAAGCAACTCGGCCGCGAAACCGTGCCCTTCGACCTGGCCCTCAAAGGCAAAAACCGCATCCTGATGCTCAGCGGTCCCAACGCCGGGGGTAAGTCGATCACCATGAAAAGCGTCGGACTACTCCAACTCATGCTGCAAGCGGGCATGCTCGTGCCGATGGACGAAATATCCGAAATGGGCATCTTCCACCAGCTGTTTGCCGATATCGGCGACCAGCAGTCGCTCGAAGACGACCTGAGCACTTACAGCTCCCGCCTGGAAAACATGCGCAACTTCATCGAGCACGCCGGTCCGCGCACTCTGGTCGTGATCGACGAATTTGGCTCCGGCACCGACCCCCAGATGGGCGGCGCCATCGCCGAGGCCATCCTGGAAGAGCTCAATGCCAGAAAGGTGTACGGCGTCATTACCACCCACTACTCCAACCTCAAGATCTACGGCTTCAAAACCGATGGGCTCGTCAACGGCTCCATGCTCTTCGACAAGGAACTACTGGCGCCGACCTACCAGCTGCGCGTGGGACGTCCGGGCAGCTCCTACGCCTTCGAGATCGCACAGAAAAGCGGCCTGCCTGCCAATGTGCTTGGATACGCTAAAAAAAGGACCGGAAAGAGCCAAAAGGAGGTCGATGAACTGCTGGTCGACCTGCAACAGGAAAAACTGGCGCTGGAAGACGCACTGGCCAAAAACAAGGAGCGCGAAAAACAGCTCGAAAAACTCATCAGCAACTACCAGGAACTATACCAGGGCCTGGAGTTCAAGCGCAAGCGCCTCAAACTCGACGAGAAAGAACTCGAGCTGGCCAAAGCCGCGCAGGAGAACCGCGCGCTGGAACAGCTGCTCAGGGAACTTCGTCAGGAGAAAAGCCAGGAGAAGATCGTGCAGCGCATGGAAGCTATAAAGGCCGAGCAGGTGCAACTGAAGGAAGAGGTCAAAGAAGTCAGGGAGGAAGTTTACGAACATCCCCTGCCTCTCAAGCTCAAGGAGCGCCCCATCCGAATCGGCGACTACGTCAGGTTGCGCGCCGGGGGGGCTACGGGAAAGGTAGAGTCTATCGACAAGAAAAAAGCCCTGGTGCTGATGGGCGATATGCGGATGTCGATCAACCTGCGCGATCTGCAGCCTGCCGATGCGCCGGCGGAGTCGCGTCCGGCGAGGAGCACGCTGGCCAACCCCGTGGAGTCGGTGGCGCAGTTTTCCAACAAACTCGACATCCGGGGCATGCGCGCGGAGGAGGCTTTGAAGAAAGTGGAGGAGTTTGTAGACAAGGCCCTGATGGCCAACGCCCGCCACTTGCAGATCTTGCATGGCAAAGGCAACGGCGTGCTCAAAAACCTGGTGCGCGTCAAGCTGCGCGAATACAAGGCTATCTCAGGCGTCAGCCACCCGGAGGAGGAGTTTGGAGGGGATGGGGTGACGTTGGTGGATTTGGATTAATTGCAGGTTTTAAGGTTTTAAGGTTTTTTTCAAAACCTTAAAACCTTAAAACCTACAATTAGAACATTTCCGTTCCCGCAAAATGAAACGATCCTTCGATCGCGGCATTCTCATCGGAGTCGGAGCCGTGGACGGCGTTTTCGCCCACGTTTTTGGCGTAGAGGGCGCGGATGGTACCCGGTTCGGCCTTGGCGGGGTCGGTGGCGCCGATCAGCTTGCGGAAGTCCTCAACTGCGTTATTCTTTTCCAGGATAGCGGCGACGATGGGGCCGGAGGACATGAATTCCACCAGTTCGCCATAGAAGGGGCGCTCTTTGTGGACGGCGTAGAATTCCTTGGCTTTTTCAACCGTAAGGTGGGTCATTTTCAGCGCGACGATGCGGAAGCCAGCCGCGTTGATCTTTTCGAGAATGGCGCCGATGTGGCCTGCTTTCACGGCGTCGGGCTTGATCATGGTGAGGGTTCTGTTTCCAGCCATGGGAAATATTATTTTTTATGAATTAAATCGGGTGTCGAAAAACGGTGCAAAGGTAATGACTTGTATTTGGATTAGTGATTAAATTTTGGGAAATTCGCCCCTCAATTAAAGGTATACATGCAAGACCTGGAGGAACTGAAAGCGCTCCTGTCGATACCCAAGGATATCGTCATCACCACCCACCGCAACCCGGATGGGGACGCTATCGGCGCATCGCTTGCTATCTACCACTACCTGAACAAGTTAGGGCATACTGTCCGGGTGATAGCGCCTTCTGAATACCCCGAATTCCTGGCCTGGATGCCAGGAGCTACCGAGATCATGATCTTCGATGTGCATACGGAGACCTGCACCGAGTGGTTGCAGCGGGCCGATATCATTTTCGCCCTCGACTACAACGACCTGGAGCGGGTGGACAAAATGGGGGAGGTGATCGCGCCGCTTGACTCTATCAAGGTGATGATCGACCATCACCTCTTTCCCGAGCCCTTTGCCGATTATGTGTTGTCGGAAACCTCAGCCAGCTCCACCTGCGAGCTGGTGTACGATTTCCTGGGGCTGATGAAGCATCAGCACATGATCGACCGCCATATCGCAGATTCTATTTTTACCGGTATCCTGACAGATACAGGTTCATTCAAATACTCCACATCGCCCCGGCTTTTCCGCATCGTTGCCGAATTGATCGAGAGAGGAGTCGACGATGTGCGGCTGCAGGACCTCATCTTCAACAGCATGGATGAGAAGCACCTGCGCCTGCTCGGCCACTGCCTCTACAACCGGATGGAGATCCTCGACGAGTACCACACGGGGATTATCACCCTGACCAAGGAAGATTATGAGAAGTACGCCATTTCCAGAGGCGATACCGAAGGTATTGTAAACTTCCTGCTCAAGCTGAAAAACGTGAAAATGGCAGCCTTTATCCACGAGCAGCCCACCATCACGAAGTTATCCCTTCGCTCTAAAGGCGATTTTTCCGTGCAGGAGATCTGCAAACAACATTTCAAGGGGGGAGGGCATAAAAACGCTTCCGGCGGTTACTCCTATGCCGGACTCAGCGCCACGGTGAAAAAGTTCAAGAGCCTGCTGCCACAGTATAAAGACCAATTGGCAAATACCTGATCATCAAAATTTCGTAAAATTTAAATTCCAATGATACGCAACATCTTTTTCGCAGCAGGAATCCTGCTGATCGCAGCTGCTTGCAGCAAGTCCGACGAAGGGACGACACCCAGCGGCTTCAAGTACATCCATCACATAAAAAATGACGGACCCAAGCCCCAGGCTGGCGAGTATGTCTATTTCCACGTGGAAATGACCAACGGCGACTCCTTACTTTTCTCCAGCCACAACGAGCCGGAAATACCCCTCGTGCTCATGCCCACGGCGGAAGAAATGGCAGGCCAGCGTCCTTCCCCGGTACTGGAAGGCCTGGGCCTGATGTCCGTCGGGGATAGCCTGACCGTATTTTTCCCGGTCGACTCCCTTGGCGACCAGCGCCCAGCCGGCTTTGAAAATGCCGAATTCGTAGTCTACAACCTCTACCTGAAGGAGATCAAATCGGCCGCTCAGTACGAAGAGGCCGCCGCAGCCGAACAGGCGGCAGCCGAAGCAGCGCTGTCAGGCGTAAGGGAGCAGACTCAAAGCCTCCTCGCCGAGTTCAAGGAAGGCAAACTGGCCGACCGCCTGCAAAAGACGGAGTCGGGCATGCAATACATCCTGCTCGAAGAAGGCACTGGCGCTCCGGCAACGCAGGGCCAGAATGTCACCGGCCACTACTACGGTATCCTCATGGACGGCACGGAGTTCGACAACTCCTTCTCGCGTGGCAAGCCTTTCTCCTTCGACGCGGGCGTTGGTCAGGTGATCCCGGGTTGGGACGAGGCGTTCACTACCCTGAAGCAAGGCTCTAAAGCCGTGCTCTTCATTCCCTCGAACCTCGCCTACGGCGAACGCGCAAATGCCGTCATTCCGGCTAATTCTGACCTGGTGTTCTACATCGATTTCCTGAGCGTGAAATAATACGCACTGATATCTTTGAGAGAAATATTAAACCGCCAAGGCGCGAAGGACGCTAATAATAACGCAGAAAAACTTTGCGGAATCTTTGCGTCCTTCGCGCCTTTGCGGTTTTTAATAGTCTTTCTGCTGTTCCTTTCCTGTTCTGTCCCAAAACAAACCGCTCAGGAGAATACGGGCCCGAAAGAAGGCTTCACCGCCTCCGGCTTCCGCTACCTGCACCACCTGCGCAACGATGGCCCCAAACCGGCGCCGGGCGACTTTGTCCTGTTCGACCTCCACATGTCGAACGGAGATTCGGTTATGTACGACAGCCGCCAGCAGCCCAATATGCCTCGCTTGCAGGTGCCGGCTCCGGGAAAAGGCCCGGCTCAGGCATCGCCCGTGGTGGAAGGACTCCTGCTCATGGCGGAGGGCGATAGCCTCACTGTCTGGTACCCCCTCGACTCCCTGGGCGGTCCCCCACCGGCGGGGTATGAAAATACCGAATTCTTCCTCTACACCATGGTTCTGAACGACATTCAAAGCGCAGAGGAATACAGGGAGGAAAAGCCGGCATTTGTAGCGGAAGAAAAAGAGCGGCTGGCCGGCAGACTTGCTTACGCCAGGCTTGAAACCCGTTTTTTATGGAAACAATACCGCACCGGCCTGCTCGGCGACCGGCTGCTGACAAGTCCCTCAGGCATGGAGTACATCCCCCTGGAAATGGGAAGCGGCCCGGTTGCGGAAAACGGCCAATGGCTCAGCCTGCACTATCTGTGCATCAGTATGGCCGATGGCGCCGAATGCGGCAATACCTTTGAGCGCAACCGCGAACAGTTTTTCCGCATCGGCGGCGGCTCTGTGCTGCCACAATGGGAAGAAGCCGCGCTGCGATTCCCCGCTGGCAGCGCACTGATCTTGTTCGTGCCGCCGGGAATCGGCGCAGGCATGGAGCTCAGCCCGGCTTTCAATACCAGTGAAGGACTGGTTTTTTTCCTGGAGTTCAAGCAGCAGGTGAACTAAAAGGCCGGCTATTTGGTTAGGTCTAAGTATTTAAAAAATTTTCTGTCATGACTATTGAACAACTAAAAGCGTTGAAGACCCGTTTGGGCGTGTTAAGGAGGTATCTTTGACGTCTCTAACCGCCTGATTCAGATCGAAGAAAAAGAGCAACAATCGCTCGATCCCAAATTCTGGGATGACCCTAAAAAAGCTGAAGCCCTGTTGCGGGAACTGAAATCCCACAAGTCATGGGTTGAAACCTATCGCTCCGTCGAGGTGCAAGTCGAAGATACCGAGGTGCTGTTCGAATTCCAGAAGGAAGGCGACGCCACCGAGGCGGAAGTCGACGCCAAATACGCAGAAGCGCTCGAAGCCGTCGACGAGCTTGAATTTCGTTCTACTCTCAACAAGGAAGAGGACGAGCTCAACGCCATCCTCGAGATCAACGCCGGCGCTGGCGGCACGGAAGCCTGCGACTGGGCTGAGATGCTGCGCCGCATGTACGTCATGTGGGGTGAGAAAAGCGGCTACAAAGTCTCAGAACTCAACCGCCAGGACGGCGACGTGGCCGGCATCAAATCCGTGGAACTGGAATTTTCCGGCGACTATGCCTTCGGCATGCTCAAGGGCGAAAACGGCGTGCACCGCCTCGTGCGCGTCAGTCCCTACAACGCCCAGGGCAAGCGCATGACCTCCTTTGCCTCTGTCTTCGTGCACCCCCTCATCGACAATCGCATCGAAGTGGAGGTCAACCCCGCCGACCTGGAGTGGGATACTTTCCGCTCTTCCGGAGCGGGCGGCCAGCACGTCAACAAGACCGAATCGGCCGTGCGGGTGCGCCACCTGCCTTCGGGCATCGTGGTCGAGTGCCAGCAGGAACGCTCGCAGCATATGAACCGCGACAAGGCCCTGCAAATGCTCAAATCGCGGCTTTACGAACTGGAGATCCAAAGGAAGCTGGAAGAAAAGGACAAACTGGAAGCCCAGAAGATGAAAAACGAGTGGGGCTCCCAGATCCGCAGCTACGTCATGGACGACCGCCGCGTCAAGGATCACCGCACCGGCTACCAAACCAGCCAGACCGACGCGGTGCTCGACGGCGATATCGACGGTTTCCTCAAAGCGTATTTGATGGGGGCGACGAATGGGGAGGAAGAGTAATTTTGAATTAATTTAAAATTTAAAATTTAAAATTGAATCAATCCACCGCCCGTACGCTTCATTGGCCTCCACTTCCATCTTTATGATACAGGGCACCTCGTAGGGGTGAACGCCCTCAACCTCTGCCTTAAGTTTTTCCCATTTTTCAAGACTGGTTTTGACGATGGAGACCCATTCGCCCTCGTGCTGGATGGCGCCTTGCCACCAGTAGGCGCTGGTGATGGGGAAGATGTTGGCGCATGCCACAAGCCGCTTATTCAGCAGGTGATTGCAAATCTCCTTCGCTTTCTCCTCATTTGGGTGGGTGATATACACCATTGCAAAGCGCATAGTCGTTATTTTTGACCAAATTTAACGAATGGAGGCCCAATCACCCAAGTATCCGGAAAAATGGCTATACAAACTCCTTCAATTGGCGGCGGTCTGCGTACTGTTGGGCAGGGCGTATCAGCACTGGTTTTGGGACGCGCCTTACCGCGCCATTCTCTGGGATGAAAGCCTGATGAAGCCGCTGGTGGAAGGACTTTTCGGCGTTTCCTGGAGGGAGTATGCCGGCAATGTAGGCGTAGACAGGGCCGTTCAGGCCGGGATGAAGGTAATAGGAAGTTTGTTGGCGGCCGGGGCGGTGGTGGCGGCATTTCCCCGCAGGTTTCCTGCAAAAGCCCGTTGGATATTGGCCGTGCTGTCGGGCTGGCTGGTCCTTTTGGCATTTCTCTACTACAAAGAACAGAACTTTCAGGTTGGCCAATTTATCGAATATGCACTACAGGCGGGTGCGCCCTTGTTTTTTTTCTTGTACATGAAAAAGGGAGGCGGCCTGGAGCCAAGGCTTGAAGCCATGATGAGGTGGGCGGCGGCGCTGACATTCGTTGGGCACGGCCTGTATGCGGTGGGCTACTACCCCCGGCCGGGGCATTTCACCGTCATGGTGATCAATTCACTGGGTTTGCCGCCGGATGCCTCCAATCAGCTGTTGTGGGTTGCCGGGATACTGGATTTTGTCGCGGCGGCCTTACTGGCGCTTCCCCTGCCCGGGCGAACATGGGCCTTGATTTATTGTGTGATTTGGGGGTTCCTGACCTCCATAGGGCGCCTTACGGGCAATTTCCATGCTGAGTTTTTCAGCTCATTCCTGCACCAATGGCTATTCGAGTTTGTATACCGGGCGCCGCATTTTCTGCTCCCGTTGGCCCTTGTCATACATTGGTTTGGACGCCGCCAAGATGGAAGGCTACCAGTTCCCCGACGGGTTTGGGAAGGATTTTTCCGACGGTGAGGCCCCGCTCTTCGCAGCTGACACGGAGAATTTGCTGCATATGGTGGGCGAGGGAGCCCACGAAGTGGATAGGAAGGGTTTCATGACCTTCGTATTTCCTGACATGCCGGTCGAGGAACTCGTCAAAGGAGCGTTTGACCAGTTGCTGGATGAAGGGGTGATGGGCACGTTCGCCAATCCAGGAGGCGAAGGAGGCCAGGAAGACGTTGGGCTTTGGGCTTTCATAGATTTTGTCGAGAATGTCCGTTTTGCCGCCGGGAAATTGTTCGCGCATTTCTGCCTCCAGGTCCTTGGGCATTTCCCGGTAGAAATAGGCACGGATGATCCTTTTCCCCATGTGGGTGCCGCTGCCTTCGTCGCCGATCAGGTAGCCCAGGTTGGTGACGTTGTCTATGATATCGTTTCCGTCGAAGAGGCAGGAGTTGGAGCCCGTTCCGAGGATGCAGGCGATTCCGGGGTCGGAGCCGCAGGTGGCTCTTGCCGCGCCCAGCAGGTCGTGTTCAACGACTAGGCTGGCATTTGGGAAGGAGGGGCGGATACCCCGGACAATGACGTCTGCCCGTTTTTTATCCCAGCAGCCCGAGCCGTAAAAGAAAACCTGTTCTACCTGGTCCAGCATGTCCAATTCGCCGAAACTGATCTCCAACTCGCGGCGGATCGTCGATTCGTCGTGCAGTACGGGGTTAAAGCCTGCGGAAGAGATCTGGAGCTGCGAGCTATCGGAGAGGATGAACACCCAGTCGGTCTTGGTGGAACCACTATCTGCAACAACGATCATGGCGATTTTTGTTTCAAAGGTAGTGTAATAGTTACACTAACAAAAGCCTGGGGTGATTTTTTTACATCCAAAACAAAAAGTTGAAAAAATATTTGACAAAAGAAACAAAAAGTTTATTTTTGTGGAGTTGATCACCACAAAATGTTTGAATCATGGCACGATATCAGTCCGCTTACGCAACGATGGCCGCTCCTGCGCCCGCTTCCCGGAAAGGATTGCTCGATTGGATCGGGCGATACTGGTTTCAGCTTTTCCTCATTTTTTTGGCCCTGCATATTTTCCTGCGCAAGGACATCAGTGTTCAGGTCAATATGAAATCGCTGGGCAGCGCCCTGGAGTCGGGATATGATGACAACGCCGGGGGAATGGTTAGGGCTGTGCCCGCTTCGCTTTCTCTGGGAGACCAGCTTTTCTCGAAGGGAGAGCCTGATCAGGGCAGGGCTTTCTACTATTTGCTCAACCCAAAGGCTGCCAAGAAGGACCGGGTTCCCAGGGAGGTGCTGGTGAGCGAATTGGAGAAGTCGAGAAAACTGGTGGAGCGTTTCGCCAGGGTAGCGCTGGCGGAGCGTTCCAAATTCAATATACCGGCCAGCATCTTGCTTGCCCAGGCGATCCTTTGCAGCCATAACGGAGAGAGTCCTTATGTGAAAAAAGGCAACAATTACTTTGCCCTGCCTGCAAAAAGCGGCGAATACCGGGCTTTTCATTCGGCCTGGGAGAGTTTCCGCGAGCACAGCAAGCGCATGCGCGCAGGCGAGTTCGATTCCCTGCAACGCATTCCCCTGACAGATTATAAAGCATGGGCTTCAGGGCTAGAGGACGCAGGCTTCTCGCCGGAGCGGGGCTACGCCCGCAACCTGATTCGCATTGTCGAGCTACTCGATCTGGACCAGTTCGACAGGGCCTAAAAAAAACTACCCCGCGCTTTTTGGCACGGGGTAGAACCACACACTTTGAGAACACCCAATATATCTTTTGCCCGAAGGCTTGTTTGCTTGCTTTGCTACGCGTTTATTCCTTTGACGCGGTTTTTTTAGAGTGGGTACATCCTGCGAGGCAACTTTTTTTAACAGTATAACGCATGTTTTCATAATGCGTTGGTTTTCAAAATGTTAATATTACCGCTTTTCTGGTTAAAACGCCTTAACTTTTTGCTTCCAGCCAGGTTTCATTAAATAAAGGGAGGGAGGGCACTGCCCTCCCTCCCTTTATTTAATGAATTTAGTACCTTAGTACCTAATAATTGATTTTTGCCTTGATCACTGAACGGTCGAAACAGGAAATTTTGGAAGCAGCCAGGATCGAAGACGTGATAGGCGACTTCGTGAACCTGAAAAGAAGGGGCTCAAACCTCATCGGGCTTTGTCCCTTTCACCCCGAGAAAACGCCTTCCTTTGCCGTTTCTCCCTCCAAAAACCTGTTCAAATGCTTCGGCTGCGGAAAAGCGGGCGACTCGGTCACCTTCCTGATGGAGCACGAACATTTCACCTTTCCCGAGGCGCTGCGTTACCTCGCAGGCAAATTCGGGATCGAAATAGAGGAAAAGGAGTTTACCCCGGAAGAGCAGGAAGCCAGGCAGCAAACGGAAAGTCTGTACCTCGTAAATGACTACGCCCTCCAGCATTTCCAGCATCAGCTTTTTGAAACAGACCGGGGCAAGAGCGTTGGTCTTTCCTACTTCAAACAGCGCGGCTTTCGCGAAGACATCATCCGCAAATTCGGACTCGGCTTTGCGCCCGACGACTACGAACTGCTTACCCGTGATGCCTTGAAAGCAGGCTATTCCCTCGAAAACCTGCAAATCCTCGGCCTTACTACGGAGCATAAACGCGATTTCTTTCGCAACCGCGTCATCTTCACCATCCACAACCAATCAGGTAAAGCAGTAGGCTTCGCGGGCCGGATTCTCACCAACGACAAACACAGCCCTAAATACCTCAACTCACCCGAATCTGAGATCTACCACAAGAGCCGCATCCTGTACGGCATGTTCTTTGCCCAGCGGGCCATTCGCAAGGAAGACGAATGTATCATGGTAGAAGGGTATACCGATGTGCTCTCACTTTACCAGGGCGGCATCGAAAACGTGGTAGCCTCCTCCGGTACCTCCCTGACCGTTGAACAGGTGCGCCTCATCAAGCGATTCACCCCCAACCTTAAAATGCTTTACGATGGCGACCTCGCCGGACGTAAAGCCGCCCTCCGGGGCTCCGATATCGCGCTGGAGCAAGACCTCAACGTCAGGATCGTGCTGCTGCCGGAAGGCGAAGACCCCGACTCCTACCTGCGCAAGGTCGGCTCGACCACCTTTGCCGAATACCTCAGCCAGAACCAGGAGGACTTCATTATTTTCAAGACGCAGTCGCTGCTGGAAGCGGCAGGACACGACCCCATTCGCCGCACGGAGGTGGCGAAAGATGTACTCAGCAGCGTGGCCCGTATCCCCGATGCCCTGAAAAGGGCCATGTACGTCAAGGAATGCGCCCGCCTGCTGGAAATGGAAGAAGCCTCCCTGCACAGCGAGCTCAATAAACAGATCCGGCAGATCCTTCAAAAAAAGCTCAAGGACCAGACCAGCTATGAGCCGCCGCCCGATAGCGGACGCGACGATTTCTCCAACCCTGACCTTACCCCGCAAGAAGAAGAAAAACTCAGGCAGGAAAGCCGGAAGACCGGAAGGGAAGTTCCACACGACAACTTCGGCGAGCGCGATATCGCCCGTATCCTCATCGCCTACGGTAACCAGGAATTTGACAAGGAAAACAAGGAATCAGTCGCCGAATATGTGGTGCGCAATATCGACGAGATACTGGAGCATTTTGAAAACCAAATTTACCGCAAAATCGTCCAGGCGTCGATGGACCGCCTGCGCGCCAAGGAACCGGTAGACCAGCAATTCTTTATCCGGCATCAGGACGAGGAAATCCGGAAACTGGCCGTCGATATGCTGCAGTCGCCCTATGAGATCAGTCCTGGCTGGACGAAGCGTTTCGACGTCTATCCGAAACTTCCCGACGAAAACTTTTTCAAAGACGCCCTGACCAGCGTTTGGCAGATCAAGTTCGACAAACTTCAGCATCTCATCATAGAAAACCACGAGCAGATGAAGGCCCACAAGGGTACAGAGGAAGAACTGGCCTTCGTCTACATCCACAAGCATCTGCTCGAACAGCGCCAATGGCTCGCCGAGCGTTTAGGTACCGTGGTTCCCCGCCCAAAAAGTTGATTTTGTCTAACAATTGGCAACCTTTGGCGTTTTAAAAGTCTCTTTCATCCTGAAAATGTTCAACTTCACGCCTGTTTTAAAAAAAAAACTGCTTATGAAATTCCGGATACTGATCACCCTGCTCGTGATGCCGCTGCTGGCTTTCAGCCAGATGAACCGCATCGAATACGTTGAGTACGACCTGCCCAACGGTCTCCACGTCATCCTCCACGAAGACCATTCCACGCCCATCGTCGCCGTTTCGGTGATGTACCACGTGGGGTCGAAAAACGAAAACCCCGACCGCACGGGTTTTGCCCACTTTTTTGAGCACCTGCTATTCGAAGGCTCTGAAAACATTGCCCGCGGCCAGTTCGACGACTACATCCAGCAGGCCGGAGGCATGAACAATGCCAACACCTCCAACGACCGCACTTATTACTATGAAATCCTGCCCTCCAACCAACTGGGGCTCGGCCTGTGGCTCGAATCAGAGCGTATGCTGCACGCCAAAGTGGAAAACGTTGGCATTGAAACCCAGCGCCAGGTCGTCAAGGAAGAACGCCGCCAGCGCATCGACAACCAGCCCTACGGCACCATCGTGGAAGAGAGCATGAAACGCGCCTACACGGTTCATCCCTACCGCTGGCCCGTCATCGGCTCCATGGAGCACCTTGATGCGGCTGAAGAAAAGGATTATAAGCAGTTTTACGCCGACTTCTACGTGCCCAATAATGCCGTGCTTTCCATCGCCGGCGATATCAACATAGAGGAAGCCAAGGCGCTGATCGAGCAATATTTCGCGCCCATTCCCAAAGGGACCGGCCCCATCTACCGCCCCAGCATCGTGGAACCACCGCTGGCCGGTGAGATACGCGATACGGTTTTCGATAACATCCAGCTTCCCGCCGTGATCCAGACCTATCGCATCCCGGCTCAGGGCACGCCCGACTACTACGCCGTCAGCATGCTGGGCACCCTGCTCTCCCAGGGCGAAAGTTCCCGCCTGTACCGCAGCCTGGTCGACGAGCAGCAAAAAGCCCTCTTCGTGGGCAGCTTCCCCTTCAACCTCGAAGATCCGGGCGTCAACCTCGCTTTCGGCATCTGCAACATGGGCGTCGACCCCGCTGAGCTGGAAGCCGCTATCGATGCGGAAATTAAGAAGGTGCAGGAAAACCTGATTAGCGAAGAAGAATTCCAGAAACTGCGCAACCAGACAGAAAACGATTTCGTATCGTCAAATTCCACCGTGGCCGGTATCGCTGAGAGTCTCGCTAACTACCATATGTACTATGGCGACGCCAACCTTGTCAACACCGAAATCCAGCGCTACCTCAACGTAACCAGGGAAGACATCCAGCGGGTAGCGAAAGAGTACTTTAGCCCCGACAACCGGGTGGTGTTGTATTACCTGCCGAAGCCCGCGCAACCTTAAGCGTTTATCGCCGATCGTTTATCGTTTACGTAAACGATAAACG
>JBAQQB010000217.1:0-3036 GCA_049306275.1 Saprospiraceae bacterium | reverse complement strand
CAGGGAGTCGATCAGGCCGTAGGTGTACTGCCCGGCGCTGGCATCGATGAGGCCGTAGCGGTTCAGCCTGGTGATATTGCCCGCTGCGTCGTATTTGTAGGAAGTGTTGTACCGGCCCGCGATGGGGTCGGGGTTGAAAAAGGTGTTCAGCATTCCGGTGACCCGGTGGTTGGCATCGTAGCTGAAATCGTTGCGCATATAGCCCAGGCTGCAATCCGAGCCGATCTCGATGCGGGAAATATCGAGCCCGTTGTAGGTGATCTCTTCGTAGAAGAGGTCGTCGTTGTGGGGCAAGAGGTTGGCTGCCACGCCGGCGGGCGGCGGGGGGGCGTTTTTCTCGCAGCAGTCTTCCTGCACAAAATAGTATTGGAGGCCGCAGAACTGGAAGTTCAGGGCCAGATCAGGGGCATCGGAGCTGGTGATGACGATGTGGAAGGTGTAGCCTCCGCTGAAGGGGAAGCTGGTCAGCGACACCTGGCCCTGGTAGCCGGAAGTGTCGAGCGCAGCGGCCAGGTAGGCTTCAAACCTGGAGATGGAGTCGGGTTTCCAGCAGGTCCAGCGCATTGGGGAAGGGGTAGGAAAGCTCTTCTCTCTATCTTACTTTTACCTGCAAATCAAGGGTGTCGGTGTATTCAAGCTTGTTTTTTTCATCCACAATTTTTAAGACATTATGAAATGAATAATTTCCTGGATTATTTATTTTACAGGTGAACGTAAATATTTCTGAATTCCATTTAGTTGTTTTTAATAAACCACAGTTTTTGCTGATTTCTAAACTGTTTTTCACATCAACTAATGTCGACTCTAAATCTGCATACCAACCAGGAGGGACACCAGCGTAAAGTGCTGAATAAAACTCCTCTCCTCTATCTAAAACATCTCGGTTGTAGGAAAGAAAACTGAGGCTACCACTAGTCTTGGGCTCAAGCGAGTCGAATGTTATCATTCCAAACAAGCCATCAAGGCTAAAAAAACTATACTTGGTTAGATGACCAATACTATCAAAATCTAATTGCCCGCCAAACTTTTTCCCGTCCAAATAATTTTCAACACCTACTAGTATATGCTCATCTTTGTATTGCTTATACCACAACCAAGTGCTATCTCGCTTATCATTTTTGTATTTCCCAACGTATTCCAAATCACCATTTTGAAAGGACCCTTTGCTTATTCCTTCTTTTTTTCCATGCTGGAAATTCTTAACTACTTTAATACTCCCACTCGGATAGTAGCTAACCAAACTTCCATCAAGAAGACTATCTGGGCTAAACGTTGCGATTTGTTTGAGTTTCCCATCTGGGTAAAAAGACTTCATCAAAAATGATCCATCGTTAGATGTTAGTACCCTAATGGTTTCGGGATTATTTGCCCTGGAACATGATAAAATCCAAGTCAAAAGCATCAATTTCACAAAAAGAAAGTTAATTCTACTCATCTTGTCCGTTTTGCAATTCTTTAAACTTCCCTTTGCCATGTATTCTATCAATATGAGCACTATCTTGCTTATGGTTACACGCTGGGCAAATTAAACTATCCGACTCTGTGTATCGGACTTCTTTTTCTCCTTCAGAATGAAAAGTACTTTGAAGGGCGTCAGTTGTTTGAAAGGAATTATTCAAGAATTCGGCCAAATCTGCAAAAGTCTCAGGTTTAGATGGAAGATCACCTGCTCCTTTAGCTGCTGTAAATGCATTCAACAAATCGTCTATAGCTGGCCCAATGGGAGCATCAGGATTGGATCTTGTTTCGCGCCCTTTGCCAATCTCAAGCGTAAATTCAACACCGCCTTTCGGGAAGTCTTGCCTTTCGAAAAAATTTCTAATAATATCCAATGGGCTGAGGGAAAAATTTTCAAACTTAACCCCATTATCAACATTTAAGTATACTTCCAAAAGTCCCCTTTTGCCATAATGGCCTTGATTGGAGAATACTGAAAAATGATGGCTTCCTTCCTTGAATTCCCCCTTTAGGATTACATAATTTTCTCCTTCAGAATTTTTCCCAACTAAAGTTAGAGAAAGTGCTTTTTGCAACCCCCACAAATCAATATGCCCCACCGGTTCATTCTCCGCATAATTATACACGCTTACCCACGCAAACTGCGCCGCCAACGGATCCACCCCCGTAAACCGCCCAATACTCGCATCATAATACCTGAACCCATACGCATACCAGTTCAGCCCCAGATCCTCCTCCAACTCCTTCCCATTGTACAAATAATCCGCTCTCGGCGCCGTGGCGGCCTGCCAGGGACCCTCTATCTCCATCCCAAACGGGTAGTAGTGATTCCGCTGCAACACCTCCAGCGAATCCGGGTCGGAGGTCATCTGCTCGGTTTTGATTTTGGTGTCTCCATCCCGGTCTTCAAAGAACACGACGGTGTTGCCCAGGTGGTCGGCGATGCGGTACTGGAAGGCGGGAGTGGTGTCGCGCCACACCACACGGCCTTCCGCATGGTGGTACAGCTCGAGGGTGTCGTTGACAAACTCCGCGCCGCCCAGGTAGATGCGCTCGCGCGCCACCGGACCGGTCTGCAATTTACGGATTTTTTCGCCGCCGAAGGTGTATTCCAACAGCAAAGAATCGCTGGGCGATGCCACGATGCGAGGCAGGTTGATCAGATTGCTCGCAATGGCGAGGCCCTGGTCGCCGTCGCTGGTGAAGTTGCCGTTGCCGTCGTAGCCGAAGGCCCCGGCGATCTCAAAGCCTTTTTGCTCGGCCAGGGGGGCTGGCACGAAGTCTTCGATAGCGCTCAGGCGGCTGTCGCCGTTGGCGTAGGTATAGACCAGGGAGTCGATCAGGCCGTAGGTATATTGCCCTGCGCTGGCATCGACGAGGCCGTAGCGATTCAGCCTGGTGATGTTGCCCGCTGCGTCGTATTTGTAGGAAGTGTTGTACCGGCCCACGATGGGATCGGGGTTGAAGAAGGTGTTCAGCATCCTGGTGACCCGGTGATTCTCATCGTAGCTGAAATCATTGCGCATATAGCCCAGGCTGCAATCCGAACCAATCTCGATGCGGGAAATGTCGAGCTTG
>JBAQQB010000216.1:0-8103 GCA_049306275.1 Saprospiraceae bacterium | reverse complement strand
ACAGAAAGCCCTGTTTGACAGCCATTCTCCGGGCACTACTTTCATTGTCCCTGTGATGGATTACCCTGCCGGAACCTACGTCTTGCAATATCTCGAAAGAGGGATCGTCAGAACTTCCAAATTGTTTGTTGTTCCCTAAAGCGTCAAGCCATGAAAATACAGCACAGGCTTCCCCTCAACAGTCCATGCGAGTTTAGCCAGCCCGGCGGAATGGTGGCCGGTTTTAGGCAAAGCGGGTAAAGCCTTGTTTTTTGGGTACTTTTTCAACAAGGAAAAAGTACATGTTCAGGTTAAATTTGCCATTGTGCCTTTAAACCCGGCCTGTGTCGAAGGGGACTTCGACACTACATCAGGGCTACGCCAAATCTGGAACTAATTTCCGGAACAATCCTGGGCGGCAATGCCCCCTCAACCCCTCCTCACCGGCCAAAACCTCGACACCCCCTTCGTCGCCTCCGCATACCCCGGCTTGTTGGCCAGCTGCCTTTTTTCCATCATGGGCAGGGTGATGAAATGGAACATCGCCCACATCGCCACGCAGCCAATGGCGGTCCACCAATGGGAAAGATCCGCGGCCAGGCCGATGATGCAGAGGCCGGCCCAGAATGTCACCTCTCCGAAGTAGTTGGGGTGGCGCGACCAGCCCCACAGCCCGCCAGTGAACACCTTGCCTTTGTTGGCGGGGTCCTGCGCCCAGCGGTAGCGCTGGTTGTCGGCGAAATACTCAAATGCGATGCCCGTCAGCGCAACCGCGGCGCCCAGCAGATCAAGCAGGCCCAGCGGATTGTTGGGAATGGCCATGGCCTGGTAGAGCGGAAAACAGCCCATCAACACCATAATAGTAGGGAAGAGGTGGATGCCCGTGAGGCTCACCAGCCAATAAGCCTTGCCCGATTGCTGCGCGAGCTGGATATAGCGCCAGTCCTCGTGGTGCAGGCCCTGCCAGCTGCGCGCCCAATTCCAGGTGAGCCGCAACGCCCAGAGGAAGACGATCATAAATGCCAGGTACAAGCGCACCGGCTCGGCGCCGTTCTGCATCCCCAGCCAGCCCAGGTACATCGCGATGGGCACGGGGATCACGCTCCAGTACGGATCGTAAAAGCTCGAGTTCTTGAACGCATAGCTGAACCCGAAGATGATCAGCGTGGCCACCACGTCGGCGATGCCGGCCACCACCAGCGGGTGGTATGCCTGCATGTGAAGGCCTTTTCCCACCCAATACCCGGCCCCAATGGCCAGCAGGTAGGAGAGGAGTATCCAGGCGAATGCGGTGGTGCGGGTTTTGCTCGTGGTCAGTGTGTTGGTGGGCATGGTGGTATGGGTGAAGGGTGAAGGGTGAAGGGTGAAGGGTGAAGAAAAAATTGATTGGCAAATATAAAGAAAGTCTTTTTTTCCCAAAACTCTTCACCCTTCACTCTTCACCCTTCACCATTTGGAATTTCCCCAAACTATCCTTACCTTTGCGCCGCTAAAATTTATTCCATCACCGGGCGAAAGCCCATAAAAGCATTCTTTCAATGCTCTTAGACGACGAAAAAAACGAACTGCTCGACGATGAAACCCCCGATCAGGAGGAAACCGCCGACGAAACACCTGAAGAGGTGACAGAAGATGTCTCCGAAGATCTGACGGAGGAGGAAGAACCTGTTGCGGAAGAAGAAACCGCAGAACCGGAAGAAACTACGGAAGAAGAGGAGGAAGAGGAACTGGAACTCGAACTGGAAGATGATGGTTTTGGCCTGGGCGCCCACGATGATTACAACTGGGACGTCACCAACAAGCAAGGACCCGCATATACCAAGGAAGAATCCGAGCGCATGCTCGCCCAGTATGGCGAATCGCTCACCTCTGTTCTGGAAAACGAAATCGTGCGCGGTTATGTCACGGCCATTCAGGGCGGCGACGTGGTGCTCGATATCAATTACAAGTCTGACGGCCTCGTGCCCCTGGGCGAATTCCGCGACATGCCCGACCTGAAAGTCGGCGACGTTGTCGATGTGTATGTGGAACGCCAGGAAGACGAGCGCGGCCAGTTGCAACTGTCCCGCCGCAAAGCCAAGCTGCTGCGCGCATGGGAAAACATCGTTGACTCCTTCGAAAACGGCACCGTTATCAAAGGTCTGGTCATCAGCAAGACCAAAGGCGGTCTGATCGTCGACTGCGGTGGCCTGGAGACCTTCCTCCCCGGCTCCCAGATCGATATCAAGCCCATCATCGACTACGATCAATACGTGGGCAAGACCATGGAATTCAAAGTGGTCAAGATCAACGAACAGATCAAGAACGCCGTCGTTTCGCACAAGGCTCTCATCGAGAGCGACCTCGCCGAACAGCGCGAACAGATCCTTTCCAGCCTGGAAAGAGGTCAGGTGCTCGAAGGTATTGTCAAGAACATCACCGACTTCGGCGCCTTCCTCGACCTGGGCGGCGTAGACGGCCTGCTCTACATCACCGACATCTCCTGGGGCCGCATCAGCCACCCGAGCGAAGTGCTGCAGCTCAACCAGCGCATCAACGTGGTGGTGCTCGACTTCGACGAGAACAAAAAGCGCATCTCCCTCGGCCTCAAGCAACTCCAGCCCCATCCCTGGGATGTCCTCGACGGCAACATCTCGGAAGGCTCGGTGGTCAAAGGCAAGATCGTCAACATCGAAGACTACGGCGCATTCCTCGAGATCAAGCCGGGTGTCGAAGGCCTCATCCACGTATCGGAAGTGACCTGGAGCAACCAGCCGGTCAACGCCCGCGAATTCTTCAAACTGGGCCAGGAACTCGAAGCCAAGATCGTGACGGTCGACCGCGACGAGCGCAAGATGTCGCTCAGCGTCAAGCAACTGAGCAATGACCCCTGGAGCGAGATCGAAGCCAAATTCCCCGCAGGCAGCCGCCACTCGGGCACGGTGAAAAACCTCACCCCCTACGGCGTGTTCGTCGAACTGGAAGACGGCATCGGCGGCATGGTGCACATCTCCGACCTGTCGTGGACCAAGCGCTACTCCCATCCCTCCGAGTTCACGAAAGTGGGCGCCGGCATCGATGTGGTCGTGCTCGAAATCGACAAAGACAACCGCAAGCTCTCCCTCGGCCACAAGCAGATCGAGGAGAACCCCTGGGATACCTTCGAAAACGTATTCCCCGTCGGTTCCTACCACGAAGCTACGGTGCTCCGCCGCGACGACCGCGGCGCCATCGTGCAGCTGCCCTACGGCCTGGAAGCCTTCGCTCCCATCAAGCACATCAAGAAAGAAGACGGCTCCATGGCCGAACCGGAAGAAGTGCTGACGGTCAAAGTGATCGAATTCAACCGCGACGACAAGCGCATCCTCGTATCGCACCTGCGCTACCTCGAAGACATCAAGCGCGAAGCTGATGAGCAGGTGAAGCAGGAAAAAGACAAGGAACGCGACGTAGTGCGCAAGGCCGTGAAGAAAACCCAGGAGAAAGTCGAGAAATCGACCCTGGGCGACCTCGACGTCTTCTCCCAGCTGAAAGAACAGCTCGCCGAAGAGAACGAAGAGGAAGGCGACAAGGAATAAGAAGATTCAGAAAATACGACCAAGCCCCGGCATCATATCCGATGCCGGGGCTTTTGTTTTTTCAGGGCTTGGTCAGCGTCCCGTCAAAGAACAGGGTTCCTATATTTTCGGTGCTTACGGTGAAGTGATATGCGCCGCTTCCAGTATATCCGGAAAACCTGCCGTCGCCGCCGGTGATCCAGTAATTGCCTTCGCCGGAAAGCGAGCCATCCGGATTGGGCGTTCCCGTTCCCTCAAAATGCCCATACAACTTGGCGCCGTTGGCTGCGGTAAATTCCATGTCTCCCGTTTGTATAGGGGGCAAGGTGTTGAAATTTGCCTGGGAGTTCGAAAACCATTGGCTGTTTCCGAGATGGGTGGCTACGCCTTCGGCTGGAAGGATGAGCGTGACGATGCCATTTTCCTCCGAAACGGTTTGAGGATAAACTGTATACTCGCCGTGAAATGGCACGGTAGGGCCTCTGAGTTCCAGGGCTTCGTTTGCGTCCTCAGCGGGCGCAGATTCTTTCGTGCAGCTGAGCGCAAGGACTAGCGCGCAGGCCAAAGCAATGACTCCAGAAAATGGTGCGATTTTCATGATAAGGGAAATTTGGTGAAAAAAAAAAGAACCAGAAAAGAGGAATACCGGTATTTTCCGGCAAATTACAGGCAAAATGGAGCGAAACGGTTGCCGTTTCGATTCAAAAAGTGGTCTGTTTGAATCATAGCCCGTCGTTCAAAAGCCCTAGTTGTTCCAGAAGGTCCATCTGATCGGCAATCATCCAATGGTCGATGATTTTCCGGTTTTCCACGCGGTAGCAAATGGCAAAAGGAGCGGTGAATTTTCGCAAGGTAGGAGGAACCCCGCCCAGGTCGCCCTGATAGGTGCCGCGAAAATTGATTTTGACAAAAACCCGGTCGCCTTCGGCTATGATCTCCTTGAGTTCGCCCGTGTAGTCGGGGAAGGTTTTTTTAAAAAACAAGATATGGGCGATCAGCTTTTCATCCGAAATATATCTTCGGACCAACTCTTCTGAAAACTCCTGGCTACTCATGGCCTCATAGTATTCCAGAATAAATTTCTTATTTTGAAAAGTTCTGTTCATAAAAACAGGTTTAACAGCAAAATCAATTCAGGCGGCGCCTACCGCCTGAATTGAACATCTGGCAGACTTTTAAACAGCCTGCCAACAGTTTTTTTATAACCTCAATGCGGTTGTTTTTTTCTTAGTCGGGAAGGACTGTGTCCAAAATGCTTTTTGAAAACCCTTGTAAAATGGCTTTTGTCCTTGAAACCAACTCGAAATCCTATTTCTCCAATTGTCCATTCGCCTGCATCCAGAAACTCTTTCGCTTTGACCATGCGGAAATAACGAATGTATTGGGAAGGAGGAAGGTGGACAAGCGGAATAATTCGGCGGTACAGTTGAGCGCGGCTCAGGGCCATGCCGCGGCATAGCGAAGTTACGTCGAAGCTTTCCCTGTCGAGGTTGGAAAGGAGCAGGGCGTTTATTTTTTGCAGAAAAACGCCATCCCGCTCGCTGCGAGCCCGGGCGTCCTCCTCCAACATGGATAAATTGGGGGAATAATTGAGGAGGCGTCTCCGGAGTTTCTGATACAAGGGCGGGTCGGCGTATTTTTCCTGGGCGCCCAGTCTTTCACGAAAAGCAGGCATTGCAGGAATGGCGACCTCAAAAAAAGAACTCCCTTCGTTTGCAGAAGCGACCCTGTGAGGGTGGCGTATTCCCTCCGGAATGTTTGTCAAGTACCCCAGATAGGGACCAGTATTGCGAATCCGCACGAGAAGCGGATCAGCTGGAATAAGTTGGAGCGCAACATGATGGTATTGCGGCGTATGGGCTATTACGCGGCAGAGCAGGCGGTTCAGGTCCTCAACAAGCAATTCCGGCTGAAACCGGTACTCAAGGCTGTCCAAGCCGCTGTCAAACTGAAGTCCGACGAAATTAGCTTTCGCAAGGGGCTGGGTTAGCTCGGTCAGCTTGCGCAGGAAAGAGACAATATCTGCCTGGATTGGGTAAACCATTTTAGCCAGATTGTGACCGCGAATGCGATAATTCACCACTATTTATTGTCCCCCTTATCCTGGCGATATGCGGAGTTTTGGGAAAAAGGGGCCCTCAACAAATTTATACAAATTTTTTCCCGTAAACAAAACCCGGGGTCTGCTGTTATGCACTCTGTCAAACAAACAACGAACCTTGGGAAAGAAAGTCATCGTCATCGGTTCCGGCTTTGCCGGCTTGTCTGCGGCCTGCCACCTGGCTCAAAAAGGCTATCAGGTCACTATTCTGGAAAAGAACGCCACGCCCGGCGGCCGCGCCCGGCAGTATGAAGCCGAAGGCTTCGTCTTCGATATGGGCCCCAGCTGGTACTGGATGCCCGATGTCTTCGAGCAGTTCTTCGGCCATTTCGGCAAAAAAGTTTCCGACTACTACGACCTCGTCAGGCTGGACCCTTCCTATCAGATCTATTTCGGGAAAGACGACGTCATGCAGGTACCCGCCGGCGTAGAGCCGCTTCAGGCTATGTTCGAGCGCTACGAACCGGGCAGCGGCGCCAGGCTCCGGCAATTCCTCGACGAGGCGAAATATAAATACGAGGTGGGCATGACCGACTTCGTGCACAAGCCCAGCCACTCCATCATGGAATTCGCCGACCTCCGGATTTTGACCAGTTTGTTCAAACTCCAGATGTTCTCCTCCATTTCTTCCCAGATCAGAAAACTGTTCAAACACCCCCAACTCATCGAGCTGCTTGAGTTTCCGGTGCTCTTCCTCGGCGCCACGCCCCAGAAGACCCCCGCCCTCTACAGCCTGATGAACTACGCCGATATGGCCCTGGGCACCTGGTACCCCATGGGCGGCATGCATAATATCGTAGAAGGGATGATCTCGGTGGCCAGGGAACTGGGCGTGCAAATCGAGCTCAACCGCGAGGTGAAACAGATATACGTGCCCAACGGCCACGCCACCAAAGTGCTGACCAACGCCGGCGAATACGAGGCCGATATCGTGGTGGCCGGCGCCGATTACCACCACGTGGAGCAGCAACTGCTCGAGGCCCCCCTGCGTCGCTACGACGAGCAGTACTGGGACCGCCGCACCATGGCGCCCTCCTCGCTGCTGTTCTACCTCGGCATTGACAAGCGCCTCAATAACCTGCTGCACCACAACCTTTTCTTCGACGAAGACTTCGCCCTGCACGCCGACGAGATCTACGAGCACCCGAAATGGCCGAGCAAGCCCCTGTTCTATGTCTCCGCGCCCTCGGTGACCGACCCCTCCGTCGCGCCCTCCGGCAAGGAAAATCTCTTCGTGCTCATCCCCCTGGCGCCGGGCCTGAAAGACGACGAGGCCACGCGTGAGCGCTACTACCACATCGTCATGGAGCGCCTGGAGAAGCTGACAGGGCAGGATATCCGCAACCATGTGATCTACAAGCGCTCCTTTGCGCACAACGATTTTATCAAAGAATACCACGCCTTCAAAGGCAACGCCTACGGGCTGGCCAACACGCTGATGCAGACGGCCTTCCTCAAGCCCAAGCTACGCAGCAAGAAAGTGTCGAACCTGTTTTATACCGGTCAGTTGACCACCCCCGGCCCCGGAGTGCCCCCGTCGCTCATCTCCGGCAAGGTCGTGGCCGAAGAAATCGCCAAATTATTCTGAAACCCATAAAGCAATCAAACGCCATGCTGGAATTGTATAACCAGGTATGCCAGGAGTGCAGCCAACACATTACCAAGCGCTACAGCACCTCCTTCTCCATGGGCATCCGCGTATTCGACAAGCAATACCGCAAGCCCATCTACGCCATCTATGGCTTCGTGCGCTTTGCCGACGAGATCGTCGACACCTTTCATGGGTATGAAAAAGCCGGGCTGCTCAAGCGTTTCCGCGCCGAAACCTACCAGGCCATCGAGGAGCGCATCAGTCTCAACCCCGTGTTGCACGCTTTCCAGCAGGTCGTGCACCAGTACGGCATCGAACGCGAACTCATCGACGCCTTTCTCGACAGCATGGAGATGGACCTGCACTTCCACACCTACGAAGACGCCCTGTACAAGCAGTACATCTATGGCTCGGCGGAGGTAGTTGGCCTGATGTGCCTGCGCGTGTTCTGCCAGGGCGACGATGCCATGTACCAGCGCCTCAAGGCGCCTGCCTGCAGCCTGGGCTCGGCATTCCAGAAGATCAACTTCCTGCGCGACATGAAGAGCGACTATGCCGAGCGCGGCAGGGTGTACTTCCCGGGCGTCGATTTCGAAAAATTCACGGAAGATGACAAGGCCCAGATCGAGGCCGATATCAAGCAGGACTTCGACGACGCTCTGGCCGGCATCGTGCTCCTGCCCAAGGGGGTGCGCCTTGGCGTCTATCTGGCATACGTATATTATATCAACCTGTTCAAGAAAATCCGCAGCGCCCCGGCTACGCATGTCCTGCAGGAGCGCATCCGCGTGCCCGACGGGAAGAAGATGGTGCTGCTGTTCAGCTCGGCGCTGCGCAATAGCCTGAACCTACTATAAGCGTTTATCGTCGATCGTTTATCGTTTACAGTAAACGAT
>JBAQQB010000215.1:0-26695 GCA_049306275.1 Saprospiraceae bacterium | reverse complement strand
ATCCGCGTTGCTTGCATCCGCGTCATCCGCGTGCCTTTATCGGGTTATAGTAATAGCACGCGGATTTTACGGATGCAAGCAACGCGGATTTCGACAGGACTTCGAACCTCCAGTTAATAACTATTTTCATCCAGCTTCACCTTCCCCCGGAAAGTCCAGAATACAAATGCGGTGTACCCCGCCGCCAGGGGCGCCCCAATAGCGGCGATGGTCAACATGATGCCCAGCGACTTCTGGGAAGCCGCGGCGTTGTAAACCGTGAGGTTGTACGCCGGATCAATGGTTGACAGTATGACATTCGGGTAGAGCTCCACTGCTACCAGGATGAGCAGGAAGGAGACCGTGAGAGCAGAGAACACAAAACCGTACAGGTATTTCCCCTTCGAGATCAAGCGCGTGATGTTGGCGATGCTCAGCATGGCCAGCAGCGGTAGCAGGAACAACAGCGGCTGCTCCCGGAAACGGTCGCTCAAATGCGGCAGGTAGATCAGCGTGTAGACGCTCATGATCGAAAAACTCACGATGAAAAAGATCATGGTTCCCCGCACAAGCCGGGTGAGCTTATCGTAGAGCTTGCCCTCGGTTTTCATGGCCAGGTAAATGGCGCCGTGCATGGAAAACAGCGCCAGGGTAGTCACGCCGACCAGAAGCGAATAGGGATTGATGAACGACAGCCAATGCCCCTGAAACTCCTTGTCGGCGCCTATCGCCATGCCCTGCAGCACATTGCCAAGCACGACGCCCAGCAGCAGAGCCAGCATGGCGCTCGACACGAAATAGCTGGCGTCCCACATCTTCCGCCACCAGGCCATTTCCTCCTTGCTGCGAAACTCAATCGAAATAGCCCGGAAGATCAGGAATACCAGGAAGAGCATGAAGGGGATGTACATGGCCGAAAATACCGTGGCGTACACATGTGGGAACCCCGCGAACAAGGCCCCGCCGCCGATGACCAGCCAGACCTCGTTGCCGTCCCACACCGGTCCGATCGCGTTGAGGGCGATGCGGCGGCTTTCTTCCTTCCGGAAAAACAGGTGCAAGGCCCCCGCCCCCAGGTCGAACCCGTCGAGGATCGCATACCCGGAGAAAACGGCGCCTGTCAGCAGGAACCACAAGGTCGGGTAGTCTATGCCCAGAAAAGTTTCCATAGCTCAGGATTTTGGTTTGGGAAAGGCCTCTGCCATATCGCGCTGCACAGGGCTGTGGCTGATGTCGTGGTGCGCCCCGGGTCCGGCGACGATCTTCTTGTTGAGCAGGTAGAGGAACAGCACCAGCAGCAGGGCGTAGACAAGGAAGAACAGGATCAGGGAAAAGAGCACCTGGTTGGCGGTAACTACCTTCGACAATGCGTCGGAGGTGCGCAGCAGGCCGTAGACCACCCAAGGCTGGCGGCCCATTTCGGCGGCGAACCAACCCGACTGGTTGGCGATCTGGGGCAGCATCACAGCCAGCACCAGCAGGCGCAGGAACCAGCGGTGTTCGAACAATTTCCCCCTCCACCACAACCACCAGCCCAGCAGGCTGATGCCGATCAGGGCCATGCCGATGGCGACCATGATGTGGTAAAACTGGAAAATGGCGTTGACGGCCTGGGGCCGGTCTTTTTCAGGAAATGCCCGCAGGCCGGTGACCGGCTCGTCGAAGTTGTAATGCAAGAGAAACGACAAGCCACCCGGCACTTTGATGCCGCTGGTCTTTTCCGACTCCTTATCCACCCAGCCCAGCAGGTACATGTCTGCCACTGCCAGGCTGTCGAAATGGCCTTCCAGGGCGGCCAGCTTGGCGGGCTGATTTTCGGCCACGCCTTCAGCCGATTGGTGGCCCGTGAACAGCTGGGCCAGCGAAAAGACGCCCGCGACAACCAGGGCGATCTTGACGGCTTTTTTCGAAAGCTCCACATGCCTGTTTTTCAGCAAATACCAGGCATGCACGCTCAATACAAGGAAAGCCCCGGCCAGGAAAGCCCCGATCCACACGTGCGTGAGGCGGTCGACGCTGGAAGGGTTGAACACCATGGCCCAGAAGTCGGTGATCTCCGCCCTGGCCTCCATCCCCTCGCCCACGATGTGGAAACCCGCCGGCGTCTGCTGCCAGGAGTTTGCCACCACGATCCATACCGCGGAAAACATCGAACCCAGCCAGACCATCAGGGTGGCGAAGAAGTGCATTTTGGGTCCCACGCGGTTCCATCCGAAGATCAGCACCCCCAGGAAGCCGCTCTCCAGGGCGAAGGCGAAAATACCCTCCGCCGCCAGCGCGCTGCCAAAAATGTCGCCGACGAATCTGGAATAGGTAGCCCAATTGGTGCCAAACTCAAACTCCATGACGATGCCCGTAGCTACCCCGATGGCGAATGTCAGGGCGAAAATGCGGGTCCAGAAACGAGCCATCTGCTCGTACACCTGCTCGCGGGTGCGCAGGTACATGCCCTCCATGATCACCATGATCAATCCCAGCCCGATGCTGAGCGGGGGATAGATGTAGTGGAAGGCGACGGTGAAGGCGAATTGAATCCTCGCCAGTATTTCAACGTCCATGATCAGCGTTTTTTACTTCAACTGCTCCGGCCTGACACCCGACTGGCTGAAAACACTGTTGAAATATTGAACAGCCTGGGGCGTGAGGTAGTTGGCGTAAACAGGTTTGTCGTTTTCGAGAAATACGTAGTACGTGCATCCCTCGCTGAAGTACATGTCGGCTATCACTACGTTCTCGCCCTTGACCAGGTAGAAAACCCTGCCGATTGCCTTGCATTGCGGCAGCATGGGCGCAGGTTCCGAAGCCACATGCGTCAAGGCATTTTTGATCGCATCGGGGTTGTCGACGTTCATCGAAATGGGCAGTTCGTAGAAGACGTAGTCGATATTATCGCAGTTGTTCCACAAAAACTCGAGCTTTTCTTTTGGGATGCTCGGCAGGGTTGCCGACGCCGGTTGCGCAGCAGAGGTTGCAGGAGGCGGCTGCTGTGTGGGCTTATCCTGCCCGCAGCCCTGAAAAATCACTGCCAATACCAGTGTTATAAGTAAGATTCTCATGATAAAAATTTTTCGAAGAAAAATAATTCCAGTCGCATCCGGCGCCATCCTGTCCAATCCTGTTAAAACTCGAACACTCCCTGGAAGGAAAGAAAATACCCCCACAGCGAATATTCATACCGCGGCAAGCCCACATTGTTCAGATGCCTCCTGTTGTTATAGAGCGGCGTGATGGAACGGGTCCAGTTGGCGCCGATAGAAAAGCGTTTGCCCGTGCGGTAAGAAGCGCCAAAAGTAACGCTCAGGTCGTTTTTGGCGAAATTCTCCTGCTCGTCTTCAATCACCACCAGTTCTTCCACCCGGGTGTTGAAAAGCCGGCCGTAGCTCAGTCCCGCAAATCCCTGAATGCGGTAGTAGCCGTCGGGGTGTAGCCAGTCTTTGTAAGAAAACCAGACCGGCACCTCAATGTAGTCGAGGTGGATCACAAAACGCAGGAAGTTGTTGTTGGGAAAAAGCTCCGTGGTGCTGCCCCGCTGACTGTACAACAGGTCGAGCCCAAACTCCGCCCTATCCGTAAGCCGCGCGATGCCCCTGAAACCTGCCCTGACGCCCAGGCGGTTGTAGCCCGCACTGTCGTCGCCCTGTATCTGTGAGACGTTGATACCCGCTACTATGCCAGCGCCGAAGCGTTGCTGGGCGCTGAGGGGAGCGGCTGCGAAAAAAAATCCAAGCAAAACAAAAAGCGCAATTCTGATATGCATCGTTCAAATCGTTTAGTCACAATATTACTATCTTTCGGGCAAATGGTTTTGAAGAACGGCAGATTATGGCATTCAAATACACCACCTACGCGCTGAAAAAACTGGAAACCCTCTTCGAGGAACTGGAATACTCCGTCCTTTACGAAAAAGGAAATTTCCAGTCGGGATACTGCATCGTACAGCAGCGGAAAGTGGTGGTGATCAACAAATTCTTCGAAACGGAGGCCCGCATCAACACCCTGCTGGAAATCCTCGGCCTCATCGAGGTAAACGAGGAAAAACTGAGCGAAGCTTCCCGGAAATTCCTGGAAAAAGTCAACAAATCCCTCGGCGCCGACGCGGGCGAAGAGGAAGAAGAGGAGGAAAAGCAGTAACATGGAATCACCCGGCCTGCGCATCGTTTTCACCGGTACCGGCACCTCCCAGGGCGTGCCCGTGATCGGCTGCGACTGCGCGGTCTGCCGCTCCGCCGACCCGCGCGACCAGCGCCTGCGCACCGCCATCGCAGTGCAATACAGGAATACCACCGTCGCCATCGACACCGGGCCCGACTTCCGGCAACAGATGCTCCGGGCCGGGGTGCGCGAGCTGCACGCCGTGCTGCTCACTCACGAACACAACGACCACATCATCGGGCTCGATGACGTGCGGCCTTTCAACTTCAGGCAAAAACGCCACATGCCGGTCTATGGCCTGCCGCGCGTGCTCAGCGATGTGCGCAGACGCTTCGCCTACATCTTCGACCACGACCCCTACCCCGGCGCCCCCAGGGTCGACCTCCTCCCCATCGAGCCATTCCAGCCGCTCCGGATCGGGGAGATGGAGATTCTGCCTTTTATCGTCGGACATGGCAATATGGACGTGCTGGGTTACCGGTTCGGTCCTTTTACCTATATTACCGACATGAAAACCATGCCGGCCGAAAGCCTGGAAGCCATCAGGGGCACGGAGATACTGGTGGTCAATGCCCTGCACCACAACCCGCATTTCTCCCACCTCAACCTGGAGGAAGCGCTTGCTTTTATCGAAAAAATTAAACCCCGGCAGGCCTATCTGACGCATATCAGCCACCACATGGGCCGGTGCGCGGAGATCAATCCGGGATTGCCGGAGGGGGTGGAGTTGGGATATGATGGGCTGGTTTTGGAGGTGAAAGAGTGAAAAAGTGAAATGGTGAAAGAGATTTTTTATTTTTGAAACGGAGCGGCAGTAACGTTTAACGTTTATCGTTGAGCGTTTACTTAAACGATAAACGCTCAACGATAAACGTTTTTCTATGAAACTATTACAAGACAAAGTCACCCTCGTAACGGGGGGATCGCGCGGCATCGGGGCCGCGATTGTGCGCGTATTCGCTCAGCATGGAGCGCATGTGGCATTCACCTACCACTCCTCCGCAGAAAAGGCCAACGCCATAGCGGAAGAACTCAAGGCAATGGGGAGTAACGCCAAAGCTTACCGCTCCGACGCCTCCTCCTATGCCGAATCGGAGGCCCTCATCAACGCCGTGCTCGCCGATTACGGACGCATCGACGTGCTGGTCAACAATGCCGGTATCACCCGCGACAACCTCATCCTGCGCATGAGCGAGGAGCAGTGGGACGAGGTCATCCAGACCAACCTCAAGTCGGTCTTCAACCTGACCAAGCACGCGGTGAAACCGATGATGAAAAACCGCGGCGGCTCCATCATCAACATGAGCTCGGTGGTGGGCGACTTCGGCAACGCCGGGCAATCCAACTACGCAGCCTCCAAGGCCGGTATCTTCGGCTTCACCAAGTCGATCGCCAAGGAGCTCGGCTCGCGCAACATCCGCTGCAACGCCGTGGCGCCCGGCTTCATCGAAACCGATATGACCGATGCCCTCGACGAGAAAACCCGCGAAGCCTACCTGGCCAACGTGCCCCTCAAACGCTTCGGCAAAGCCGAAGAAGTGGCGGAATTGTGCGCCTTCCTGGGCTCCGATCTCTCTACTTACGTCACCGGGCAGGTGCTGAGCGTATGTGGCGGGCTCAATACCTAATCATTTTCATCGTGCTTTGCGGGGCGGCTTGCACGCCCCGCACAACCTCATATTTGGCGGGTCCGGAGGACTTTCAGGTAGTGGAGGCAGGGCCCGCTGCAAAGGCGGCAGGCAAGTCGGTTTGCGACGATTATCTCTCTTATGTGCCGGATACCCTGCACCTCAATCACACGCCCATGAAGTACATCCGGGTGAATGTGCATTTTATGAATTCCAGCGACTCCACGCGCAACTTCAACTACCCGGAGGGGGTGAAGAAAGCGCATGCCCTGGTCAATTCCGCCAACTACGACATCGCCACCAACGACAAGTTGTTTTTGCCCATCGGCAACGACATCCCGGCGCTGCCGCCGCAGTACAGGCTCAAGATCACCCCGCGTCCCGGGGTGCCCGGCGACGAAGGGGTGTATTTCCACTACGACGACGACCTGTACTACTACGTCATGCGCGGCAGGCACGACAACCGCTCCAAGCGGAAAGTGATCGACACCTACGGCGTGGGGCTCGACACCATTCTCAATATCTTCATCATGCCCCACCATCCCGACAGCGCGGCATCGCCCACCTACAACACCTATTTCGGCGGCATCGCCCTGCGCAACGGCGTGAAGGTGACCGGCTGGTTTGAGAACGGCGTCAACGAATGGAGCGTCAGGGCCGTGCTCAACCATGAGATCGGGCACATCCTCACCCTGACGCATACCTGGGCGCAAAACGACGGCTGCGACGACACCCCCTACCATCCCAAGTGCTGGAACTACACCGAAGAGCCGCCCTGCGACTCCCTGGTCTCCAACAACGTCATGGACTACAACGCCTGGCAATGCGCCTGGTCGCCCTGCCAGATCGGGCGGATACACTGGGCCTTTTCGCAGGAAAAGCAAAACTGCCGCCGCTTTCTGGAGCCCAACTGGTGCGAATTGCACGAAGACCGCCACATTTTCATCAGCGACTCCATCCACTGGAAGGGGGCCAAAGACCTGGAGGGCCACCTCACCATCCGCCCCGGCGGCGTGCTGCGCATCAGCTGCCGCGTCTCCCTGCCCGCCGGCGCAAGGATCACTGTCGAGCCCGGCGGCACGCTCATCCTCGACGGCTGCCGCCTCCACAACGCCTGCGGCGATACCTGGGAAGGCATACAGATCAAGGAAAAGGGCCGCAAAAAAGGAGAGATCAAGGTTCTACAGCCGCCTCTTATTGAAAATACACCTTGAAAAACCGTTTATCGTCGATCGTTTATCGTTTACATAAACGATCGACGATAAACGACTTAATCCCCCAAAGTGCGCCTCAAAAAACGCCACATCTTGCTCTTGATCCCCGTTTTGCTCTTTGCTTTATGCAAATCGGAGCTCACGGCTTTCCGCCGCAGCGATGCGCGTATCGGGCGGTATTTGGAAAAGCGAGGGCAGGAAGCGCCGCAATTTTTCACCATATTACAAGACGGGCGTTCGATCCACTATACCCAGGTGGGAGATACGACAAAACCGCTGGTGGTGTTTGTGCACGGCTCGCCTGGTTCTTCCTCCGCTTACTTGCCCTTCCTGGCCGATACCCAACTGACTCGCATTGCCCAGATCATCGCCCTCGACCGTCCCGGAAACGGGTATTCGGATTTCGGAAAAAGCGAGCCTTCGCTGGCGGCACAGGCTGCGGCTTTGAAGCCCATTCTTGAAAGACACAGAAAAACAAAAGCAATCCTGCTTGGGCACTCCTACGGCGGCCCCGTGGTGGTTCGCGCCGCGATGGATTATCCCGAACTGGTAGACGGCATCTTCATCCTGGCCGGCTCTATCGATCCGGAACTCGAGCCCCGCGAATGGTGGCGCAAGCCCATCGACGCGCCCTGGCTCAGGTGGCTCTTCCCCACCTCCATGGTCGTAGCCAACCAGGAGATCATACCGCTCTACGAGGAGCTCAATGCGATGGAGCCCCACTGGGAAAAGATCACCTGCCCGGTGACCGTGGTACAGGGCACAGACGACACCCTCGTGCCGGCGGGCAATGCAGACTACGCCCGGCGCATGGCCGTCAACAGCCGGCAGCTCGATATCCGGATGATAGAGGGAGGAAGCCATTTTATACTGTGGACCATGAAAGACTATATGATCCGGACCCTGGAAGAAATGATCGCGATGCCCTGAAACCTTTCAGGCGTTTTTGAGTTTATGAGGGATTGAATTATAACCCTCATCGCCATGCTATTCAACGCACTAATTGCATTCGCCCTGATCATGAGCACGCCGGAAAACATCGAAAAAGGAATCCTGGAACTGGAAATCGCCAACATCCGCGACACCCGAGGGGTGATCAGGGTGGGGCTGTTCAACAAAGAAGCCGGGTTTCCGGACCAGGATAAGGTGAGTTGGAGCACGATCCTGCCCGCTCAGCGAGGAAAGGTTTCGCTCGAAATCCCCGACCTGCCCTACGGCAGCTATGCCCTGGCCATTTACCACGACCTCAACAACAACGGCCGGCTCGATAAAAATGTGTGGGGAATCCCCACCGAGCCCTACGGATTTTCCAACTCCGTAAAGGCCAAATGGAGCCAGCCCAGCTTTGGAGAAGCGGCTTTTTCATTCCCCAAAGCCCTTCAGCGCCTGACAATTACACTTAAGAGGTGGGAAGAACTTTGATCGTATTGTTTTTTCCCTTACCTTTGTGGCCGATATACACGCATCCTCCCCTTCCTACCCCTTCAATTTTCTCAGATTAAAAACCGGCTTTAGGTTTTAGCGCAACCTTATTGCCCCACAATCCCAGAACTGTATGAGAAAGCGCACCACAGACGTAACCCTGGCATTAATTGTCTTCGTCCTTTGCTGTCTGCTATCCTTTTTCCAGGATGGAGGCGACGAGTGGATGCGGGTATTGGTAGCGATGCCTTAGAGAGTTGAGGAGTTGAGAAGGTGAGGAGTGGAAATACGCTTCTCACCTTCTCAACTTCTCAACTCTAATTCTCCACTTCAATCTTCGAATTCTTCGAAAGGCTCAGGCCTGTGTGGCGTTCGTAGATTTTCTTGTATTTTTCGAAAATCACATCAGATTCTTTCTTGCCGTTGATGACCAGTTTTTTGCCGGAGAGTTCGAACTGGTAGGTGCCGTCCTGGCGGATGTAGCCGTCGCGACGCAATTCGCTTTCAATGGCAGACTTCAGGTCGCCGCCTCGCTTTAGCATGGGGGCTTCGCCATGCCAGATGAAAGGAGCCCGCGGTGCGGCATCAGGGTGTATGAGGATGCGCTTTTGTTCCTCCATAGCGCGGCCGTGTTCTTCCATGGCGCGGGCATATTCTTCCATCGCACGGGCCCTTTCTTCTTCCGACAATTTCAGAAGCTCTTCCTGGCGCTGGAATTGAATGACTTTCCCTTCCAGTTCCCTTCCATCAATGATGATTTCTCTGGGATCTCCCTCATCTTCCTCGATCCAGATCATGACTTTGTCATCGCCCTCTTTCTCCGTTTTGATGCGGATTTCTTTCTCGATCCTGGCTGGAGGCGCCGGTGGCGCGGGGGGAGCTGGTGGTGCGGGAGCAAAAGCGCCGGGAGGAGGAGGAGGGGGGGGCAGTGGCGTCTCGGGCCGTTTGATATCCATCTTCAGGCCGTCGATTTCCTTTTGGTAGCTTCCCAACTGATCTGAGGGGATGGTTTCGCCATTCACTTTGAACTCCACCACAGCGCCGTTCTCCATGGTCAGTTCCAGCCGGCGGTCGCCTTCTTCTTTCACGATGCGTTGGCGGGAATGAGGAGGCGGAGGCGGGGGGGGAATAGAGTCGAATGACTGTTCAAAAGAAGCCAGGACGGGGAAGGCATCCGCTTCAGGATCGTTGGCTTCGGCCTGGCTGGCGCTGATGGAGAAGATCGCGACGGCGGCCAGCAGCAGCAGGGTGGCTGTAAATCGTTCCATGATCGTTTTTTTATGGTTTGGCTGATTTAAAATTCTTCTTACGCGCTTGAGCAGGGGTTTCCCTCCCCCTGCCATCGAAAGCGCAAACTGGGGGGTACCGGCAGCGCGTTCCTGCAGGCGCACCAGCGCATGCACGTAGGTGAGCGAGCTCCCGCAAATGACCACCGCCCAATCGTCGCAGCAGTGCTCCCGTTCATCGCGCACGGTGGTGGAAATATACCAGACGGCGGGGTTGAAGTAATAGAGGATCTCAAGCGCCGATTGAAGCAAGTTGAACAGGTAGTCCCAACGGCGGATATGGGCCAGTTCATGAGCGAGTACTGCCTCCACTTCCGCAGGGCTAAGTTGGTTGACCAATCCCACCGGCAGCAGAATGAAGGGTTTGAGGTGGCCGATGACCAGCGGCACAGACACCTGAGCCGACTCCAGCAGCCTGACTGCCCTGCTTATCTGCATTTTTTCTGCGATCGCCGTCATTCTTTTCTCCCAAAACCCATCGGTCAGGGTTTGTCCGGAATGCCGCAAGCGCGTCACCAGCCAGAAGCCGCCCAGGGTGCGCAGGGCAAAAAAGGCCATGCCGGCCATCCAGGCCGCCACCAGCAGGGGCAGGTTTCGGTTGAGAACGCCGGTTACGCGGGCCAGCAGGGAAGGGTCGCCTGCTTCTGAAATGCCGGTGATAGAAATAATCACCCCCTCTCCCACTTCGGCGGATTGCAGTTGAAGGGAAAAAGTGAGGGCCGAGAGCAGGAACATAGCGCCCAGTGCCGCCATACCTCCGGCATACCTGATTTGCGGCCTCAGGCGCACGGTCAGCTTGCGAAAGAAGGCCAGCACCATGGCTAGCAGGGCGCCCTGCCAGAGGGAATGCACTACCGTCCAGCCCAAGGCGTATATCCAATTTTCCGAAATTAATCTGGATAAGATTTCCATAGCGCTATTGTTCTCCTGATTCCAATTTCCGGATCAACTCCTTGATTTCGTCGAGTTCTTCCTGGGAGGCATTGGCGTTGCCCAGGGCCTGCACCACCAGGTTCATCGCCGAGCCGCGGAAGGCGCCGCCGAGCAGTTCGTCGAGCAGGCGTTTTTGGGTCTCTTTCTCCTCCACATTCGAGGCATAGATATGCGAGCGCTGGTCGGTATTTCGCGTTACGAGTCCCTTTTCGAACATGATCTGCATCAGTTTCAGGGTGGTGGTGTATCCCACTTCCCGCTTCAAACTAAGCTGTTCGTTGACGAATCGGACCGAAGAGGGGCCGTGTTCCCAAAGCACTTGCAGGATCTCCAGTTCCGATTCCGTTGGTTTGGGTCTGTTGGGTAGCGCCATGAATGTCAGTTTTGAATGATAACGCAAGATTATACGAAAGATTTCGTAAGTGCAAATTTTTTGTACGAAAATTTTCGTATTATCGAGGTGTCACCTCGGTTGTCGCTGATTATCAGGAGTTTAGGAGGTGTCACCTCGATTGTCGCTGATTATCAGGAGTTTAGGAGGTGTCACCTCGGTTGTCGCTGATTATCAGGAGTTTAGGAGGTGTCACCTCGATTGTCGTTGATTATCAGGAGTTTAGGAGGTGTCACCTCGGTTGTCATCCCCCAGGTAATAGCTGTATCCATCTGCCAGCGAAAAGACAGCTCAGGGGTGTAAACGTTGCGCCATCCCATTCGCCGAAGAGGTCGATGCCGTGGCCGCCGCTGAGGGATAGCAGGATCCAGCCAGTATCGCCGGCGCAGGAAAGGGGCATGGCGCGCTGGCGGGAATCGATGAGTTCCCAGCCGCCGGCGGTTTTTACAGGTATCGCGTTTTCGAGAAAGGCGGGGAAGCGCAGCAGCCAGGGCTGGCTGGCAAGCGCATCGGCATATGCAACGAGAAGGACTTCAAATGATTCGGGGCCGAAAGGCCGGGCGTCTTGCCCATATTTCACCTTCACCTCCATGGCGAGGGCCCGCTGGGGGTAGGCCGAGGGATAGAAGTAAAGACTAGCTTCAACATACTGGCCCAGTCTCCAATTGTGCTCGAAAGGCTCGTTGCCCCAGGCGAAATCGAGCAACAGGGCGTTGCGCCCGTCGCCAATGTGCTGCACCCAGGTGCGGCGGAAGCGCAGCTTGTCCTCTTCGCCCGACGTTATGCCCAGCACGATCCAGCCGCCTTCGAGTGGGGGCGACTGCAGGACTTCCTCTTTTTTCACATTCATGCCTGCGAGCTGGAGGAGATCCTGTAAGAGGTCGTCGGGAAGTTGCTCTTCCTTACGGAAGGCCCGGACGAACAAGAAGAGATCGGCCATTTCGGCCAGGAGCTGGTCCTGCCAGCCGGTTTGCTCCAACAGTTTTTTCCAGCTGCGCACGCGGCGGCCGATGCCGCCCAGCTTAGCGTCGACCATCCGGGCGGCGAAGCGTTCCAGGATTTCACCGGCCTGGCCCTCCAGGCTGCCGATGCCCTGGCGGATGCGATCGCTGAGCCAAAGTTCCAGTTCTTCCAGACCCAGCCCCATGTGTTCGAGGCGTTTCTCGCGGTTGCGGCGGCGCTGCTCCAGGGCTTCGGGACTGGGACCTGCATCTGCGGGCGCATCATCGCCGGGTTTGTGCTCCATTCTGGCGATCAGGGCCTCCGCCCAGTCGGGAACGGATTGGTTTGGCGGCAAGCCTTCCGGCGATTGCAGGGCCATGTTGGCCAGGGCCACGACATGCTTGCAGGGCTTTTTCCTGACTGTGCATCCGCAAAAAAAAGCGGCATCGGAGAGGCGGAGCAATACCATGTGGCGAGTTGCGCCTTCGGTGCGGGCGATACCCCAGCAGAGGTCCTGCATAGCGCCCAGTTGTTTCCATTTTTTCGGAGAAGAAAGCAATTTCGCCCGCTCCCAGGTTGCGGCGTCGGGCGCCCATTTTTCCAGTTGATCGCCGGCCAGCATGGATCAGAGCCAGCGGAGGATCGCCTCGCCCAGCCATTTGCGGAAGCCGTTATAAGGAGGCGTGATGAGCGGGATAAAGTCGGGCCACCCCTGCTGATAGACGCTCCGCACGTTGCAGAACTCCAGGAAACCGGAGTGGCCGTGCCCGTTGCCAATACCGGAGTGGTTGAAGCCGCCGAAAGGCAAACGGTTCTGAAAATAGTGCACGGCGTTTTCATTGATAGCCGTCGTACCCGCCCGCGTTTCGTTGATCAGCTTTCTGATGTTGCGCTTGTTGCGGCTGTAGATATACAAGGCCAATGGAGCTGGCTTGTCGCGCAGGTATCTGATGGGCTCTTCGAGGCTTTTGAAAGTGCGGAAAGGAAGGATGGGGCCGAAAATCTCCTCCTGTGAGATCACCGCATCTTCGGGCACATCGCGCAGGAGGGTGGGGCCGATATAATTCTGGGATGAATCCAGGTCGCCGCCGAATTCCACCTTGGCGCCGCGGTGGAGGGCGTCGTCTAGGTAGCCCTTGAGCCGCTGGAAATGGCGGTGGTCGACGATCCGGGCGTAGTCGGGAGAGTCTTTTACGGACTCTCCGTAAAACTTCACAACTGACTTTTTGAACTCTTCCAGGAACTGCCCGGCCACATTTTCGTGCACCCAGAGGTTGTCGGGCGAAACGCAGATCTGGCCTTTGTTGAGGAATTTACCCCAGGCGATGCGCAGGGCAGTCATCGGAATATTGGCCGTTTCGTCGACGATGCCGGGCGATTTGCCGCCCAGTTCCAGGGTCACGGAGGCCAGGTTTTCGGCAGCGGCTTTCATGACTTTTTTGCCGATGGCCGGGGCGCCGGTGAAAAAAATGTGGTTGAAAGGCATTTTTACCAGGGCCTGCCCCACGTGCACATCTCCCTCGAATATGGCGACTTCTTCCTTCGGAAAAAGCTCCTCGATCAGCCGTTTCATGACGGCGGAGGTGTGCGGCACGTATTCAGAGGGTTTGAGAATGACGCAGTTGCCGGCGGCAATGGCCGAAACCAACGGCCCTAGGGTGAGCAGCACGGGGAAGTTCCAGGGCGCAACGATCAGGGCCAAGCCCTTGGGTTCATAGTGAATATACGACCGCGATCCCAGCAGCAGGAGTGATTTGCCCACAGGTTGGGGCGCCATCCACCGCCTGAGGTTGCGCTTCACGTAGTTAATCTCGTCTTTGACGGTGAACAGCTCTGTGAGGTCGACCTCCGTAGGGTGTTTTCGGAAATCCGCGTACATGGCGTCGCGGAAATCCTGCTGGTAGCGGAAGAGGGCTTTTTTGAGGCGTTCCAGTTTGGCAATGCGCTCTTTCGCGGTAGTGCGGGCGATGTTGAACCGGTTGGCTTTTTGCAGTTCGAACACCCGGTCGATTTCGGCTTTTAATTCCAGCAAGTGCGGCTCGGCTACTGACATGATATAGAAGCGTTTATCGTTTATGGTTTATCGTTTACCCTTTAAACACGCAAGGATAAATGATAGCTCATACCTAAATACATTTTGCCCAAATTTGTTCTAGCCCCCGATCGTCGACATCGACTCTTTTACAGGCAGGCCCCAGCGGCGCTGTTCGGCTTCGAAGCCGTTCTTCGCCCGGTTGCCGAGCGCGGAGAGGAAGGCGTCGCGCAACTGCTCGTCGCTGGCGCCGTTGCGCATCAGGTCGCGCACGTTGAACACGCCCGCATCGTAGAGGCAGGTCTTCAGCATACCCTGGGGCGTGACGCGGACGCGGTTGCAGGTCCCGCAAAAGGTGCGGCTATAGGCCGCGATGATACCTACCGAACCTTTGAATCCAGGAATGCGGTAATTGCTGGAGGTGGAGAACGGCGGATCGGGCAGCCGTTCCAAACCCGGGTAATGCGCCTGCAAATGAGTCAGTATCTGCTTGTGGTCCCACCTGAGCTGCGCGGGGTGATCGCCCGATCCGTTGAAGGGCATTTCTTCGATAAACCGAACGCCTACCTGCTGCTCGCGGGCCAGTTCGGCCAAGGGCAGGATGTCGGCGTCGTTTTTCCCCTCCATGACCACTGCGTTGATCTTGACGTCCATTTTTTCAGCCAGCAGCGCTTCGAGGGTCTGCATTACCTTATCGAAAACGTCGCGGCGGGTGATCTGGAAAAAGCGGTCGCGGTCGAGGCTGTCGAGGCTGAGGTTGACGGAACTTATACCCAGCTTTTTCAGATCGGGAACCAGTCCCGCAGTAAGCGTACCGTTGGTGGTGATGTTGATCTTTTTCAGGCCGGAGATACGGCTGAGGGCTTCCAGAAAGGGCATCATGTCTTTCCGCACGAAAGGCTCCCCGCCAGTGATACGCACTTTTTCAATACCCATGCTCACTACCAGGCGAATGAGGCGTTCCATCTCCTCGTAGCTCATGAGCTCCTCCTTTTCCACATACTCGATCCCCTCCTCTGGCATGCAATAGAAGCAGCGGAGGTTGCAGCGGTCGGTCACCGCCAGGCGCAGGTAGCTGATCTGCCGCCCGTGGTTGTCGTATAATCGGGGCTTTCCCATATAGCTGCCAAATCTATGACAATTTCTTCATGTAAGGAATATGACAAAACAAGTTACGTTTATCCTTTATGTAAACGCTCATCGATAAACGATAAACGAGTAATTGTACCTTTACGAATCAAAACACCTCTTTCATGCGGCTGTTCTACGCCCTGGTCTTTTTGCTGTCATCCACGCCGATTTTTGCGCAGTTGCACCAGCCGGTATTGCCGGATCTCTCCGGGCAGGCCTTGCTCGACGGGCTGGCCGACGGCTATAAACCGCTTTCGCTGGTCAACAACTTCACAAACGATACCTTGTACAGACGCATTTACCGGGAGCCGGGTGACAGCCTGCGCTGCATTTATACCGGATATACCATATACCTCAACCCGGCACTCGACCCTTCGCAGGCCGCATTCAGCGGTGGGATCAACCTGGAGCATTCCTACCCAAAGGCCATGGGGGCTGATACCGGCTTGGCGGAAGACGACATGCACCATCTTTTCCCCTCACGGGAGGATGTCAATAACTACCGGGGCAACCTTCCTTTCGGAGAAGTCGGCGACGCCGATGCGGATTTCTGGTTCTATCTCGACCAAACTCTGACCGCGCCTCCTGCCAGCAAGATCGACCTGTACAGCGAAGTGATCAACCAGGGCCTTTTTGAGCCGAGGGAAGACCGCAAGGGGAACATGGCCCGGGCGATCTTCTATTTTTATACGATGTACAAGGAGCAGGCCGACCTGGCCAACAACGCTTTCTTCGAAACCCAGCGCGAAGCGCTTTGCTACTGGCACTACGCCGACCCGGTTGACTCGCTCGAATGGGCGCGCACTTTCCTCATCGCGAATTACCAGGAAGGCAAGCCCAACCCCTTCGTGCTCGACTGCACCCTGCCGGAGCGGAGCTATTGCCAGGGCATGGGCCTCTCCTGCGATCCGCCTTCTGGCTACGGCCCGGAGATCGAACTGCCTTTCGACCATTTCTCCTTTACCCCCAACCCGGGCGATGGCGAAATCAGGCTATTTTACACCCTGCGCACAAAAGCGACCGTCAGGATCGACCTCTATGACGCGCTGGGCAGAAAAGTCAGCGCCGTTTTTGAAAGAGAGCAAGCACCCGGTGAGTACGACCTCGATTGGGAGGGAGCAGCGCTGCCTTCAGGAACCTATTTATGGAAATTTCAGGCAACGACCGGCCTCGGCAGTTTTTCCACCACCCGGAAGATGATCATTCAACATTAAGCACGTTTATCGTCGATCGTTTATCGTTTACGTAAACGACTAACCATTTTAACCATGAAATCACCTCTTTTCTTCCTATTCTGTTTCCTTTTCGCGAGCGCTACAACCGCTCAGCGCGAACTGCTGCAATCAGGCCCCATGGCCGGGTATTCGGAAATGCGCGAGGTCCTGCTCTGGGTACAGACCACCCAGCCAGCGATGGTGCAGTTCACTTACTGGCCGGATGGACAGCCAGACCAGGTGAAGTACACCGGAACCTACAACACCTCTGCCGAAGAAGCCTTCACCGCGCACCTCGTCTGCGACCAGGTAGAGCCGGGCATGCAATATGACTACCAGCTCTGGATCAATGGAAGAGAGGTGAAACTCAACTACCCCACGACCTTCCAGACCCAGGCGCTGTGGCAATGGCGGTCCGACCCACCCAACTTCAAACTGGCCCTGGGCAGCTGCGCCTATGTCAATGAAGGCCAATACGACCGCCCCGGCACACCTTACGGCGCTGACTATCAGGTTTTCGAGTCCATCCACAAACTCCGTCCCGACTTGATGCTTTGGATGGGCGACAACGTCTACCTGCGCGAAGCCGACTGGTACAGCCAAAACGGCATTTTCAAAAGATATACCCATACCCGCTCCCTGCCGGAGCTGCAGCCCCTGCTGGCGTCCACGCACCACTACGCCATTTGGGACGACCACGATTACGGGCCCAACGACTCCGACCGCAGTTACATCCACAAGGAAAAAACCTTGGAGACATTCAAGCTATTTTGGGGAAATAACGGCTATGGGTTACCCGGAAACGGCGGCATTACGCATCACTTCCAGTGGGCGGATGTGGAGTTTTTTATGCTCGACAACCGCTCCTTCCGCACCCCTAACAAGCGCAAAACGGGCGACCGCACCATGCTTGGCGAAGAGCAGATCCAGTGGCTGCTCGACGCGCTGGCCTCCAGCTACGCCTCCTTCAAATTCGTAGTGATCGGCGGGCAGGTGCTGAGCACGGCGGCTTATGCGGAAACCTACGTCAATGTTTTTCCCGAAGAACGCACCCGCCTGCTGAAGCTGATCGAGGAGGAAGGCATCAAGAACGTAGTGTTCCTGACCGGCGACGTGCACCACACCGAGTTGAGCAAGCTGGCGCTCAACAACGGCAATGTACTGTACGACTTCACCGTCTCGCCCCTCTCCGCCGGTCCCGATACCAGGCAACTCGTCAGGAATGGATTAATCGTGGAAGGCACCGTTGTGCAACAGCGCAATTTCGGGACTATAGAGGTGACCGGCCCGCGCAATCAGCGGACGCTGACCCTCAAGGTCTACGATTCCAATGGCGCGGAGCTTTGGATGCAGACTATTGAGCAGCAGAAGTGATCGGTTGGCGGCGTTTCCAGCGGCGGTGCGACCAGAGCCAATCTTCCGGCTTCTTCCGGATGACAGACTCCAGTTTGGACATATACAAGCGGGTGATTTCCTCTTCGGGGGTCAGGGCGGGGTGTTCGGCCAGCAGGCTGAACTCGATCTCGTAGTACCCCCTGCGCAACCGCTGGATATCCATGAACAGGACCGGGCAATCGAGTTTGCGGGAATAGAAGTCGGCGCCGTGCAGGCAGGCCGTCTCCTGGTTCAGGAAGTTCACCCACTGGGCCTTTTTATGACTGGAAGGGCTCTGGTCGGACATCATGATGAACAGCGAGGGCCGCTCCGGCGGGTTTTCCATCGTCTGCCGCGTGGTGTAAAAAGGCGCCAGGATCAGGCCGAAGCGAGTGCGGCGCTTCGCCATAAAGCCCTCAACCAGCGGGTTGTGGATGGGTTTATACACCCCGACCACATCGTGATCGACCTGCAGGGCGAACGACAGCACGCCCCATTCCCAGTTGCCGTAGTGCGCAGGCATGGCGAAGACGTGGCGCCCCTCGCGGAAATACCGGTTCACCAGTTCGGGGTTGACGAAGCGGTAGCGGCGCAGGACCTCTTTCTTCGAAATATACAATCCCTTCAGGCCCTCCAGCAGGATATCAGCCAGGTGAGCATAAAACCGCTTGCGGATGCCCTGCAGCGCTGATTCGCTTTTTTCGGGAAAAGAAGCGCGCAGGTTTGACATGACGACTTTTTCCCTATACCCCACGCGGTGCAACAAGAAGGCAACCGCATCCGACAAGGTGTAGATAACGGGAAAGGGCAGGTGGGCAAAGAGCGCGACGCCCAGGCGGAATGCGAGGTATTCGAGGAGTTGGGAAAGTGGTTTCATATAGTTAAACCGAGGTTAAACCGAGGTGACACCTCGTATGTAGCTCAAAATCAGCAAAAAACGAGGTGTCACCTCCTAAATCGCTCAATATCAACCAAAATGGAGGTGTCACCTCCTAAATCATTCAAAATCAATGCAAAGCGAGGTGACACCTCGATATGGTTCTGACTATCAATCAATTACAACCTTAACTGGGAATTACTATCTTTACCACCCAAATCTTTGCGAGCTATGTTCCAATTCGACGCCATTCAGCTTAAGCATGTCGCCCTGCATAGGGTGGGCAACCGGTTCAAGGAAGAGCCCAATTTTTTCTCCAAAACCCTGCTCGATCCGCATGAGGACGTGGAGGAGGCGCTGAAACGCTACTTCCTGCGGCCCTTCAAAAAAGCCGCGGCGCTCTACCGCTTCCGCCATTCGAGCGACCTGGAACTGAACGAGGTCTACTCCTATGCCCGCCGCATTTTTGAAGCTCCTGACCAGCTGCTGGAGCAATCGCGCCATATCGTCGAACATCTCTACAACCAATCCAACCACCCAAATATAAAAACGGGCGAGGTATATGTGGCGTATTTTTCCGACCTGCTCCTCGAAGACGAGCTCGTTGACGCCATCGGCATCTTCAAGGCGGAGCGAAAAAGCCCCTTCCTCAAAGTTACCGAATACCTGGCCAGCCTGCAGCTGAGCCGCATCGAAGGCACCGATATCGACCAACTCGACAAGGGCTGCCTCATCGCAGATACGGCGGAGGAAGACGGCTACCGCCTCTACACCATCGACAACAACAACTACGACGCCCAGTACTGGCCTTTCCAGTTCCTCAACGTCGACTTCGTCGAGGACAGGCATTTCCATACCATGAAATACCTGGAACTGTGCGACGACTTCTCCCGCAAATACGTGGCGCCGCACGGCGACAAACGCGAGCAGCTGCATTTCATGGCCCAGGCGGCAGACTATTTCCAGCAAAAACAGGACTTTCAGGTCGATGATTTTACCGAATCGCTGCTGCATGATCCACAGGCGCAGGACGTTTTCCGGCATATGCGGGCCGACTATGGACTGGAGCAGGTGTCTGAATTTCCAATCTCGGCGCCGGCCCTGAAACAGTCGAAACGCCTGTTCAAAAACCGCATACAGCTGGATACCAAGATCCAGATCCAGCTTGACTTTCAGCACCCCGAGATCAGTGAGCGGTTTTTGGAGCGGGGGTACGACGAAGAGAAAGGCATGCACTACTACAAGGTCTTTTTCAACGAGGAGATGTAGGCCTCAGCCTCATCCACACTTCTGAGCGGGGCTTCAGGGTGACCAGGGGCTCGGGAATGATATCCTGCCCGGGCGCCAGCTCAAATCCAAAGCGCTGCACCAGCAGGGCGAGCAGCAGTTGTATCTCCACCAGGGCGAAATTGTTGCCGATGCACATGCGCGGCCCGGCGCCGAAGGGCATGTAGGCCAGGCGCGGCCGCTCCTGCTCGCGCCCGGGGGCAAAGCGATCCGGGTCGAAGCGATCCGGGTCGGGCCAGTAGCGCGGATCGCGGTGCAGGGCGTAGATGCTGAAAAAAACGGTGTTCCCTTTGGGAATCAGGTATCCCAACACCTCATCGTCGGCCTGTGCGAGGCGGCCGAAGGCGTGGGCGGGCGGATAGAGCCGCATGCCTTCCTCCATCACCTGCCGGGTGTATACCAGACTGGGGAGGTCCTCCCAAACGGGCGTCCGGCCTTCCAGCACGGTATCGACCTCTTCTTTCAACTTTTGGTAAATTTCCGGATGGCGGGCGAGCAGCATTAGGGTCCAGGTGAGGGCATTGGCAGAGGTTTCGTGACCGGCGGCGAAAATCGTGATAGCCTCGTCGCGCAGTTGCCCGTCCGGCATGTCCTTCCCTTCTTCGTCCAGGGCTTCGACCAGCATGGTCAGCAAATCCGCCGGTCTGTCATGGCTGCGGCGACGCTCCCCGATCAGGCGGTAGATCCATTCGTCGAAATAAGCCTTCCGCCGCTCAATGGCGCTGCGCCTTCCGCTCAACCGCATCCAAGGCGCCATCCAGGGGTGGGTGGTCATGTACATGGAATAGCTTTGGGCCTCCATGACGAACTGGTAAATCTCCTCCCTGTCTTTCTCCATCGTGGTGCTGAACAGGGAATGTAGCACGATATCGGCCGTCACCTGCATCATCTCCCGGGAAATATCCACCGGCCTCCCCTCCCCTGCTCTTTTATCCAATTGGGCGCAAAAGCCCTCCGCAGTTTTGGTCATGATTTGGAAAATGGCAGGCAGCTGGCTTTTGTAGAAAGCGGGCTGGATCATCTGCCGCTGCCGGCGCCAATGCTCCCCCTCGCTCGTCAGCAAACCCTCGCCCAGGAAAAGGCTCAGGTGCCGGAACAAGGGCCCCTTGCGGTAATTGCGGTGATTGACCTGCAACACGTGACGGATCACCTCCACATTCGTACTGACATTGATAATCCGGTTGAAGAGCCGGATGCGGAAAAAGTCGCCCGACACAGCCGTTTCCCTGACAACGAACCCCAGGGGATCGCGCATAAAGGCCCGCGGAATGAGCTGAAACCGGCTTCTGCGACCCCAGGGAACTTCTTTTAGAGGCATAGACAAAAAGATTATTTCCGAACAAAACTTTTACCAAAGGGCAGAACGCACAACTATTCTGTTTTTCAAGTGTTTAACATAGGTTTTTTCCTCGAAAAAAATAGGTGTCTTTTATACACAAATACCCTGAAATTAGGGCTGAATATCGTATTTTTGCGCCATGAGTATACCTGAAAAAGATTCAACCAAAAGCAGCAACTACACCGCGGGCAACATCACAGCGCTGGAAGGCCTCGAAGCCGTCCGGAAACGCCCCGGTATGTACATCGGCAGCACGGATGCCAAGGGTTTGCACCACCTCGTCTGGGAAGTCGTCGACAACTCGATCGACGAGCACCTGGCGGGCTACTGCAACCTCATCGAGGTGATCATCCACAATAACAACTCGCTTACTGTCAGGGACAATGGCCGGGGCATTCCCACGGACATGCATGCCAAGTTAAAAAAATCGGCGCTGGAAGTCGTCATGACGGTATTGCACGCCGGAGGCAAGTTCGACAAAGATACCTATAAAGTCTCTGGCGGTCTGCACGGCGTGGGGGTTTCCTGCGTCAATGCCCTCTCGGCGCACCTGCGTGCGGAGGTGCACCGCGACGGCAAGGTATTCGAGCAGGAGTACGCGGCGGGCAAACCCCAGTACGACGTGCGCACCATCGGCGAGGCGGACGATACGGGCACTTACGTGACTTTCACGCCCGACCCGACCATTTTTGAAACCCTCGACTTCAAATATGAGATCCTGGCCAACCGCCTGCGGGAACTGGCATTCCTCAACAAAGGCCTCACCCTGACGCTCATCGACGAGCGGCAACCGGACAATAAGGGGGAGTTCCAGACCGAAATCTTCCACTCGGAAGGCGGCCTGGCCGAATTCGTGCAGTACCTCGACGAGAGCCGGCCAAAGCTGATCGAATCACCAATCCACGTGATCGGCAAAGAGGAAAATGTGGAAGTGGAGGTGGCCATGCAATACAATACCGGCTACACCGAAAACATCTTCTCCTTCGTCAACAACATCAACACCCGGGAGGGAGGTACACACGTCAACGGCTTCCGCCGCGCCATCGCGCGACTGTTCAAACAGTACGGCGACGATAACGGGCAGTTCAAAAAGGTCAAATTCGGCATCTCCGGGGAAGACTTCCGCGAAGGCCTGACAGCCGTCGTGTCCGTCAAGGTGGCGGAACCGCAGTTCAAGGGCCAGACAAAAGGGGAGCTCGGCAACTCGGAGGTGACGGGTATCGTGTCGCGCATCGTGGGCGACGAGCTCAAGCACTGGCTGGAGGAAAACCCCAACCTGGCGCGAAAGATCGTCGACAAGATCATCCTCGCGGCAACGGCGCGCCATGCAGCAAGGCAGGCGCGGGAAATGGTGCAACGCAAAAACGTGCTCACCGGCAGCGGCCTGCCCGGCAAACTATCCGACTGCGCCAGCAAGGACCCCAACGAAAGCGAAATATTCCTAGTGGAAGGGGACTCGGCAGGCGGCACCGCCAAACAGGGCCGCGACCGCCACTTCCAGGCCATCCTCCCGCTGAGGGGTAAGATCCTCAACGTCGAAAAGGCGCTGGAGCACAAGATCTACGAAAACGAAGAGATCAAAAATATCTTCACCGCCCTGGGCGTCAGCATTTCCGAAAACGATGAAGGGGAGCGCATCCTCAACATGGAAAAACTGCGCTACCACAAAACCGTCATCATGTGCGACGCCGACGTCGACGGCAGCCACATCACTACCCTTATCCTGACCTTTTTCTTCCGCTACATGCGGCCGCTCATCGAGCAGGGCTATGTCTACATCGCCCAACCGCCGCTCTACATGGTTAAAAAGGGTAAACAGTTCCGCTATTGCTGGAACGAGGAAGAACGCGCCGAAGCCGTGGAACTGTATTCAGGCGGGAAAAACGACGACTCCGTCAAAGTGCAGCGATACAAAGGTCTCGGCGAAATGAACGCCGAACAGCTCTGGGAAACCACCATGGATCCCAGCACCCGCATCCTCCGCCAGGTCACCATCGAAGACGCCCTGGAAGCCGACCGCGTATTCTCTATGCTCATGGGCGATGAAGTCCCGCCGCGCAGAGCATTTATCGAGAAGAACGCGAAGTATGCGAATGTGGATGCTTGATTGGTCTTAAGTTTTTAAGGGTATAAGTTTTTGATAAAAACTTATACCCTTAAAAACTTAAAAACTTACTTGGTTTTCAACCTGAACTCCGTCCCATCCTCCGCCAGTATCCAAAACTGGTCTTCTGCGAGGCGCAGGATTTCGTAATCGCTGATGTCTGTACCCAGGCCAAAGTCGATGATCAGCTGGAAGATGGCGCCATTGTCGACCAGGTTCCACTCGCCCTGGAAGTTGATGGTGCTGCCCAAAACCGGGTAAGACACGGTGGCATCCCCGCCTTCCGTAAAGGTCCAGGTCCAGTTTTCGTAGCCATCCGTCACCACGTCGCCGTCGGCTTCGATCACTTCGTCGGCTACCCAGGTATTGGCAACGCGTTCTTTCTTGGAAAGGATGGAGATCAGCGGCCCGTCTTCGTAAAAGGTGCAACTCGAAACGACAAACCCGAAGAGGGACGCCAGCAAAGCGAATTTCAGCATTTTCATAATGTGCTTTTTTTTATTGAAACAATCGGATTCCTAAACGTTGGCGCCAGGCGGTTTCGTGCCTTAAAGCCGTCTGATCCCGTCAAAAATCCGGTCGAGCAGGCGCCGCTTTGAAGTCAGGATGCGCGCGGTAGCTGGCATTTCGGGCCCTGCGGGAAGGTTTTTGCCGGTATCGGATATAAGAGAATCTGGCGCCTCAATTTCCACAAGGAAGGATTCATTTTCCGGCAGGGAAGAAACGCGGGCTACTGTGGCGGGGATAAAGCCGTAGGTTTCGTAGGGGAAAGCGTCGAGCCGCAACTGCACCTCGGCGCCGGGCGCCACCTTCCCCGAGCCTGCCGCGGGGAGCCAGCCTTTGGCAACGCGGGATCCCGCCCCCTCCGTTGCGCGCACGGCCAGCAAGGGTTCTCCTTCATCCACCCACTGGAAAGGCCGGAGCGGCCTGCTATAGGTCACCGTTCCCGCCCTTTGAGCTACGACCAAGTTTTGCTGCATCCAGGTTCCGCAGCGGGCCTGAAGCAGGCGCCAGGCGGTTTCCCAGCGCTCTTGCTGCGCATCCATATCCCGGAAATCCGCATTGCTCAGTTCCAGTTGCTCTTTCTCCAGTTCCGCCAGTTCGAGCGACACCCGCTGGAACTCCAGACCGATGGCCTCGGCATCTGCCTTTTTTCGCAGATACTCCGCCTCTGACCGGATAAGGGCCTCGCGGCTCACCGTGTTTTGCTCCGCAAGCCGCTGGGTGCGCTCCAAGAGGTCTTTGGCCAGGGCGGCCTCGCGGTTGAGGGTTTCAGCCCTGCGGCCAAGCGCAGCTTCCATCTCCGCAAGCGCTACCCCTTGCCTGCCAAGAGGAGCTGCCAGCGACGGCGCCAAAGCAGCGCGCCGGGCCGATTGCAGACCTGCCCAGGCGCCGCGGGCCAGCGCCCACTGCTCTTCAAGCGGCCCAAGCTCCAGCCGGCCGGCCGCCGCGATGCCGGCCTCGCTGACCGGCGTCTCCATCGCTGAAAGACGGATGATATCTTCCCAACTCCCGCTACTTTCCCAAACCAGCAACACGGCGCCGGAATCCACCGACATGCCTTCAGCAACCGGAAGAGCGGCGACTCTGCCTGGAACAGCCGCGAAATACCGGTCCACCCCGCCAACTTCCTGCAACGTCACGCGAATAGTAATAACATCCGGGTAGCGGATCAGCCAGGCAAGTATAAACAGCAGGAGCAAAAAGAAGAGCGGAAACAAAAAGAAACGGCCAACCTTTCCGGAGGAAAAAGAACCGAGCAGTTGCTCTGCCGGCGGACTTTGCGGATGGTCTTGTGGGCTCATGTCTGCGAATGTAACAAAAAAAGCGAACGCCTTTTACAAGACGTTCGCCTTTTGTGCCCAGAACAGGATTCGAACCTGCACACCCTTGCGAGCACTACCCCCTCAAAGTAGCGTGTCTACCAATTCCACCATCTGGGCAGGGCGTTTCTGAACAAGGAACATACCCCTGTTCGAAAATGTTCCGCAAAGTTATAGATTGATGCGAAAATTCAAAATAATCCCTGAAATTTTTACCGCCGGCAAAACATGCATCAAAAAAAAATATAATGTGAACTTTGGATTAATCTGAATATTGCGTAATATTTGCAACGATATCGACTCTGCCAATCCAAATTCAGGGGGTTTTTTACAGGAAATTCAATGAAGCTGGGGCAGAAGCGTTTGCAAACACTATGGACACTATGTACTTCACACTATGGAACACAGGTTTTTACACACCTGCATCAACTCCCTTGAATAGATAGATTGGCTTACCTGGCAATAAGGTGGTTTTCCACTCCGCCTCATTATCGCCGGGACCAGGTTCCGAAGTACGACCCGATATCGCGATCTGTTTGCATTAGCGCTTTCCCCTGGCTATTTCCTCCTTCAGGTAGTCGATGATGCGAATCTCCATTGCATCAAGGCCTTGCAATTCAGCAAGATATAAAGAAACCCAGTCAAACAGGTGCACCAGAAACAAGGCTTGTTCCGCGAGGCTTTCCCCTTTCCCCGTTATTTCCATCCTCCCCGAGGCAAACTCGCTCACCACTTCCCGCGTGATCTGCATCCGCAACCTGTTGGATGGCGATTCGCCGGAGTAGCGGAGGAACATGGCCACCAGGCCGGGCTGGTCTCTCCTCCACCCCACCAGTTCGTTGTGGTTCATCTCGGGTATCACGTGGTGCCAGGCGAGCATTTTGGCGTTTTCGGCCAGCTGCTGCCGGAAGCGCAGGGCCACCGGTTCGAGCGGAGTGGTGGAATAGATCACCGTTATTTTGTCGCGCAGGAAGCCGGCGATCTGTTGGGCCTTTTCGTGAAACAACTCCTGATCGGCTTCCAGCAGGTCAGCCGCAACGGCAATGTTTTCAAGGATGGACGGGGCGGCAAAGCCCATTTTCACCAACACCGACAACTGTGCCACCAGCGAATAGCCCAGGCATGCCCGTGGGGCGGGCTGGCCTGGGGGCAGCGGTACCTGGTCCCAGCCATTGCTCTGGGCCATTTCGGCCAGCTTCCCGCCGGAGGTAATAGCCACCACCCTGGCACCCCGCTCCAGCGCTTGCTGGCAGGCGGCGAGCGTTTCTTCCGTGTTGCCGGAATAGGAGGAGGCGAGCAGGAGCGTGTGGGCGTCCACATAAGCCGGCAAGTCGTAATCTTTCACCACCAGCAAGGGTATTCTGCAATCTTCTCTGATAAAAGCCCCAACAAAGTCGGCGCCGATGCCGGAGCCCCCCATCCCGGCCACCACGATCTGACGGAATTCCCGGTCAGGGGGGCGCAGGGTTGCCGCTGCTGCGAGGGCCAGGGCTTCGCGCAGCTGGGCGGGGAAGGATTGTATTAGTCGATGCATCACAAGTGCGTTTATCGTTTATCGTCGATCGGT
>JBAQQB010000214.1:0-18109 GCA_049306275.1 Saprospiraceae bacterium | reverse complement strand
TGTAAACGCTAAACGATCAACGCTAAACGATCAACAAATGAAGCCATACCTAAAGTACATCTTCATCGGCGTCACCCTCCTGCTGGTTTTCCTGATCTACCTGAATAAACCGGAAAAGAATGTGACGCGGACGGAGCCAGCCTATGCTATGGGCGCCAGGGCTCTCTTCCTGGCCTTCGATCAGGACGAAGCGACGGCCAATGAGCAGTACCTCAACCAGGTCATTCAGGTGACCGGCAAGGTCAGGGAGGTGCAGGAAGACGATGAGGGTATCGTGACCGTTACCCTCGATACCGGCAACGATTTCTTCGGCGTGGTGTGTGAATTGCAGAAGACATCCACCTGGAAAAAGGAAGATTTCCGGGCCGGGCAGGAAGTGACTTTTAAAGGATTATGCACCGGGATGGCGATGGACGTCGTGCTGGTCAGGTGTATCAGAATTTCATAAACAAAAAAATAACCAGAGATGATGAAAAGAGCAATTTTCGCAATGGGTCTGACCCTGATGTTTGCGGCAACCGGCTGGGGGCAGCAGTACTTCACCCGCGAAGGCAAGATCTCCTTTTACTCCGAAACCCCGATGGAGAAGATCGAGGCACACAATTCCAAAGCTTCGAGCGTATGGGATGCGGCCACCGGCAAGATGGAATTCGCCGTGCTGATCAAGGGATTTCAGTTTGAAAAAGCCCTGATGCAGGAGCATTTCAACGAAAACTACATGGAAAGCGGCAAGTTCCCCAAAGCCACTTTCAAAGGTATGATCGCCGATGCTGGTAAGGTAAACCTGAAGGCCGACGGGGTATATCCGGTTACGGTGAAAGGCGATCTGACCATTCACGGCGTGACCAAAGCCGTGGAGGCAAAAGGCAAGATCACGGTCAAGGGCGGAGCGGTATCGGCAGTCTCCACTTTTGAAGTGGCGCCTGAAGACTACGGCATTGCCATCCCCGCGGTGGTCAGGGACAACATCGCCAAGATCGTCCGGATCGACGTGAACATCAATTACCAGCTGCTGCAAAGCGAAAACGGCAAGTAATATGCGACAGATAAGCCTTCTGTTGATGGCCCTCCTGGGGTGGTTTTCCCTCTCCGCCCAGGAGGACCTGCTCTCCCTGCTTGGGGAGGAAGAAGAAGAGACCGAATATGCCACGGCGGCGTTCAAGACCAACCGGGTGATCAACCTGCACTCGCTGGAATCTACTGCGCCAGGCGTGTTCGACTTCAAGATATCGCACCGCTTCGGGATGCTGAACGGCGGTTTTTACGAGTTGTTCGGCCTCGACAACGCCACCATCCGCATCGGCGGTGATTTCGGGCTGACGGAGCGGCTGACGGTGGGACTGGGACGGAGTAGTTACGAGAAAACCTATGACGGGTATGTCAAATACAAGTTCCTCCGGCAGAGCACAGGCAAGAAGGTGATGCCGCTTACAGCTGCATTTGTGGCTACCACGGCCATTAAATCTGTGCGCTGGCCCAACCCCGACAGGCAAAATTATTTCTCTTCGCGGATGTATTACTCTTTCCAGTTGATCCTGGGAAGGAAGTTCAGCGAGGGGTTCAGCCTGCAGGTAAGTCCGACGCTGGTGCATCGAAACCTGGTGCGCACCCGGCAGGAAGCCAACGACGTGATGGCCGTTGCTGCGGCAGGCCGGCTGAAACTCACCCGGCGGCTGGCGCTCAACGCCGAATACATCTACGTGTTGCCGGGCCAGCTGGCGCCCGGGTTCCGGAACTCCGTCTCGCTCGGTTTCGATATCGAAACTGGCGGGCACGTATTCCAGCTGCATTTCACCAACTCCACGGCCATGATCGAGCACGGCTTCGTGGCGGAAACCTCCGGCAACTGGCTCGACGGAGGCGTCCATTTCGGCTTCAATATTTCCAGGGTGTTTACAGTTGTGCGCCCCAAAATTGACTAAAAAAGAAGGGCGGCCACCGGGCCGCCCTTCTTTTTTCTAGTAGTCTTCTTCCGTCTCCTCCCCGCTGATGGTATCGGGATCGATCATAGGGTCGGGGTATACGTCGTCTTCCTCCTCGAATTCGATGCCCTTGTACAGATCGAAATCGTCGTCGTCGTCATCCTTGGGCGGGGCCGGTTTTTTCGGCGCACTGCCAGTGGAGGACTTGCGGATCACCTTGTCGATAATGATCGGGGTGGTAGGCCTGGATTTCTTGGGTGCAGGCGTAGCTTCTCCCATTTCGGTGTCTTCGCTCATTTCGTCCGCACCGGCATCCAGGGAAGAGGAGGCGCTGGGTTTCGGCGGCGGAGCTACCGTCAGCTCCGCATTCTTGGCGGCGATGCTCTTGGTGGTGGTAGGCACGGCAAGCAGGCGCTTTTTGTCGATGAGCTCGCCCGACACCACGCAGATGCCGTAGGTCTTGTTCTTGATGCGCACCAGCGCGTTATCCAGGTCCTGGATGTATTTGCGCTGGCGAATAGCCATATCGTTCAGTATCTCGATTTCGTTGTTGATGCTGCTGTCATCCATCCAATCGCTTCCATACTCGTCATCGCTGTTTTCAGTGATTTCGAAGATCTGGCTCTGGAGTTGCTCCAACTGCTCCCTTGCCGTATCCAGTTTCCCCTGGATGAGAACCCGGAACTCCTCCAATTCAGTGTCTGAATACCGTTTCGTACTGGTCATGAATTTGATTTTTTTGCTAGTCAGGAGAGATAACACCTTTCCCGACAAAAAGTTAAGGCATATCCGGATTGTGGCCCGGACCGATTATCCGATTAAGGAACCGCAAAAATAAGGGAAGAAATACCATTACCTCCAAATTTTTTTTCAGATCACGGAAAAAGAATTGGTTGAAAAACGCCGGGAGGCCTAGTTTTGCCCGGTTTCGTATGATTCCAGGTTCTCGCCCCTGAGGCAGCCGCTCTCGTCGAATACCAGTTCCAGGAAGCCCTCCCTGGTATCGAGGTGAACGCGGTAGAGGACCGAGCGGTTGGGCCGCTCCATCCTCAGGACGACGCTGGGCATATAGTTTCCGGAAAAGCGGTTGCGAAGAAATTCCTGCACGGCCTTGGGGAGCTCGTAGGCTTCGAGATAGGTGCAACCGTAAACCGGCTGGCCCGCAGCAGTGAAAAACTGTTCCTTGGAGAGTCCTTTTTCGTAGTAAGAAGCTTTGAAGCCTCTTTCCCATCGCTCCCAGAAAACCTCCTCGGCATCCGGATGCCGTTGTTCAAAATCGTTGCGTATGGCCAATGGAACCTCCCCCCCGTCCATCTGTGCAGATGCGGCAGGCAGCGCAAAAAAAACCGCCATGAGCAAATTCAAGAAAAATTTCATGTCATCGTGCCTGATGGTTTTTCGGGCCGGGGCAGACCGTCACCTTAGCACTATTCAGGGAGTGGATATCGCTCTCCCCAATCAGGGGGAAAATTCTGAATAGTTTTTTAAAAAAGTAAGGGAAAGATAAAAAAAGTGTTCCAAAAAACTTCGCTTTTGGAACACCTGTTCTTAGAGACGACTAGTTGGCCCTCTGTGTCAGAGGACCCTCCCTAATTATTACCCATTTTCCTCATTGCCTTGAATGGGGGAAGGAGAGGCATTTACTGTCTTTCCTCGTACACAAATGAAATCGCTATTGTAGAATTTTGCAATGATTATTGTCACTACCGCCCAAAAATGCAGTATTTTTCAGCGTAAAAAAATTCCAAGCTCATGCTGAACGTCGTCATTGGTCTGGTTCTCATCTTTTTGTTGTACAGCCTGTTCGCCACCACTTTACTCGAACTGCTGTCCAGCCTCCTGTCTCTGCGCGGCAAACACCTGGAAAAGGCGCTTCGCAATATGCTACATTCGGGAAGCGACGAGGTGTTTGACCGCTTTCGCGACAATCCCCTTTACCAGCAATTGGGCGGCCGGTTTGTGGGGAAAAAATCGCCCCCTTCCTATCTCACTTCTGAAAAATTCCGCTCCATCCTGTTCCAGGCGGTTGGAAAAGGCGGAGATCCCGCCAAATTGGATGAAATGATCGAACAACTGCCCGACGGCGGGCTCAAATCCGTGCTCAAACAGCTGCGCGACGAAGCCAGAGGAGACCTGGACAACTTCAAGCAGCAGGTGGAGCTCTGGTTCAACGATGTGATGGACCGCGCTTCCGGCTGGTACAAGCGCAATATCCAAAAACTGTTGGTCTTTCTCGGCCTCGGCATCGCCGTGGCTTTCAACGTCGACTCTCTGCAAATCTATGGCCAGCTCTCCCGCGACCCCGAACTGGCCAACCAGGTGACCCTGGAAGCCGTCAAGGTTGTGGCCGGCAGGGATACCCTCGTGCTGGAAGAACAACCGGCAGAAATCCAGAAAGAACTCTACGGGCTGATCTCCCAAAACCTCGAATCGCTCCAAAGCCCTTTGGGTATTGGCTGGGATAGCGTAGACGCCAATTCGCTGACAATCGCCGACTGGTTGATGAAGACCTTCGGCTGGCTCGTCACGGCCATGGCTATTTCCCTCGGCGCGCCATTCTGGTTCGACATTCTGAGAAAAATGGTCAATATCCGCTCCTCGGGCAAGGCGGTCGAAGGAAAGTAAGGTGGGTATACAACCAACAGCTCCTGAGGCTGTTTTCTTCCAAAAGCTTATGTCCCTTTCGTCCAAACCCATATGGAAGATCGAAGCCGGCGAGCTGAGCGAACTGAACGATCATCTGGCGGTCGAAGAACCACTGGAAATCCGCATCGCCTATGGCCAGGGCGGCGCCCGGCGCCAGGATAGCCTGGCTATCACCATGCGCACCCCCGGCGCCGATGCCGACCTGGCTGCGGGCTTTCTCTTTACGGAAGGCATCATCAGCAAATACTCGGATGTAGTCTCCCTGCGCTACACCGGCGACCAACTGGAGGAAGACCTGCAGTACCACTCCCTGCTCATGGAACTGGCGCCCCAGCTTCCCTTTAATCCGCTCCAGCTCAGCCGCCACTTCTACACGGCTTCCAGTTGCGGCGTCTGCGGTAAAAGCGCCATCGAACTCGTCAAGACCAATACCTGCTTTTTCCCGATCGCCGGACGCCCGGTCATGGATGTACAGACCTTGTACCAACTTCCCGGGAAACTGCGCGAAGCCCAGGCCCTGTTCTCCTGCACCGGCGGCATCCATGCCTCCGGCCTCTTCGACGCCAGTGGCAACCTGCTCCTGCTCCGCGAAGACGTGGGCAGGCACAACGCGCTCGACAAACTCATCGGCGCCGCCCTCCGCGAAGGGATGATCCCGATGCGCGACAGCGCCCTCATGGTCAGCGGCAGGGCCAGCTTCGAACTTGTGCAAAAAGCCCTCATGGCAGGTATACCCATCATCGTAGCCGTGGGCGCCCCCAGCAGCCTGGCCGTAGAACTGGCCCAGGCCAACGATATGACCCTCGTCGGCTTCCTGCGCCAAAATAGCTTTAACGTATATTCCGGAAAACATAGGATCAAAATCTCTGAAGTATGAAACTGCGCTGCGCTGGCGACCAAATCCGCATCCGCGTGCGGAAATCCGATATCGAAGCCCTGGAAAGGGATGGGCAACTGACCGAAACCATCGCCCTGCCCGAAGGCGGGCCATTCGGTTTCTCCATCCGCCTCGACGGGCAAGCCCAACAAATCTCCGTGCGCCAGGATGGCTTCCTGCTCACCGTCTCTCTTCCCGAGAACCAGGCCAGACAGTGGATCAACTCCGAAGAGGTCGGCATGGAAGCCGCTCTGCCAACAATCAACCAGGGCCTCCTCCAGGTGGCCGTGGAAAAGGACTTCCCCTGCCAGCACCAGCCCACCAAAAATCCGGAAGACACTTTCGGCGAACTGCTGAAGGACAGGTAATCTTTTTTTGCGGATTATGCCTTAACTTTCGCATCGAACGCCAAAATCAATCCGCATGAAAACGACCTTCCACCTCCTGTTGCTGGCCCTCGCAGGGCTGAGCCTGCAATCCTGCATGCACACCACCACCCTGCAGGTGCTCCAACCCGCGGAAATGCGCCTGCCTGAGCATATTTCCACTATCGCCACCATCGACCGCAGCAAGCCTTCCAGCGGTTTCGCCAATGTGCTGGAAGGCCTGTTCACCGGAGAAGGGATCGGACAGGACAGAAGAGGCAGGCTCAAAAGCCTCGATGGTCTCACTCATTCCCTGACCCGTACGCCTCGCTTTCAGGTAAAACCCACTGATATTGAGCTGGAGGGTACCAAAACCGGCAACCAAATGGCCCCGCCGCTGCCCTGGGAGGAGGTCGAGTCCATCTGCAGCCGATACGGCGCCGACGCCGTGCTGGCCATCGAATCCTATGACTCGGATATCGGCGTCTTTACGTCTACCTACCAGGAAAAGTACAAGGACAAGGAAGGCGTGCAACGAACCCGCACGCGCTACCAGGCTCAGGCCAACCTCAACGTCACCATCGGCTGGCGGCTTTACGATAGCAAAACCCGCACTATCGAAGATGAATTCTCCGTCTATCTGAGCGACTCTTATTCCGCCACCGGCGACACCGAAAGCCGCGCCAAATCCAGCCTGGCCGACCCGGCCTACCGCGCTTTTGAGCTGAGCTACCGGGTAGGACAAAAGTACGGCATGCGCATCGCCCCCGTTTTCGTCAACGTCCAGCGCTCTTTCTTTTCCAAGGGCAAGGGAGACTATAAAGAGGAGATGAGCCGGGCTTCGCGCCTGGCCGATAGCGGAAACTGGGAGGAAGCCATGGAGATCTGGACCGGCCTGGTATCGCGGGCCGATATGAAAACCGCCGGCCGCGCCGCGCACAACATTGCCGTGGCCCACGAACGCATCGGCTTGCTCGAAGAAGCCCTGTCCTGGGCCGAAAAAGCCTGGACCAGCTACGGCAATAAATCCAGCCGGAATTACATGGGGGTGCTGCGGCAGCGGATCGAAGACGACCGGCGGGTACGCTCGCAAATGCCAAGCCGGACCTAGGTATTTTTTTTCGGCATTATCGCCATTATTTGAATGGGAGGGCTTATTTTTAGGGAATTACCCATTTTATGCAACAGACCCTCTTCATTCGCATCACGGGCCAGGTCCAGGGCGTCGGTTTTCGCCCCTTTGTCTTTCAACAGGCAATGAAATACCAGCTGTCGGGATGGGTCAACAACTCCCTGGAAGGGGTGCACATCGCAGTGACGGGCTTGCGCGAAACCCTCGACGCTTTCGTGCAGGCGCTCAGGGAGGAAAAACCTCCGGTCGCCCACATCGGCCATTTTTCTGTGGAGGAAAGACCACTTGAACATTTTTCCTCTTTCGAAATCGTGAAGAGCAACCGGGAAGGGGAGGGGCAGCTGGTGCTTACCCCCGATCTGGCCCTCTGCCCTTCCTGTCGCGCCGAGCTGCACGACCCTGCCAACCGCCGCTACCGCTATCCCTTTATCACCTGCAACTACTGCGGACCCCGCTATTCCATCATCCGCGACCTGCCTTACGACCGGGAGCGGACGAGCATGGAGCCTTTCCACATGTGTCCGGTTTGCCAGGCCGAATACGACCGTCCGGCTGAATGGCGCTTTTTCTCCCAGACCAACTCCTGCGGAACCTGCGGGATGTCGCTGGCCCTCTACGATGGCGGCCACCAGTTGCTCGGTTCGGATTACGAGGAGTGCATCGCCGCGGTGATAACCGCCATCCGGCAGGGAAAGATCGTCGCGGTGAAGGGTATTGGCGGGTACTTGCTTTGCTGCGACGCCTGCAACGCAGATGCGGTGGCCTTGCTTCGCAAAAGAAAGAACAGGGCGCGCAAGCCCTTCGCCATCATGTACCCCGGTGTGGAAACGGCGGCCCTTGACGTGGAGCTCGGCGAGGACGGAAAACAGGCCCTCGTTGGAACCGTCTCGCCGATCGTGCTGGCCCCCATACGTGCCGGCAGACACTTCCCCCTGTGCACGGACTTGCTGGCCCCGGGGCTGGATCAACTGGGGGTGATGATCCCTTACGCACCCGTGTTCGAGCTGATACTCTCCGGATTGGGCTCCCCCATCGTGGCCACCAGCGCCAACCGGAGCAACTCACCCATCGTGTACCGTGATGGCAGGGCCCTTTACGAATTGTCGAAAATGGCCGATCTGATCCTGGTGCACGACCGGGAAATTCTCATGCCCCAAGACGACAGCGTGCTGCGCATTTCTTCGCACTACCGGCAGCCTGTGCTGTTGCGACGCTCCAGAGGGCTGGCGCCGGCGTTCATCTATCCGGCTTTCGAAGGCATGCCCCAAACAGTGCTGGCCATGGGCGCAGATATGAAGAGCGCCTTTGGTTTCCTGCACCGCACTTTTCCCTACATCAGCCAATACTTTGGCGACCTCGACAGCTACGACACACAGGAGCGCTTCCGCCGCTCGCGCGACCATTTCCTGGGGCTCTTCGAAGCCCGTCCGGAGGTAGTGCTGGTCGACCGCCATCCGCAATACTTCTCCACCCAGCTGGGCGAGGAATTGGCGAAGTCGCTGCAAGCCCCGGTCGTGGAGGTACAGCACCACATCGCTCATTTCGCCGCCGTACTGGCCGAAAACCACCTGCTGGACAGCGAAGAGCCCGTGCTGGGCGTGATCTGGGACGGTACAGGCCTGGGCGAGGACGGCCAGATTTGGGGCGGAGAGTTTTTCCGTTATGAGAAGGGACGCTTTGAACGCAGCGGCCAGTTAGCCTATTTCGACTTGTTATTGGGCGACAAAATGGCCAAAGAGCCCCGGATCAGCGCCTTGTCGCTGGCAAGGGACATCCCCGGGGCGGAGGATATTTTGAAGCCGCTGTTTCAGTCCTCCGAATGGTTCATTTACCAAAAGCTGCTCGACAAACCGGGCAACCTGCGCACCTCCAGCATGGGCCGCCTGTTCGACGCCGTGACTGCCCTGACGGGCCTGCTGCCTGTCGCGGAGTACGAAGGAGAGGCGCCCCTGTACCTGGAACAGCATGCAAGGGCCTGGTTCAAACAGAAGGGACTGGATTTCGCGGATCACTATGAAACGGGAGACTGGCCGGGGGGCGTGATCCCTACGTCGCCCATGCTTCGCGAAATGATTGGAGAGATAAAATCCGGAGTGCCAGTGGGCAAGATCGCCGCCAAATTTCACAACACCCTGGTGGAAATGGTCCGGCGCCTCGAAGTAGACCGCATCGCCTTCAGCGGGGGCGTTTTTCAGAATGAATTGTTGGCAGACCTGTTGATTCACCGCCTGGGAAAAACGAAGCATTTGTATTTTCACCGCCAACTTTCGCCCAACGACGAGTGTATTTCATTCGGGCAACTGGCCTGGCATTACCTGCAGGAGGTCGTGCTGCAAAACGGCGGGACGAATTTTAAACAAAGTACTTATGTCAACTGAAAAAAAAGCCATGAACTGGGAATGCCCCTTGCCCGAGCTCGATTTCGACATGATCACCCTGGGGCACGGAAGCGGGGGGCTGCTGACCAATAAGCTACTCGACAGCGGAGTCTTTGACCTGTTGTCGAACGAATATCTCGATAAGCGCCACGACGGCGCTTTTTTGCCCGGAGGGCTGGCCTTTTCCACCGACAGCTTCGTGGTGTCGCCCATCTTTTTCCCGGGAGGCAATATCGGCGAGCTGGCCATTAACGGTACGATCAACGACCTGGCCATGTGTGGCGCCATTCCCAAATACCTCTCCCTGAGTTTCATCCTGGAGGAGGGCCTGCCGGTATCGAAATTCTGGGAGGTGCTCGTCTCCATCCGCAAAGCCTGCGCCCTGGCGGATGTGATGGTGGTGACCGGCGATACCAAGGTCGTGGAACGCGGCAAGGGCGACCAGATATTCATCAACACCACGGGGATTGGCTATACACACCCGAAGGGCAAGATTGACCCCAGGAGGGTACAGGCCGGCGACAAGCTATTGCTCAGCGGCAACCTGGCTGCCCACGGCATCGCCATCATGTCGGTGCGCGAGGGCCTTGCTTTTGAATCAAACATCCTCAGCGATACGCGGTCGCTGAACAAGGTGGTGGAGCAGATGCTCGACCGCTTTGGCGAAAACATCAGGCTGCTGCGCGACCCGACCAGGGGAGGCGTTGCGACCGCTCTCAACGAGATCGCGCGCGATACCCGCCTGGGCGTCGACCTGCGCCAAAACGACCTGCCGCTCGACGAGCAGGTGGCAGGAGCCTGCGAGATTTTGGGACTCGATCCCCTGTACGTGGCCAACGAAGGCATCTTTCTGGCCTGGCTCGACCCGGCTGTGGCCGATGAATGCCTCGAGTTTTTGCGCACCACGGAAGAGGGCAGTCAGGCGGCTATTATCGGAGAAATGGTGGAAGAACATCCCGGAAAGGTCGTCCTGCAGAGCGGCATTGGCGGCCGCAGGGTGGTCAATATGTTGCCGGGCGAGCAACTGCCGCGCATCTGCTAGGCGAGATGACCCGCAATGATACGGGCTATTTCCTGGGAAGAACCAGATTCGGCGAGGGTTTCCTCCTTGATCAGCAACTCCAGTTGCAAAGGCAGGTCGGACTGGGTTTCGAGAATATGCCCGTGGAAAAAGTCGGTCAGATCATCGTATACCGAGCAGCGGTACAGGCGGTACAGGTTTTTTGCAGTATCGAAAGCCAGTACCAGCCTCCAGGGCGTTTCAGGAACCGGACAGTCCAGGATGAGCGGATACTCGAGGTATTCCATGATCCAGTAACCGATGAGGTTGGCTTCGTAGGGAGGGTACAACACCAGCCTGCATTCGGCGCCCCAACCCAGGAGCTGTTCGGCGACTTCCTCCAGCATCCTCCTCATCCTGATGGTGGGAAGGTCGTCGAAGGGGTAGGCGTCGCCAGGAATCCAGCGATTGTGCCGCTCGTCGAAAAACTCCACCTCCCCGATACGGGTCTTGTAATCGAACTTGGGGTATCCAGGCACGATGTATCCGGGGTAGAAAAAGCGGTAGCCGTTCTCCAGCCCGAAACTGATTTCCAGCAGCATGGTGAAGAAGCCCAGGCTGAATTTCGCGTAATCGGGGTTGTACACCCCCAGGATGCTGGCCAGGCTGTCTTTTCCCAGGTCGAAAAAACTGAAGCCCACCAGCTCGGCGCCGTCGTAGATACAGGTTTCGTAGGTGTTGAATAAATTGGCGTTGCCTTCGTCGAGGAGCGAGACCTTCAGGGAAGGCGCCAGGCGTCCCTGGAAATTTTTTCTGTACCGCTGATACAACCTTTCCTTTTCCATGTCGATCTTTCCAGGACGCGTCACCACCCGGAAGCGGGATATGTTGCGGTTATAGATCTTGCGAAGCCGTTTGCCAAATTGGTATCCTTCCAGCGGTAGCCTTACCCAGACGGAGGGGTACAAATTGCCGCGAAACATCAGGAAGCGGCAGGTGAACATAGACTGCCCCATCCGGTACCAGCCCTTGGCGAGGTAGTGGTCCAGAACTGCCGGAGGAAGATGGTCCAAGTAGAGTTTTTCCGTAAACATGCGTGCCGCTGATTGGCAAAATTAACGAAAGAAACGTTTTTCTGCACTTAAAGCTGCCAGCCGACGTTTCAGGAATATTAAAGCGCGTATTTTTGAACCAGCTTTTTCTCTTAAAAGTTCTTCTCACATGAAAATTGCAACACTCATCTCCTTTATCCTGCTCTTTTTCGGGTCGCTCCACGCCCAGGGCCCCGATGCTGACCTCGCGCGCAGGCAAGCCGCGCACGAGCAACTGACCGCCGCATCGCCCGGCCAACTGGCAACCGCTCTCGAAGAAAAGCGGGCTCGCCTGGTGGAAGCCATCTCCGATGCCGATCTTGAAAGCGCCCGGATCATGCAGCAGGAAGTCCTGGAAGTTATGGACCAGGTTATCGCCCTCGGAGGGCAAAAACTACCTGCCAAGGAATCGGTCCGGATGCAAGGCATCAGGGAGGCGCTTGCCGGCCTGGCGCTCACAGAAACAGCCCACGAAGCAAATCAGCTGGTGCTGGAATTTTTGGACCTGGTAAGCAAAACATCCCGGTAAAAAAAATCGACGGCAGTGCAACTTGATCTATAAAGAAGAGTCCTTGGCCTAAAAGATTTTGAATTTGATCGGCTAGCTCAAATTTTTGCCCCGAACAATTTCACATGAAAATGAAAACCATGAAAACAATTGCTCTGACGATTTGTCTTCTTTTTGGCGTTTCCGTCATCGCCTTTTCACAGCAAGAAGAAACTCTTTTCCGCAACGCCAGCGTTCAAGGCGCTTTTGGCGGGCCCTTTGTCGAATACGCGAATATCCTCGATCAGGAAGGCGCGATGGTCGGCGGAGGCGGCGCCCTCCAGTTCAGGCGCTTCTTTTTGGGAGGCTACGGCATCGGAACTCATTTCCCCGAAACAACCTACAATGCCGACCGGTACGTGGTGAACGTAGGCCACGGAGGTTTTTGGCTGGGCTACACCATCCCCTCCCACAAACTCCTCCACCTCTACGGTAGCGCAAGGATCGGATGGGGCGCCATCCGGTTTAAGGATGACCCGGACGACAAGCGTCGCGACGCAATTTACTCCGACAGGATTTTCGCCTTTACCCCCGAAATCGGCCTTGAAATCAACGTTACTGACTTTCTGCGCATCGCCGCCACAGGAGGCTATCGCCTGATCGCCGATGTTGACCAACTTCCGGGCGATTATTCGCAGGACGATTTCAACGGCTTTATGGGAGGCTTGACCTTCCGCTTCGGCTCCTTCTAGACTAAAGAAGTTTTTTCATACTAGTTCAGTTTTGATGCAGGCAACTCCAGTAGGAGTTGCCTTTTTTTATGCCTTTAATACGGGAAATCGCCTTAGTTTTGCCCAACAAGAACTCAACCCAATGGCCGCCTACAAAGAGACCCTCAACTTCCTGTTCAACCAGCTCCCCATGTTCCAGCGCATCGGGGCTGCCGCCTACAAAAAAGACCTGACCAATATCCGGATTCTGGTGGCGCATCTGGGGCACCCCGAAAAGGAGTTTCCCTCTATCCATATCGCGGGTACCAACGGCAAGGGCTCTACTGCCCACATGCTGGCAGCCATCCTGCAGGCGCATGGGCTCAAGACCGGCCTCTACATCTCGCCCCACTACAAGGACTTCCGCGAGCGCATAAAAATCGACGGGCAACTCATCCTGCCCGGAGAGGTGGTGAAGTTTGTGGAAAAACACAAGGATATTATCCAGACCGTCCAGCCTTCTTTCTTTGAAATAACCGTGGCCATGGCATTCGATCACTTCGCCCGCCACAAGGTCGATGTGGCCGTCATCGAAACCGGCCTGGGCGGACGCCTCGATTCCACCAACGTCATCCGCCCCGTGGTGAGCGTCATCACCAACATCGGCTACGATCATATGGATCTGCTGGGCGACACCCTGCCCAAGATCGCCTTTGAAAAAGCCGGCATCATTAAGTCCTCCGTTCCCGTCGTCATCGGCGAAGAACACCCCGAAACGCGGCCTGTGTTTGAACAGAAGGCCAGACAGGAGAAGGCGTCCATCTTCTGGGCATCCCAAAATTACCGTGCGCAGGCCCTGACTGCCGATGCGCATTATTCCAGATATGACGTCTATGAGGCCGGGCAACTGAAGTACAAGGACCTTCTGGTTGGGGCTGGCGGGCCTTTTCAGGGCCGCAACCTCTGCACGGTCCTCCAGGCCTTTGCCGTTCTGAAATTCGCCTGGCAGGAAGTGGCCTGGAGCGAGGAAAATATGCGGGAAGGGTTGAAAAACCTGCAAAAGAGCACCTACTTCATCGGACGCTGGCAGCAGCTGGGAGAGCGCCCGCTCGTCATCTGCGACAGCGCCCACAATCAGGACGGCTTTGAGGCGATCATGGGGCGGCTTTTGTCGCTGCCGCACCGGCGCCTGCATATCGTGTCGGGCTTTTCGGCCGATAAAGAGGTCGGAAAATTGCTCGCTTATTTTCCCAAAGACGCTATTTATTATTTCGCAAAAGCCAATGTGCCCAGGGGTATGGATGCCGCCGCTCTGCGGGAAAAAGCCGCTGAACTTGGCCTGAAAGGCCGCGCCTATTCCTCGGTGCGCAAAGCCCTCCAGGCGGCGCGGTTCAAGGCGCAACCCGACGATGTCATCTTCGTGGGAGGCAGCATTTTTGTTGTCGGAGAAGTAATCTGACTATTCAAACACCCCATCGTCGTCGCCCCTGATCAGCTTGTCGTGCAATTGCAGCGCGCTGCCCCACTGCACCCGGTAGAGACGGCCGACGCCCGACTCGCGGTATTCCCTGACGATCAGTTTGGCCGGGCCCGATTCGGGTTTCTTCTGGTAGGCGGCAAATCCCGTGCTGCAATTCAACAGGGTGAAACGGTCGGCAACCGCCACTGAGCGGTCTTTTGCAGCAATACCGGTATGGACATTTTTTAGCGTGATGCCGAAGCAGGCCACGTCTGACTCTTCGCCTACGCTGATGCCTTTGTCGCCGCAATTGTTGAAGGAACACTCCTTGACCTGCACCCGGCTGCCCGAGAAGTCGAGCCCGTCGTTGCGGCAGTCGGTGAAAGCCGTCTGGCTTATCTCCCCGGTGCAGAAATCGCAGTCGAAGCCGTCGGAGAAGGCATCGACGAAAAGGCATTCTGACATTTCAACATGACAGCGAACCAGGTTGAGGGCGTCTTCGCTGCGGGTGTGCCGGAAGACGCAGTTCCAGATCCTGACCGATGATTCCACAAAGACCACCGCGCCTGTTTGGATCCAGCCCTTCCACTCCAGGTTTTTCAGTCGCTCGAAAACCGTGTGTTCGAGGGAGGAAGCCTGGCCCTGTGCCAGCACCGTAAGCCCCCGGCCCGTGCCATCGCTGCTGGTAATCAGTATGGGTTCTTCAGCCGTGCCGGCAAATTGGAGAGGAGAGAAGGACAGAAAGCCCGCGCCGTTCCGGAAGTCGAGCGCGACGCCGGGGCCGGCTTCTACGGTATACCCTTCGGGTATGACCAGCCAGTCGGTGAAGCTATGCTTGCCGGGCAGGATGCGGATTTGCCGGCCGCGCACTTCCCATCTGGGGTCGTTTTTGGGGAATGGCCGGCTGGCGAGCTCCTGCCGTGGCGTAGGTTCGGCATGACTGACAATGGGGCGGAGCGCCTGGCGCAGCAGGGTGTCGGCGCCCGGCAGCTGGTAGACCAGGTATTTTGCTTCCTGGGGTAAATCGATTTTTATGGGCGCCGGCCAATCCTTTACCCCTTGCAGGGCGCCTGATTTCGTGCGCACCAGGTCCATGGCAGGCCAGATCGTCGTTTTTTCGAGAAAGGTCTCTTTCAGCAAGGGCCTGTCGGGAGCGCCGGGCGCCCAGATGGCTTGGGGCAGGGGAGTCCAGGAGCCCTGAGGTTCTGCCGACCAGCCTTGCAAGAGAAGAGGGTAGGGGTGCGAGTTGGTCAGTTCCCAGGCGCCCGTGGCTGACTGCCTGGCCAAAAAACTGAACCGCTCCTGCGGCAGCAACTGTGCGCGCTTGTGGAGAACGGTCTGGATGAATTCCTGTTCCTGGAAATAATAGTCCGGATACTCCCGCAGCAGCGCGATCTGCCGCGGAAAGCGCCGTGCGGAGATGCCTTCGAAAAATGCGTTGAGGTATTCGGGAGAGGAATAATGGCAGAGGTGGCCAAGGTAGCTGCTGATGAACAGCGTATCGCCAAACAGCATGTGTTGCAGCCCTGTGCCAGGCCCTTCTCCTTGCAGCATAAAAGACGTACGCACGGAAGGTCCGGCGCCGTATCCGTCGAATCCGACGGGTTCCAGGCGGCCGGAGAGGGGGTTGTAGTAGAAGCGCAGGTTGTGCCAGGCCGTGCTGTGGTCGGCGCCCATAACGTCGGCGATGGCGTAAAACCTGGCTATTTTGTCGATGTCGAATAGCTGGGAGGGCGGTGTTTGGCCGGAGCGGAATTGCTCGATGAGGGAAGCGGCATGGGCAGCCATGGCGGCGAGCTCAGGGTTTGCCGCCGTGCGGTTGGCTTCGAAAGGCTCTATGGCGGCGTGCTGCGCTTTTGAAGAGGGGAGCTGGACATGGAGCGATGTTGTTCCGGCGACATCCATCTGATGGCGCATGCCGTCCCAGAACCCCGTTTCATCGAGTTTCATGATGGGGCCCTCCCGGCGGCCCTGCCGTTCGACCAGGAATTTTTCGAAATGCTCCTCGACGGCATAAATGCCGAGGTTTTCGCCGTTAAGACGCAGTTGTGCGAAATCGTAGGCGGTAGTCAGCACGTCCTCCTGCCGCCAGCATTCATGCAGCACCCATTCGTGGAGAAAATGACGTGTGCCGGGCTGCTGAAGGGAAAAGGCCTGCATGCCCTGCCAGAACTGATTGCCGGTGAGCTCTACCCGGAACGACCATTTGCCGGGCTCCAGGTGGTCGAGCCAGTCGCCCTTGAGCCGGAAGCGCGCTGTAACAGGGGATTCCAGGCCTGTCCACCGCAACTTGCCTCTCACGCGGTCGTCGGGGCCCGTCTCGAGGATGCCTTCCTTGAGCGCCTGCACCCGCTTGAGGGAGAGCCGCTCCATGGCCTCCTTGTCGAGCCAGATGTCGAGGACGGGCATTTCGAAGTCCTTTTCCTCAAAAATGCCGAGCAACTCGATCTGAAAGTCGTCGAAATAGACCGTATCTTTTCCGTTGGAATAAACGTAAACGTCGGTGAAGCTGGGGGGATTGGTCTCCGGGATGTAAAATTGCAGCTGTAGCTGCTCCCAGCCGTTGTCTTCTTTTTTCGAAGAAATATATTGGGTCATGTAGAAGGGCGCCTTTCCGCCCTCGCTCTTTGCGGCCAGGTAGCTTTTGGTGGCGTTGCGGTATTGAAAGCGCCACACGCTCGCCTGGTAAAGTCCTCCCGGTTGCAGATCGGTGACGCGGATGCCCATGCCGAACTGGTGCTGGCTGCCGGGCAACAGCCGGCTGGAGTACGTGCCCGAATGGGCGCGGGCGCTGCTCTGGGTGCTCCCATTGTTGAATTGCACGCCTGCATGAAAGAAATGATCACCCAGCCGGGTTTCCGCATCGCAAAGGATAACGGCGCCGGCCGGTGCGGTATTCACCGAGGCGAGCACCTTCCATTTTTTGTATAGAAAAGGCAGGGTGAAGGCCAGCGCCAGCAAGGTCAGGACAATGAGCGGGGCATGGCCGAAGCCCTTGGGGATTCTTCTGTCGGAGATGATCATACCATCAGCTCTGGCTGGTCAACAATGGACAAGCGGGTGTTGGGCGAGAGCCGGAGTAGTTGCTCTCTGACCGCCGCCAACTGGTCGATCGACTCCGCCTGGCAGAGGAAGGAGAGGTCGAGACCCGCGTCGAGGGTGTCCATGCGCTTGAGCTCCACATAGGGGAAAATGGCGGAAAGCACATTGGCAATGGCCCTCAGGTCGCTCTGGCCGGTCTGGATGTTGACGTAGACCGCGCCGGAACGCTGCGCCAGCGGGCGCTTTCCGTACAGCTTGTGCTGCACAAATAGCAAGAGCAGGATTAGCGCGAAGGAGATAAGGGCGAGAAGGGGTTCGTTGGCGCCTCCCGCCAGCCCCAGGCCGATGGCGATGAACAGGAACGTAAGCTCTTCGGGATCCTTGATCGCGGCGCGGAAACGCACGATCGACAGGGCGCCGACGAGGCCGAGCGACAGCGCGATGGAGGATTTGACGATCATGATGACGAGCAGGGTGCCCAGGGCCAGGGGCAGGAAATTGTTGCCGAAGCGCCTCCTGTTGGACAGTGCATGTCCGAAACGGATGTAGTACCAGCGCAGGATACCCGCAAGCAGGGCGATGAGCAGCACATTGAGCAGAAACTCGTCAATCGGGGTGTTTTCCGCGAATTCGGCCAGGTATTTGTCCTGTATCTTTTGCAGCAGGTTCATGACATAGGAATGAGTGAGCAAGACGGCCAAAATAATCATTTCAGGCCTATGCACGCATTTTCCCGAAAATAAAAAAGGTACCCCTTTGGAAGGGATACCCTGAAACTATAAACAAACAAAAAACATTAGCATGATTCTTGGCGGTCGTGAAACCGAACTTGATTTTAACACCGGTTCGGAAAAAGGGTTCAGTATTCCCGATTTTTTTTCAACTTAGCGTGTTAAGTGAATTAATTACTATTCAGTATGGGTATTGCGGCTGCGCTGCAATGAAAATTATTTTGAATCGGTGTTGTTTTTCGCGCAAAACAACACCGATTCAAAATAAA
>JBAQQB010000213.1:0-54947 GCA_049306275.1 Saprospiraceae bacterium | reverse complement strand
CGTTTATCGTTTATGTAAACGATAAACGATCGACGATAAACGATTTCTTTAATTCCCAAACAAATTAAACGACATCCCCACAAACACCCCGGCCTCGTAGGGCTGGAACAACGGCAAATCCCCGCTATCTCCGTCGAATCCCTCGCCTGCTGCATAGCCTTCGTCGAGGCGCTCCGCGCGGGCGCCCATGATGCCGGCCGTCACCACCAGGCGGTCGCGCTTGCCCAGCAGGAGGCTGGGGCCCAGGAAAAAGGCCAGCGACTGGCCCTGCTGTGCGCCCACGCCCACGCTGCCGCCCCACGACAGGTTGTTTTTCCCCACCGTGTAAAAATGCAGGAAGCTGGCCAGCGCCGGCACAAACATGCCCTCCCGGCGGCGCTCGATCTGGCCTTCCCTGACGAAGTATTTCTCCTGCGGGCGGAAAAAACTGCCGAAAGCCATACCCACGCTGGCGTTCACCTTGAAGCCGCCGTATGCCTGCACCACGATGGTGCGTTTGCGGTAAGGCGCACCTGCCTCCAGCCCCAGGCGGCCTGCGGCAGCCTCCTGCAGCGTGACCTCCACCTCGCAGGTGAGCTGGTCGCGCTCGGCTATTTGCTCCTGGTGCAGGGCAAATGGCATCTGCGTCACCTCTTTTAGGCGCAGCCGCAGGTTCTCCCACTCGGCGGCACTCTTTTCCTTCAACCTTTCGTCGAAATCCTCGGCTATGGCGATGGACTCGTCGAGCAAGGCCATGTATTCGCCCGACCCCGCCCAAAGCACCTGCTCCCCGGCCAACTGCTCCATGACCTGCGACAGGGAATCGCGCCGCGCTTTCATCGCTTTTACCATGCGGCTGTGGCGGCCGGCACTCTGCCGGAAGTCGGTGGGTCCCTGCTCGAACTGCCGCTGGTAGCGGGCCGCTTCCTGCTGCACAAGGGAAGGCGGTAGCAGCGGGTTCCACAGCATGGCGTCGAGCGACTCGCCCATGGTTTCCATTTCCACAAAAGCCGCCTCCAACTCCTCGATCTCGAGCGCGTTCTGCCGGATCGACAGGTCGAGGCCGTGCAGGCGCTCCATGTTATCGGCGACGGCCGCCGCGGCGCCGCGGGGTGCGCCGGCCTTGGGCATGACGGGCAGGGTAGGGTATCCGGTGTTACTATTCAGGGGGGTTGAAGGGGTAATCCCGCCCATGCCGATAGGGCTCATCCCCGCCATGGCCTCCAGCAGAAAAGGCGCTCCCGCCGCCGACATCCCCGGCGACACGTCTTCCTGCCTCGTCTCGATGCCGGTCTGAAAAACATAGCGGTTGTATTCTACCAAATGGAAGTGCACCTGCGCCCCCTGCCGCACCTGCGGCCGCGCGATGCTGCGCCCGTCGCACTTATACCACACCGAGTCGCGGTATACGTCGTAGTAAATATGCAGGTCCTGTGCCCGCGCCATCACTCCCGCAAAGAGGAGGCACATGAGGGTTAAATGGGTGCTCTTCATAAAAAAATGATTAAATGATTAATCCTGATGATCCGACAAAATCTTGTCCAATCCTGTAAAAAGATCCCCCTCCGCCTGAGGCTGCTGGTACGGCGCAATCCGGCTCATCTCTTTTTTTACCTGCTCGAACAGCGCCCTGAAAGAGGCTGGGCGGCTGCTTGTAAGACATTTGTTGAGCGCATAGCTGAGCGGCCCGCAGGGCTCGCCGCTGCCGGGCTGCACATACTCCCAGTTGAGCTGGTTGCCCTGGGTGGCGGAAAAGACTACGCAGGGAGCCCAGGTTTCGGCCTCCAGGCAGGGTTCTTCCCAGGTGTTTTCAAGCGTCAGTACGCTTTCTGTGCGTATTTTTCTCCAATATTCTCGTTCGGCCATAGGGAAGGTAGCGCCGCGGTACGTCCCCCCGCCTCTCGCTGCCGTGCCCGAATGACAAGCGTCGAGGGTAATGAAAATGCCGCCCTGCTTCCCTAGTGACGGGCGCAAATCGCGCGTCCATTGGTAGATCAGGTCGTCGGTGATCAGGCGCTCGCCCTGGTAGGCCGCTGAAAACCGCATGGGCGAGTCGTAGGGCACGAGGGCTTCGTCGAATCCGTCGGCCTCGTCGCCGTCGTAGTCCTGTCGCTGCTGGCCGTGGCCGGAGAAGTGGAAGTAGATGAAATCGCCTGGCCGGGCAGTAGTTTTGATTTCCTGTAATGCTGCGATGATGCCCTGGTGCGTAGCCTCCCCGTCCCGGAGCACGCGTATCTGTGAGCGGGGAATGCCGAGTTGTTCCGCCGCTTCCAACAGCAGCGGCACGTCGTTTTGTGCGTTGATGGTGTCCCAGCCCGTTTGCGGGCCGTAGTGGCTAACGGCGACGATCAGCGCCTTTTTCCCGGAGGGGTTGGAGGCGGAGAGCAGTAAAAACGCCGCGCAGATGCATACCATGCTTTTCATAATAAGTGGTCATTGGATGAGCAGTGGTATACAGGTGCATGGCGTCAGGATTTTGGATTGGGTATTTGTTGGGTATAATGCGTAAAGGGGGGAATAGTAACAGGGTTATGTCGTATTTTTGAATCACCAATCACCAATCACCAATCACCAATCACCAAATGCCCCAGACATTCGACTATTACATCCGCGCCCTCACCAACCGGGGCAACTTCGAGATACTTGACCGGGAACAGCGCCCCTGGGCGCATCTCTCCTATATAGGCTGGTTTTCGGCGAAAGCCGCAGGAGAGGCCAGCGGGCAGCAGTTGGAAATAGCCCCGGCCAATCTGTTCAACTCCAAATTCGACATCTACCTCGACGGGGAGGATGTGGGCGACCTCATTTTCAACTGGAAGGCTCAGATGATTATCCGGCTGCTGGACTTCCAGCGGCAGGAGCGGCAGTACCTGCTTCGCGCAAGGGGTCTGTTTCCGCAAAAATTTTACCTGGAAGACGATATCAAGAACACCATCCTCGTGATGTGGCCCAAGTTCAACTGGTCGAAGTTTCACTACGATTACCGGGTCTATCTCCAGGAGACGCAGTATTTGCAATCGCCCGTAGAGGCCATGATGGCGATCTGCGCCTATGCGGTCAACATATACAAAAAGCGCCAGGGGAAATCCAGTGGCGGCGCTTAGCAAGGTGTCGTAAATAATTTCCCGATATCCACGAAAAAAATGTGCGACCTCTCCGAGGTCGGAAGGGAGGATGAACGGGATTTGCTACAAATATTTGACCTCTCCGAGGTCAGTAATGCCGATCACCTCGGAGAGGTGACATGTTTGTAGCAGGTAGATGAAACCCTGTTTTCCGACCTCGGAGAGGTCGCACCTATGTTGTTTCGAAATCGGTAAGTTATTTACGACACGTTGCTTCGTCCGGTTTTACCCTTTCACCAACAAATCTTCCAGCCACCAGTAGCCCAGCACCGTCACTGCGCACAGGGCGCCCATGACGATCCAGAGGGTGAAAAAGCCGAAATGTTCGGCGATGCCCATCCCCAGGGCGGGGGCGATGACGTGGGCCATGGAGAAGACCATGGAATACAAAGCCATGTACTGCCCCCGGTTGGCCTGTACCGACCGGTCGACGGCGAAGGAGTTGCTGAAGGGGAAGTTGGCCATTTCACCGAAGGTGATGGCGATGATCGACACCAGCAGCAGGACGCCCCAATGCCCCAGGTTGAGCACCAGGAAACTCAGGCCGATCAGCACCGCGCCCAGCCGGATCAGCGCCATTCTGGGTATTTTCCCTTCGATCGAATAGACCAGCGGCATCTCCATCACGGCGATGAGCAGGCCGTTGAGGGCGAGCAGGCCGCCAACCAGCTTTTCTGAAAGGCCGTATTCCTGCTTAAGGAAGACTGGAAGGGTGTTGAACAGCTGCATAAAAGCCACGGCCGTCAGCAGCATGAGGCCTACGAAGATCAGAAAGCCCTTGTCGCGATAAGGACTTGGCGCCGGACCTCCGGCGGCTTCCACTTGTTGTCCTTCCTGTTTCTGTATCTGCGAGGGCTTGGGTTTGAGGTAATAGCGGAAAAAGAGTGCCGCCCCGATGCAGGTCAAGCCGTCGGCCACGAAAAGCCAGTCGTAACCCAGTGTTACGGCCAGGAAGCCGCCGAGGGCGGGACCGATGGAGAACCCCAGGTTCACGGCGAGGCGCACCAGGGAGATCGACCGCGTCAGGTTTTGGGGGCGGCTGTAGGCGCCTACCGAAGCCATGTTGGCCGGGCGGAAGGCGTCGGCGATCAGGCTGAGGAAGAAGATGGTGATGGAAAACTGGAGCATCGTCTTCATCCACATCAGGGTCAGGAACATGAGGCCGCCGAGGAAGAGGCTCCAGAACATGACGGGATAGTACCCAAAGCGGTCGGAGAGCCGGCCGCCCAGGTAGGTGCCCACGATCGAGCCGGCGCCAAAGCAGCTCATGACAATCCCCGCCTGGCCCAGGGTGAAGCCCAGATGCTGGGTGAGGTAGATGGTCAGGAAAGGAATGACCATCGTACCGCTCCGGTTGATGAGCATCACAGTCGACAACAGCCAGACCTCCCGGGAGAGGCCGCTGAATGCATTCCGGTATAGTTGTATAGAACGGGCCAGCATGGTTCGGGGATTAGTAGAGTTAAATAACTCACTTTCCGGCGGGATAGTTTCCTAATCCCCGGGGTTTTTTATGATCCGTTGTAAGCCCTCAGACTTTGAGCGCCTCGCTGGGCATGCCGATCAAAAACGCCTTGTCGCCGTGGATGACGATGGGGGTTTTCATGATCTGAGGGTTGTTGTGGATCATCTTGGCCCAGTCTTCGTCGCTGAAGTCCGAATCGCCGAACCGTTTCATGAAAACGGGGTGGTCGCGGTTGACCAACTCCGAGATCGGCAGGTTGAGCATGGTGGCGATTTCGAAGATCTGTTCCTCCGTCAGCGGGTCGAGGGTGATATCGACCTCCTGGATCGGAAGTCCCTGGGTGCGGAGCAGCGCCATTACCTTGCCGCAGCGGCAGGAGTCGGGGTCGTAGAAAACCGTGATCTGCTTGGGAGAACGCGCGATGGATGTCATACAAAACTGTTTTGGATTTTGAAAAAATCCACCCCCTTTACACGCCGTGAGTTAGCCTGTTTAACGGAATTATGCGATGATTTTTGTCAGGCGGGAGACTGCTTTTTACCCATTGACAAAAGGCCGGCGCATATGGCCGGCCTTTTTGGAAGACATTGTGTCTGGTTTTCGATTGGGTCACATCGGTTTTCTGAGTCCCCTGATGTGCATAACTGGTTTCGGTTGAACGAGGGGGAATCGTAAAATAAATGGGGATTGAAGGGTAATAGGGGACATAATACCCTTTATTAAGGTCAGGCTATCCGAAAAAGTTCCGTGGCCGGGCAACTTTTTTCAATTCAATCTTTACCGCTGCATATCTGGCAGAACGTATTTATTTTTGGATAATGAAAAACGCCGCAATTCTGCTCGCCGTCTTGTCGCCCCTTTTTCTCCGGGCCCAGTTCCAACTCAATGGAGTGGCTGTGCAATCGGCCGGTTCCTGCTATACGCTGACGCCCGATGCGCTGAATTCGGCCGGCTCGATATGGAGCCCCCTGAAGATCAACCTCGATGAGTCTTTCCAGGCCATTTTCAAACTCCACCTCGGCTGCAAGGACGATAGCGGGGCCGACGGCATCGTCTTCGGCTTTCAGCCGGTGAGCACCTCGGTTGGGCAGGCGGGGGGCGGACTGGGTTTTCAGGATATATCACCTTCGCTGGGGATCGAGTTCGATACCTGGGAGAACTGGCACCTCGGCGACCCGGCCTTTGACCATATCGCCATCTCCCGCGATGGCAACCTGGATCACGGAAATACCTTTTCCAACCTGGCCGGCCCCGTACAAGCCCACCCCGCCAGCGCCAATATCGAGGATTGCACCCTGCACCGGGTACGGGTCGATTGGGACGCCGGGCAGCAGCTCTTGCGCATTTGGTTCGACTGCAGCCTGAGGCTGTCCTGGTCGGGCGATATGGTGAGCGACATCTTCAACGGCGACCCCTGGGTGTATTGGGGCTTTACCGCCAGCACCGGCGCCGCTTCCAACTTGCAACAAGTCTGTCTCGATTACACCACCTTCTACCAGCAGCAGCCCGATGTGCGCATTTGCGCGGGAGGAAAGGCGCAATTGGCGGTGAGCGGCGCACAGTCCTACCTCTGGTCGCCGCCCGAGGGGCTCAGTGCGACGGGCATCCCCAACCCGGTGGCATCGCCGGAACAAACCACGACCTATGTGGTGGAAATGCGCGACGAGTGCGAGTTCCCATTTTACGACACCGTATTGGTATTTGTACATGAAGACTCCCTGCTGGTCGAACTTGGCCCTGACACGACGTTCTGCGAAGGCTCGCCCCATATCCTCGACGCTACACCCCTCAACCCTGCGCCCGATCCTTTCTACGCCTGGCAGAACGGGGAGGTCACTCCGCAAATTTCAGCCGGAGAGTCCGGCACATATAGGGTCACCGTATCATTAGGGGCCGACTGCATCACCCAGGATTGGGTCCGCCTGACTCGCATCGACCTTCCGGTGATCAGGCTGGGGCAGGACACCCTGGCTTGCCGGGAAGAACCCCTGTTACTGACACCGGAGGCCCTCAACGCAGGTCAGTTCCTCTGGAATACCGGCGCTGCGACGCCGGAGCTGGAAGTGGAGCGGCCGGGCGCCTATGTGCTGGAGGTCTTCAACGAATGCGGCGCAGACAGCGATACGGTAAGAGTCGATTTTCGTCACTGTGAATCGGAGCTTTTCGTGCCCAATATTTTCACGCCCAATGCCGACGGCATCAACGACAGGGTGGGCGTCATGGGGCCGGAAGGGATTGGGGTGGTCAGGCTTTTCCAGATCTTTGACCGGTGGGGAAACCTGGTGTATGAGGCGCAAAACATACCTGTGGCGCCAAACCCCACAGGGTGGGATGGCGCCACAGGCGGAAAACCGCTTCCGGCAGGCGTGTACGCCTACTGGGCAGAAATCGTTTTTCTCAACGGAGAAAAAAAACTGATAAAAGGCCCCATTCAATTACTGCGATAGATCCCAAACAAATACCGCCGCGATAAGCCCGGATTGTTTATCTTTGAATAATTCCTTAATAAAAACCATAACAATGAAGCTCCTTTCAACCCCAATGACTATTGGCCTGGCGTTATTTCTTTTCTCCGGATGCACCCTTTTTGACGTGGACCTCAAGACTGCCCGCAACCTCGAAGGCGATTGGGAAGTCACGTCCTTCACCCAAGACGGAACCGAAGCGATGCAGTTCGTTATTAACTCCGCCAGCCTGGAATTCGAAGAATACGACAAGGGAAATGACGAAGGGGATTTCACCTTCAGTTTTATTTACACCGATGGCAGCACCGTTAACCTCACGGGAGAGTACCTCGTCGATGAAGACGGAAGCAATCTGGAATTGACGTACAACACCGGGGTTGTCGAGAATTGGGACCTGGATCTCGAAAAAGACAACCTGGAAATTTCTTCCGTCCTCGACGGGGTTAACTACATTATCAAGGCCGACCGCGACTAGGCGCTTCGGCCATTTGCTTTGGATGAGGTCTCCGGGCCTCATTTATAGCAAATTCACTCCTTTTTCATATCCTCCATCAACGACTTGATGGACTTCAGGCGCGCAGGAGGTTTTTCGAAGACAGGTCCCGGCATCGGGAGAAAGCAACAATAACCAGGCAATCTGTGAGAACCTGATTCCCAATAAACCGCATTAATCATCAAAAAACCAAATTATGAAAACCTTACTGCCTTTAACCGTCCTCGGTTTGGTCCTCACCTCTTTTTCAGGATGTACCCTTTTCGACAAAGATCTTAAAATTGCCCGCAGTCTTGAAGGTAATTGGGAAGTAATCTCTTTTACTGCAGACGGTACCGAGAGGATGCAAGTGGGGATCACTTCCTTTACCATGGCATTTGAGAAGTACAACAGGGGAGAAGACGAAGGAGATTTCACCTTTACGATCAATTACACGGATGGTGATACCGATGTCCTGTCGGGAGCGTATCTTGTCGATGACGACGGAATGATTCTGGAATTGACCTACCCCGCAGGTCAACAAGAAGACTGGGATATTGACCTCGAAAACGACGACCTCGAAATTTCCACCATTACCGGCGGAGGGGTTCTCCTCATCGTCAGAGCCGAACGCGACTGAAACACTGCGCAATCACAGATTTTGCACAGCAAGGGGCTTTCGGCCCCTTGCATTTCAGACCTTCACCATATCTTCCATCAAGGCTGAGACGGGCTTGATCGCACCGCGGGCGTTGATGATGTCGAAGAAATTTTCCCAGCCTTCTTTCTTAATTGCCTTCTCCAGCATATGGACATGGCCCAGGTTTGGCATCTTCCATACGGCGACGTACCGGAAGTCGGAATGATGAGGGGTTTCTTCGTCGCAAAGGGAGAAGCCAATGAGTTCCACATCGAGTTCCTGCATGCGGTCAATGCCTTTGGCTACTTGAGAAAGGAATTCATCCCGCTGTTCGCGAGGGAGGTTTACCCATTCGGGCCGGGGTTTCCAAAGTTCTACGTAAAGATACATGAATGATGATTTTGACATGAATTGTGGTACGGAGGCAAATTATAAACTACTGAAAATGCGTACCATGATCAATTGCATGGAAGAGAGATGACTTTTGTCATTGTAATTGCGCTAAATAATGTTCATTATTCGTTCAAAGCGAAAAGGGAGCCTGCTCCCGGATCGAAAAACTATGAGAAAACTATTATTTGCAATCGCAATTGGCGTATTGGGCGCGGTACCGCTTGCGTCCCAGTCCCAGGAGCCCATCCGTTCTTTCCCTTACGATGAGGATTTCAGTGAGCGTTTTGTACCAAATGCCCCTGCTTTCCTTCCCGGTTGGTGGTGTAACAGCGGAGAAAACGGGCAACTCTTCCAGTACAACTGGCAAGGGCGCTCGGATCTTTACTCGCTGGCGCTGCTTCCGGAAGGCAGATCACCCATCACAGCACAGGTGCATGTAAATCTCAAAGGCAGGAAGAACATGTTCGTGGGTTTTTGGGTGGCAACACTGAAGAACGGTGGAGCCAGGGACGTGGCGACGAGCTTTTTGTCGGTTTCCGTTTCGGCCAATGGAGGAAAAGACTTCGGATTCGTTGTCCCTGTAGGGCCTTCATTCGGATTCCCGAACGAAACCGCCACGTTCCAGTACTTCCAATATCCCTTGCCGGCCATTACCGATGGCAATGCCAATGTGGTTGTCCGGTTTACGGTATGGACGGAGGGGAGCCTGCAACAACCGGCTATTTTGCTGCTGGACGACATCCACATCGCCCAGGCGCCCGGAGACGTGGCGCCCCCCTTCATCGTCAGTCTTGACTGAGGGAGCAGCAATAGCCGGGCGGGCTCAATGACCTGAATCCCAAATAAACCGAATAAAGGGGGGTGAATGCCCCCTTTTTTTATTTACCACCCCTCATAAGGTACCTTCCCCGTTTCCAGCATGTACAAATACAGCCCCCGGTAGGAGGTGTAGTATTTGTAGATATTGCTCACGTATTGCACGGTTTCCCGGCCTATCTCCCTGGCGGCGATGATTTCCACGTTGTCGAACCACAAGTCGGGGTCGAGGCCGGCGGCTTCGGCTTTTTTGCGCAACTCGATGACTTTGGCCGGGCCTGCGTTGTAGGCGGCCATGGCAAACAACCCCGCGTTGAGGGAGTCGATGCTGGGGCTGATGAAGTAGCGGTCGATGAGAAATCGCAGGTATTTGGCGCCGGCGTGGATGTTGGGCTCCAGATGCTGGATGTCGGGAATGCCCACATTGGGATCGCGAGCCGTACTGGGCTTGATCTGCATGACGCCAATGGCCCCGGCCGGGCTGCGCAGGCGCTGGTTGAGGCGCGATTCCTGATACCCCTGAGCGGCGAGGACCAACCAGTCGAGGTCATATTGCTTGCCGTAGGCCATGAAGTAGTCGCGGCAGGCCTTAAACCGTTCGAGTTCTTCGCGCGTGAGGGGATTGGTCACATATTCGGTATCTTTGAGGTAGCGGTTGAAAATGATGTTGCCCAGGTGGGTACCCTTTCTGTTTTTCAGGATGAATGCATCGACGGTTTCTTTCAGTTGCGGGCTGTTCTTGCGCATCGCCCAGGCCAGCTCTCCCCCGCTGCGCAGGGGGAAGCTGTCGTGCACCGTGATGCTGTCGAGGATCTGTGTCCAAAGATTGGCCAGGTGGCCATCGGCCACCGTCATCGGGTAGGCGCCTGCGTTGACCATCTCCATGATCTCCTCGTCTTCGAAATGTTCTTCCACCGTTTTGATGCCGATGGGTTTTTTCCCGATTTGTTTCAGCGAGTCGTTGATCTCCTGGATATGCTCGTAAAAACTGCTGGATCGCCTGATGTAGACGTCCTTGCCGCAGAGATCGTCGAAAGAGCGGATAGGCCCCGCCGCCGGCCCGCTGACGACTACCTCGCTGGCGCCGGTAAGGGTGGGTTCTGAGAATTCGACCAGTTCCTTGCGCTGATCGGTGACCATGATATTGGCCGGGATGAGGTCGCCATAGCCTTCGAGCAGGGCGGGGATGAGCTTGTCGCGGGTCACCGGAATGAACACGATGCGGGTGTGGTGGCCCTTCATCTTGTTGCCGAGTTGCCGGTTGAGGGCTTCCTCGAAATGGACCATCGATTCGTAGGCGATGCCGCGGCGGTCGGGGCCGTCGATGTAGTAGACGCTCTGGCTGTAGGGCACCAGTACGCGGATGCGCCGGCGTTCGATCATGCCGTCGAGGTCGCCCGTCCATTGTTCGCTAAGGCCGATGACTTCGTCGAGGGGGTCGAAAGGTCGCGAGAGCAGCGCGCTGTCGGCCGCGGCTTCGCTCGCCGGGCCGGGACCGGGCGGGGGTGGAGAAGGCTGGCAGGCGGCCAGAAGACATAGTACAGACAGCTGCCATCCTGGTTTGAAGAGGGGTTGCATAGTATTTGGTTTAGGATTAAGCAGGAAAAAAGTAGTGGAAGGTAGGAAAAATGTGGCAAACGAAAAAGGGCTCCCACCGGGGAGCCCTTATCAAAGAAGAACTATAAAAAAGATTCAGTATTGGGGGCAGGCCGTCGTTTTGGAACCCGCCATTGCCAAAAGAACATAGTTCTGGTGAAAAATGTCTGTTGGCATTAAGACTTTAAAATAAAATTAACATTGTTGGAGCAGGAAATGGGGGGATGATTAATTACGGTATCGGGGGTGATAAAAATCATCCTTTGGCGGCGTAAATTTTTTTCTCTTTGTCAAGGTCGAAAGACCGTATCGTTCATTTTAATCACAAAATCGTAGTAACATGAAAAAACCCCTTTTCATCGTTGCCCTGTCGGGGTGTATCATCCTGGCAGGGTGGTCCTGCCAACCGGCAGGCGACAACGCAGCCGCAGCTTCTGCAACGGAAGCGCCTCTCGCAGGCCAGTCTGCCGTACAAGACGACGTTTCTGAGAAAAACATCGTAAAAGTAGCGGTAGGATCGCCCGATCACACCACGCTGGTAACGGCCGTGCAAGCCGCCGAGCTGGTGGATGCGCTGTCGAACGCAGGCCCTTTCACCGTTTTTGCACCTACCAACGCTGCCTTTGAGGCCCTGCCGGCGGGCACGGTTGAAGGGCTGTTGAAACCGGAAAAGAAAACCGATCTGGCCAACATCCTCCAGTACCACGTGACGACCTCTTCCTTCACGGAAGCCATGTTCCGCGACGGCATGACCCTGGGGATGGCTAACGGAGGGAAGTGCACGATCAAGAAAGGCGCCGACGGCAAGATCATGATCAACGACGCCAACGTGCTGGGCGCCGTCAAGGCTTCCAACGGAATGGTGTACGTGATCGACAAGGTATTGTTGCCCCAGTAAGGGGCGGGAAGGAAGCAGCCGCGCCGCGGCGCGGCTGCTCTAACATTATTTTTTGAGTTTTTCCTCGCACTGTTTGGCGAGGTCTTCATAGAAGCGCTCCTGCCCTGATGGCGCATTGGGCGCGGCCATTTTAAAATAGTCTGCGGCTTCTTTATACCTTCCAACCGCCATATAACCGCGGCCCAGGCCGACGTAGGTGGTGAAAGTGTCGAGCGGGTTGCGTACCCGGTTGAGTTCGAACACTTTGAGGGCTTCTTCCGCCTTGCCATCGTCGATGAGGGTGCGGGCGTAGAAGTGCAGTTCCCGCATCGTGCCGGTATTCAGAGCTTCTTCCATGAGGGGCTTGCCTTCCTTGCCGCGGCCCAGTTTTTCCAGTAGCTGGGCTTTGGTGGAGAGGGTGGTGAAATTGCGCTCGCCGCCCTGATTGGGGTTGAGCGAAACATTGGCCCATTCCAGGCCTTTTTCCAGATCCTTCCCGGCCTGGAGGCAGTATTGGGCGGCCGAGTTCCAGCCTTCCCAGGAGAAGCCTTTGAGACCGTCGAGTTCTTTTTCAATGCGGTTCATGGTGACGGCATGCAGGTCGGTTTCGACCTTGAAGCGTACTTTTTTGCGTTCCCAGCTTAGTTCGATATCGGCCGAGTTGCCGGTTTGGTTAACGAAGCGGTATTCCAGCCATTCGACCGGTTCGCAGGTCTGGGGGATGACGCTCACGCGCAGGGCTTCTTCGCGGGAGTCGTAGAAATAGCTGCCCCAGGACCAGGAATTGTTGGAGAAAATGAGCACCCAATAGTCCTGGAAAAGGGCGATGTGGAAGCCGTAAGTCCCCGCTTTCAGGGGTTTACCCTCGATCAGCACGTTGTCTTCGAAGGTGATTTTCGTATTTTCATCCGCCCCTGCCCTCCATGGGTAGGGATCGCCTCCGTCGATGGGCACGACGCCGCCATCGCCGAAAATCTTGCCTTCCCGGCCCTTGACGCCCGGGCGGTGGTAATCGATCTGCACTTTGGTCAGGCCGATCCATTCGGCCACCATGGCCTTCTTACTGACAGGGGGTAGCTCGACGGGCTGGGCCTGGAGCTGAGTTGCCAGGAAGAGGCAGGATAAGGCAAAAAACGGGAGTATCTTTTTCATCGGGATGAGTTTTATGGTAAAAGATGTATTTGGTTGGAAGGTAAGGAATTTTGTATTTTTTCCGCCCAAAATCTACGCCATGAACCGCCCGATACTTTTTCTGACCGGATTGCTTTGGCTGATACTTGCCGGATGCGGTGGGAGCCGGCAGCCTTCTCCGTCTGAGATCCGCCACCACGCCGGCGTGCCTACGCAGGATTCCCTCCAAAGAAAACTCGACGTGTACCTGCCGCCGGGGTATGCCGATCGTCCCGATCAACGATACCCGGTAGTTTATTTGTTTGATGGCCAGGCCCTTTTCCACCCCGACTCATCGAAGCTGGGAGCGGCCTGGGAGATCGACGAGCTGCTCGACAGCCTCATCTCGGGTGGTCACATGGAGCCCTGTGTGGTGGCTGGCTTCTGGAGCACCCCGCGCCGAATCGTGGAATACATGCCGGGCAAGGGTTTCGAACAGTTGCCCGACAGCCTGAAGCAGTTGTTTATGCAGTATTATGCGGCGCCGGAGAGCGATTGGCTGCTCAAGATACTGGTCGAAGACATCGTACCCTTTGTCAACAAGGAGTACCGAACAAAAGCCGATCCGGGCAGCACCATCATCGGCGGCTCGGGGTCCGGTGGGTTGATGGCCTTGTATGCCATTTCTGAATATCCGGAAGTGTTTGGCGGCGCGATCTGCATGTCGACCCACTGGCCGCTGACGGGCGCCGACAAATACCCGGCTGCTACGCGGATCATGGTCGAGGCGATGGGAGCGGGGCTGCCGGACCCTCAGGGGCACAAGATCTATTTCGACTACGGCACGGTTGGGGGAGAGACCATGTACGAACCCTATCAGCAACAGATGGACTTCCTGATGGAACAACGGGGTTATGTACAGGACCGCAACTGGGTAACCAGAAAGATAGAAGGAGGAGAAACCACCCCTCAATCCTGGGGCGCTCGTTTCTATATTCCCTTACAGTTTATGCTTTCGGGGAAGAGTGAATGAGCACGCCCATTTTCCGGATATCTTCAAAAAACCGGGCCGGTTCGACGACCATGGCCTGCCTGTGGAGGCCGGGTTGGGTGATAGCGCCGTCGAAAACCTGCATCAGGCAGGCTACTACAGGCACGGCGGTGATCACGTAGCCGTCATCGTGGGACATGCGGAGCTGAAAACCGGCGGGTTTTCCGTCTTTGAGTCCCGAGCATTCGGCGACCAGTTCGATCCCGAAGGGCGGTTTGCCGAAGCGGAGCCCCCAGCGCAGGAGCCGGGCCAGCAGGCGATCGGCTGAGCGGGGCAGCGTGCGCACGCCCAGGGTGATGAGGGGCAGGATCAGGTAATCGGCCACCGGGTTGAAGCCGGTGACGAAGAAGCCTGTTTCGCGAAGCGAAGGCATCTGCTTTGCCAGGTCTTCCAACTCGGGCAGGAACATGGGGGCGCAGTATTGTTTGCCGAAAGGCAGTCCGAAATCGTAGTTGAATGTTTTCATGACCGATTGTTCTTTCCACGCGCCGCCCTGAAAGATCGCCAGGCGGTTGGAGCGGAACTCGCCGACCAGTTCAGATACGGTATCGGGCGAGAACGCCAGATTCGCCCAATTTACGCGCATGGCGCTGTAGACATTTCCTTTTTCCAGGATGTCGAGATGCCTTGTGGCGAAACGGAGCATGGCCGAAGGCACGCCGGGGTGGAAACCGCCGTCGGTGATGTAGGTGATGCCTGCTTTTTCAAAGCGGGACGCATAGGCGTTCAGTGCCTCCATTTTTTCGAGTGTAGCCAGCTGCAGGTCGAGGGCGTTTTTCTTCCATTTCAGGAGTCCCTCGCAGAGGTTGCGGGTATAAGGGATGGCGCCTGCGGCATTGAGGACGAAGTCGGTGCCCTGAAGCGCTGTGTCGATGCTGTTGGGATCGGCCAGGTCAAGTCGTAGGGCTTCGGCCCTTCCGGGGAAGGAGGCCGAAAAAGTGCTGGCCCATTTTTTTGCCTGTTCCGGCTGCCGGCCGGCGAGCACGACTATCGTATCTGAGGTAAACTCGAGCAGGTATTTGGCGAGGCAGCGCCCTGCGTTGCCATAGCCGCCGATAAGGAGGATGCGGGGCATGGGGTGGAGGTTAAATTGGGTGCAAGCAAGGGGATTTGGGGGAAGAAAGCAATGATTTTTTGCATTGCGGTGCATGTGGTCGCCAAATAAATTTGGCTTACCGCTACGCCAAATAAATTTGGCGAACCTAATGCCAAATAAATTTGGCATCCCAATGGGAGGGCCAAATTTATTTGGCCCTTTGGTTTAGCCAAATTTATTTGGCTCAGAGGTTTTCCAAATTTATTTGGAAAATGAAAATCGACGCTATGAAAACAAAACCTCCCAAAATCTTCTACCGCCGAAACCTCCCCCACTACCAACCCGCCGCAGGTAGCTTCTTCATCACATTCCGCCTGAACGACTCCATTCCTGCCATCCAACTGAAAACACTGCAGGAAGCATACTATGCGAGCCGGAAAGAAATTGAGAATGGGCAATATCTATTGAAAAACAAGCTGTTATTAGCTGAACGAAAACGATATTTCCAACAAGTCGACCGCCTGCTGGATGCCATCATTTCGGGGCCGGTGTTTTTGGCAAACCCTGGAGTAGCATCTTTGGTCAAAGACCAGCTGCACCGATTCGACGGCGAACTGTACGATCTGATTGCTTACTGCATCATGCCTAATCACGTTCACCTGCTGATTGATACAGGTATACAATTCCCGGAAGATCTTCCCCCTGATTTCGAAGAGCAACATTTTCATACCCCTCTCCATAACATCCTAAAAAAGATCAAGGGGCCCACAGCAGTAGGCGCCAACAGACTGCTAGGCCGCAAAAACCGCTTTTGGCGAAGGGAAAGTTTCGACTACCTGATACGCAATGACCGCGAGTTTGACCGCATTTGTGCTTATATCCTCAACAATCCGGTTAAAGCCGGTTTGGCCAAAACCTGGAGCGACTTCCCTTTTTCTTTCTTCAAATACGCCTGATACAGTATCTTAATGCCAAAACTCCATTATCACCTTGGACGCACCAACCATCCGCCAAAAACTTAGCCGTTATATCGATCTCGAAGAATCGGAAGCCGAATTATTCCTCTCCCTGCTCAAACCCGGGCATGTCAAAAAGCGCAAATTCCTGTTGCTGAGCGGCGACGTGTGCCCCTACTTCACCCTCGTGACCGACGGCTGCCTGATGAACTACTATACCGACGACAACGGCTTCGAGCACGTGCTCCAATTCGCTACCCACATGTGGTGGACGGCCGACCTGGAAAGCCTGATGAAGGGTACGCCGGCCCTGTTTTCCATACAGGCCCTGGCCGATACCAGCGTGCTCATGCTCTCCCGGGCCAACCTGGAAAGGCTCTACGATGAGTCGCCCAAGTTCGAGCGCTACTTCCGCATCATTTTCCAAAACGCCCTCATGGCACACCAGCAGCGGATCATCCAGAACATCGCCTTCCCGGCGGAGGAGCGCTACCTGCAATTCAGGGAGAAATACGGCTACCTCGAGCAGGTCGTGCCCCAGAAATACATCGCCTCTTACCTTGGCGTCACGCCCGAGTTCCTGAGCAAAGTGCGCAAACGGCTTGCCAGGAAATGATTTCTTAATCTGGTTCAATGTTTTGAGGGAACCACTGCCCCTATCTTTGTACCGTATTTCTAACCAAAAAAAGGACTATACATGAACCAGACAGTAGCAACCGCCCAAAAATGGGCTATCGACGCCTCTCACACGGAAGTCAAATTCAAAGTCAAGCACCTCGTGATCACCACGGTGACCGGCTCCTTCAAAAGCTTCTCCGGCGAAGTCGTTTCGGAAGAAGAAGACTTCAACGGCGCTAAAGTGAGCTTTTCCATCGACGTCAACAGCATCGATACCAACAGCGCCGACCGCGACAATCACCTGAAGTCGGGCGATTTCTTCGCGGCTGAAGAATATCCGCAAATCACCTTCTCCAATGGTAACCTGGTAAAGAATGGCGGCGACTACCAGCTGACCGGCGACCTGACCATCCGCGGCGTGACGAAGCAGGTGACGCTGGAAGTAGACTACAACGGCACCGTCAAAGACCCCTGGGGCAACCAGAAGGCAGGCTTCGAACTGCGCGGTAAAATCAACCGCAAAGACTTCAACCTCAACTGGAACGTCATCACCGAAGCCGGCGGAATGCTCGTGGGCGAAGAGGTGAAACTCGAGATCAGCGCTCAACTCGCCGTAGCATAAAGGAGCAAGGCTCCGCAAAAAAGTAAAGAGGCTGCCGCACGGTATCGTGGGCAGCCTCTTTCAATTGTGCTTCAAACCCCCATGGTCTCTAGCTTTTGGTGAATTGCGCCACGTCCGTATCTCCGTTCCCCCCGCTGGTGTGTTCGAAATGCATGAATGAATCAGTCTGCTCGATAATGAGCCAGTCTTCCTCCAGTTCTTCCAATGCCGAAGGGTGCGCTCCGGCAAAATCCATCAAAAACTTGTCCTTGCTGTCGTCGAAGCCGGTGCTCCAGGTCCCCGTCCAGACCTGAGTACCCTGCGTCGCGGTTAGTTCTCCATTGGGTCCGAACTCAAACGTGTAGCCGTTGTAATTGCCCGTTTCTTCCTGTTTGTCGAAAAAGTAACTCACCTTCCATTGCCCCGCCGAAGGCGGATCGCCGCCGCCAGGGGTGATGGGACTGTCGTCGTCAATGAGGCCGCAGGCCGAAAAGCTCATACTGAGCAGGAGCGCGAAGGTGGTCAGTGCCACCGTGTTTTTCAGATATTTCATGTCCATTGCTTTTTTTCACAAAGGAACAGGCCCTTTGGCCTCTTGGCAACTATATGAGCCTGAACGGGAAAAGCGGATCGCTGAATGGGGATTTGTCATTTTTTCCTGATAAATATTGCCCGATCGGGATGAGGTTGTATATTCGCTTATATTTAATTAGTCTAAACAACAACAACCGACAAAGCAATGATCCCGAAAAAATTAATTGCAGTATGGTGCCTGGCGTTGGCAAGTTTCAGCGCTGTGGCCCAGTTGGCCTCGATCGAAGGCCGCCTGACGCTCAAAGAACAGCCGCAGCCTGTGGCGGGCATCCACGTCTATCTTGAAAACACGGGGCTAGGCGCCTACTCTGGTCCGGGAGGCAGCTTCAGACTGGAGGATGTTCCTCCGGGATCTTACAAACTGGTGGCTTCCGCAATAGGTTACCACACATTGTTCACTGACATTTCCCTAAAAGCGGGTGAAAAGGCCATTTTATCGCTGGAGATGGAAGAAGCGGTGATGGGCTTGCCCACCGCCGTGGTGCAGAGCGTTACCCTGACCGGCGGCATGCGGGGTTTGCGCGACGTGCCCGGATCGGCCCATTATCTTTCCCCCCGTCAGCTGCAGCAGTTCAGCTACACCGATGTCAACCGGGTGCTGAGAGGGGTGCCGGGGGTCCATTTGCAGGAAGAAGACGGTTTTGGCCTCCGGCCAAACGTGGGCTTGCGCGGCGCAGGCGCGGAACGAAGTTCCAAGATCACCCTTATGGAAGACGGCATACTGGCAGCGCCGGCGCCTTATGCCGCCCCTGCCGCCTATTACTTCCCGACCATCGGCCGGATGCAGGGCATAGAGATCCTGAAGGGCAGCAGCCAGGTGCGCTTTGGGCCGTTCACCACCGGCGGTGCGATCAACCTGTTGTCGACCTCCATTCCGGATGAGTTTGCCGGGCAGCTCGACGTGCTGGCGGGAGGATTTGGCAGCCGCAACGTGCACGCCTGGGCTGGCAATTCACACGCCCATTTTGGCTACATGGTCGAAACCTTCCAGTTCCGCTCCGATGGTTTCAAGCAGCTCGACGGCGGGGGCAATACCGGTTTCGACAAAAAGGACTACCTGCTGAAATTTCGCGTCAATACAGGACCAAATGCCAAAATAGGCCAGTCGCTGCTGTTCAAGATCGGTCAGACCGACGAGGTATCAGACGAAACCTACCTCGGACTTACGGCAGACGATTTCGCCCGAACGCCCTTCCGGCGCTACGCAGCCTCGCAGATGGACCGGATGGATGCCCGGCAGCGCCAGTACTCTGTCAGGCATACCATCGAGCTCAGCCGGTCGGCAGACATCACCACAACGGCCTATCGCCACGACTTTCACCGCAATTGGTATAAACTCGACAAAGTGGAGGGGACGAGCATTAGCGGCCTGCTCGAAGATCCGGCCGCCCTTCCCGGGGCCTATGCGATCATGACGGGCACTACCGGAGGCGACCTCGAGGTCAAGGCCAACAACAGGACCTATCTCGCCCAAGGCGTGCAGACGGTTGCCGCCATCCGGTGGACAAGCGGCCGCCTGCGGCACTACCTCGACATCGGCCTCCGCTATCACTATGATGAGATGGACCGTTTCCAGTGGTCGGATTTTTACACGATGGACGAGGGTGTCATGCAACTAACGGATGCCGGTACGCCCGGTACCGAGAGCAACAGGGTACTCGGCGCCAGGGCCTTGGCTGCCTATGTCCAATACAAGATCAAAGCAGGCGCCCTGACCATCATTCCAGGCCTCCGATTTGAGGATATCGCGCTGGAAGAACGGAATTACGGCAAGGCAGACCCTGAGCGTACGGGCGCCGGCCTCAAGACGAGCGCCAACCAGGTGCAGGCCTGGATTCCCGGTATTGGGGCCGACTACCGCCTGAGCGACGCACTCAACCTGTTCGCAGGCGTACACAAGGGTTTCTCCCCTCCGGGCGTAACAGCAGGCGCCTTGCCCGAGCAAAGCGTCAACTACGAGGCAGGCGCCCGTTTCCAGGATGCCGGATTCTCCGGTCAATTCGTCTTATTCTACAACGACTACAGCAACCTGCTGGGCTCCGACCTCGCAGCGGCAGGCGGTTCGGGCACGGGCGATCAGTTCAATGGCGGCGCGGCCCGAACGATGGGGGCTGAAGTACAAGGCAGCTACGATCTGCTTTCCGGTATCTCCACCTCCATGCGCTTGCCGCTCAGCCTTGCCTATACTTACACCGACGCGACCTTCCTCACCGCCTTCGAAAGCGAGTTTGAAGGCTGGGGAAAGGTAGAAGCGGGCGACAAACTACCCTACCTGGCGCCGCATCAACTGGCCGTTAGCCTGAGTTGGGAAGGAAAAAGGTGGGGCCTGCACCTGAGCGGCCGCTATCAGGCCGTGATGAGGACCCAGGCCGGACAAGGCCCACTCGACCCCGCAAAGAAAGCCGACGCGAATATTATCGCGGATTGCAGCGCCAGTTTTTTGGTGCATCCCCGGTTCTCAATTTTTGCGTCCGCAACCAATATTTTTGACGGAATCTACGTCGCGGCGCGGCATCCGGCGGGACTCAGACCCTTGATGCCACGCAATTTCATGGCCGGAGGTAAATTCAGGTTTTGAGAAATAAAAAATTCTTTCGCAGATGGAACTTTGTTTATCTCGCTAAGGTTCTTACCTTTATACCAGAATTGCTGAATCTGATCAAGACGCAGATCATTCTTTTTGTTGACGTGTAGATTTTTAGTCCCTCCTTTTGCAGGTTCCTGGAATTTCACCGTTCGCTTTAGTTGGTCCTCGTCCCTTAGGTTCTCAAGGGTTTGATTTATTACGTTTAATTTTTTTACGATGAACATTTTTGTTGCAAAACTCAGCTTTAACACTAAAAGCGAGGATCTCAGAGAAGCTTTTGAAGCTTACGGTAACGTGACTTCCGCCAACGTTATCATGGACAAATTCACAGGCCGTTCCAAAGGCTTTGGTTTTGTCGAAATGGACGACGACGGCGAAGCCATGGAGGCCATCAAGGCCCTGAACGAATCGGAACTCGACGGACGGACCATCGTGGTCAAGAAAGCAGAACCGAGAGAAGACCGTGGAAATTCCTATCGCGGAGGTGGAGATCGCGGCAACCGCGGCGGAGATCGTGGTGGTGACCGTGGCGACCGTCGCCGCTGGTAATACCAGGAGAAAAATCATTGAAGGGGAAGCAGCATTAGTTGCTTCCCCTTTTCTTTTTCCCCCCGCAGGGTAGCAAAAATTATCCCCATTGGTGATTTTGGTCATTCTCAATGCAATAGGAATGACAGAACTTCCCCCTCAGTTCACCAAATACACTGAGTTATGCTAGCCGACACCAAGAAAGCCGATCTCGCAGGCCCTGGCATCAGCACCTACGAAAAGGTCGAACAGATCCTCCCCAAGGACTACCAGCCCATTCTCAACCGCAAAGAGACCATGCAGGCCTTGTTTGCCGTCAAGCGCTACATCGAAGAAAACCTCTGCAAGGAGCTCAACCTGATGATGGTGCAGGTTCCTCTCATCGTGGAAGCCGAAAGCGGCATGAATGACATGCTCGACCGCGACGGCTCCCGCACCCCCGTTTCCTTCCCCTGCGGCCTCGGGCTTGAAAAACGCCTCAACGCCCAGGTCGTACAAGCCGCTACCAAGTGGAAGCGCTTCGCCCTCAAACAGTTTGACTGCGAAGTCGGCGAAGGCATTAACACCGATATGCGCGCCGTTCGCAAGGACTATTTCCTCGACCACGACCATAGCGCTTATGTCGACCAATGGGACTGGGAACGCCGCATCACCGCACAAGACCGGAATCTGGAATACCTCAAGGAAACCGTCCGCCGTATCTGGAAAGTGCTCAAAGGCGCAGAAAACCTGGCCTTCGACATGTTCCCCAAACTAAAGACAGACCAGGCTCCCCCGCTGCCCGATGAAATCAAGTTCATCCATGCAGAGGAAATCCTGGAGATGTACCCCGACCTGCCCCGCAAGGAACGCGAAACCCGCCTCGTGCAGGAATTCCCCGCCGTATTCATCATCGGCATCGGCTGGGTGCTCAAGGATGGTTACCCCCACGAAATGCGCGCCGCCGACTACGACGACTGGGTAACCCCTACCATCACCAAAAACGGCGAACAGTTCCACGGCCTCAACGGAGATATACTGGTCTGGAACCCCATCACACAACGCCGCCACGAGCTTAGCTCAATGGGCATCCGCGTCAACGCCGAAACCCTGCGCCAGCAACTGGAACTGAGCGGGCAACTCGACAACCTCAAACTGCCCTACCACCAAGGCATTATCACTGGCGACTATCCGCTGTCGATCGGCGGCGGTATCGGCCAATCGCGCACTTACATGCTTCTCCTGCGCAAGGCCCACCTCGGCGAAGTCAGCGTGACGGTATGGCCCAAACAGCTCAAGGAGATCGGAGAGAAGAAGAATATTTTTGTGTTGAATTGATTGGTTATTGATCTTTTTGCAGGCTGCATCCTCTCCTGACCCGGAGGGAATGCAGCCTTTTTGCTTTTACCCGCTCATACATTTGGTACTCCATTCGATATGCATGCTTTTTTTTGTGAAATCATATTAAAGCGAGAATAAAATTTCCTACTTTCCGAAAATTTTTTCACTGCTTTTCCTTGACTGCCAAATTAATTCCTATGAAAAGAATGCTACTCTTGCTGGCGCTGCCCCTTTTTATCAGCCTGGGCTCGCATGCCATGCCCCTGCCCAACGGGGCTACGGCGCCCGACTTCACCCTAACCGATCTCGACGGGGTGTCGCATACCCTGTACAACTACCTGGATCAGGGGTATACGGTCATGATCGACTTTTCCGCCACCTGGTGCGGGCCTTGCTGGAATTATCACAACACCCACATCCTCCGCGACCTGTGGAACCAGTACGGCCCCCCCGGTACCAACGACGTAATGGTGTTCTTCATAGAAGGCGATCCCAGTACGCCGGTTTCCGCACTCTATGGCGGCTCCGGCTCCCAGGGCAACTGGGTAGCTGGTACTCCTTACCCGATCATGGACGATGGAAACGGCTCCGTAGCGGCAGCCTATAACATCACTTTCTTCCCGACCCTGTACGCCGTTTGTCCAGACCGCAAGATCTACACCGTGGGCCAGGCGTCCCTTCAGACCTGGGTCAACTGGATCAGCAGCTGCAGCCTGGAAGCTTCCGCCTCTATTACCAACGCACCTTGCTTCGGGCAACCTGGCGGCAGCATCAACCTGACCGCTACCGGTGGCTACGGCAACAAAACCTATCAGTGGAGCAACGGCGCCAATACAGAAGACATTTCCAACCTGATGGCAGGCAACTACGCCGTAACCGTTACGGAAAGCAACGGCCGCACCGTAAACCTCAACAACCTCAACGTTGGAAGTCCCTCTCCAATTAATGTAGCCACAACCGCTACCACTAACGTTTCCTGCAACGGCGGCAACAACGGCGCCGCCACCGTCAGCGCCTCGGGAGGAACCCCGGGGTATTCCTACGCCTGGAGCAATGGCGCCAGCGGCCCCACCGCCAATAACCTCGCCGCAGGTTCCTATACCGTCTCGGTTTCCGACAGCAGGAGCTGCCTGAAAACCCATACCGTCGTGATTACACAACCCCTGGTACTCAACGGGAATGCCCAGGCACAAGGAGCCAATTGCGGTAATAATGATGGCTCCGCACTCGTAACGCCTTCCGGCGGTACCTTCCCTTACAACTTTAATATTGGAAACGGCCCACAGCCCATCCCGGTCTTTACCAACCTGGCAGCAGGCAACTACACCGTTACTATCACAGACGGCAATAACTGCGTCAAAACGGTGCCCTTCACCGTGCCTGATATTCCAGGTCCCGTGGCTGAAGCCGGGCCCGCGCAGATTCTCAACTGCGCCAACCCGGAAGCCACCCTCGACGGCACCGGCTCAGCCTCCGGCGCAAATATCGCCTACCAGTGGACGACCACCAACGGCCATATCGTGCATGGCGCCAACACCGCTACGCCTACCGTCGACCAGCCCGGCACCTACCAACTGGAGGTGACCAACCTGGCCAATGGCTGCTCCACAATCGATGAGGTAGTCGTCGCCGAAAATAACGACCTGCCCACCGCCACCGTCGCTCCTGCCGGTGAACTCGACTGCACCGTGCTGGAACTGACCCTCGATGGCGCAGGTTCCTCCGAAGGACCGGAGTACACGTACACCTGGACAACGACAGAAGGCAATATCGTTTCCGGTGAAAATTCCCTCAACCCCGTTGTGAATGCCGGCGGCGTCTACACCCTGACGGTGCTGAATACCGTCAGCGAATGCGAGTCTACCGCAACCGTAGAAGTGGAAGCCAACCAGAACTTCCCCGTCGCCAACGGCGGCGCCAACGGCGTGCTCAACTGCAACGCCAGCGTATTGATGCTCGACGGCAGCGGCTCCTCTTCTGGCGCTGAGTTTACCTACCTGTGGACGACCACCAATGGCGCCATCGTATCCGGAGCCAACACCCTGACCCCCGTGGTCAGCGCTGGCGGCGAATACGTGCTGCTGGTCACCAATACCCTCAATGGCTGCGAAGAAAGCGATGAGGTTGTCGTTTCGGAAGATATTGTTCAGCCAGTTGCCAACGCAGGCCCCGATATGGTGCTCAATTGCAACGTGGCTGCCCTGACGCTCGATGGTTCCGGCTCTTCCTCCGGAGCGGGATTCCAATACCTGTGGACGACCACCAACGGTAATATCGCCTCCGGCGCAACGACCCTGACGCCTACCGTCGACCAGGCCGGCGAATACGTCCTCCAGGTAACCAACACGGTGAACGGCTGCGTGACGACTGAGTCGGCTATCGTGGTGGAAAACTCACCCGTTGAAGCCTCAGTCGAAGCTGTTATCCATGTTTCCTGCGCAGGCGGTGTAAATGGCGAGGCTACCGTCGTCGCTACCAACGGCGCAGAACCTTATGCCTTTGCATGGCCCGGCGGGCTTTCCGGACCCTCGCAGTCCGGTCTCGCAGCAGGCTCCTACACCGTGACGATCACCGATGCCGACCAGTGTTCCGACCTCGTCACCGTCGTGGTACAGGAACCGGCCTTGCTGGTGGCTAATGCTTCCGCCGCCGGCGAATCCGGTTTGGGCAATAACGATGGCACAGCCACTGCCAACCCACAGGGCGGCGTTGGCCCCTATTCCTATCTGTGGAGCAATGGCGCGACCGAACAAACCATCACCGGCCTGGAGCCTGGCACGTACACGGTGACGATCACCGACGCCAATGGCTGCACAACCCAGGAAACCGTGACGGTCAATAGCTTTAACTGTACCATCAACGCTACTGTTTCTTCTCAAAATATTACCTGCAACGGCGACAAGAACGGTGAAGCGACTGTAACCATTCACAATGGCCTCGAACCTTACAACATCGCCTGGTCGAATGGCGCCGAAGGCCCCACCGCTACCGGCCTTTCCCCCGGTACCTACACCGTCTCCATTACCGATGAAAATAACTGCCCCACAACCGCTAACATCACGATCACTGAACCCTCTGCCGTAACACTGGCGATCGTCGAGGTGCAAAATGCCCTCTGCTTCGGCCAGGCCAGCGGCCAGGCCACGGTGGAAGGAGCAGGCGGCGTGGGCGGCTTTAGCTACCTGTGGCCCAGCGGCAATACCGATCCGGCTGAAACCAACCTGGCCGCCGGTACTTACGTGGTGACCCTCACCGACGCCAATGGCTGCGAAACGACCACCTCCGTGGAAGTCGATGAACCCCAGCAGATAACGGGCAATGTCAGCGCCACCGGCGAATCATCCTACCAGGGCAACAACGGCGCCCTGTCTGTTACAGCAGCAGGCGGTAACCCGGCATACCAATATCTCTGGAGCAACGGCGAGACGGCTGCCTCCATCAGCGGCCTGGCGCCCGGCGAGTATACCGTGGTCATCACCGATGAAAACGGTTGTACCACCGAACTGAGCGGTACGGTTGAAGAATATGTCTGCCCGCAAGTGACCACCGTTCCCACTGTCGACGGCGTCAGCTGCGCAGGAGCAGGCGACGGCTCGGCTATCCTGAGCAGCAGCGGCGGCACAGCGCCCTACTCCTATACTTGGCCCAACGGCGAAACCGGCCCCTCCATTTCCGGCCTGGCCGGCGGGGTTTACGAAGTGAATGTACAGGACGGCGCCAACTGCCCCTACACCATAGAAGTCTTGGTGCCTGAACCGGAGGCCCTTTCTGCCCAAATCGTTTCGCAGGAAAATATCGAATGCGCAGGCCAGACTGACGGCTCTGCTACCGTGGAAGGCCTCGGTGGCACGCCCGGCTATAACTACGCCTGGTCGACCGGCGCCACCGGCGCAACGGCTGAAAACCTGGCCCCGGGTTTCCACCAGGTGATCGTCACCGACGACAATGGCTGTACCTCTACGCTCGAGCTGGAGATCATCGTCTCCGACGATAATACCTTCCCGGTCATCATCGTACAAGATATCATCCTGGCCCTCGATGAAAACGGGCAAGCTGGCCTGACGCCCGCCATGGTAGACAACGGCAGCTACGACAACTGCGGCATCGAAAGCATGGCTGTTTCGCAAAACGCATTCGATTGCAGCAACCTCGGACCGCAGGAAGTGACGATCACCGTACTCGACGTCAACGGCAACGAGAGCACGGCCACGGCTATCGTTACCGTCGTCGACGAAACAGCGCCTGTCATTACCTGCCCCGAATCGATCGAAGTGTACAACTGCGACGGACTGGTAGAATACGAACTGCCTGCGGCAGCCGATGCTTGCGGTGTGATGTCCGTCGACCTGATCGAAGGCCTCGGCAGCGGCGCCAACTTCCCCGTCGGCGTGACGACCGAGACCTACATGGCCATGGACGCCTCCGGCAACATGGGCATGTGCAGCTTTGAGGTGGCGGTGGTCAATACGCTCGAGCTCTCCGGTACCTCTTCGCCAACCTGTCCCGAAACGAGCGAAGGCTCGGCGGCAGTGGAAGTGGCTGGCGGTACGCCCGGTTATTCCTACCAATGGAGCAACGGCGCCGATACGCCCAACGTGCAAGGCCTCGCCGCCGGCGCTTATGAGGTAACCGTGTTTGACGCCACGGGCTGTGAGATGGTCATGCAGATCGAAGTAGCTTCTTTCCCGCCCATCGAAATGGTGGTCGACGAAGTGACGGCAGCGCAAAACGGCGAACCGAACGGCTCGGCAAAAGTCACGATTACCAACGGCACAGGGCCGTTTACTTACGAGTGGAGAGACCAGGAGAACTACCTGTACTCCACCCAGGAAGACCTCGAGAACGCCCTGCCCGGCATCTACATCCTGACGATCACCGATGCCAACGGCTGCGTCTTCAAGTCGATCCCCATTGAGATTGGCAACATCTCCGGTACGCAGGAACCGGCATGGTCTGGCGGCGTTTGGGTATATCCCAACCCGGCAAAAGACCAGGTCAACGTGCGCATCAAGCTCGATGCCGCAGCTGCCGTGCAATTGCAGGTGTTTGACATGAAGGGCGTGCAGCTGGCCATCCAGCAGACCGATGCGCTGGCGCAGCACGAGCTCGAAGTCGCTTCCATCCAGTGGCCTTCCGGCGTGTACTACATCCGTCTGGTGATTGACGGAGAAGTGCTCGTTAGAAGGGTAGTGGTGGAATAAGGTTTTTTGAACCGCAAAGACGCAAAGGCGCAAAGAGATCGTGAAGATTTCTTTGCGCCTTTGCGTCTTTGCGGTTCATTAATTTCAGAGTACGTGCAGAAAGATAAGGATGTAATATAGTCCTGCCAGCACAAACACCCCTCCCGCCACATACCGGATTACCTTCTCCACTTTGGTGATGGCGTTGAACCAAACGCCTACTTTCTCCATGCTGAAAGCCAGCAGGTAGGTGAAGAGCAGCACCGGCAGCCCGGTGCCCAGGGCGAAGATAAAGGGGATGGAAAACGCTTCAGGAGCGGCCAGGGTCATGGGGATGAGCATGCCGAAGTACAGGACGCCGCTGTAAGGGCAGAAAGCCAGGGCAAACAAAATTCCCATCAGGAAGGCGCCGGTCCATCCTTTACCCAGTTTTTCCGACAACCGCTGAAGAAAACCGCTGCCCTTGAAGTTCAGCGGGATGAGCCCCAGCATGATCAGGCCGATGACCAGCATGACCGGGCCGAGCCATTTTTCGCCATTTCCTTGCAATAAGCGGGCGATATGGAACTTGCTGGCCCCCATGTAGAGGATTACGGCGATAGCGACGTAAGTAAAGGCCCGGCCGAGGGTGTACACCACCCCGGTCAGGATGACCCGCTTTTTATCCTGAAAGCCTTTGGCGATATAGGCCGTAGCCGTGACGTTGGTGGCCAGCGGGCAGGGGCTGATGGCGGTGAGCAGCCCGAGGGCAAGTGCGGCCAGCCAGGGCGCTTCCTGGCTTTGGGCGAGTTGTTGCAGCCATTCCGTCATGACCGGATGCGTTGAAGTGCGGCGTCGAGTTCTTTTTTCAGGGTGGCTTTGAACTTGTCGGCCTTGTTAAAATTGAGGAAAGCAAAATTGGTCAGGTCGGTGAATTCCTCTGCTCCGCCTTTGACGGAGCTGATGATGAGGGTGGTGCCGTAGGCCGTGTATTTGTGCACCATATCGGCATTAGCTTTGTCGTCGACGTTGACCAGTTTGAAGGTGATCAGGCCCTTTTTCATGGCATCGGCATAATCCTCGTTGAGGATTTTCTTGGTCAGTTTTTCGATCTCCAGGCAGGTGGCGCAGCGGTGTTCGTTGTGGAAGTCGAGCACTTCGATGCGGTTGGAACCGGAGGATTGGGCCGTGTATTTCGGGTTGGGTTGCGCGGAGCAGGAAGTGGATGCCAGCAGCAGGAGTAAGGGGAGGAGGGCGTTTTTCATGATAAAAACTGGTTAAGCAAAAAGAAGATTGAACAGATAGCCGGAGAGGATGATGAACAGAGCCACCACCCCGAAGAAAATGCCGATGAGTTTGATCGTCATGACTTTTTTGAGCAGGGTAGCTTCAGGCAGGGAGAGGCCGACGACACCCATCATGAAGGCGATCGAGGTGCCCAGCGGGATGCCTTTTGCGACGAAGACCTGCAGTACAGGGACGATGCCTGCGGCATTGGCGTAGAGGGGCACGGCGAGCAGGACGGCGAGCGGCACGGTGTACCAGGCGCCTGTTTGCAGGTGTTTTTCGAAGAAACCCTCCGGGACGAACCCATGCATGAGCGCTCCGATGCCTATGCCGATGATGACATACCAGAACACGCTTTTCACGATACCGAAAGCTTCCCGGTTGATCTCCGGCAGCCGTTGGCGGAAGGTGATCTGAGATTTTTCAAATTCCCCTCTTTCTGCCTCTGCTTTTTCCCAAATATCCCTTACCCATTTGGTCAGGAAGGGTTCGAGTCGCAGTTTGCCCAGTACCCATCCGCCCACCGTACCCAGGAGGATGCCGCTCAGGGCGTAGACGGCCGTTACTTTCAAACCAAACAGGCCGAGGAACATGGCGACCGCCACTTCATTGACGAGCGGGGAAGTGATGAGGAAGGAAAAGGTAACGCCAAGGGGTATGCCGCCTTTTACAAAACCTATGAACAGCGGCACGGAAGAGCAGGAGCAAAAAGGAGTGACCGCACCAAAGAGAGAGGCCAGGAAATACTCCAGGCCGTAGAGTTTGTTGGCGCTGAGGAAATGCCTGAGCCGCTCCACCGGGAAATAGGCGTTGACTACCCCCATGACCCAGATAATGAGCATGAGCAGGATCAGGATCTTGACCGTATCGTACACGAAGAATTGCAGGGCGGCTCCCAATTGGCTGCCGGGCGCCAGGCCGATAAGGTCGAAAACCAGCCAGACAGAAAGCTTATCGAGCCAGGTGAACATCTGCCAGCAGTTTTTCGATCTCGTGGCGGTCGGGTATGCGCCCCTTGATTTTCACCTCTTCGTTGATGACCACGGCCGGCGTGGAGAGGATGTCATACGACATGATCTGCTGGATGTCCTCCACTTTTTCGATATCGGCGTCGATGCCCATTTCTTCGACTACGCGGCGCACGATCTCTTCTGTGCGCTTGCACTTGATACAGCCGGTACCCAGAATTTTAATGTGGTGTGTCATGATTTCGCCTTTAGGTGGAAATAGTTTATAGGCGAAATACGATGAAAGGAGATAAAAAACCTATGATTTTTGTCACCCGTAGAGGGTGATTTACTAGCAGCAGTTGTCTTGCTGCCCGATTTCCCCGAAGAAGGCGGCGAACATTTCGCGGGCCTCGGCCCAATTCTCCCGGTTGATGCAGTACTTTACCCTTGGAGGCGACACTTCGCCCTGGATGAGGCCAGCGTCTTTCAGCTCCTTGAGGTGCTGTGAGACAGAGGACTGCGCCATCGGCAGCTCGTCGACGATATTGCCCACATAGCAGCCGCACTGCCGCTCCAGGAAATGCAGGATAAAGACCCTGACCGGGTGCCCCAGGGCTTTGGCGTAGCGGGCCAGTTTCTCATCGACGTCGGTGTACGGGTAAGCTGGGGTGTCGGACATTTCGGATAGTTTATCGCTAATGTACGATTTATTTGCCTTATATTTATCGTGTTTTGGCGATGAATTTGTTTGAATAGGATGGTTTTAAATGATTGATTTTCAAATTAATATCGAGGTGTCACCTCGCAAGTGGTTGATTATGAGTATAAGGCGAGGTGACACCTTGTAAGAGCCTGATTCTGAGCATAAAGCGAGGTGGCACCTCGTAAGTTATTGATTTTCATAAAAATAAGAGGTGACACCTCCCGATGAAAAAGATGTATCCGAGTATCTACAACTATATCCAAAGCTTGATTCCTGAGATGGAGCTGATTCCCCGTCCCAGGCAGGAGTTGCTGTTGAGGTTGGCGGAGCAGGTCCAGCCTGGTGTTTCCCTCACCTTCATATGCACCCACAACTCCCGCCGCAGCCACTTCGGCCAGATTTGGGCTGCCGTGGCAGCGGCCTGGTATGGTGTGGAAGGGGTGAAAACTTACTCCGGCGGCACGGAAGCTACGGCTTTTAACCCGCGAGCGGTAGCTGCCCTGGAACGCGCCGGTTTCAGGGTGAAAAATCCGGGCGGAGTTAACCCCGTTTATCGCGTGTCTTTTTCGGAAAGTGAGCCCGAATTGGAGTGCTTTTCAAAAGTGTACGACCATCCGGCTAATCCTTCTCAAGACTTCATCGCAGTAATGACCTGCTCGGAAGCGGACGAAAATTGCCCTTTCATTCCAGGCGCCACGCTTCGCGTCCAGCTTACCTACGAAGATCCCAAGGAAGCCGACGGCACGCCGGAGGAAACAGCCCGCTACGATGAGCGCTGCCGGCAGATCGCCACCGAGATGTTTTTTCTATTCTCACAGGTAAAAAACCAATAACCATGAAGCCCCGCAAACGCCTCGCATTCCTCGACCGCTACCTCACCCTTTGGATATTCCTGGCCATGGCCATCGGCGTGGGACTGGGGTACTTCTTCCCCGGCACAGCCGATTTTGTCAATTCATTCTCCAGCGGCACGACGAACATCCCTATCGCCATCGGCCTCATCCTGATGATGTACCCGCCGCTGGCGAAGGTCGACTACAAACTGCTGCCGCAGGTGTTCCGAAATGTGAAGGTGCTGGGCTTGTCGCTGTTTCTCAACTGGGTGGTCGGCCCGGTCTTGATGTTTTTGCTGGCCATCACTTTCCTGCGCGACTATCCCGAATACATGACCGGCCTCATCCTGATCGGTCTGGCGCGCTGCATCGCCATGGTGATCGTGTGGAACGACCTGGCCGATGGCAGCCGCGAATACGGCGCCGGGCTGGTGGCCCTCAACAGCATTTTCCAGGTCTTTTTCTACAGCTTTTACGCCTGGATCTTCATCACCAAATTGCCGCCGCTGCTGGGCATGCAGGGGGCGATCGTCGACATCTCCATCGCCACTATCGCAGAGAGCGTGGCGATTTATCTGGGTATCCCATTCCTTGCGGGGCTGCTGAGCCGGATTTTTCTCGTGAAATGGAAAGGGGAAGACTGGTACCGGAGCAAGTTCATCCCCGTCATTTCCCCCATTACCCTCATCGCGCTGCTCTTTACTATCCTGGTGATGTTCAGCCTGAAAGGGGAGTTGATCGTGAATATCCCGATGGACGTGGTGCGCATAGCTATTCCGCTGCTTGTCTATTTTGCGCTGATGTTCTTCATCAGTTTCTGGATCGGGAAAAAGATGGGGACGGACTATCCGCGCAACGCCTCGATCGCTTTCACCGCTTCGGGCAACAACTTCGAACTGGCGATTGCGGTGGCCATTGCGGTCTTTGGTATAAACTCAGGGCAGGCATTCGCCGGGGTGGTGGGCCCCCTGGTCGAAGTGCCTGCCCTGATTGCTTTGGTCAATGTAGCTTTCTGGCTCAAAAAACGCTGGTATTAGCGCTTATTAGCCGTAACCTGAAAGCCGCCAGACTGCATGACCAGGCCGGTTATCTTCCCGCCTTCTTTCACAAATTCCAGCCTGGACTCGCCGTCCAGGCTGCTGAAAATATTCGGTGAAAGCGGCAGGAGATAGCTTTCCTGGCCAAACCTCGGCATGTTCATATAGAGAATACCCTCTTTTTTCTCGATCGTCACTTCCACGGGAAATTCATTGACGAGGTATGTACCCATGATATCTTCAGCGATGCCGGTTTTCTGGTACTGTTCTTTCAGGCTGGGATAGAAATTATCCAACTCGTTCACATCCGTTACTTTTTCGTTGACAACGAGCGTTTCAGCGTTTTTGTAGTCGGGAATAGTAACGGTGAAAGTGCCGGCGGATTTCCAGATCGAAGCCGGTTCGACGATCTCCTTTTCCTGACCGTTTTTGTAGACGATCTTTACGGTTAGGGGAGAGGGGCGGTTGCCCTTGTTGCGCACCACGAGCTTTCCTTTGCTGTACGACTCGATTGCCACGTCGGGGTAGCCGAATTCGAAGAACCAGGGCTTCCAGAGCCAGGTCAGGTCTTGTCCCGACACATTTTCGAAAGTGAAAAAGAAGTCATAGGGTGTGGGCGCTTTCTCCGCCCAGCGGCGGATGTATTCGCGGTAACACTTCACGAAGAGCTCGTCGCCGAGGTGGTGGTTAAGAATAGCGTAGATATAGGCGGGCAGCGGGTAGGCTGAATATCCGTAGTTGCTGTCGTCGGTGTATTGGGAGGAGGCAATCAGGGGCAGGTCATTATAAGTGCCCTGGTTGCTGCGTATGTTGGCGGAAGAAAACTTGAAAAGCGGTTCACTGCCTCCCTCGAAGTAACGGTCGATGACCCAGTCGGTGACGAAGTCGGCCCAGCCTTCATCCATCCAGGCAAAGCGCTTCTCATTGGTGCGCACGTACATGGGGAAATAGGTGTGGAAAAGCTCGTGGATGGTCACGCCGCGGCCCGGCCCCGAGTTGTTGGCCATCATCGGGAACTCCATGCCGCCGCCGTCGCTACCGATGAAAGTGGTGAATCGAGGGTAGGGATAGGGGATGCCGGGCATGTCTTCCGACATGTGTTTCATGGCTTTTTGGGTAATGGGCGTCACACCGGAAAACTGCTTGGCTTTGTCGGCCGGGAATGCCGTGCTGACCAGCACGGAGCGGCCGTCGACTTCCTGTATGGCAGCACTCCAGCCAAAGTGGTCGGAGATGCCGAATGCGAAGTCGGTCACGTTGTCCGCAACGTAGCGCCACTTTCCGGACAGGTTTTGGTACCCTTTTTCCGAAAAAAGATCATCGGCGGTGAGCACGTCTACCGGCTCGGAGGAAGACAGCGCTTTTTCATATCGCTGGTATACCTGGGGCGGATAGACCTCCTTGGCATTTTGGAGCACGCCGGTCGACCAGACGGTAAAGGCTTCCGGGGCATTGATCGTGACGTCGAAGTTGCCGAGGTTGTTGTAGAACTCCGTGCGGAAGTTGTAGCTCAGGCGGTCCCAGCCGAACACGTCGTCGTACACGGCGATCTGAGGGTAGAAGTAAGCCACGAAAAACGTCGTACTGTCAAACACCCCCATCCGGATATTGGTCATGGGTATGGTGATGGCCCAGTCGGCCTCCATAGTCAGCTTTTCGCCCGGCTTCAGGGGCGATTTCAGGCTGATGTTGAGGTTGGTGCCCTGGCGCGACACTTCACGGCGGTTGGTCATGTCGTATGACTCACCGTTGATGAGAAGTTTGGAAATGGTCGTGCCGTCGTTGATGTCGTCCGGCCCAACACCGTATGCCCTGGCGTTGCCTTTCCGGAAAGCGTCCTGGTAAAGGCGCAGCACCAGATTGTTGAGCTCGTCGGGGCTGTTGTTGTGGTAGACCACCTTGCCGCTTCCTTCCAGCAGACGCGTAGCGGGGTCGACGGTGATGTCGAGGGTGTAGTCGGCGGTATTTTGCCAATAGTTTTTGCCCGGTTTGCCATCGTAAGAGCGGGTGCCGTTTTCATAAGCTTCGCGAAATTCGCTGGCCATGAACAGGCGGTTGTCCTGGGCAGGGAGGAGGGAGGTGACGAGGAAAAATCCTCCCAGAAAAAGAGTCAGCAATTTTTCCATGGAACAAGGTTTGATACAAGAGCAAATGAGTATGAATCAACGATTGGGTTGCGTAAAGTAAGAAGAAATTAAATTTCCCGTATTTTGCCTCTCCACCAACTTCACAAAAATCATGAGGAAGTATATTCTCTTAATTATCTCACTTTACGCCATGACGATCGCTTGTAACCAGACCGCAACTACCGACCAGACCACCACCAATCCCCTGCTCGCCGAATGGGACGGCCCCTTCGGTACCCCTCCTTTCGACCTCATCAAGGAAGAGCACTACCTGCCTGCTTTCCAGGAAGCCTTCGCCCTGCATAAAGCCGAAGTGGAAGCTATCGTGAATAACTCCGAAGCCCCCACTTTCGCCAATACAGTCGAAGCCCTGGAATACAGCGGCATGGCGCTTCGCAAAGTGATGGGCGTTTTCCTGGCCATGACTGGCGCCATGACTAACGAGAACCTCCAGGAGATCGAAAAACAGGTGCAGCCGATGATCACCGCCCATCAGGACGATATTAACCTCAATCCCGGGCTGTTTCAGCGCGTGAAGGAAGTGTATGACCAGAAAGATCAACTCGGCCTCAACACCGAACAGTCCATGCTCCTGAAAAAGCACTACGACAAGTTCGTGCGCGGCGGCGCCAACCTCAGCGAAGCCGACCAGGCTGCCTTCCGAAAGATCAACGAGGAACTGTCGGTGCTGGGCGTGCAATACGGCGATAACGTGCTCAAGGAAACCAACAAGTTCGAAATGGTCCTTTCTTCGGAAGACGAACTCGCAGGCCTGCCCCAAAGCGTCCGCGAAATGGGCGCCGAAGACGCCAAAGCCCGCGGCTACGAAGGCAAATGGGTCTACACCATCCAGCGCCCGAGCATGTACCCCTTCCTGACCTACAGCACCCGCCGCGACCTGCGCGAAAAGCTCTACACTGCCTATATCATGAAGGGCGACAACAACGACGAGCTCGACAACAAAAAGATCCTCTCCCGCATGGCCGCCCTGCGCGTGCAGCGCGCAAAGTTGTTGGGCTACCCCACCCACGCCCACTTCGTGCTGGAAGAAAGCATGGCCAAATCGCCCGACCGCGTGTTCGAACTGCTCAACAAACTCTGGACGCCCGCCCTCAAGGTGGCCCAAAAAGAGCGCGACGAGATGCAAAAAATCATCGACGCCGAAGGCGGCAACTTCAAACTGGCCTCCTGGGACTGGTGGCACTACGCCGAAAAAGTCAAAAAGGCCAAATACGACCTCGATGAAGACGCCCTGCGGCCCTACTTCCAGGTTGATAACGTCATCAAAGGGGTGTTCGACCTGTCTTCGGCCCTCTTCGGCATCACCTTCGAAGAGCGCAACGATATCGCCAAATACCACCCTGAGGTGAAGACTTTCGAAGTGAAAGATCTCGAAGGCAACCACGTCGCCATTCTCTACACCGACTACTTCCCGCGCGAGAGCAAACGAGGCGGCGCCTGGATGGACGAACTGGTCAAGCAGCACAAACGCGACGGCGAGTTCGTGCACCCCATCATCTACAATGTGGGCAACTTCGCCAAACCGGTGGGCGACAAACCCGCCCTGCTGAGTATCGACGACGTCAATACCCTTTTCCACGAGTTCGGGCACGCCCTGCACGGCATCCTGTCGAACTGCACCTACCCCTCCATCTCCGGCACCTCCACGCCCACTGACTTCGTGGAATTCCCCTCCCAGGTGATGGAGAACTGGTGCATGTACCCCGATGTGCTCAAAAAATACGCCTTCCACTACGAAACCGGAGAAGTCATTCCGGATGAGCTGATCCGGAAGATTCGCAATGCGGGCAAGTTCAACCAGGGCTTTGCTACGGTCGAATACCTGGCGGCTTCCTTCCTCGATATGTACTGGCACAGCCTCACCGAGCCCACCGAGCTGGATGCGGCCGCATTTGAAAAAGAAAAACTCGGCGAGCTGGGCCTGATCCCCGAGATCGTGGCGCGCTACCGCAGCACCTATTTCAACCACATTTTCAGCGGAGGCTACTCGGCCGGCTACTACAGCTACATCTGGTCGGAAGTGCTCGACGCCGACGCCTTCAAGGCCTTCGTGGAGTCGGGCGACGTCTATAACCCCGAACTGGCGGCGAAATACAAGCAGTACATCCTCGCCTCCGGCGGCACGGATGATTCGATGGTGCTGTACAAAAAGTTCAGGGGGAAAGAACCGGCGATCGAGCCGTTGCTGGAGAAGAGAGGGTTGAACTAAAACAATGCTCCGTAGCGAGGATTTTCAAAATCCTCGCTACGGAGCATTGTTTTAGTTCATATTTAATGTGACTTTAATCCCTTTCAGCAGCGTCGCTTTCACCGTAAACGTCCCCGCCTCCTCATCCCACATGGTTTCAAGCGGGTTGGGGTTCGACGCTGATATCTGCGGCTCCCTGGCCAGGTTGTGGACCACCAGCTCCACCGTGCGCTCCTTCGGCTTGCCAAGGTATTTGCCTCCGTTGGATTGAATATCAATAGTCAGCGCCTCACCGTTTTCCGCCTTGAAACGGATCAGTTCATAACTGCCGTTTTTCGTTTTCCCGTCGTCTTCATACACATACCCCTCGCCGCCCGTCACCGAGGCGTCGTGGTAGTAGTGGAGAATGAGGTGGGTGGATGAATAATCCTTCGTGCTCTGCATCTCCGGTACCATGGGGATGAAAGCCCCCGCTTTCACAAATACGGGAATATCGTTGATGCCGGCGGGCACTTCGGCCTCCTGCCCGCCTTCGTAGGCCTTGCCGGTCCAAAAGTCAAACCAGCAGGCGTTTTTCGGGAAATACACTTTCTGGGTAGCGGCGCCTTTCTCCACTACTGGGGAGACGAGGAAATTGTCGCCCCACAGGTAGGTCGTGGTATTGTCCAGCAGGGCCGGATTATCGTCCACATAAAAAAGTGGGCGCATCATGGGGATGCCTTTGGTGGTATTTTCCCAGGCAAGGGTATAGTTGTAGGGCAGCAACTGGTAGCGCAGTTTGATGTAGCGCCGCACGATGTCTTTGGTGGCCTCGTCCCAGAATACGGGCTCTGCCGGCACGCCCTCCTGCGCGTGGGTGCGGAACACTGGCTGGAATACTCCGTACTGCAGCCAGCGGGTGTACAGCTCCGCGTCTTCGTAATTGCCGGCGAAGCCGCCCAGGTCGGAGTGCATGTAAGCCAAGCCCTGCAAGCCCATCGACAAGGCGATCTCGACCTGCGGCTTGAGCCCGCCCCAGGTGCGATTGACGTCGCCCGACCAGGGTATCATCCCGTAGCGTTGGGAGCCGGCAAAGCCGGAGCGCATCAGGATGACAGGGCGCCGGGTGGGGAAATCTTTCGCATAGCCGTCGAAGATGGTCTGGGCCCAGACGTGGCCATACAGGTTGTGCACCTCATTGCCCCGGCCGTTGACGTGCACGATGTCGTCGGGGTGGCGCTCCGGCTCGCCCAGGTCGCCCCACCAGCCGTCGGCGCCGGAGAGGGTGTGTTTTTTGTAAATATCCCAGAACCATTGCCGCGTTTCGGGTTTGAAAATATCGAGCAGGGTGGTGTTGCCGAAGTAGAAGTCGTAGTGGTAGGGCTGTCCGGACGTATCGGTGGCCACCAGTCCTTTTTCGATCACTTCCGGGTATTTCAGGGTGTTGCGCAGGATGAACGGCTCGGTGATGAGCACGGTTTTGACGCCTTTTTCCTTGAGACCGGCCATCATCTTTTCCGGTTGGGGGAAGGAATCGGTATACCATTCGAGGTTGCCCAGGGTGCCTTTTACTTCTTTTCCAAACCAGAAAAGGTCGAGCACGATGGCGTCGAGAGGGATGTCGTCGGCGATAAATTTTTCCACCACTTCTTCCACTTCCTGCTGGGAGTGGTAGCCCATGCGGGAGGAGATATTGCCCAGGGCCCAGCGTGGCGGCAGCGGCTGCCGGCCGGTCAGGGCGGTGAATTGTTCGGCTAGTTGGTTCCAATGGTCGGCGGCCACGACGAGGTAACTCATGCGTCCGCCCACCGCTCCGAAGCGAAGCACGTCGAATTCGGTGGCGCCCAGATCGAGGTAGCCGTCGGCGCCGTTGTCGAAGGCCAGCATGTATTTTTTCGAAGAAATGACGACGGGCAGGGAGTAGTACATCAGCTCGGCGTGGGTCTCATAGCCGTAGCTGGGGTTGTTGTAGAGGCGGAGCCGCTTGCCCCGGCGGTCCATGCCCAGCACGCGCTCGCCGCCGCCCATGAGCTTTTCGCCCTGGCTGAGGTAAAAGCTGAAACCCTTTTCAGTGCCCTTGTCGAAATACCCGTCCGCTTCGGAAAACAGGAGGCGGCCGCCGAAATGGTAGGAGATGTGGAAAGGGTCTTTGTTGATCTGCACGGAGATGCCTTGAGTAGCGTATTGCAGATAGATCTCATTTTCCTCCAGCGTGGCCTTCAGCTTCACCGGCGGAGCAGCGATGGCGTAGGAGGGCGGGTTTTTCATGCCTTCGGCAATGAATTCCACCTCAAGGGCATGATTGGAGTAAGGTGTGATGCGGATCTGGCCCTCGGAGGTCTTGATCGCCAGACCGTTCGCCGTTCGCTCGGCAGAGAGGAAGCGGGGTTCTGAGGGTTGGGCCTGTACGGCGAAAGCCGTTATCAGGATGGATAGTAGCAGCAGCAGTCTCTTCATGTGTCGATTTTTTCCGTTGCGCCAAATTACCAAGAAAAAGAGAACGCATGAAAACATTGATTGTTAGAACAGGAAAAGCCTATGAAAGCCATCCTGTTAAGCGCTATGCTGAGCCTGATTACCAATCTTTTGCCCGCCCAGCAACTCCGCCTCGAACTGCCCCGTTTCAGATCACCCCAGTGGTACGACGCCCAATGGAAACCGCAGGGCGGCGCCCCGGCAATCAGGGTAACTACCACCGACCGCGGTTGGCTGGGCGCGATCCGGGAGGCGGAGGTTTTTGTGGGAGATGAGTTGGCTTATCGCCTGAGCCGCGACAACTGGCGCTATGCCATTTCCGATCTGGAAGGGAAAAACCTGCTCGAACGGCAAGGCGTACCTCCCAGGTTTTACATCGCCAAAGACGGCACGCTACTGCGGCGCAGATCCGACTTCTGGGGCAACAAGTTGACCATTATTCACCCCGAATACGGGCGCCTGGCGGAAGGCCGGGTCGTTCCCGATTTTTTTAAATTCCGCCTCATCATCAAGATATTACAACCAACAGAGTTTGACGACGAGCTGCTGGCTTTCATGGCTTTCGACATGGTCGAATACCTGAATGAGCGATAGGGTGAAAGAAAATTTTACCCCCTGCGTAGTACAGGTTGAAAAGACATTCATTCAACCGAAACTACAAAAAACACAGTCATGAAAAATCAATTGCTCAAATGGATCGGCGGCACAGTTCTCCTCCTCGGATTCGCCATGTTCCTGACTCAATGCGAGACGGACCTCAACGCCATCGATAATACGGAAGCCCTTGATCCGACCCTCACGGCCCTCGGAGGCGGCAATTCGGGAACCCAGGGTACTTTCGTTGATGTCTGCACCTGCCTGACAGATAATTTCCCCTATGAAGAACTCTCCCCCGCCGAGATTGAAGCCCTGACTTTCATGCGGGAGGAAGAAAAAATGGCTCGTGATGTTTACACGGCGATGGCCGGATTGTACGACCTGCCAGTTTTTGCCAATATCGCCAATGCCGAACAACGCCACATGAATCTCGTTGGCTGCCTGCTCGACAAGTACGACCTGGCTGACCCGATCGGCGACGACGTGCCCGGCGAATTCTCCAACGCCGACATTCAAACCCTTTACAACAACCTGCTCGCCCTCGGTCAAACGGACTTACTGTCGGCCCTGACCGCAGGCGCTACCATCGAAGACCGCGACATCGCCGACCTGCTCGAACGCTCCGGCAATGCCGATGTCAACAACGAAGACATCCTTGCTGTTTTTACCGAGCTGACCAAAGCTTCCCGCAACCACATGCGCGCTTTCGTGAAAAAACTGGCAGGCTTGGACGTGACTTATGTGCCCCAATACATCACCCAGGAGTACTTCGATAGCTTCATCAACCTGCCCTGGGAAAAAGGCGGCAGCATCTGCGGTACCTGCCCTAACGGTGGTCCCGGCAATGGCAATGGTAACGGCAATGGCCCGGGCAACGGCAACGGCGGTATCTGCCCCAATGGCAACGGCGGCGGTAACGGTCCTGGCGGTGGCAACGGCAACGGCAACGGAAATGGGAATGGAAACGGTAACGGCAATGGCCCCGGCGGCGGTAACGGCAACGGCCCGGGTAATGGAAATGGCGGAACTTGCCCGAATGGCAATTGATTTCTTTTAGTTTATAAGTTTATGGGGGTAGGAGTTTAGAATGCCTAAACTCCTACCCCCATAAACTTATAAACTAACCCCATGTCTCTTATCTTTACGCAATAACGATTCTCTTCCCATGCATCCCACCAAAGAAATATGCCGGCAACTGAGCGACCTGGAGATCGTCCAGAAGGCGCTGGCGGAGGTGGATTTTTTCTCATGCCTCTACGACAGGTACGAGGAGCGCCTGCTGCGCTACATCCACCGGCTCGGGGTGGGGGAGGAGGCGGAGGACGTGTTGCAGGAGGCTTTCATCAATATCTGGAAAAACCTCAACGGCTTCGACCCCAGCCTCAAATTTTCGAGCTGGGTGTACCGCATCGTGCACAACCAGGCTGTTTCTTTTATCCGGAAAAAGAAATCATACGGCAAAGACCAGAAAGAAACCTTTGATGAAAGCCGCTTCGCCGACCTGCCCGACGACCCGGCAGACGATGCGGCGGAGCAGATGGAAGAGCAGGACCGCCACACCCACGAGCTGCTAGACAGGCTTCCGCTGCCCTACAAGGAGGTCATGGTGCTGAAGTTTCTGGAAGACATGAGCTATGAAGAGATTTCCGATATTTTGAAAATACCCGAAGGCACTGTGGCCACCCGCATCAACAGGGCCAAAAAAGCCTTCCGGCAGCTTTCCGAACAATTTCAATACCAGCGAGATGCAACCCTCTGAAAAACTCATCCAGGCAATCAGGGAACAGGATATCAAGCCCCTGCCCAAATGGCGCTTTACGCTGCGCAACAGCCTGCTTTTGACGGCTTTCCTCCTGGCTGTCCTGCTCGGCGCACTGGCCTTTTCCGTCATCCTCTTCGCCATCCAGCAGACCGATTTCAACGTGGTGAGCCACCTGTCTCATTCCCGCATGGAGCTGTTCCTGGGTCTGTTGCCGTTTTTCTGGATCATTGTGCTGGTCGTTTTCCTGGCTATCGCCATTTACAGCATCCAATACGCCCCGAAGGGGTATAAGTTTTCTGCAGGCAAGTGGGTGGCCTATAGCGCGGCGCTCAGCATGCTGCTGGGTACCCTGTTCTTCATCGCGGGCGGCGCAGAGCGCATCGAAAACGCTTTCGAGGTCAATGTCAGCATCTACCAAAGTATCGAGGAGAAAAAAACACAGCTCTGGTCCATGCCCCAGGACGGCTACCTGGCGGGCAACATTATCGATGTGAATGCCGGCTCAATGCGCCTGAAAGACTTGCAGGGAATGGAATGGACCGTCCACTACGAAGACGCCTTCATCCCGCCCGTCGTGCTGCTCGAACGGGGGGAAAAGGTCAAGCTGATCGGTAAGATCACCGCAAAAGACGAGTTTACGGCTGACGAGATCAGGCCCTGGGGCGGGTACCGCGGCGGACGCGGCCAGGGTAGAAAAGGGCCCTGGAAATAAGGCATTCAATACCGGTACAAGCCCCTCACCTCCGACTCGATCTTGAGGTTCCAGATACGGTCCATGATCTCTAGGGCCAGGCCTTCGAAGTGTTTGGCTGATTTTTCATCGCCCATTTTCCGGTAAACGGCGGCCAGGCCTTTGAGGGAAGGCACATGCATCTCGTTGATCTTCAAGCATACTTTGAACTCCCTGACCGCCTCGTGGAAGTATCCGTCGTCCATCAGTTGCACAGCCGATTTGTAGTGGCTCTCGATGTCGCGGATGCGCTCCTCGATCTGGAGTTTCATGACGTCCTGGGTCTTACTGGTCATGAAAGTGCAAGGCACCTCGCGCACTACCTTTTCGGTGACGCTGCCCATCATCATCAGGCTCAGGCCGCTTTTGCCGGTGGTGCCTATGAATAGCAGGTTGGCGCCGTGCCGGTCGATTGCGGCAAGAATTTCCGCGGCGGGGTCGCCTTCCGTGATCTCCATTTGCCAGCTGACATCATGCAAGTGAAAGCTATTGAGGAATTCTTCGAACTCTTCGCGGTGTAGCGCACGGGCGCGGTTGACTTGGTATTCCGGCTGTTGGGTGTACAAAAATGTCCGCGATTTATTGTAGAGGTCGAACACGCTGAGCACCACCAGTTCAGCCTTTTCCCGGCGCGCCAGAAGGATGGCGTTTTTGAGAGCCAGTTTGGATTCTTTGGAAAAATCGACCGGGCAGAGAATCTTACCGATGTGGAAAGGTTGCCCCTGTTTGACGACCCATACCGGCCGCCCGGAGCGCCGGATGATGCGCTCGGCAGTCGTGCCCAGTTGGAATTTTTCGCCCTTCTGTTTTTCGCCCGAACCGATCAGGATCATGTTGACCTTCAGTTGGTCGGCCGTAGTGACGATTTTTTCGAAATGACTGCCGGGGATGAGGATGGGCGTCGCGGCTTTTACGCCTGCCTTTTCGATCCTGGCTTTCAGTTCGCCAAGCCTGCGGTGGGCAGCCTCTTCGAGAAACTGCCGGACTTTTTCGTTGTCGACGCTTTCCGCTAAAATGTGCATCAGGACGATCTCCGATTCGAAAATACGAGCCAGGCCAATGGCGTGGTCTACCACGTTTTCCGATGAATCGAGGAGATCGGTGGCCACCAGGATTTTTTGCAATAGTTTCATAGTCGGTATTTCTCTCTTTTCAAGTTAAAGCCCTTCTGCGATAAAGTCAACCGTTTGCGGAAATAGCCCTATTTTTGCCCAAATACCATTTCTTCTAATGACTGCCGCCCGCGCTTTCAAGTTGTTTAAAAAATTCATCCGGGAGAGCCTCGTCAAGGCCGAAAAAGCTCTTTTTCACTACGGAAAGGTGAACTACCAAGGCCAGGGCCTCATCCATTTTATCGACGTCGGGGCCATCGGGGAATTGCCCGATCCCTGGTTCAAAAACGCCCGCTACGTTCGCAAGCTCCTAAGATTTGAACCCCAGGAGGGCAAATCGGTTCACCCGGATGTCATCACTTTCGACTGCGCGCTGGGCAGCCGCAACGAAACGCGGCCTTTTCACATCTACCAGGGCAATCTCTCCCACGGCTCTTCTTTTTACGAAGCAAACATCGAATACGTCGACGCCAACTGGGAAACGCTCAAAACCAAAGGTCCTGCCCGAATGGCCACCACCTGGCACGAGCGAAGCAAGTTGATCAAAACCATCCAGGTCGAATGCCGCACCCTCGACGCCGTGCTCCGCGAGCTGAACCTCGGTTTTTCTTTCGATTTTATCAAAATCGACACCCAGGGCGCCGAGTTCGAGATCCTGAGCGGCAGCGAGGATTTCCTGCGCAACGACTGCCTGGGCCTGCAACTCGAACTCTACACCGTGCCGGTCTACAAAGGCATCCGCCTCAAAGACGAAGTGACGGCCTTTCTCTCGGAAAGGGGCTTCGATCTGGTGAAGGAGTACCCGCCCTTCGGCACTTTCGACTGCGCCCACGACGGGGTGTACCTGCGCCGCGAAACGCCTCCCGGCAAGGAAGAAAAAATGGCCCTGATCAGGCGGCTATACGGGCTGTAGCGCTAGCGCTCCAAGACCTTTGCCTTGTTGTATTCGAAGTTCATCCGGATGATGTTCTCCGTGGTGACGCCCTGCGGGCATTCCACCTCGCAGGCCTTGGTATTGGTGCAGTTGCCGAAACCTTCCTGCTCCATTTGCTCCACCATATTCGCCACGCGCCTGGCGGCTTCCGCCTGCCCCTGAGGCAGCAACACCAGGTGGGTCACCTTCGCCCCGGTGAACAGGGCTGCCGAGGAGTTCTTGCAGGTGGCCACACAAGCCCCGCAGCCGATGCAGGCTGCCGAGTCGAACGCCCTTTCGGCGATTTCGTGGGGAATGGGAATGGAGTTGGCCTCCGGCGCATCTCCTGTGTGCGTGGAGATGAAACCGCCCGACTGTATGATCCGGTCGAAGGCCGATCGGTCGATCTTCAGGTCTTTGATAATGGGAAATGCGCTGGCCCGGAACGGCTCGACATAGATTGTGTCGCCGTCGTCGAAGCTCCGCATGTGCAGCTGGCAGGTTGTGGTGGCCGTCAGCGGCCCGTGCGCCCGCCCGTTGATGAAGAGCCCGCACTGCCCGCAGATGCCCTCCCGGCAGTCGTGGTCGAATTCGATAGCCGGCTCGCCCTGCAATACCAGCTTCTCATTCAGTGTGTCCAGCATCTCCAGGAACGACATCTCGGGGTTGACGTTTTCGAGCTGGTAATCAACCATCCGCCCCTTGTTTTGGGCATTCTCCTGCCGCCATATTTTGAGGAAGAGTTTCATAATTCTTTCGTGAAGGGTGAAGGGTGAAGGGTGAAGAGAGGGGTGAATTCTTCTTCACCCTTCACTCTTCACCCTTCACTCAAATCATTTATAACTTCTTACCGCCGGTTTGACTTCTTCAAACTGCAGGTGCTCCTTGTGCAGGATGGGGTCCTTATCGTAGCCGCCGTATTCCCAGACGGAGACGAACTGGAACCGGTCGTCCTGTCGCAGGGCTTCGCCTTCGGGCGTTTGGTACTCCTCGCGGAAGTGGGCGCCGCAAGACTCTTCGCGGGTCAGGCCGTCCCAGCACATCAGCTCGGCGAGTTCGAGGTAGTCGGCCACGCGGCCGGCTTTTTCGACTTCGGAGTTGACGTGGTCGTGGCCGCCGGGTACCTTGAGGTTTTTCCAGAAATCGGCGCGCAGGGCCCGGATCCGGGCGATGGCTTCTTCCAGTCCTTCTTTGGTGCGGGAAAGGCCGCATTTGTCGTACAGCAGGGTTCCCAACTCCTTGTGGTAGTCGGTCGCCGTGCGCTTGCCGTTGATGCTGGTCAGGCGGTCGAGCTGGGCTCTGACCTGTTTTTCCGCTTCGTCGAATTCGGGGAGGTCGACGGAGATTTTGCCGGTCTTGAGTTCGCCGGCGAGGTAGTTGGTCACGGTGTAGGGCAGCACGAAATAGCCGTCGACGCAGGCTTGCAGCAGAGAGTTGGCCCCGAGGCGGTTGGCGCCGTGGTCGGCGAAGTTGCATTCGCCTCCGGCGAACAGGCCGGGGATGGTGGTCATGAGCTCGTAGTCGACCCAGAGGCCGCCCATGGAGAAGTGGGCGGCGGGCGAGATCATCATGGGCGTTTCGTAGGCGTTGTAGCCCGTGATCTTCTCGTACATGCCAAAGAGGTTGCCGTAGCGTTCGGCGATCACCGGGCGGCCGTATTCGGCGATGGCGTGGGAGAAATCGAGGTAGACGGCGTTGCGCTTGGGCCCCACGCCATAGCCCGCGTCGATCCGTTCTTTGGCGGCGCGGGATGAGATGTCGCGCGGCGCCAGGTTACCGAAGGCGGGGTAGCGGCGTTCGAGGTAGTAATCGCGCTCGTCTTCGGGAATGTCGCCTGGTTTGCGGGTGTCGTTCGCTTTTTTGGGTACCCAGACCCGGCCGTCGTTGCGCAGCGATTCGCTCATCAGTGTGAGCTTCGACTGGTAGTCGCCCGACTGCGGCAGGCAGGTGGGGTGTATTTGGGTCCAGCTGGGCGAAGCCAGGGCCGCGCCTTTTTTGTGGGCCCGGAAGATGGCCGAACCATTGCAGCCCATGGCAAGGGTGGAGAGGTAGTAGATCTTCCCGTAGCCGCCGGTGGCCAGCACCACGGCGTGGGCGGCATGGCGTTCGATCTCGCCGGTGGCCAGGTTGCGGGCGATGATGCCCCTCGCCTTGCCGTCGATGACCACCAGGTCGAGCATTTCGTGCCGGGAGAAGAGTTTGACCTTGCCCTCGCCCACCTGCCGGCTCAGCGCCGAGTAGGCGCCCAGCAGGAGTTGCTGGCCGGTCTGGCCGCGGGCGTAGAAGGTGCGCTTCACCTGCACGCCGCCGAAAGAGCGGTTCGACAGGTAGCCGCCGTATTCCCGGGCGAAGGGCACGCCCTGGGCCACGGCCTGGTCGATCAGGCTGAGGGAGCATTCGGCCAGCCGGTACACGTTGGCCTCCCTCGCCCGGAAATCGCCGCCCTTGATGGCGTCGTAGAACATCCGGAACACGTTGTCGCCATCGTTCTGGTAGTTCTTGGCGGCGTTCACGCCCCCCTGCGCGGCCACGGAATGCGCCCGCCGGGGCGAATCCTGGAAGCAGAAAGCCTTCACGCTGAAGCCCAGCTCAGCGAAGGAAGCCGCCGCGGCGCTCCCCGCCAGCCCCGTGCCGACGACGATGATGTCGAGTTTCTTTTTGTTGGCGGGACTCACCAGCCGGCAGGTGGCCTTGTAGCGGCCCCATTTGTCCTGCAACCTCCCTTCAGGAATTTTGGCATCGAGTTTCATAAAAACAAATTGACTCTTGAGAGGAAGCGCGGCCGCGCTTCCTCTCAGAAAATATTAATTTCTCAAAAAGAACACCACGACCGGGATGGCGATAAAACCGCCGGTAATGACGGCGGTATAGAGCCATCCGAAGGCCTTCATCCATTTGGCGTAGCGGGTGTGGTAGAGGCCCAGCGACTCGAAGGCGCTGAAAAAGCCGTGCAGCAGGTGGAAGCCCAGCACGAGGAGGGACACGGTGTATAGGACGACGTAGCGCCAGTCGCTGTACACCGCCACCACGACGGTGTAGATGTCCTTGTGGCCATCGGCGTCGAGCGCCATTTCACCGAACTTATACACGTACCAGAAGTCCTTCAGGTGGATAACCAGGAAGACCAGGATGAGGGAGCCCAGCAGGCCCATGTTGCGGGAATACCAGGTGCTGGCCGCCCTGCGCCGGTCGTAGACGTAACCCTGTTTGCCCCGCGACCGCCAGTTCTGCCAGGTCAGCAGCGCCGCATCGGCAATGTGCGCCAGGATGCTGAAGTAGAGGACGTAGGAAATGAACTTGATGATGTAGTTGTGGGTGAGAATCTCGGAGTAGTAGTTGTACTGCCAGTGCGCCTTTTCGGCGGGCAGGAGCAACTGCAGGTTGCCGGCCAGATGGATGACGAGAAAAAGGCACAGGAAAAGGCCCGTCAGCGCCATGAAGTTCTTGCGGCTGATGCTGTTGGTGAGAAGTTGGATCTTGCGCATTGGTCAGGGTCAAATCAACAATGGCCCTAAACATAAAGACCCTTCTTCATTGTGGTGATGATGAAAGTCAGGGCGGAGGGTGATAATTTTCACTCCCGGGGTTTCAGGCTCTCAGGTCCTGCTGTACCTCCGCCCTGGCAACAGCTTTTTTAAGGCGGTTGGAGCGTTCGCGGAGTTTGTAGACGATCTGGTTGAGCTTTTGGAAAAATGGAGGGAGGTCGTTGCGATACACATCGCAGAACAGAATCACCCGGGTTTCGTCGCTTTCATTGTAGACGCTGTGCGTATAGGTATCGTCAAACAATACTCCTGCGCCTTCTTTCCACTGGTATTTTTCCCCTCCGATAATGATGTAACAGGGGTCCGACTGCGGGATGACCAGCCCCAGGTGATAGCGAAAAATGCCCTTGTATAGTCCGATATGGGGAGGAATGTATTTGCGAGGCCCCAGGATAGAAAACATGGCAGTGGTAATGCCCGGTATTTTTTCAACCAGGGCACTGGTTTGCGGCGCTTTCTGGCGGTTGCTCTCCACCCAGTTGCCGTAGGCCTTCAGCACGAAGACCCGCCAGGAGGATTCGCCTTTGTTGGAGATGTAGGTTTGTATCTTGTCGACCTCGTGAAACCTGGGAATGCTGGACTCGTGCTCCAGAATGGCTTTTAGCTCTTCTTTTATGATAGCTGCGTTCGCCTCCAGAAGCTTGTGTTCCGGAAAATATTTCTCCAGGTCCAGTATTGGTGGGTTTTTGAAAAATACCTTCAGGAAAAAGGTGAAAACAACGGCGAGCAGACTGGGTTCGATCAAATAGACAAGGGCTATCAGCACGAAAAAGGCAAGAACGCTTGCCAGAAGGATTTGAAAGAATAGCATGTGGTATCTTTGGGGTTATGAACGCTCCACTAAATTAAAGATTCGCTTTTTGATTTGAAAGGGGAGCCATGGAAAAACCTTTGACGGGGCAAAAGAAAAACCCTCGTCGCAGGAGAGCTACGACGAGGGCAAGGCTAGGGAGTTGTGGGAGTTGAGCGAGGAGTTGATCAGAACCCTATCCTGAATATCCCCCGGCCATAACTGCTTACAAATACTTCTCTTGGCGATTTCCAGTGAAAGTCGGTGGGCATGAAGATGCCGTTGTAGTTCAACCGCGTCCATGTCGCGCCGCCGTCGCGGGAGAGGAAAATGCCCCTGCTCACCGTGCCGATCAGTACGATTTGGGGGTCGAAGGGCGAGAATTCTATCGACCAGATGGCATAGGTATTCTTGTTGCTCCTGAGGCTGTATCTCCCGCTTTCTGAGTAAGCGGTGGCGAAACTGGCCACTTCCGTCCAGTTGCCGCCGCCGGTCTGGCTTACTTTCAGCTTGCCGGTATTGGCCTCGCAGGCCAGCATGTGCTGTGGGTTAGCCGGATTGACGGCCATAACCGGATTGAACAGAAATTGGCTGCCTGCCAGTGCGATGCCGCCGTCCAAACCGGCCATCAGCGGGTATTGCCAGGTGTTGGCAGCGTCGCGGTTGAGCGGGTTGGCCAGCCGGCCCAGCACGATGGTGTTGTTGCTCGTGTTGCGAATGGGTACGTAAAGGTTGAACGGGCTATTGGCCGAACTGGAAAAGTAAGTTTTTTCTCCCGTCCGGGGGTAAGTCGTTACGGGCAGGTTCTCCCAGGTGCAGCCGTTGTCGAAAGAGATCTTCCATTTAAACCCTGCGCCGCTGGCCGGCCCGTCGTCCTGGATATAGATGCCCGCGCCAAACCAGATGGGTATCCCCTGGCCTGCCGCGGTGGGCGAATTCCATCTGCCGGGGCTTGAAGAGGGGGAACATTCATTAACCGGGGCAAAATTTCCGGTCATTTTCCCGAAGTTGGAGTTGATTCCGTACACGGTCCAGGGGGCGTCATAGCCCACGCCCTGTCTGTTGAGCACGATTCCTTCCCTGCCGCCTCCCATGGTCCAGGCTCTGCCGTCGCCGGCAGCGTTAAAGCCGTAGGCGTTGTCCATGGTGCCGATATACATTTCCCGGTTGTTGCCCGTCAGGTTGAAGACCTGGAGCGCGTTGAGCCCTGTGGAGGCATTTTCGAGCACCCAGCTGTAAGATTCGGGCGCATCGCCGGAAATATCGGCGATGGAGAAGCCGCCGTCGGAGGTGATGATCATTTTCCGGGGCGAGCCTTCGAGGAAGGCGAACTGCCGGGTGTCTTCGTGGCCGGCGTTAAAGCCCCAGCCACTATTGAAGGAAGCGCCAGGCCGCACTGTCAAACCGGTATTGGGCATAGCGCTACTCAGCGCCGCCTGGGCTGTCGCGCCGGGAGCGAAGGCGTAGTAGGCGTTTTCGCCGTTGGAGACGTAGATCTCCAGGCGTTCCCTGGCCAGGTTTTGTATGGGGAAAACGCTTTCATAGCCCCCTACGGCATTGCCGGATACCCTGGTTCTGCCCCACTGGTTGGCAAAGCGCGCCCAGTTCCGTCCACCGTCTGTCGAGCCGAACAGCTGCACTCCCGTGCCGGTGTACCTGGCGATGAGCGCTACGCGCCCGTCGGGGTCAGCCTTGAGGGAAAACCGTTGGGGAGCCCCGCCGCTGAAGTTGGGCATGGCTACAGGACAAGCAGCAGGGATCCACCGGCCTCCATTGTCAGTCGAATAAAACACCCCGCTGGCTACCCCGCTGATCACCCCGGCGATCAGCGTGCCGTCGGACATGGTTTCCAGGGATACCACGCCCGAGCCGGGGGGAGAGCCCATGAGCGACCAGGTATCGCTGCCTTCCGGTTTGGTGGCGATGCCGAACATGCCGCAGGCGTACAGGGTGTTGTTGGTCTTCGACTTGACGACCCGGAACGCGGAGCCCTGGTTGCCGCTCAGCGTGCGCGTGCCGGAGGAAAAGGTCACTTTCGACCAGTTCCCGCGGGTATCTCTTTTCCAGATCAGTGGAGTAGTGGCGCTTTCGAATGTTTCTTCGACCGTCACGTAGACCTCCTGCCCGCCGCCGGACAGCTGGAGTATGAGGATGTCGGTGACGCTGTGCTGGCCGAAGGCGCTCTGATGGGTCCACGTGCGGGAAGAGGCTCTGGCGGTGGTCGTTTCAAAGAGCCCTCCCGATTCGCCGGCGGCGATCACGTGGCTAGAGTTGTAGGGGTCTACGCAGATGGCGGAGATCCGGCCGCTGGCGCCGTAGCTCATGCTGGGGGCGCTGACGGCAGGCGATGCGCTGAGGGCATTAGGTGTGTACTCCCTTCGGTATATTTCTTTCAAATGGTTGACGATCCATGGGCGGCCGAAGTGGTCGACGGCGATCTGGGTGCCGCCGCCATCGGCCCGCTCCCATTGGGAGACGCCATCCCAGCGGTGGATGTCGAAGCTGCCGGCCACCGGGTTGGCGCCGATCACCCAGACCACGCCGTTGGCGCCGATGCCTACGTCTTTGGCGGCGCCGGGTCTGGACTCCCAGCGTCTGTTCTTCCATTCAAAGAGCTGGTCGCTGGTGTTCACGATCCAGGGATTTCCGGCCGGACCCACGGAAATCCGCAGCCCTCCTGCGCCGGCGGCATCGGCCCAGCCTCCGCTTGTGAGGTTTTGTATCACGTAGCCGCCCGTAGCTGCCCGCCTGCGCGACACGATCCAGACCTGCCCGTTGGCGCCGATCCCTATGTCGTAGGCGGCGCCGGGTTCCGATTTGGATATCCAGCGGTTGCCGCTCCGCTGCCAGACCTGGCCGGCGGTATTGACGACCCAGGGCATGCCCTTGGGGTCGACGGCGATCCGGTCTCCGCCGCCGTCGATGGATTCCCAGGCCGTGCCGTTCCAGCGCTGGATGTTGAAGCCGCCTTCCTGCGGCGTGTTGCCAATGATCCACACGTCGCCATTGGCGCCGGTAGCGATGTCGTTGGCCCGGCCGGGGAGTATTTTCCAGATATCGGCCTGCAAGTTAAAAGAGAAGATCGTCAGGAGGAGAAACAGGAAGCCCTTTCTCACCGGTGATGGGAACTGGTTCATTTGCATCATCTTTTTGAAAAAAAGTGGGGTTTATACAGGGATGATTTTCCGGAACAAAGAGAGGAAAAAAGCATAGTCGCCGCAATTACCTTTTCGGGTACTCAGAGGCTGATGATCCGGTCTTTCAGGGCCTTGGCCACCGCCTCGGTGCCACAGCTGACGTGCAGTTTGGTGTAGATGTTCTTGAGGTGCTTTTTCACCGTGTCGAGCGATATCCCGCATTCGGCGGCGATCATCTTGTAGCTGTGGCCCTTGACCAGCAGGCGGAGGATCTCCTGTTCCCGCGTGGTCAGGTTGTAGTCGCTTGCCTTTGTAGTTTGGCGGAAATACTGGAAGATTTTCTGGGCGATAAAGGGGCTCATCGGGGTGCCGCCTTCGGCGAGCTCTTCCAGGGCTTGCACGATTTTCAGGGGGGAAGTATTCTTGAGGAGGTAGCCGTCGGCCCCGTTGCAGATGCTTTGGAAAATGCGGTCGTCGTCGTCGAACACGGTGAACATCATTACCCGGCAGAAGGGGCATCGCTCTTTCAGTATTTTCACCGCTTCAATGCCCGTCATGCCCGGCATGTCGATGTCCATGATGGCGACGTCCGGGCAAAGGCCCGCCAAGGTTTCGTCCAGGCTGGCGAAATCGCCGTAGCTGCCCGCGACCTCGAAGCTGCTGTTGTCAGAAAGCAGCAATTCGAGCGATTGCCGGAGGCGTTCGTTGTCTTCGAAAATGACCAGGCGTTTTTTGCTCATAGGGCAAATGTATTGCTTCCCCGCCATGCTAGCCATTCCCTTTTCGGGTACTGCGCTGCCGAAGGGGCATTTCCAGCCGCACCGTGGTTCCCTGTCCGAGCGCGGTGCGGATATCCAGCTTGCCTTTCCATTTCTCCGCCCGCTGCTGCATGGAGATGAGTCCGTTGCCGGGAGGGGTTTCGGTTTTTGAAAAGCCTTTTCCGTTGTCGCTGACCTCCAGGAGCACCTTTTGCCGGGCCAGCGTCACCGTCACGGCCGCCATGCTGGCGCCGGAGTATTTGACGAGGTTGTGCAGGCTCTCCTTGAAGACGAGGTAGAAGTCGCGCCGTTGCTCCATGTCCATGCTGAACCGGCCCGGATCTTCCGGGAAATCCAGCTCGTAGGGGATGCTCAGGCCTTCGAAGGCGTCGGCGGCGTAGCGCTTCATTCTGGAAAAGAGGAATTGGAGGTCGTCGTATTTCGGGTTGACGTTCCAAACGATCTCGCTCAGCGCTTCGCTGATGCGGCGCATGTCTTCTCCTGCCCGTCCCAGCAGGGTTTCCGCTTTGCCGGTATCTCCCAGGCTGCGCCGGGCCAATTCTGTCAGGATCTGGATATTACTCAGCGAGGAGCCGATGTCGTCGTGGAGGTTTCGGGAAATGGTGTCGCGCACTGCTGTCTGCTTGCGCATCTGCCTGAGCCGGAAGCGGTACAGGGCAAATACAGCCGACAAAAATATCACCGTGCAGAGAAGCAGGAACCAGGCCCGCTCCCAGAACGGAGGGCGTATCTCGATGTGGAGGGTCTTGGGGTGGCTGCTTATGCCGCCCGCGCCCCACGCGGCCAGTTCGAGCAGGTATTTTCCGGGTTTGAGGGCATTGAGCTGGAGGAAGGGCTCCTCCGTCTCCACCCAGGCGCCATCGTTCAGCCGGTAGCGGTAGCGGGTTTTGAACGGGTATAGCCAGTGCATGGCCGAAAAGGAAATGGAGATGTTGCCCGAGGACCATGGCAGCGACAGGTAACTTTCGCTGCCGAGGAATTGCGAGAAGTCCTGTTCTTCGTTGTTGACACTGACGCTGCGGATGTTGACCTGCATCTTCTCCTGGCTGATGGCCAGGCTGGATTCGTGGAACACATTGAGTTTTGTGCCGTGATTGATGAAGACCGTTCCGTCGGGCGCCACCCAGAGGCCTTTGTCCATAAACTGGCTGAAGAGCCCGTCTTCCATACCGGCGAGCTGCCAGTCGAGAGTTTGTTTGTCGATGGCGAGCAGGCCTTCGGTGCTCAGGGCGAGCAGGTAGCCGCCGGGTGTGGAGGCCAGGTTGTTGATCTGCCGGGCGTGCATGGTTTCGCCCTGCGGCCATTCCAGGGGCCTGTTCGCCCGGGTGTCGAAAATGTCCAGGCCATTGCCGTTATAGCCCACCCATAGGCGGTCCTGCTCGTCGATGACCATCGATTTGATGAGCTTGTCCTTGAGCCATTTCCCATCGGCATTTTCCGGATGAAAATGCTGCAACTGCGGCTTTCCCGGTTCTGCGAGCCAGAGCCCCTGGCTGGAGCCCACCCAGGCGCTGCCATCTGAGGTGGTTTCCAAATGGTAGAGGTAGAGGCTGGGGAAGGTTTTTTCTTTTTCGGAGAAAGAGAAACTGTCGAGCGGGGCCAGGGTTGCGGCATCGAGCCGGAAAAGGTTCTTCCGGGAAAGGACCCAGAGAAAGCCTCTGCTGTCGGCCGCCATTTGTTCAATGGGCTCAGGAAAGGGAATTGGTCTTAGTGATGCAATTTTTCCCCCGACCTCTAAATCATGCAGCCCGACCTCGAAATCCAGGGCGATCGTTTTGCCCCCAGGCAGCCGGGCCAGGTCGCGCAGGCCTTTTACGGGGAGGGAAATGGACTGGGCTTCTTGCCCTTCCTGCTCGGCCGCCAGCAAACTCAAAGGCCCGGCGCAGGGGATCAGGTATCGCCCGGAGTGGCTGTCGATGAAGCCTTTGCCGGTGTAGACTTCGTCCTGAGGCGCCCAGGGCGCAGGGGTGAGGACCTTCCCCAGCCGGGAGTAGTAGGGGTGCAGTTGAAGCAACTGCCCCTTGGCTCCGATAAAAACGCCCGCGTTCGGGGTTGTCGAAATCGCGAGGTATTCAACGCCTGTGTCGGCTGTTGGGTCGGTTTTGTAATCCGAAATCGCCTGCCTGAACCTGCCGGTTTGCGGATTGTATGCCAGCAGCCCGTTGCGGCCGCAGGCCCAGAGCACGGTAGTGTCGGCGATTTGCCCCACGTCCATCACCACCAGGCCTTTCAGATCTTTGCGACCGGATGACAGGTTTTTCAGCTCCCGGGTCTGGATGTCGTAGCGGAACATGCTCTGTCCCCAAGTTCCAAGCCAGAGGCCTTGGCGGCCGTCGTGGTCGATACTGGTCCAGTAAAAATCGTTTCCTGTGGGCAATGGAATCGGGGTGAATGCCTGAGTGCGCAGATCGAAACGATAAATCTCCTTGTCGCTCACCAGCCAGATCAGGGCGGGGTCTGCGGGGTCTTGCACCATGTCGTTGACGGGCCAGGATGCCTGAATGTTTGGTGGTTTGAAAAAACTGAAGGTATCGGTTTCAGGAATGTACAGCGCCAGCCCCATACCGCTGGTGCCCAGCCAGGTCTGGCCATTGG
>JBAQQB010000212.1:0-2773 GCA_049306275.1 Saprospiraceae bacterium | reverse complement strand
CGGCGTAGTCGATCTGGGGGTGCTGGATGGAGCCTGCTAAACCGAACTGGATGGAGGCCTCCCTGCCTTCGGCCCCGCTCACAAAGCCGGTCTGCATATCTTCAAACACCGAGCCTTTGAGCCCGTCTCGCAGGTCGTCGCTGAAAGCGGAGATCTTCGGCATCTGGGCCGTATGCTTTTTCAGGGCGCGCTGCGGTTCCGGCAGAGGCGAATCGCCCGCCGTCCAGCCTTCTCCGTAAATCAGGATATTGGGGTTGATCGCTTTGAGGGTTGCAGCGATCTGTTTCATCGTCTCAATGTCGTGGATGCCCATGAGGTCGAAGCGGAAGCCGTCGAGGTGGTATTCCCTGGCCCAATACGCTACCGATTCGAGCATAAAGCGGCGCATCATGGCGCGTTCGGAGGCGGTCTCGTTGCCGCAGGCCGAGGAATTGGCGTAGGAGCCGTCGGGCCAGTGACGGTAATAATAGCCTGGCACTTCGAGGTTGAAATTGGAGGTTTCCGTCCTGCCGCCGGTATGGTTGTACACCACGTCGAGGATGACGCCGATGCCCCTGTCGTGAAAGGCCTTCACCATCTCCTTGAACTCGCGGATGCGCACCTCGCCCCGGTAGGGGTCGGTAGAGAAAGAGCCCTCCGGCACGTTGTAGTTCTGGGGGTCGTAGCCCCAGTTGTATTGCGGCTGGTCCAGCCGCGTTTCGTCGATCGAATAATGGTCGAATGCGGGGAGCAGGTGCACGTGGGTGACGCCCAGCTCGCTGATATGATCGATGCCTGTGGAAATGCCCCCGGGGCCCTTCGTGCCGCCTTCCGCCAGCCCGAGGTATTTACCGGGGTAGCTCGATCCGGATTCCGGATGGATCGTGACATCGCGGATTTGCAATTCGTAAATGATGGCTTCGCTGGGTATCCGGAGTTCTGGCCCCTTATCGGCCTCCCAGCCCTCCGGGTTGGTGCGGGCCAGGTCGGCGGCCATGGCGCGGCGGCCGTTGACGCCCACGGCCTGTGCGTAGATACCTGGCGTTTCCTCCAGCCACTCGCCTTTGATCTTCACCTGAAAAGTGTAGTACACGCCGTGGTGATCGCCAGGCAGGGTTTTGCTCCAGAGTCCGTTCTCCCCTTCGTCGAGTTGATGGGAAGCCTTGGGTGTGCCGCCATCGCCCGCTTCATAGAGGTGCAACTGAACGGCTTCTGCCGGAGGGGACCAGAGTCGGAAGGTGGTGGCTTCCGGCCGGTATTCCGGCCACAGGCTGACGGTATCGGCAACGGGGTAATCGTCGAAATTCATGGAATCTGTTTTCTTGTCCGAACAACCAAAGAGCAGCAGGCCTGCCCACAGGCTGAGCAACCAAAGGGGCTTTTGCATCGCTGACGGGGTTTAGTGGAGAAAACCTAAAGATAAACCCTGCTTCGGTTTTTTCAATGAAAACAGTATTGTATTCCTGGCTACCTCAGCAGCGTCACCCCTCCCTTCAACACCTCCGCCCTGCCGTCGGGATAGCCGATCTCTGCATACCAGGCGTAGGAGCCCGGGCCCATCTGCCTGCCCTCAAAACTGCCATCCCAGCCGAATGCGGGGTTGTTGATGGGGAAATCGCCGCGATCGTACACCAGTTGCCCCCACTTGCTGAAGACCTTGAACGAACGAACCGTCGCCGAATCCTTCGACTTGCCAAACAGCATGAAGACATCGTTGATGCCATCGCCGTTGGGCGAAAATACGTTGGGGGCAAAAACGCCGGAACTCAGCACCACGATGCGGACGGAAGCGCTGTCGTAACAGCCGTTCACATCCCATACCTCGACGAGGTAATCTGTGGTCGTGACTGGGGAAGCAAGCGTATTCAGGCAGTTTGCACAGCTCAACGCAGCCACGGGTGTCCACAGGATAGAGTCGATCTGGCTCAGCTGCAGGTTGACCATGGCGCTCAGGGGCCAGGATTCGCCCGCGTGTATAGATGCGCCCGCGCCTGTCTGCACATCCACAGGCGTGAGGCTCTCGATGATCACAATTTCCAGGTCCGTTTCGCAGCCTTTGGCGTCTTGCACCACGAGGCCGTATTGTCCGGCATCCAGGCCATTGAATACCGGCTCGTTCTGAAATTGGCCGCCGCCGTCGATGGAGAACAGAAATGGCGCATTTCCCCCTGACAGCACGCTGATCGAGATCCAGCCCACAGGGTCCAGGCACGTTGGTGATTTTACCTCCCAGCCGATGTCCATGGGCAAAGCGCCTGTCACCACGGTTTCCGCGGCGGCCGAACAGCCGTTGTCCTGATTGGTCACCTCCAGCTGGTAGACGCCAGGACTGCCGATCGTCACCACCGGGCCATTGGCGCCCGACAGGATCACGCCCGTCGCCGTTTGCCAGGCATAGGACAGGTTGGCTCCGGAGGAAGTCACCACCGCCGTCAGCGCCATCTCTGATGCCTCACAGGGGAAATCGGCCGTCGGGTCCAACTGGATGACAGGCGTTTCCGTATCTTCCAGCACGGTTACCTGGGCGCTGGCCTGGCACTGCGTTCCGTCCGCCGCCGTTTGGGTCACCAGTAGGGTGTAGGCGCCGGGGCAACTGGCCGTAACCGATGCCTGGTTTGCATTTCCGACGATACATCCGGTTGCCGGACCCGTCCACAGGTAAGTCACGCCCGGCCCGGCGGAAGAGCCGCTGCCATTGAGCGCCACGGTGGGGTTGTCGCAATCGATGGTGGCCGGGGGCAGGATGGAGGCAACAGGGTTGAGCACGAGCAGGTTGAGGGTTACGGTGCTGTCG
>JBAQQB010000211.1:0-16697 GCA_049306275.1 Saprospiraceae bacterium | reverse complement strand
GCCGAAGGCGGCGGGGCATGCAGAATAGGAACAAAAAATCAACGAAATGCGGAGCATCCTGAAAAAAACCGGTTTTGCCGGCGGTCTTTTACTGCTGGCCCTGCATTGGTGTGCCGCACAGGAACTGGAAAAGCTGAACGAAAACATCAATACGCGCCTGTACGACGAGATATCTCCCGTGCTGTCGCGCGATGGGCATACGCTGTATTTCACCCGGGTAGGCTCCCCCGACTTCGACAAGAACATGCTGCTAGACGGGGTGAATATTTACGAATCCAGGCCGGGCGATTACAACGGTATGCTGCGCGAAGTCTACTTTCAGCTTTCCGGAAAATTCCTGCCCGACCCTTCCAAATCTGATTTTAACCAGGACATCTGGATCGCGGAGAGCGAGAGCGCCTTTTTCGACAAGGTCTACCACCCGCCCTACCCGCTCAACAACGCCTTCCCTAACAGCATCTGTGCGGCCACTTCCCAACCCAACCAGTACATCGTGATCAACCAGTTTCCGAAGGAAGGGGGCATGCGCAAGGGCTTCTCCTACGTATGGCAGCGGCTCGACGGCAGCTGGACCCTCCCCGAGGTCATGCCCATCAAAAACTACCACACCGAAGGGCCCGTCGTCAACCTCGCGCTGAGCAGCGACGAGGACGTTATCATCTTATCCCTCAACCGCCAGGACGGCGAGGGGGGCAATGACCTGTACATCTCCTTTCGGGAGATCGACGGCAGCTGGACGGAGCCCGAGATGATCAGCGCCATCAACACCGCTTATAACGAAACGACCCCATCGCTCTCTGAAGATATGAAGACGCTCTTCTTCGCTTCTGACCGGCCCGGCTCGGAGGGTGTCGATATCTACTACACCCAGCGCGAAGACTCGGGTTGGCGCAAATGGAGCGCGCCCAAACGCCTGGCGCCGCCCGTCAATTCCAGATTCGACGATAGCCAGCCCTTCTTCAACGCAGCGACCGGTTATCTCTACTTCACCTCCGACCGCGAGGGCTCGACCGACATCTTCCGGCTGCGGATTCAAGAATCGGAAGGCCAGCGGGAGGTGCTGGTCAAGGGCCGGATCATCAACTCGGCGACGGGCGAACCCATCGGGGCCAAGGTGCTTACCGCCCTCGACAACGGAGGCTACCAGCGCACCTACTACCTCTCCACCGACGGCCATTTCCGCATCCGAGTGCCCAAGGGGCAGCAGGTGAGGATGGTGGCGGAAAAGGAAGGCTTCCTGGGGCAGGTGGAGTTGCTTTCTTTCAACAAAGACGAATACTATTTCAAAGACAAGGAAGTCGACCTGTACCTCGACCCCATGGAAGTGGAGGCGAAGATCAGCCTGAGGCCCATCTTTTTCGAGCGCTCCAAGCCGATCATCCTGCCTACCTCCTACGGAGAACTCGACCGCCTGGCTATCCTGCTGCTCGAACGGCCGGGTATTTCCATCCGCATAGAAGGGCATACCGACAATATCGGAGAGTACAAATCGCTGATCGATCTGTCGGAAAAACGGGCCCAGGCGGTGAAGGATTTTCTGGTGAGAAAGGGCGTCGCGGCATCCCGCATTGAAACGGTGGGCTACGGCCCTTCCAAGCCCGTCTCAGGCAATACCGACGAAGACGAACGCAGCCTCAACCGCCGCGTGGAGGTCCGCATCACCAAGATTGACTAGCCGGGGGGGGCGAGAACAAGGCATTTTCCGTAACTTGGGCCCCGAAAATGATCATTATGGCAATTCGCGGGTTCGCCCAGTTTATCTCAATCGTCTTCCACCCCCTGCTCATGCTCACCTACATGACGGTCATCCTGATGACTGTCAATCCTTACTGGTTTGGGGTACATCGCCTGACAGACAAAATGCCGCTGCTGCTGGCCATCTTTTTTTCCAGCTTCGTCATTCCCGGCATCGCGGTATTGCTGATGCGCTTCCTGGGCCTGGTGCAGACCATCGAGCTGCGCGACAAGAAGGAGCGAATCGGGCCTTATATCGTCACCGGCATTTTCTATTTGTGGCTGTATGTCAACTTTCGCAACGACCCCGCCATGCCGCCTCATTTTTCGGCCTTCGTGCTCGGAACGGTCATTGGCCTGTTCGTAGCTTTTTTCATCAATAACTTCTCCAAGATCAGCGCGCATGCGGTGGGGATGGGCGGCCTGGCCGGCATGCTGGTCATCCTGATGGGTATGGGTTCGTTCGATCCCGTTTTCATCCGTTTGGGGGCGCTGGGGATCGTGCAGACAACCGTCCTGACCTTGTTGCTGATCAGCATCCTTGCCTCCGGCATGGTAGGCGCCTCGCGGCTGTTGCTCAATGCCCACGAGCCGATCGACCTGTACGGTGGATTTCTGGTGGGGCTGGCTTCGCAGTTTTTTGCTTTCAGGATATTAATGCCATAACCAATGAAAGAAAAGAAAGTCATCGTCGTCGGAGCGGGCCTCGTCGGAGCGCTGTGGTCGATCCTGCTGGCCAAGCGCGGGTATGAGGTGGATGTCTACGAAAGAAGGCCCGATATGCGGGCCAGCGGCTATTTTGGCGGCCGGTCGATCAACCTGGCCATGAGCCGCCGGGGCTGGAAAGCCATCGAACGGGCGGGCCTGCGCGAGCTGATCGAGCCACATGCCATACCGATGTACGGGCGGATGATCCACAACCTCGACAGCAGCCAGGTTTTTCAGCCCTACGGGAAAGAAGGCCAGGCCATTTACTCCGTATCGCGAGGAGGGCTCAACCTCGAGCTGCTGCGGGCGGCGGGCGCTTTCCCCAACATCCGGCTGCACTTCGACCAGGGCTGCCGGCGAATCGATACCGACAACAACTCGATTGTTTTTGAAAATGCCAACACGGGCGAGCGGCAAACCGTGGAGGCGCCGCTCATCTTCGGCGCCGACGGCGCGTTCTCTGCCGTGCGCAACAGCCTGATGAAGACGCCGAGGTTCGATTATTCGCAGGAATACCTCAGCCATTCCTACAAGGAACTCTCTATTCCACCGGGTGAAGGCGGCAGTTTTTTGATGGAGAAAAACGCCCTGCACATCTGGCCCAGGCATCAGTTCATGCTCATCGCGCTACCGAACGCCGACGGGAGTTTCACCTGCACGCTGTTTCTGGCCCACGAAGGGGCGACGTCGTTTGAAAAACTGCATACAGACCGGGATGTCGAAGCCTTTTTTGATCAATATTTCCCGGATGCCCGGGCCCTCATGCCTACCCTGCTGGAGGACTTCCACGGCAACCCGACCTCTTCGCTCGTCACAGTGCGCTGCAGGCCTTGGCAGCACGAGCGCCGCATCGTGCTGATCGGTGACGCTGCGCATGCCATCGTGCCGTTTTACGGGCAGGGCATGAACGCCGGGTTTGAAGACTGCACCATCCTCGACGATTTCCTGGCGGAACACAGGGAAGACTGGGACGCGGTCGTCGAGCGCTTCAACCGCGAGCGGATCAAGGACGGCAACGCGATTGCCGACCTGGCGCTTCGCAATTTCATCGAAATGCGCGACCTGGTGGCCGACCCGCAGTTTTTGCTCAGCAAAAAGATCGCAGCCCATTTGCACGAAAAATACGCCGACGATTTTCTGCCGGCTTATTCAATGGTATCGTTCAGCGATACGCCCTACAGCGTCGCCCTGCAGGAGGCTCAGGCCCAGGACGAGCTGCTCGGCCGCATCCTCAAAGTCGACGGCATCGAGGAGCGCTGGGACCGGCCGGAGGTGGATGCCATATTCAGGAAGTGGAAAAGTGAAAAAGTGAAAGGGTGAAATAGGGAAAAAACGCGCTTTCGTCATCTTCCGTACATATAGCTATTTTCAGGAACCTTACCTTGGACCCCGCGGTAGTGTTCCTCGATTACCTGCAGGTCGGCCTCAAAATCGCCGCTGGGTTGGAAGGGTTCGCTCCAGGACACCAGTTTGTGGGCCCAGTCGAACCTCACCATGAGGATGGGGACGCCGGCGCCGAGAGCGATGTAATAAAACCCGGTTTTGAGTTTATCGACTTTTTTCCGGGTGCCTTCCGGCGACAACACGACCCCGAGGCGGTCAGTATGGGCGAATAGGTCGACGATGGAATCGACGAAATTGGTGCGTTTGGAGCGGTCGACGGGATAGCCGCCGAGCCAGCGGAAGAGGGCGCCGAAGGGAGGTTTGAAAAGAGAGTCCTTGCCAACGAATTTGAGGTGTTCGGCATCCAGGGCCTTGCGAACGAGCAGACCCAGGGGAAAGTCCCAGTTGGAGGTGTGAGGAATGACGATGACGACCAGCTTGTCGAGCCGGTTGGGGTCGAATCCTTCTATTTTCCAACCGAAAATGCGGAGAATGAATTTGCTGAGTGCGCTAGACATAAGACATAATTGCTTTTTTTTAATAAAAAGCGTTACTTGGCGGAGTTCTCCAGTCACAAGTATACCACTGACGAAAATACGTTTTCTTGCGAAAGATTATTTACATATTCCTCGGGCTTTGTTTGAGCCTGTCGCTTGTTGCCCAGGAAGCCCGCAAAGACCCTGCTCCCGATTGGGGTATTGAGACCTCTTTGCCCGGCGGTTTCTATGATGAACCCGTGGCTGTTGAGCTCGTATGCCCGGGAGCGAAGATCTATTACACCACCGACGGCAATGCGCCCGTGGCGGGCCGCACGGGGCAGTTGTACACCCGCCCGTTGCAAATAAACGCCACCACTGTGGTTCGCATGGTAGCGGTAAGAGACACCGAGCGGACGCCTGTGATCTCCCATACCTATTTTATCAGTGAACCGCGATCGGCTTTTCCTGTCGTATCGATTTCCATTGCCCCTAACATTCTGTTTAACCCTAGCACTGGGCTGTTTGTGAAAGGGCCAGGCGCTGTCGACACCCTGTTGAAACAACCTGGAGCCAATTTCTGGTCGAAAGATGAGTTTCCGATGAATACGGAGATCTTCGAGACCGACGGAACCTGTGTTTTCCGGAGCGGAACGGGCTTCCGCCTCTTCGGCGGTATGAGCCGCCTGTTTCCGCAAAAGTCGTTTGTAGTGGTGGCTCGCGACCGCTACGGGATCAACAGGATCGACCATCCTGTGTTCGGAAAAGACGGCTTGAAGAAGTTCAAATTCCTGGTGTTCCGCAACTCGGGGAGCGATTTTGGCAAGACGCATTTCCGCGATGCCTTCATGACGAGCCTGGTGGAGGACTGGGGCCTTGACGTTCAGGATTTCCGCCCTTCGCATGTCTATATCAACGGGCAGTACTGGGGCATTTACAACATCCGGGAGAAGATCAACCGCTACTATCTGGCCGCGCACCACGATGTGGACAAGGACAGCCTGGACTTGCTGGAGCATCGCTTCTCGCGCAAGCGCGGCAGCAGGAAGGATTATCTCGACATGTTGCATTTCATGGAGAAAAACTATCTCTCCGACCCCTCCAACTACGCCTGGGTGGCTGCGGAGATGGACGTGGAGAACTTCATGAATTACGAAATTGCCCAGATCTATTTCGACAACCAGGACGCCGGGGGCAACATCCGCTACTGGAAAGCGAAGACGCCCAATAGTAAATGGCGCTGGATCCTGTACGATACTGACTGGGGCTTTGGCCTGCACGAGCCGCAGGCATACACCAACAACAGCCTCGCTTTTCACACGGCATCCAACGGGCCGGCCTGGCCGAACCCTCCCTGGAGCACCTTCATTTTGCGCAAGCTATTGGAGAACCCCGAGTTTGAACGGGCTTTTGTCAACCGCTTTGCCGATTATCTCAATAGCGATCTTTCGGGCTTCCATGTCGAGCAGCGCATCGATTCCTTCCAGCGGCTCTATGAGCCTGAAATACCCCGGCACCTGCAGCGCTGGAACCTGAGCGCCGAGCGTTGGCGGCAGGAGATCGAGAAACTCCGGGAGTTTGCCCGCAAGCGCCCCGGCTATGTCAGGATGCACATCATGGAGCAGTTTGATGTGGGCCGGATGCGCGACCTGGAGCTCAATGTGCAGGACGGAGGCGAGGTCAGGGTCAACGGCCATCTGGACTTGTCGCCGGGTGTTTTCAAAGGCGTGTATTTTGAAAAAATACCCATCAAGCTGGAGGCAACGCCCGCGCTGGGTTTCCGCTTTGCGTACTGGGAGGGGCCGGATGGAAAGATCAACCAGGCCCGTATCACGCTGACGCTGAGGGATGAGGTGACGAAGTTCAGGGCCGTGTTCGAGCGCTATGAGCACCCTTTGCAGGACAAAATACAGATCAACGAGATATCCAGCAACAACAAGGCTTCGGGCGACTGGGTGGAGTTGTACAACGATTCCGATGTCTCCGTGCAGCTGTCGGGCTGGATGCTGACCGATACGAAAAACAACTTCATGTTCCCGCATCTCGTGTTGCCGCCGAAGAGCTATCTGGTGGTATGTGAGGATGTGGAGAAATTTCTCAAAGTCTACCCCGATGCCTACCGGTATGTGGGCAACCTGGGCTTTGGCCTCAACAAGCGCAAGGAGCGTTTGGGGTTGTTTTCAGCCGAAGGCGCCCTGGTCGACAGCGTGGGGTACGACATCCCTCCTATGGATTCCCTTTTTACCCTGAACCTGCTCCTGCCCACGCTCAACAACAGCGACCCGGAGAACTGGGACGTGCAGGTAGGGCTAGGCACGCCCAACAACGCCAACATCTACTACGTGCAGAGCACGTTGCGCGCCAGGCAGCAGATCTGGATTGAGATGGGCGTTTCGATGGCGGTGATTCTTATGTGTGTTTTCCTGCTGATCTGGCGGCACAGGAGGAAGATCGTTTATCGATGATCGTTTATCGTTTACGTAAACGATAAACGATCATCGATAAACGGCAGTGCCTTACTCCGGTTCAAAGCCCAGAATGATGTTGAAATCGCCGAAGCGGCTGAAGAAATTGCCGGTGCCGGGGTCGTCTTTGTCGAAGCCGATGCCGTAGTCGAAGCCGAGGATACCAAACATGGGCAGGAAGACCCGGAGGCCGAGGCCTGCCGACCGTTTGAGGTCGAAGGGGTTGAAGCTGCGGAAGTCGCGGTAGGCGTTGCCTCCCTGGGCGAAGGCCAGCACGTAGATCGTCGAGTTGGGGTTGAGGGAGAGCGGGTAGCGGAGTTCGACGGTGTATTTGTTGAAAATGGGCGTAGCCACGGTTTGGCCGTTGATGAGGTTGGCTTCCAGGTCGGCGATCTCGTAGCCGCGCATGGAGACGATGTCGGTGCCGTTAAACTGGCCGAACTGCTGGTTGTTGAGGCCGTCGCCCCCGAGTTGGAAACGCTCGAAGGGGGAGATGCCGATTTCCTTGTTGTAGGCGCCGATCATCCCGATTTTAGCTTCTGTTTTGAGGGTGAGTTTGCCCACGAGGGTGGTGTACCATTCGGCGGTGAAGCGCCATTTGTGGTATTCGAGCCATTTGAAGCGCTCTTCTACGGTGAGGTCGGCGTAGGGTTTGTCGGAGAAGAGGGAATAGGGGATGGTGGCCTGCAGCGAGAGCGAGAAGCGGGAGCCTTCCTGGGGGAAGAGCGGGTTGTTGATGGTGCTGCGGGTGATATTTTGGGTGATGCTGAAGTTGTTGAAACGGCCGTCGGTCACGATCTCTCCTTCACCGGTTCGGAAGAGGCCGTCGCGCCAGTTGATAAGCTGGATATTTTGCAGGTTGACGGAGGTGGAGGAGACGAAGTTGTCGTCGGGGAATTTGAGGCGGGTGCCCAGGCTAAAGGTGGCGCCGCCGAGTCCGAAGATACCGCTGGAGTAGTTGAAGCGGGTATAGAAAGCTGCGGCGGTGAAGGAGTTGGGTTTTTTGCCGCCGAGCCAGGGTTCGGTGAAGGAGAAGTTGTAGGACTGGAAGAAGCGGCCGTTGGTTTGGGCGCGGATCGACAAGCGCTGGCCGTCGCCCTGGGGCAGGGGGCTCCATGTTTCTTTCTTGAAGATATTCCTCGCGGAAAAGTTGTTGAAGGCTACGCCGAGGGTGCCGATGACGCCGCGGCCTACGCCGCCCCAGCCCGCGGAGAGTTCGAGCTGGTCGGAGGGTCGTTCTTCGACGGTGTATTCGATATCGACGGTGCCGCGCTGGGGGTTGACGGGGGTGTTGATGCCGAGGTTTTCGGGGTTGAAATAACCCAGGTTGATGATCTGTCGCTGGGAGCGGATGATATCGGAGCGGCTGAATTTATCGCCCGGCTGGGTGCGTAGTTCGCGGCGGATGACGTGTTCGTGGGTGCGGTCGTTGCCGTTGATGACGACTTTGTCGATGGTGGCCTGGGGGCCTTCGAAGATGCGCATTTCGAGGTCGAGCGAGTCGCCGCTGATGGCTACTTCGATGGGGTCGATATTGAAGAAGAGGTAGCCGTTGTCCATGTAGAGGCTGGACACGTCGCGGCCTTCTTCGCTGAACTGGAGGCGTTTTTCCAGCAGTTCCTGGTTGTAAACATCGCCCTTGTTGATGCCGAGCACTTCGGTGAGTGTTTCGGCGGTGTAGATGGAGTTGCCTTTCCAGGTGATGTTGCGGAAATAGTAGCGGGGGCCTTCGTCGATGTAGACATTGATGCGGAGGTCGCCGTCTTCTTCCCGCCAGATGGAATCGCCGGTGATGAGGGCGTCTCGGAAGCCCACGGTGTTGTAGTGAGCGATCACTTTTTTCTGATCTTCCTTATAATCAGCGCGGATGAGTTTGGAGGAGGAGAAGATGGCCCGTTTGGATTTGGTTTCCTTCATCAGGCGTCGGAGTTTGCCTTCCTTGACATTGTCGTTGCCGATGAAGGCGATTTCCTGGATGCGCACGCGTTCGCCCTGGTCGAGGTCGAAGACGAGGCGCACGGCGTTGATGCGGGCGGAGTCGGGCACCTCAATTGCTTTGACTTTTGCGTCGAGGAAGCCTTTTTCGATGAAGTGTTTTTCGATGGTTTTTGCTGCGGTGACCTTGGTATTTTCGGTGACGATACCGCCTTTGACGAGTATTGGGTTGAGTTTTTCGTTGAGGTCGTCGTGGTAGGATTTCTTGATATTTCGGAAGGAGTGGCTGGTAAGGCGAGGCCGTTCCTGCACGCGAATTTCGAGGAAGATGATATCGCCGAGGGTTTTTTCTTCGAGGATTTGGATATCGGTAAAGAGTTTGAGGTTCCAGAGCGACTTCATGGCACGGGGGATTTCGCCGCCCGGCACGCGGATGCGGTCACCCACGCGGAAGCCTGCGATGGATTTGAGGGCGTTTTCGTCGCTGTAGACGGCGCCGGTCACCTTGATGCCGCCGATCTCATAGTCTTTGGGTTCGCCGTAGTTGAAAACGGGGAAGATGGTATCGGTGATTTGGGAGGAGGCCCAGAGGGGCAGTAAAGCGAAAAAGAGGATAGCGGGGATATTGCGAATCATCATGTATGGTGTTCAATGGTCATTGCACGAAGAAAAGAGAGTGCGAAGATAGGCAAGGGTTGTATAGGATTAAACCAATTGTTCGCTGATTTTTCCGAAGCGCCTTTCCCTGTGCTGGTAGTCGATAATGGCCTGATAGAGGTGTTCGCGGCGGAAGTCGGGCCAGAGCACGGGGGTAAAATAGAGTTCTGCGTAGGCGATTTGCCAGAGCAGGAAGTTGCTGATCCGGTTTTCGCCGCTGGTGCGGATGAGGAGTTCGGGATCGGGCATACCGCGGGTGCTCAGGGCGGCTGCGAACATTTCGTCGTCGATATCGTCGGGGTTGAGTTGTCCGGATTGGGTGCGGCGGGCCAGTTCGCGGGCCGCCTCTACGATCTCCCATTTGGCGCTGTAGTTGAGCGCCAGGGTTAGGGTCATGCGCTGGTTGTTGCGGGTGTTTTCGATCCCTTGCAGCAGGGCTTTCAGGCTTTTCTCCGGCAGCCTGCCGATGTCGCCGATCGCATGGAGGCGGATGTCGTTCTGGTTGAGGGTATGGACTTCCTTTTGGATGGTATCGACCAGGAGGGACATGAGGGCGTTGACTTCCAGCTTGGGGCGGTTCCAGTTTTCGGTGGAGAAGGCGTAGAGGGTCAGGTATTCGATGCCCAACTCGGCAGCGGCTTCGGAGGCTTCACGCACTGCTTTGACGCCGTTGCGGTGGCCGAAGACGCGGGGTTTCCCGTGCTTCTTGGCCCAACGGCCGTTCCCGTCCATGATGATGGCTACATGGCGGGGCAATTTTTCAAGGATGATTTGGGATTTTAAATCCATTCGCTATTTCGGTAAGACATTACTTGAAAAGCATACAAAGGTAATTCTTTTCTCAAAACCTTGCCTCTTCGGGAAGAAGGAAGCAACTTTGCTATGAGAAATACCCTGGCTATGCTGGAAAATGTGATATTCAGTCTGATCACGGCCTTTACCCTAACGTACCTCGTCCTTCCTTCCATTATCCACGTGGCCAGGTCAAAAAATCTGATGCCGGAACCGAAAGCCCGCGACTCCCATAAGGAGCAAACGCCCTCCCTGGGAGGGATCGGCATCTTCGCCGGCGTGGTTTTTTCGACCGTGTTATGGACGCCATACGCCGCATTCGGGTCGCTGCAGTACATCCTGAGTTCTTTCATCATCATCTTTCTCATCGGCGCCAAGGACGATATCATCCCGATGTCGCCTGTCAAAAAACTGTGGGGGCAACTCCTGGCGGCTTCGATCCTGGTTTTCAAGGCCGGCATTCACCTGACCAGCATGTACGGCATGCTGGGCATTACCGACCTGCCCTACGCCGTGGGCGCCATCATGTCGATCTTCACCATCCTGGTGATCATCAACGCCTTCAACCTGATCGACGGCATCAACGGGCTGTCGGGCAGTATCGCCACCCTGATCTCGTTCATCCTGGGCGCCTGGTTCTTTCTGACCAACAATATCGCCTTGTCCATTCTGGCTTTCTCCACGGCAGGCGCGGTGATCGCGTTTTTGAAATACAACTACACACCGGCGCAAATCTTCATGGGCGACACGGGCGCATTGCTGATCGGCCTGGTATGCTCCATTCTCGCCATCCAGTTCATCGAGTCGAACAAGATGCTGCCCGAGGGCAACCCTTACAAGCAGGACGCCGTGCCGGCCCTGGCGATCGGGATTCTCATCCTCCCGCTCTACGACACCCTTCGGGTGTTCATCACGCGGGTGCTCAGGGGGCAGTCGCCGCTCACACCCGACCGCACACACATCCATCACCTGCTCATCGATTTCGGGCTGACCCACATGAAGGCCACTTTCTTACTTGTCGTCGTCAATATCGTATTCATCATTCTGGTGTACTACTTCCAGAACCTGGGTTCCCTGCCCCTTATCACCCTCACCCTTGGCCTCGCCTCTGTCCTGACGGGATGGCTTTATTACAGGGTGAATAAAAAAAAAGGTAAGGGGGGAGGCGATAAGGCGGTGGTTGTTTAGGAGTTTATAAGTTTATGGGGTTAGAAGTTTAATTTTTCTAAACTTCTAACCCCATAAACTTATAAACTAATCCGAAGCTTTCCCCACCAACTCCACAAACTCCTCCCTGAACCCGTTCGGGTCGTAACTCTTACTGCCGTTGGCCCATTCGATGACTTTTTCGTAGGAGGCGTTGCCGGAGAAGGCTGACTGCCGGAGCAGCATGCCGAAGGCTGCGACACTGGAGGTGAAGCGCAGGTGTTCGCTGGCCTCGCTGAAGGATTTACCCTCGTCGAAGATGTCGAGCTGGAGGGGGATGCTGACATCTGAATCGGGTTCCTTGTATTTGAAGTCGATGGTGAAGGTGGGCACGTTGTCGAGTCCGGAGTTGGTGGGGATGATCTCGTAGAGGGCAGTGATGTTTTGCCCTGCGCCGATCTCGCCGGCGTCGGTGGAGTCGGTTTCGAATTCCTCTTCCGTGAGCAGGCGGTTTTCATAGCCGATGAGGCGGTATTGGGAAACGATATCGGGGTTGAAGACCACCTGTACCTTTACGTCCTTGGCTACAGTATAGAGTTTGCCGAAGTCGTAGACGAAGACCTTCTTGGCCTGTTCGAGGTTGTCGATGTACTCGTAGGTTCCGTTGCCGTTGTCGGCGATTTGTTCGAGCATGCCGTCGTTGAGGTTGCCCGAGCCCACGCCCAGTACGGTGAGGAAGATGCCGAGCTCACGTTTTTCTTCGATCAGGGAAACGAGTTCTTCCTGGCTTGAGGGCCCCACGTTAAAGTCGCCGTCGGTGCCGATGATGATGCGGTTATTGCCGCCGGGGATGAAGTTTTCCTGGGCGATTTCATAGGCTGTGATGATGCCTTCGGCGCCTGCGGTGCTACCGCCCGAGCCCAGTTTATTGATGGCCTTTTTGATCTTGGTCTTCTCGTCGCCTGGGGTCGATTCCAGCACCACGCCGGCCGAGCCCGCGTAGGTGACGATGGCGATGCGGTCCTGAGCGTCGAACTGATCGACCAGTATCTCGAAGCCTTCCTTGAGCAGTTCGAGTTTGTCGTCGCTGCTCATGGAGCCCGACACGTCGATCAGCAGCACGATGTTGGAGGGCGGCAGGTTGGGGATGGTTTTCCCTTGCAGGCCGATGCGGATGAGCTTGTGGCCCTCGGCCCAGGGACAATCCGCCACCTCGCCGTTTACCGCGATGGGCGCGCCGCCGCTGGGCTGGTCGTAGTTGAGCGGGAAATAGTTGATGAGTTCTTCGGTGCGCACGGCGGCTTTGGGCACGTCGTTGTCCGTATTGATCATCCGCCGCACATAGGCATAGGAAGCCCCGTCGGCATCAATGGAGAAGGTCGATACGGGCTGGTCGGCGACATTGACGAACTGGTTTTCTTCGAAGTCGTTGAAACGGTCGCCGCCGCCTTCAAAGTAAATGCCGTCATTCAGCGAGTAGTCTTTGTAACACCCTGCCGCGAAAATCAGGAGGATCGCAGCAGCTGCCAATTGGATGCGTTTCATAAAATGGTAGTTTGGTACAGTGATAGAACGGTGTTAGAACGCAAAAAGCTGCATTAAATTTTCACTCTTCACCCTTCACCCTTCACTCTTCACCAATAGAGTACCAATCCACTTTCCTCGAATAGTACATGACAGCGGCCAGGGCGGCGAAAATGCCGACAGAGCCTGCGAGCAGGGCGTAGTCTTCGAGTTGGAGGACGATGAAGATGAAGCCGTAGATGGCAGAAAGGAGCAGGGTGAGTTGCAGGGTGAGGCCTGCCGACTTGAGGAAAGAGGAGCTATAGCCGGCGATGAGGCCGATCGTGGCCACGGTTGCCGCCAGGTAGGCCATATTGAAGCCGATGTATTCGGAGAGGGAGAGCAGCAGCAGGTAGAACACGCTGAGCGCCACGCCGATGAGGAAATACTGGAAGGGGTGGATGTGAAACTTCCGCAGTATTTCGAAGAAAAAGTAGATCAGAAAGGTGAGGCCGATTACCAGAATGGCGTATTTGGCCGAGCGTTCGTTTTTGAGGTATTCGTCGACCGGCTGCACGAGGCGCACGCCGAAGGCCGATTCGCCCAGGTTGAAGGCTTCGTTCTTCCAGCTTTGCGGGTAGTTGCGGTTGAGGTCGAGCACTTTCCACGATGCGGTGAATCCGCCATCGCTGATCTCGCGCTGGTCGGGCAGGAAGGCCCCTTCGAAGCCCGGCGATGGCCAGCCGGAGCGGAAGTTGACGGAGGTCTCCTTCCCTACGGGTTCTACATGCAGAAAGTGGCTGCCGTTGAGTTGGAGGGGGATGGAGAAGGCATAGCGCTCATCGGAAGGACCAGCCGCTACAGCGGCGCTGACGCCAGCCTGGAGCAGTTTCGGGTGTGCCGTGCCCGGCTCCATGCGCAGTTCCTGGTCTGCCCAGTTGAAGGCGATGGCCGATTTGATACCTGACATGCCCGAGATGCCCAGCGATAGCTGCGCCTGTTCCCAGTGCACGTCCTCGGGGTTGATATGCAGCGCGTCGAAGTCGGGCTTGGGGAAATGCCCTTCCAGCTTGAGGCCGCTTTGAAACAGCACCACGTCGAATATCCCTTTCTGCCGCACCTGGTGCGTCAGCTCCCCGTCGACGGAGAGCTGTTCGGGCAGGAAATGGGCGACTTCCTTCACGCCCGTGCGCTTCCCGTCGCTTTGTTCAATCCAGGTGGTGTAGGGAATGCTCAGCACCGGCCCGGTGATCGTTTGCGGCCCGCCCCACGACTGGCTCACGCTGTTGGCGGCCTCGTCCTGCCTGTACTGCCTTTCGCGTATGAGTTCCTGTATCATGGCGTTGGGCAGCAGGAGAATAAGCACCAAAAAACCGATAGAGCCCAATTTGACGAAGAGCGATTGCTTCAACCAGGCAGAGAAGCGGGAAATGGGGGAGGGAGATTCTGGGGACATAGTTTTCAGTTTTTAGTTTTTAATTTTCAGTTATAAAGAACTTTGTAACTCAAAGCATTACTTTTTTTCACCCTTCACCCTTCACCCTTTCACTCTTTCACTCTTTCACCTCCCTCAACATTCTCTCCAGTGCCTCCAGGTGCTTTTCAAAAGCAAGCCTTCCGGCCTGGGTGATAGAGAACCGGGTATTGGGTTTGCGGCCGATGAAAGACTTGTCGACGCGGATAAATTTTTCCTGTTCGAGGGCGCGGGTATGGCTGGCCAGGTTGCCGTCGGTGACGTCGAGGAGTTCCTTGAGGGCATTGAAGTCGAGGGCCTCATTGACCATGAGGGCCGACATGATGCCGAGCCTGACGCGGCTTTCGAAGGCTTTATGGAGGTCCTGGAGGTAGTCTTTCACGGTTTCTCGTATTTCAGGTACATCAGTGCGCCGTAGACGATATGGAGGAGGCCGAAGCCCAGGGCCCAGAACAGGAGGCCGTAGCCGGGAAGGGCGGCGGCGAGGAGTCCGAGGGCCATCTGCGCGATGCCGAGTTTGCGGATATCGCTGAAAGTGAAGTTGCCGGCGTTGAGCAGGGCCATGCCATAGAACAGCAGGGTGCTGGCCGCGATGAGCGAGTAGAAGCCGCGGGCGTAGAGCAGCAGGATGAAGATGCCGCCCGCCGCCATCGGAATGGCGAAGTTGAGGAACAGGCGGATCGCGGCGCGGTTCCAGAGCTTTTGGCCTTCCTTCCGGGCCTTGCGGTAGCTCATCCAAAGCGTGGTGAACAGGGCCATGAGAAAGACCGCAATGGCCATCAGCAACAAGGCGTGCGGCTTGTGCTCGCCTTTGCGCAGGGTGTTCCAGGCCAGGGCGGCGCCTCCCAGGGCATACATCCCCGCCACCGCCGCCGAAGCGGCGCTCATGGACAGAAATTTCGTTGAGCGCTCCATGATGGAGCGTATTTCGGCAAGATCTGAGAGAGCGTTGTTTGTAGGCATAAAAGTACTTTGTGATGCAAAGTAATGAAGAAGTTTTGGAAAATGCAAATAAAAAAAGGTGATCTCATCTCCTCACCTTTTCCTTTCACCCTGCATTCTTACACGATAAAAGAAACTCCTTGGCGCTGATCAGCCTCACGCCGAATTCATCGGCGGTGGCGCGGGCGTTGGGCACTTCGCCGGAGACTTTCGAGCCGGCGTATTGCATGGCCAGGATATTGGAGGCGTTGACGTCGAACAGCGACAGGATGCGCGACATGATACCCAGGATGAGGGGCGGGGTGGATTTGACCTTGAGGGTTTTTCCGTATAATTCTTCGAAAAGCTCTTTTACGTCCATTGCGGTGAGGGCCTCGGGGCCGCCGATGGGGATGATGCGGTTGAGTGCGGCGGGGTTACCGATGGCCTTGATGTGGAAGTCGGCGACGTTGTCTACGGCGATGAAGGAGGAGGGCTGGCCGCCTTTGCCGATGATGCCGATAAGGCCTTTGGTCTCGATGTTTTTCCGGATGCCGTTGTAGAAGGAGTTCATGAACTTGTAGGGGCGGTTGATAGAAGAGACGACGGCGCCTTGGAGGGGTAGTTCCGTTCCGAAAAACGCTAAGTAGATGTCCATGAAGGCGGGGGGCTGGAAAATGGTGAAGGGGATGCCGGAGGAAGCCAGATCGGCTTCGGTCTGGCGTTTGGCGCGACTCAGCGGCACACTGTGGTCGTAGGGGCCGAAAGAGATGACGGAGGTGAAGATGAACTGCTTCACGCCCGCTTTTTCGGCGGCTTCGATCAGGTTGCGGTGGCCGAGTACGTCGTTTTTGAAAGTGTCGCGCTTATTGGTAGGAACGGCCGCGTTGGCGGTGGAAATGACGACGTCGATCCCCTCCAGGGCCTTGCTGAGGGAGGCGGGGTCCAGCAAGTCGCCCTTAACCAGGGAAATACCCTGGACTTGTTTCAATGCGGAAATGTCGGAGGAAGGGCGGTGAAGGGCCACGACCTGATGAGGCGTGGCGGAGAGCTTTCGCACAATGGCGTAGCCCAGTTGGCCTGTAGAGCCGGCGATGAGTGTTTTCATAATTTTGGTTTTAATGGTATGGGGAGTTCAAGTTACCAAAAAAACCTGAGCCTTGAAAGAGGTTATTTTTAGTTTTCAGTTTTTAATTTTCAGTTTTCAGTTTTCAAAATCAACTGAAAATTGAACACTGAAAACTGAAAACTAAACCTTCGTCAGCTTGATGATCTTCACCGGGCAGGCCTTCGCCGCGGCCTGAAGCGCCTCTTCCGCCTGGTCGGATGGCGTGCGGGCCGTGTGGAAGCCCTTTTTCTCCGTGGCGTGCAGCAGCGTGCTCTTTCCGTCTTTTTTGCTCATCCGGAAAAACTCGGGCGCCAACTCCTCGCAGTAGTTGCAGCCGATGCATTTGGGGCGTTGGAGGGTAATGACTATCATGTAAAATGCCGTTTATCGTCGAG
>JBAQQB010000210.1:0-14591 GCA_049306275.1 Saprospiraceae bacterium | reverse complement strand
CGTTTATCGTTTATGTAAACGATAAACGATCGACGATGAACGCCCTTATTTCCGGTATTCCGAATAAAAACTCCCCCTGCGGTATTCCTTCATCACATGCCTGACGGTGCCGGTGAGGTTCTTGGGCAGCTTGTCGAGCGCAAACCATTCCACCTCTTTAAACTTCTCGGGCTCGCGCGACTGCAGCGCCCCCTCCCATTTCGAAGCCTTGAAATAAAGCGTGATCCGCTGGCTCATCGCCGTCTTCTTGTGCAAAACGTGCACCAGTTGCAGGTCTTTGGGTCGCAAAATAATCCCCGCCTCTTCCAGGCTCTCCCTGATCAGCGACTCCTGGGCGTATTCCATTTGCTCCACCGTGCCGCCAACGAGGGTGTAGTTGCCGCCTTTCTGCTTGGTCTGTTTCAACAGCAAAATCTTGCCCTTGTTGTAAAGGATGAGCCGCACTTTCAGCACCACCTTTCCCCTTACCGAAAAATTCAGGTTTGGCGTCATGGCATTTTATTTTGATTCCTGACGGGGCACAAATTTGAACAATTAATTGACAATTTTCAATGGGCAGGGGCTTACCTTTGCCCAACAGAACATCACTTAACAACAGTCAATTATGTATATCGTTGTATCCGGCGCGACAAAAGGCATTGGCAGGGCCATAGCGGATGAATTCGCCTCCCGCGGCTTCCACGTGGCCGCCTGTGCGCGAAACCAGGCAGACCTCGCCAAAATGCGGACGCACTACGCCGCCGCCTTCCCGGATTGCAAACTGCTTACCTTTGCTGCCGACCTCCGGCACAAAGTGCAGGCCCAAGCCTTCGCCGCTGAAGTGCTGCGCCAAGGCGGCAGACCCGACGTGGTAGTCAACAACGCGGGCGCCTTCCTGCCGGGCGCTATCCACGACGAACCCGAGGGCAGGTTGGAGGAGATGATCAGCGTCAACCTCTATAGCGCCTACCACCTCACAAGGGCCCTGCTGCCTTCCATGCTGGAGACCGGGAAAGGGCATATTTTCAATATGTGTTCTATTGCCAGCCTCCACGCATACCCCGACGGAGGGTCTTACTCCATCTCCAAGTTTGCCCTGCTGGGCTTCTCCAAAAACCTGCGCGAAGAGCTGAAAGACAAGGGCATCAAGGTCACCTCTATCATGCCCGGGGCCACCTGGTCGGCTTCCTGGGCCGGGGCCGATTTTCCTGAAGACCGCCTCATGCAGGCGGCGGATATCGCCAACGCCGTCTGGAGCGCCTGGTCTATGAGCCCCGCCGCCGTCGTCGAAGACATCGTCATCCGCCCCCAACTGGGCGATTTGCCATAAACCAAAATACCGTTGTCATGGGTTGGAAATCTGCGCTCATCCGGCCGTTTGCCCGCCACATCGCCAAAAATATCCGAAGCTGGTCGTCGTACGCCGTGGAGGCTCAGGATCAGGTCTTCCGGATGCTCATGCGGGAAGGCTCCCGCACCGCTTTCGGCAAAGACCACGGAATTACGCCTCAAACTTCCTATGAGGCCTACCGCGAGCAGGTACCCATTCGCGACTACGAAGGCTTCCGGCCCTATATCGACCGCATTATCGCCGGAGAGCATCATGTGTTGTGGAAAAACAGACCGGTATACTTCGCCAAGACCTCGGGCACAACTTCCGGCGTGAAGTACATCCCCATTACCCGGGAAAGCCTTCCCAACCACTTCCAGACCGCCCGCAATGCCCTTTTCAACTATTACGCCCAAACGGGAAAGGGGCAGTGGATGGACGGTAAAATGATCTTCCTATCCGGCAGTCCTGAGCTCGGCCGCACGGGCGGCATCCTCACCGGCCGCCTCTCGGGCATCGCCAACCACCTGGTGCCGGCCTGGCTCAAGAGCAGCCAGCTGCCCGGCTACAAAACCAACTGCATCGAAGACTGGGAAGTAAAGGTCGAAGCCATCGTCGATGAAACCCTCGGCCAGGATATGCGGCTCATCAGCGGCATCCCGCCCTGGGTGCAGATGTATTACGAAAGACTGCTGGAGCGGTCGGGGAAAAAATATATCAAGGACGTCTTCCCCAACTACTCCGTTTTTGTGTATGGCGGCGTCAACTTCGAGCCCTACCGCGCGGGATTGGAAGAACTGGTGGGCAAGCGGCTCGACAGCGTCGAGACCTACCCTGCCTCCGAAGGTTTCCTGGCTTTTCAGGACAGCCAGGCGGAGCCCGGCCTCCTGCTCAACGCAGCCTCCGGTATCTTCTTCGAATTTGTGCCCGCCGAAGAGATCTTCAACGACAACCCCACCCGCCTCTCCCTGTCCCAGGTGGAAACCGGGGTCAATTACGCCCTGCTGCTCAGTTCCAACGCCGGGCTATGGGCTTACAACATCGGCGACACCGTGCAATTCGTCTCCAAATCGCCCTACCGGATCGTCGTCACCGGCCGCACCAAGCACTTCATCTCCGCCTTCGGCGAACACGTGATCGGCAAGGAGGTGGAAGAGGCTTTCAAACAAGCGATCGCCGGCACTTCCGTGCGGGTGGTAGAATTTACCGTAGCGCCCCAGGTCAATCCGCCCGAAGGCGGCCTCCCCTACCACGAATGGCTGATCGAATTCGAGGAAATACCTGCCGACCTCCCCGCGCTCGAGCGCGCGCTCGACCAGGCCATGACCGGCCAAAACATCTACTACCAGGACCTCATCGAAGGCAAAATACTCCGCTCCGCAAAGATCACCCCGCTCAGGCGCGACGCCTTCCGCAACTACATGAAGAGCCAGGGCAAGCTCGGCGGCCAAAATAAAGTCCCCCGCCTGTCGAACGACCGCAAGATTGCGGATTTGCTGGAGAAGTGGTGACAACACCCTTTAAATCTCTGAAAATCAAGCAAATATCGAGGTGTCACCTCCTAACTGTCTGATTATCAATACTAGTCGAGGTGTCACCTCCTAATCAACTGGTAACCAGCCAGAACCGAGGTGTCACCTCCTAATCAACTGATAACCAGCCAGAACCGAGGTGTCACCTCAAATCACTAACTCCTTTGCCATATTTTTTTTATTTTTGGCCTATTCATTCACCCTTAACAACTCATTCATCATGGGCAAAGGCGATAAAAGATCCACCAAAGGGAAATTGTGGAGAGGCTCTCACGGCAAGAAACGCACCAAGAAATCCAATAAGCCTCAGCCGAAAATGGACTCTATTCCGAAGCAAGTCCGCTAGGATAAGCGGTTGGCCGGCCAACCGGCCAACCCCTCACTCCCATCGCACCCGCCCGCGGCATACGGGCGACTGCCTTTCCCCCTTCACCATCTCCACCAGGTAATCCCGGCGCTCCTCCCTGGCCTCTTTTCGAAATTCTATCTCGTCGCCGAAATTGGTCTCCGCCATGTAGTTGATGTCCAACTGCCTGACTTGCCGCTCCTCGAACAAATCGAGCGGAAACAAGTCGAGCATCCACTGGATGTAGCGAATGCTGTTGACATGTCGCATAATATCAAGATCGCTGTATGCCACGCGGTAAGGCCTGATCTCCAGATTATCGGGGCTCAGGGGCGGCACTTTTTCCGTGCGCTCCACCAAAGAGGGGTGGCCGCGCAGCACGTGGTCGTCGCTGAGGTGCTCCTTTAGCGGTTCAGGGCGCCGCGACCGCAGGTCGATCATGGCCCAGGAACTGCTGGCGCCCGCGATCACCTCCTTCCGCTCATCGAGTACCTTGAAATTGCGGCTGGTGAACACATCGCCCACCTCTTCCACCCAGGTCTCGATCCATATCTTCTCATACTGCAAGGGGTAACGCTCCATCCGGATGGCCAGGCGGGTGAGGAACCAGGCCCTGCCCCTTTTCAACAGGTCGCGCAACCCGAATCCACGCTGGTCCGCATGAATACCTGCGCTTTCCAACAGGTAAAAACCCAGGCCCATTAAAGTGACTTTCTGCTGAAAATCAACCTGATAGGGTTGAATTGTAAAGGGGTAGAGCCCGATCTTTTCCATGACTTTATTTTCGCTGCAACAATATCTTGTCAATCCTGCGGCCATCCATGTCGACGACCTCGGCGAGGTAGCCTTTGTATTCGAGCTTGTCTCCCGCAGATGGAATGCGGTTGAGCTTGAAAATGATGAACCCGGCCAGGGTTCCATAATGCTCGGGGTCTTCCTCTATCCACTCCTCCCCCAAATGGTCGTTGATCATGGGAATGGAAATGGAGCCCTGCACGAGGTAGGACGATTCGTCGCGCACAAAAAAATCGGGCTCATCCTCCTCTCCCGTCGCCGGCAACTCGCCCAGAATGGCGGTGGTGAGGTCGTGCAAAGTCACAATGCCTTCGAAGGAGCCAAACTCATCCACCACGACCCCGAGGTACTGTTTGTGCGTCTTGAAAAGGCGCAACACATCGATCGCCGGGAGTATCTCGGGAATGAAAAGGGGCTTTTGCAAAATGCCGGGAATCGAAAATCCGGGGTCCTTGCAGTGCTCGAAAAAATCCCGGGCCCTGAGTATACCCTGCAACTCGTCGATCGACTCCTTGCCAACGGGAAAGGTCGAGAAGTTGCTTTCCCTGATCTGCTCCTCGATCTGTTCCGGACTGTCATCGAGATCGATCCATTCCACATCGGTGCGGTGGGTCATGAGGTTGCGGGCCTTGAGGTCGGTGAAATAGAAAATATTCTGGTGGATGCGGCTTTCGTCGTGCTCAAAGACCCCCTGTTTGCCAGCGGTTTTGATCAGCTGCCGCAGCTCTTCTTCCGTCAACACATCGCCTTCCTTCTCCTTGACGCCCAGCAAGCGCAACGCAACACGCGTGCTGAAAGACAGAAGTTTGACCAGCGGGTAGGTGATCAGGGTAAAATACCTGACGAAGGGCCCGAAGAGCAAAGCGATGGGCTCGGCATTGTTCAGTGCGATGGTCTTGGGGATCAGCTCACCGATCACGATGGTAAAATAGGTAATGGCGCCAATGATCAGCACGATGGAGATTTCCTGGGCATACGGCTCAAGCAGGGCAAACTGCTCCACCCAGGGTTTGAAATCGTCGACCAGCGTAGCGCCACCGTAGGCGCCCGCGATGATGCCGATCAGGGTGATGCCGACCTGTACGGAGGAGAGGAAGTTTTCCGGCCGCTCCAGCAGTTTGAGTACGACAATGGCGTTCTTCTGACCCTTCATCGCTTTCTGTTCGATGCGGCTTCGCTTGACGGAGACCAGCGCGATTTCCGAAAGGGAAAACAGGCCGTTCAGCAGGGTAAGGAAGAAAATAACGACTATTTCCATTATTGCTTTTTCTCGATAAGATAATACATGCAGGTAGTCAAAAAGTTACGCAAAACAGGGATCCTCGCGAGCCAGGCCGCCTGTTCGCGTGACCTGACGCCGAATTTGTACTGGTAAATGGGATTGACGAGGTAAAACCTCCGGGAAAGTTGCCGGTACCCTTTTTCCGCGACGATGCGCTCAAAGCGCTCGATGGAAATGCCCGTTTGGTGAATCTCCATGAGGTTGGCAATTTTGACCGGGTTTTTCTCGAAGAGGCCGAGAACGAAGCGGTAGGCCCGGGCGGGCAGCAGGTGGTAGTAAGGCAACACGGCGAGCAGCCGGGTGTCGCAGATCTGCTGATGCCCGCCATAGGGCATCTGCCAGGGCGGGAAGCCGAAAAACACCACGCCGCCGGGCGCCAGAAAATCCTGCATCCGCTCCATAAAACGCGCCTGGTCGTGGATGTGCTCGATGACGTCTTTGAGGATGACGAGGTCGAATCGATAACCGAAATCGCCGGCAGTATCGGCGTCGTAGATATTTTTGGAGAAAAAGCGGACGCGCCCCTGGTACGCTGCCAGGAATTCTCCGGCCAGCGCGATACGGTCTGCGGCCAGGTCGACGCCCGTGCATTCGCAACCGCGTTCGAGAAAGGCCTTCAGCACGCCGGCCTCGCCGCAGCCGATCTCCAGGACGCGCATGCCCTCGCGAAGAGGCACGACCTGTTCCACGAAAGGGATGATGTAATCCCTGGCGGTGAGATATTGAAAATTGAAATACCTGGCTTTGTCCCGGTGAAACTCGTACATGCGTATGGGTTTTCCGGTACAAACTTAGCACTAATATCAATGACTTTTGTCATCTCATGGTTTGCGCGATCGCCCTAATTTCGTAAGCGCATACCCAATCAGCCATGGCAAACGATTTTGTCCGCCCCGCCCCCATCCCGCCCCTGCTGATCCGGCAGGCCCTCATCGGATGGTCCTCTGAAGAGAGCGACCGGTCAGTTCTCGACTATGTTGATATGATCAGCAAATGGGCGCCGATCGAATCGGCTTTCCTGCTGCACGTCGTATTGCGGTTTGAAGACCTGGCGCCCCATTCGCCGGAGGCCACCGGGCAAGAGCTCGGCGCCGCCTGGGTCAGGTCTATGAAGCAGGCGGTGGATGGCCATGTAGCCGCCGCCGATCGCATTTTCTGGGAATTTGAAGTCAGGGAAGGCCAGGTGGCTGATGAACTGGCGCTCACCGCCTCCGATCTCCAGGCAGACCTGGTCTGTATCGGCCGGATGGAACAGGCCTCCCTTGCGCCGGAGTTGGTCAGGGTCGTGCCTCAATCCCTGCTCATCGTGCCTTCCTTTTTCCGCCCCCGCATCGGCAAGATATTGGTGGCCGTTGATTTTTCAGCGCCATCAGTCCGGGCTTTCCGGCAGGCCTGCGCCCTGGCGGCCCGGCAGGATAAGCCCGCCAGCATCACCTGCCTCCATTTTTACGAGTTGCCCGAACCCAAATACCTGGCTGGCGCCGGCGCCCTGAACGACCTGGCCAGGGAAGTATATATCCAGCGGGAAAAAGCCTTTCAGGCCTTTTTGGAAGAAAACCTGCCGGAAGCGCCCTTTTCGGTCAGTTCCGAAATTCATCCGGCCAGGGCTGGCGAGATCGCCACGGCGCTGAGCCGCTACGCCAGAGAAGAGCGCTTCGACCTCGTGGTCATGGGGGCCGGCAGCCATTCGGAAGCAGAGGAGATCAAGGCCGGCACCGTCGCGGAGTCCTTTATCCGCCACACACCCGATATAGCGCTTTGGATGATCAGGTAAAAATGAGGAGAGGCGCGGCCCAAAAGGTCGCGCCTCTCCTTTCATCCGTTCATCGGGGCGTATCAGGCAGGAACGGAATCTTTTTCATGGAGACGGGCTTCCATGTACTTTTCGATCAGTTCGGGGAGTTTTTCAAAGGCTGCGTTGATGCCCTTGTTCAGTTTGGTGCTCACAAAGGTGATCTCCGAGCCTCTCGATACCAGGAAGCCCAGGGGCTCCATGCCCAAGCCGGCGCCTACGCCGCCCAGATCGCCGTGGCCAGCCTTCACAGCTTCGCCTTCTCCTTCGCCCGAGCCGAAGCCCATGCCCACCCGGATCACGGGAACACAGTCAAATTCTCCCAGTTTGAAGGGTTTGCCGACGATCGCTTCAGTTTTTACCTCATTTTTGATGAAGTCAGTCACTTTGGCCAGTACTTCATCCATGTTCATCAGTTTCATTTTCAAGATTTTTGGGTTACAAAATTATGATTTTCAACGAATTAACAACCAAATGAGCCGCCAGACGCGGTTCGTCAGGAAAATGTCCACGACCGTCTGCCCTTGAAAATTGATCGCCAGACGCCGGTTTTTGCCATTGAGCAAGGTAAAAATCGGATACAGGTAAGCGTTGAGGATAAAGTCGTCGGTGTCAAGATTGATAAGGAAGCGCCTCACCCTGAAACTGGCCAGCAGCCTCCGGCCTTTCTTCCAGGCTGCTGCCGGGCGCAGGCTCCATTTCTTCTTCCTCCTGGGTTTCGCAGCCTTCGGGGGTTTCCGTTCCGACAAAAGGTCCAGCTGATATTCCCTTTTCCACCACCCGATGCGAAGGCCCCATTTCCACCCTTCGCGCTCCGGCAACAACCGGAAATCAATTAATCTCCTGATGCCTGCCCGGTATACCGCCTTCTCACTATTGGCTTCCACCTCCACGGGGAGGAGCATAAATGCCACGATCAACGCAACTACAACGGAAAACCCAATCACCCATCCCATAACATTCGTCTTGGTTTACGGCATCCGGGATCCGGCCTGTCGGCCATAATGTACCATTCCGGTGAAAAAAATGTGGTGATTATCATCAGCACTGGCAATGATTTTTGTCATTGTAAAAATTATGCAAACACGAATACAATCAACGCACTGAAAATAAATTACTTAAATATTTTGTTACACAAAAAACGGCTCAAATCGAGCCTGCCGGCAGAATTTTTCAGTGAAAAATCTGGTCCGAAATCGAAAACTTTGTCCAACTTTAGGCTAATTTCATGACCACATCAGGTTCCGGTTCCAATGAACAAGATCCTCATCATAGAAGACCATCTCGAAGTCAGGGAAAACTTGCAGGAGCTCCTGGAGCTATGCAACTATGAAGTGTTTTGTGCCCCCAACGGAGAAACGGGGGTACAAAAGGCCCTGTCATTACAACCCGACCTCATCCTCTGCGACATCATGATGCCCGGCATTGACGGATATGAAGTGTTGGCCACCCTGGCCCAACATCCCGAAACCGCCGCCATCCCCTTCATCTTCCTCTCCGCCCGCGCCGATAAGGCAGACATCCGAAGGGGTATGCTGCTGGGCGCCGACGACTACCTGACAAAACCCTTCGAAGAACAGGACCTGCTAAAGGCCATTCAGGTAAGGCTGCTCAAGAGCCATCTGCTCAAGCAGCCGTTCCAGAAATCCTACGAAGGGCTCAACAGCTTCCTCTTCCAGGCCCGGCAAGAAGGCGGCCTGCCCCTGGATACCAACGTCCAGCCAGGCATCCGCAAATACGAAGCCGGACAGTTCATCTTTCGCGAAAACGACAGCCCGGAATACCTGTATTTCCTGGCCTCCGGGAAAGTGCGCCTCTACAGGCCCCAGCCTGAGCCGCCCGCCGTCTTTACCGATCATGAAAAGGGGAGCTTCTTTGGCTATAAAGCCCTCATCAGCGGCCAAAACTACCTGCACCACGCCCAGGTCCTCGAGCCCGCAGAGGTCTCCATGCTTTCCAAAAGCGACTTTTTCCTGCTACTCCTGTTCAACCGCTCCTTCTCCATTCGCTTCATCCAACTGCTGGCCAACCAGGTGAAGGAACAGGAAAAACAGCTCCTCAAACTGGTCCAGGAGATCTCCAGGCGCCGCGTGGCCGATACTATTCTCGAACTCTGCCCGCCAGGCGCTGCCGGCGGTGACGCTGAAATACCCCTGACCGACATCCTCTCGCGCAGCCGGATCGCCAACCTTACCCTCACCATCGCCTTGCGCCATCTCGACAGGGAACAAGCCATCGCGCTGCGCCAGGATTACATCCGGCTCCTCGACACCGGAAAGCTGCGCAGCCTGGCCAACGCCTGACGACCGATGCACCCCAACCTGCACATCGCTCCCCAGATCACCGAGGCTATCCGGCAGGGAATGCCGGTAGTAGCCCTCGAAAGCACCATCATCACCCATGGGATGCCCTTCCCGCAAAACGTGGAAACAGCCCTGCTTGTGGAACAAACCTTGCGCCACGGCGACGCCATCCCCGCCACTATCGCCCTGCTCGACGGCGCCATCCGCGTCGGTCTCAGCCCGGCCGAGATCGAACGGCTCGGTCAAACGGGAAATCAGGCCCGCAAAGTCAGCCGCCGCGATATCGCCCTGACGCTCGCAAAAAAACAAACCGGCGCCACCACCGTGGCCGCCACCATGCTCATCGCCCACATGGCAGGCATCCGCATCTTCGCCACCGGCGGCATCGGAGGCGTGCATCGCGAGGCCCCGCAATCGTTCGACATCTCCGCAGACCTGCGCGAACTGGCCCATACGCCCGTGGCCGTCGTGTGCGCTGGCGCAAAGTCCATCCTCGACCTGCCCCTTACCCTCGAATACCTGGAAACCGCCGGCGTACCCATCGTCGGCTATCAAACAGACGAATTCCCGGCCTTTTTCAGCCGCCATAGCGGGCTGCCGGTCGACGGGCGGGCAGATACGCCCTCCGAACTGGCAGCAGTGCTCACCCGTCATTGGGCATTGCCCCAGGCATCCGGCATCATCGTGGCCAACCCCATCCCCAAAGAAATGGAGCTCGCCTTCCCGCAAATGGAGGAAAAAATTAGCGAGGCCCTGAAAGCGGCGCAAAAGGAGGGAATCAAAGGCAAAGCAATTACGCCTTATCTGCTGGCATACCTGGAAAAAGCCACCGCCGGCGCCAGCCTGAAAGCCAATATCGGACTCGTGCTGAACAACGCCAGGCTGGCCGCTGAACTGGCCAGGGCGCTCTGTCAGGTTTAACCGATTTCACCCTGAACCACAAACTGCCCCCAACCGGAATTGTAGCGGCCTTCAGTCAACAACAGGTCCATATTTTCAAAAAATTCTTCCAGGTACCTTACGATATCCTGCCGCTCGGCAAGCGGAAGTTCTTCCATTTCCCAAATCAGGTTCATCAACCGGTCATGGCGCTCCCGGAAAAGAGCCAACACGGGCTCCAGCTGCTTGCGATCCTTACCCCTCCATTGAAAAAAACGCTCGCGCACATTATCGATCGGAAGCATGGGGTGCGGCTCCGCATAAGGAGCGTTCACCAGCCCCGAGCGGTCGAAATCGTAAGGCACGGGGATGGGAAGCGCGTTTTCCCCACGGGCGATGAGGCGCACATTGTGCTCCTTGTCCAGATTCCAGTCGGTATTGCCAATCATGAATTGAAACACGGCAAAGAGATGGTAGTCGGTGGCCGAGATCTCGCGCACAGGCTCCTCTGCCTCCAGGTCGGTGGCATCCAGGCGCGCCAGTATTTCTTTCTTGCCCTCCAGCAGGATGATGCGGCTCCTGACCGGTGGCACGGCGCCGCTTTTATCGGTGTAGGTCACTGCCAGCAAATTCGTCCGGAAGCTGTTTTCCGTGAGGGCGCCGTACAACTGATACACCAGGTATTCCCGCAGCAACAGCGACTCACCCGAACCCTCCAGGCAGTGCGTCACCACCTTGTAGGATCCTTTCCTGAAAGGATGACCATCGCCGGGCACGACCCGCATCTTCAGGGGAGGAAATTCGCAGACTTCCCGGCGGTTTTTGCCGCGGGCTTCCAGCTCGACCTGTACCTCGGTCTTGCTACCACTCGCATCTTGCCAGGACAATATGGCGGGGAACCACACGCTGTCCTTCTCCAAAACCGAATGCATATCCACCTGGATATCAATGGCATGAACCTCATTTTCCGACAAATATTGAAAAAGGGAAAGCCCTTCTTCTTTTGCGGGAGCAAACAGTTTCATGCCCAGCAAGGCCATAACCGCCAGGCCTGCGATCCCTGCAAGGAATTTCACATAAGTGGATGAATTGGGGCGTTTCATGGCTGACATTGTTGGTAATGCAAACAAAGATAAGCGCCTTTCTCTTTCAAAACCAGCCGATTCGACCAGCATCCAATACCCGGCGATTAAATGGTTTTTTTAGAATAATTTTGTATCATTACTTCCAGCGTCTTTCCAAATCCCTCCCGCTATGAGAAATTTGTCCACATTCGCAATCCTGTTGTTCTTCTTCCAGCAGGCTTCAGCCCAACAACAGGGCCTCACCCTGTTCGACCGCCTGCATCGCCAGGACACCATTTTGGAGATTACGATCACATGCGATTGGGATTCGGTGCTGGCCGTGCGGAAGACAGAAACGGAGATAGAGGGCAAACTACAATTTGCCGGCCGCAACGGCGCCATCGACTCCTGGGATACCGGCGTTTCCTCCAGGGGAAAATTCCGCCGCCGCATTTGCGAGTTCCCGCCCATCAAACTGGAATTTTCAAAAAAAGACCTCCGCGAGGCGGGGCTCCTGCCATTCGACGATCTCAAACTGGTCACCCACTGCCTCGACAACCCCGACAGCGGCGAACGCATTATCCGGGAATACCTGATCTACCGAATCTATCAAATGCTCTCGCCCTACCACTGCCGCGTTCAACTCGTGCGCGTAAATTATGCCGACGAAGACCACAGCAGGCCGGATGAGGTGCACATCGGCATGCTGATCGAGGAAGACCGCATGCGCGCCAACCGGCTCGGATTGAACGTGGTGGACACGCTAAACCTCCACTACGGCAACTTCCCTCCAAATATGCCCGACGTGCACGGCCTGTTCCAGTATCTCATCGGCAATACGGACTGGAGCCTCGTCGCCAGCCGCAACCTGGAGATGCTCCGCGACGAAAAGACCGGCCTGTTTTACCTGATCCCCTTCGACTTCGATTTTTCCGGATTGGTCAACGCGCCTTATGCCGTGCCCAACCCCGATTACCGCCTGACCAACATCCGGCAGCGCGTCTACCTGGGGCCCCAACCGCCTTCCGAACAGGCGCGCATGCAGGTACTGGCCGTGAAAAAGGACCTGTTGAAATTCATTCGCAAATTTCCGCACCTCAGCATGGAAGCCAAAGCTGACATTATCGAATACCTGAACACTGGGTTTGGAGATATCAAAAGGAACAAACTGGCGCTTCCCGGTCAAGGCTGAAATGCATATTTGCTATTTTCACCGCAAAAAACAGACCCGTGCTCACCGTTGAACAAGCTTTTGACAAAATCATGCAATACCCCGCTTCCTGGGGTGATATTGAGCTTCCCCTGGCTCAAGCGCTGGGGCGCGTTCTCTCAGAACCGCTCTGTGCCGACCGCGACTTCCCCCCATTCGACCGCGTCTCCATGGACGGTATCGCCATCCGGTTTGACGCCTTCGGCAAGGGCCGCAGGCAGTTTCGCATCCGGGGCACGCAGGCTGCCGGGGTACCGGCCATGCGGCTCGATGATCCGGAGGGCTGCCAGGAAATCATGACCGGGGCCATCATGCCCCAAGGCGCCGATACGGTCATCCGGTATGAAGACCTGAAAATCGAAGACGGCACGGCTACCATCCTGACAGAAGATGTGAAAGGCGGGCAAAACGTCCATCTCAAAGGTACCGACAGGCGGGAGGGAGAGGTGATCGTACCGGCAGGCATGCGCCTGGGTTCCGCGGAGCTGGGTATCGCAGCCACCATCGGCAAGGCCCTGCTGCTCGTGCGCAACCATCCCCGCATCGCCCTCATCGCCACCGGCGACGAGCTGACGCCCATCGAATCAGAGCCCCTCCCCCACCAGATCCGCATGTCTAATATCTACGCACTGCAAGGGCTTTTCCAGGCCTGGAATATATCCGCCGATCTCCTGCACATCCTCGACGACCGGGAGGAAGTGGAGCGTGAACTAAAAGCCGCACTCGAGCGCTTCGACGTGCTGGTGCTCAGCGGAGGCGTATCCGCCGGAAAATTCGACCACGTGCCTGGCGTATTGGAGCAACTGGGAATCCCCTGCATTTTTCACAAAGTGCAACAAAGGCCCGGAAAACCGCTGTGGTTTGGCGCCGCAGGCGGCAAGACGGTCTTCGCACTGCCCGGCAATCCGGTTTCCTCCTTCATGTGCACGGTGCGCTACATCCAGCCCTGGCTGCGCGCCAGCCTGGGCCTCCCGCCGCTGAAGCCTCTCTTCGCCGCGTTGACAGAAGACTTCCACTTCAAGCCCTCACTGACTTTTTTCCTCCAGGTTAAGGTAAACGCCTCTGCCGAAGGACAGCTCCTCGCTACTCCCGAAGCCGGCAAAGGCTCTGGCGACCTTGCTAACCTCGTTCTGGCCGACGGTTTTCTGGAACTTCCGCTGGGCCAGTCCTTCTTCCCGAAGGGAAGCGTTTTCCCGCTCTGGCTTTACAGAAACCTGCAAGACTAAATAACATGTCCGACTCCTTTTCCCACCTCGACGAATCCGGCAACCCGCACATGGTCGATGTCGGAGCCAAAAACGCAACCCTGCGCACCGCCCGCGCCCAATGCCTGGTCGACCTGGGCCCCGATGTGCTCGCCCGCCTGCAGGGGCAGGAATGGAACAGCCCCAAAGGCCCGGTTTTCCAGACCGCCATCCTCGCCGGCATCATGGGCGCGAAAAAGACCGGGGAACTCATTCCCCTCTGCCACCCCCTGGGGCTCGACAACTGCCAGATCGAGATCGGCGTCAACGACCAAGATCTTGTGGTCATCTCCTGCACTGCCACCATCCACGCCAAAACCGGGGTGGAAATGGAAGCCCTCACCGGCGCCAGCATCGCCGCCCTTACCCTCTACGACATGTGCAAAGCCCTCTCGCACGATATCGTCATCAAAGAATTGAAATTAATGGAAAAAACCGGCGGCAAAAAAGACTTCCACCGCATGAAATAAGAAGTTGAGGATGTATCCACACCAAACCTGCTCTTGTTAGAATAAAAAAAGGCCCGCCGCTAGTTTACGGCCGGGCCAACACACTATGGAATAACATCTTTAGTCAAACGCAGTATACTCTTCTATTTCCAAAAAGCGTGCCAAAAAGTAGCGATTCCACCCCCCGGCCCCCGCCAGCGCTAATCTTGTAGGGGGTTATTGTCGTCAATGGGAGCGCCAAATTTATTTGGCGCAGGGTGCCGACAATTTATTGGCGGTAACGGTTGTCCGAATTTATTCGGCACACCCAGTTGCTGCCTATACTGCTCCGTAGCGAGGATTTTCAAAATCCTCGCTACGGAGCAATGCAGAGGGTTGCTTTTTTA